>NZ_NBOB01000020.1:0-19919 GCF_002213185.1 Thioclava sp. JM3
ACTACTACACGCTGACCATCCGCGACCACGGCTTCAACGCCAACCTCGGCAAGGCCGCGAACCAGGACGATCTGTCCCTGCAGGCCGTCATCCCCTGGGGTCCCAAAGACGCCGCGTGACGGCTAAGGCCGGTCGGTTCTCCACCGACCGGCCCATCAAGACTCCAATCTTGAACGCGTTCAAGATTGGAGTTTTAGGGGTGGTGGAGCTTCTAAATAAGCGCCTGAAACTCATAGGCGCGTGGTATCTTTATTTTTCCTCCAAAACCGTGCTACCATAGAAGCAGAATCGAGTCGAACTCGGACCCAACCGAAGTCAGGGCTTAGGAATGAGCGGTAGTCTAGAACAGTTTTTGACGGACCTGTCACGTGGGCTTGAGCGCACGATGGTGGCAGTGAACAAGGAACTCACCTTGCGTCAGCGCATCAAGCGCACGTGGTCAATGCGCCAGTGCGCAAGGTTTATGAACGTCAGTATTCAGTATCTAACCAAGTTCGCCAATTCGAGCGACGACTTTCCCGCGGGCGAATATGTTGGAAGAGAGCGTGTTTTCACGCTTTCCGAATTGATGCACATGCGGGCCCTTCTGGCGGCCTCGGCAAAGCGGCCCTACGACTACCTAGCCTGGCGCAAACCCGACGCCCCCTTACCCGTCATCTCGTTTGCCAGCCAGAAAGGGGGCACGGCTAAGAGCCTGAGCGCCGCGCATTTTGCGCAGTATCTCAGCTTGCATTACGGCATGCGCGTTGGTGTCATGGATGCAGACCCGCAAAGCACGATAACGCTCTACTTTGTCGGGGGTGAAGGTCTTCCCCAGATGCCCGACGAAAACACCGCCTCCATGGTGGACTTTGCCGGCCTCTTCCAGTCGGAAGATGCGCCATACACTGATCACGATGCGCAGACGCTCGACAGCTTCTTTCTAAAGACCTCCTGGCCGGGGCTGCGTCTGCTGCCGGCACATGGCGAAACGTCTGAGGGAGAGATCCAGATTGCGCGCCTTGTGCGAGAGGCCCCCGCCGGAAAGAGCTTCTATCGCTACCTGCGCGATGCCCTTGATCGCTGGAAAGCGGGCCACCCGCCAAAAACGCTGCCCAACGAATTGGTAGTCGAGGGCAAGGTCGATCAGCAGCGACTGAACGCTGCGCTGACCGAGACCCTCGATGTCATCATCATCGACTATCAGCCTGCGTTGACACTTTTCCAGCTGAATAACGTGATTGCGTCGACTTCGCTGGTCATCCCGCAAACCATGAAGGGGTTTGACATCGCAACGCTGTCGACCTTTGTGACCGGCCTGCTGGGGATGCTTCAGCATATTCTGGCCCATGAACGGATCGAAATAGGAACTGGTGCCAACATGCTGTTGCCGACGATCGTCCAACGATCCAATGCGCAGGATCTAAACCACATCGGAAACCTGCTGGAACACTGCCCCACGGAAATTCTGCCGGTGTTTTATCTGCGTTCCGACGCAATCTCGAATGCGTCGGACGTCTATCAATCCGTATACGAATATGAGCCGGACACGCCGGGAAAACGCAAGGGGATCAACCGGTTCATCACGAATGCCGATGCGGTTAACGACGCCATAGTATCGCGACTCTGGCCGGGCTTCGAACGCGGTTATGCCAATACATGGATGGACGAGTTCTATGAAGATGACGGCGAGGGTGAAGCATGAAACGCAGTATTCCAAGGTCGCTGGTCAGCAAGGCTACTAGTCCCGACACATCCAAGGAGCGCACGCCCGGTCCCGAAGGCCGGGCAGAAACGGGCGACGCTGTTTCTACTCCTTTCAAGGGGGCCGGCAGTGCTTGGAAATCAGGGGCGCTTGCGCAATCGCAAGCCGCTGTGGAGCGAAGCAGAGCTGAGCTTTGTTCGGATATCTTAAACGGCCGCCACGAAATAAGCCTGTCGCCAGACCAGATATCAGATCCGATGGGGACAGACCGCCGTCAAGACTGGATGTCCCAGGAAGCATTCAGGTCTCTGGTAAACAGCATTGCCTCGAACGGGCAGGACACACCCATTCTGGTGTGGCCCGAGGATCCGGATTGGGAGCCGGATCCGTTGGAGCCGTCGAACGTCACTGGTGTTCCATTTGTCATGCTTACAGGACGCCGCCGACTGGCGGCCGCGTCGGAGTTGGGTTTACCTCTTCGTGCAATCCTCGCTTCGCCGGAAGCGCGAAACGCCGAGAACAGCAAGTTTGAGATGTTGTTTCTGCGGTTCCGCGAGAATGAGGAGCGCGAGAATCTTAGCCCATTTGAGCGTTTGGTTTCGATTGGTGAAATGTATGAAACGTTGGCTTCTGGGGCAGACAAGCTGACAGCTGTGGCCTTCGCAAAGAAAATTGGCGTGCATGAGAGCCTAGTCTCACGAGCGAGGTCTGTTTTCGCTGCGCAGGATCAGATCTTGAACGCGTTCAAGAATGTCTACGACATGAGCTTTCGTGATTTGCAGGGAGCCTTAGCGAGCTTGGAGAGGGTGAACAAACCCAAGCTCAAACCGAAGGCAAAGCCCAGAAAGCTCACGGTCAAACGCAAGGTGGGCAACCGAAATCTTTCGGCGACTTCAGTCGATGGAAACCTATCCATCAAGGTTGCAGGTGTGCCGATAGACCAAGAGCGTCTCGAGAAGCTCGGAGATTTAGTCGCCGACTACTTGAGCGCCGAAGGTTCGGGGAAGGAAACCGACTGACGACAATGTCAGCGACATATCCTCCAGAACGACGAGGCAAGGAGCAAAAAGGAACGACAATCGAAATAAAGGCAAAAGAAAAGCCCCCAAGCGGTGTGGCCTGAGAGCTGATCTTAATGGTTTGGTCACCTTCAAGATAAGTCTCGCAGGATTCACTGTCAACGACGAACGCTCCTGAGCGAACGGCTTTCTTTTGCCTCCACATAAACGGAGGTGAGATACAGGCATGAAACATACAGGTTGGCGCAAGCCGACACCGGGTCTTGGGGTTGCTGAGCAACTTGCCCAAGCCGGTGAACGGGTAGCAGTACCCAAAACACGGGCATTCGTGGCACTTAAGCGCGTGGGGGCACATATCGGCTTGAAGGCCGGAGACATGTTGCTCCTCGACACGCTCGGGGCCTTTACCCAGGCCCAGGACTGGGAGGAGGGGCAGCGTCCGATCGTCTGGGCGTCGAACGCCTATCTGATGGAGCAAACGGGTTTTTCGCTGTCTGCCCTCAAGCGCCACGCGCGGCGCCTTGCTGAGATCGGCGTGATCTCCTTCCAGGATAGCCCCAATGGCAAGCGGTGGGGCCGCAGAGACGTCGATGGCCGCATCGTCGAGGCCTATGGCTTCGATCTGTCGCCGCTCTCAGCCCGTGTCGAGGAGTTCGAGGAGCTTCATGCTGAGTTGCAGGCTGAACGCGAGCTCTGCCTACGCCTGAAGCGCCAGATCACTGTGGCGCGCCGGATGATCCGAGCCCGGATCGAGGCAGCTCTCAGCAGCGCTCTGCGTGGGCCCTGGAGGCAATTCACGGGGCTTTTTGAGGAGCTTCTGGAACGACTTCCGCGCCGTCATGAAGCTTCAGAGCAGTTGGAGCGGCTATTGGCATGGTTCAAGGAACTCCAAGAACGGGTCGAGGCGGCTTATCTTAAGGCGACTGTTGCGACAAAACCTGTGGAAAACACCGATGATAAACACGCCCAAGTCACGAAGAAGACTCAAGAAATGAACCCCAGGGAGGTCATTTCTGAACCTCATATACTAATTACAAACCAACTTAATCCTGTAACTAGTAATTCCTCTGAAAAAGAGGAAGCGGCGGGTGTGGTGCCTAATGCCCAACCCGAAGAGCGGGTTGATAGGGAGCTGGAAGACTGGGTTGCCGAGGTACGCAAGAAGCGGACAGCGCTCGATCTGCCGACAATCATGCAGGCCTGTCCGGAATTCGCATCCTGGGCGCGGAATTTGGGTGGATTCCTGAAAGATTGGGGCGATCTGCACCGGGTTGCCGGTCAACTCAGGCCGATGATCGGGATCTCTGAGCATGCCTGGAACGTGGCGCAGGACCGAATGGGCACCCAGGTGGCCACGGCCGCGTTTGCCCTCGTCTTCGAGAAGCACAGTGCGGGCGAGGTTGCCTCGCCGGGCGGCTATCTGCGGGGCATGGTCGAGAAGGCCGGGGCAGGGGAGCTGCATCTCGAGCGCAGCTTCTATGGTAGGCTCAGTGGGCAGGCGGCGTGATAGGGCAGGGGCTCAGAGACCGGCGGCTTTGGTCAGGTTCACCCGGAACCGGTCCCGGCGGCGCTGATAGCGGCGGGTCATCTCGGCGGAAGCGTGGCCGAGGTGTTTCTGGACGTAGCGCTCGTCGACTTCGGCGGAGCTGGCGAGACCGGCGCGCAACGAATGGCCGGAGAACAGCGCCAGGCGGTCTTTCTCAGGCAGGTCCGACCGGATGCCGGCGTCGAGCACGGTGCGCTTGATCAGGCGCGCGACGTGTTTGTCGTTGAGGCGTGTCTCCAGCGCCTTCTTGCCGTCCCGCGAGGTGCCGACAAAGATTGGGCCAAAGTCGATCTTGGCGAAGTGCAGCCATTGTTCGAGCGCATGGACAGGGCAGGTCTGATCCTTGGAGCCGCGGCCGATCTCGACCTCGCGCCAGCCGGTCTTGGCATTGAGGGTGAGCAGGGTGCCCTTGTCGAACACTTCAACCCAGCCGCCCGAGTCCGGCGTGTCGTCCTTGTGGACATCGAGGCTGACGATTTCCGAGCGACGAAGGCCGCCGGCGTAGCCCAGCAGCAGGATCGCGCGATCCCTGAGGCCGCGCAGGTCAAAAGGCAGGGTGGCCACCATCGCAAGGATGTCATCGGCCAGGATCGCTTCCTTTTGCACCGGCGGACGGGCGTGTTTGCGTTTGATCCCGGCCAGCACGGTGGCGATATGGCGGTTCTTGCGATCGAGGGCAAAGCCGCGCTGCGCATAGTTCCAGGCGAGGCCCGACAGGCGGCGGTCGATGGTGCTGACCGATAGGGCAGGGGAGGGGCCCGCTCCGGACGCCAGGTCCGCAAGGTAGAGCCCGATCATTTCGGGCGACGGGGGCAGAGTCTCCGCGCCCTTCATCCGGCACCAGCGCGCGAAATGCGCCCAGTCTTTCGCATAGGCCTTCAGCGTATTGTCCGAGGCCGCGGCGCGCGCATAGTCGCGCGCGGTATCCACCAGCCGATCGAGCGTGCCTGAACCAGCCACAAAGGAAGGAAGGCTCAAAGCCTCGCTGCTGGGATGATCTCTCTCGTTGTTCTCGCTGACCGAAGGCCCATTTGGCGGCTTTGAGATCGATTTCTCGTTGTTTTCTGACATGTCGCTGAGCATATTCTTTGGTGTCCGATAATGCAAACTTATTGGACATAGCGGAGAGCAGCAAGGTGGGGCGGTTTATACCGTATATTGTGGACGAAAGCGCCGTGACGGGATATCCTTGTGGCATGACATACCAGCCCGCCCCGATCTCCCACGACCCTCACACGCTACCGCAGTTGCCCGGTTGGGTCACCTCCGGGCGTGCGAAAACCCCTGAAACTGTGGCCTTTCGGTCGGGCGCTGCACTAACAGTGCTCGATCAGCTGATCGGCGATCCCAAGTTTGGCGTGCCGGTCAGACTGCTGGCCAACCGGCTAGCGCTCAGCGCTGCGACGGCGACGTCGAAACTGGAAGGACGGCTGGCGCGAGAGGCGGATATCCGCGACGCCTATCATCTGACGCCGCCGGGCGAGGCAAGGGGACCCGATGGCGATCTGCTGGCGTTCTGGAGAGACACCGTGCGCCCGCGAGCGGGCGAAACTGACGAGATTGCCGACCTGGTTGGCGCAGAGTACGCGGGCGAGGCGGGCGTCTGGCTTGATGCGGGATTGGAGCGCGCCCGTACGCATGGGCCGTTGGCGGGCAGCGGGGCCGTTCTGCGAGACGTGCTCCATGCCGACGATCGGGCGGAGCGGGTCGCCTGCCTGCTTTCAGACATCGTCCTGGCGCGCCTGCTGAACTGGAAGACGGTGTTGCCGATTTCTGCGCGGCGGCTGACGAAGGCGGCGCTGCGGAACCTGACCTCGAACGGGCAGGGGGCTGAGCTCGCAGTCCAGGTGCGGATCCTCGAGTCCATCGAAAAGACGATCCGGTTGGCGCGGGGCCTCGCCTGCCGCGCCGAGGCGCTTCGGGTCGTCGCCCCGAAGCTGCGGGCCAAAGGGTCGGAGGCCGCGGTCGACCTGTTCCTGACCGAGGATGCCGTGGCCCCGGCCTCGATGTTGTCGCCGCGCATCCGTGGCACCAACATTCCGATGTCCGACCGCGCGGCGCGACGGTTCTGCGACCGTCTGGTCGAGCTGGGCGTGGCGCAGGAGTTGACCGGGCGACCGACCTTCCGGCTTTATGGGATCGCATCATGAATGTCGCGACCAGAAAGCGGAAACCGGTGGAGGAAGGCGGCGCCGTCTTTGACCGGGAGCTCGACGACCTGCCACAGGAGCTGCGCTGGCGCGAGTGGATGGGCCGGATCGAGGCGGTGCTCTTTGCGAGTGCCTCGCCGGTCGGCCGTGAGGACCTGGCGCGCGTGGTGGGGCAGGGGGCTTCGGTCGAGATGCTGATCGACGACATCCAGGCGGAGCTGACAGGGCGGCCCTACGAGCTGGCTCAGGTGGCCGGCGGCTGGATGTTCCGGACCAAGTCCCAGTTCTCTGATGCCATCAAGGCCGCCGCCGATCTGGGTGACCAGCCGCTCTCCTTCACCGAGATGGAAATGGGGGTGCTCTGCGCCATCGCCTATCACCAGCCGATCGACCGGGCGGGTCTGGCCGACATCTTCGGCAAGGAGGTGAGCCGCGATCTGCTGGCCCGGCTGCGCTACAAGGACCTGATCGCGAGCGGACCGCGCTCGCCGCGACCCGGTGCGCCGCATACCTTCGTGACCACGGAGACCTTCCTGGTGACGTTTGATCTGGAAAGCTTGCGTGACCTGCCAGAACTGGAACTCTAAAGAAATGAGGGTTGAGTAGCATTGAAAGGCGAACACGAATGACAACCGAATGGGAGTGGATCGTCCCCTTCAAGGGACGAAACCATTCAGGGTCCGTCGAACAGAACTTTCTCTGTAGAGCAGGCAATGTCTACGTGATGGACAATCATCGTGCAGCCCTGTGGTGCTGGCTGCAGGAACTCGATCTCACCGCATCCCATTCCCTCATACACATCGACCGTCATCCCGACGCACTTCAGAGCCGTTTGGATGAATGGCTTAAACATTTGCCAAGTTGGGCGGCTGGGATCGACGCTTACCTCGGAAAGACCTACCGGAGCGACGGCTTCGATTGTTCTGTCATCCGCTGGGACAACTATCTCTCCATCTACCTGCGGGAGTTCGGGGACAGCCTCACGACATTCCGATGCCTAACCCATGAAGATGGGGACTCACCGAACTTCGGCCATCCGATGTACAGTTCGCCATGGGAACTACCCGAGAACCTCTCGTATTGGCTTGCCGAAAGGGAAGCGCCATGGATCGTCAACATCGACCTGGATTACTTCTACTGCCAGTTTGAGTCTGACATTCGCATGATGGTCTCCGATGACTACATTGATGCCGTCGCTTCAGGCCTCAAGGATGCGATGGATCGTGGCACGATCAGAGTTCTTACGCTTTGCCTGACGCCGGATAGCTATACACCAAGCTGGGCGGCGACCGAGGCCCTGGCTGCCCGGATTCTGGAGCGACTCGATCTGGCATTCCAGCTTCCGGATGTTGTTGAACCCATGTAGCGAGACAGATACCTACAGCCAGAGTTTATCGATCCCCCAATCCTTTGATACCTTACAGCATGAGCCGCATCGACCCCGCCAACTTCCGACAGGACAGCATTTCCGACAGATACGTCTGCACAAAGTGCTTTGGCGACGAAGATCTCAAGGACGTCATCCGGAATGATGGGGACCCCGGTCGGTGCAGCTATTGCCACGCACGTCGCCGGAAGGTTTTGCCCCTTGAAGTAATCGCGGAGTTCATCGAGCGCAGGATGGGAACATTCTACGGCACCGCGGTCGACCAGTTGCCCTACAATTCCCGTGAAGGTGGTTACCTGGGGTCGCATTGGGATACGCAAGAACTGCTCTTCGACGAGATTGGTCTGACTATCGAAGCTCGAGATCATGACCGGCTGATGGACGATCTGCTCTGCGAGATCGAGGACGACGTCTGGTGCGAGTACGACTGGCTTTCCCTCGAATTCGACGACAGCATGACGTATAGCTGGCGCGATTTTCGGCGCATCACGATGTCGGAGAGAAGGTTCTTTTTTCACTCTGTCGGCGCAAGCGATGTGTCGCACCCGGATGAACGCTCTGCTGGAATGTTTCTTGTCGAACTCGCAGAGCTCATCGATGAACTCGGATTGGTGCGCTCGGTGCCTGT
The DNA here is from genome assembly GCF_002213185.1 of Thioclava sp. JM3. Classification (NCBI taxonomy): domain Bacteria; kingdom Pseudomonadati; phylum Pseudomonadota; class Alphaproteobacteria; order Rhodobacterales; family Paracoccaceae; genus Thioclava; species Thioclava sp. JM3. The sequence goes on from NZ_NBOB01000020.1 coordinate 8,415, forward strand.
TGGGCAATCCTACTATCGCGTGCGGAACCAAACCGTGCCGCCATTCGAACCTACGGCTGCCGCCCTTGGCCCGCCACCCGCCCGCATCTGTCTGCAGTCAAACCGAATGAACCCGCCGGGGATCCCAATGTTCTACGGGGCTGAAGATGGTCCCTCTGCAATCGCCGAGGCTCGCGCGAAGGAGCCTGTATTGGCGCGCTTCCAAACCGAGATGCCGATCATCCTGGTCGACCTTGCCGAGCTTCCACGGATTCCGGGGTTCTTTTCGAGTGCGCCTCGGCGGGTTCGTCAGGGCCTGTCGTTTCTGCACCAACTGACTCGCGAGATGGCGGAGCCGGTCGAGCAGGACAATCGTGTGAATGTCGACTACATCCCGACGCAGATCGTTACTGAGTTCTTCAGGGACTGGTCATTCTCTGCAGGAAGCCCCCACGGCATCCGCTACGTTTCGGCTTTGGGGTCTACGGCCGCCAATGTCGTGCTCTTTGCCGGCCCTGAAAACGTCGTCGATGCCGATGCGTCCGAAGATGGTGCTTGGCTGCGGCTTGTAGAGGTTGAATATCCATGACCTGTCCTTCCTGCTGCTCAGGAGATGGAGGTTTCTTGGCGGTACTTGATCCGCGTCGTCACCATCAGGTGGAACGCCATGCCGCCGCTATCGCACCCGACGCAGCAGGTTATCGATGAGTTGATTTGGCAAAAAGACCGCCTTGTCGTCCCGCCAAAGCCTCAATGCCGTTTCAAGCAACTTGGGGTCACAAAGGCTGTCCCTCAGTAGTTGGTCGACCACCCATAGAACGCCATGCGCGGCGATCCCGTTGTCCTCGGCGACGCGCCGCAGCAGACGGTCTCCGGTGAGCAAAATAGCTTCCGCATGCACCTGTGCCGTCACGAGACAAAAGCAATCGTTCGCCGACAGACGCCCGTGCCGCTTCCTGAATTCGAATGCCTGGCCGACTTGGGCCGGCGGCAGGTCATACGTCGCCATGCCGCTTCCGTCGAGGAGCGCCCATTCCTGAGGTGTGAAATCCAGGATCTCGCTCGCGCGCACGGGAAGCGGTACGATGAACTCGTAGGGTAGGGCGCACAGGACGTGCAACAACCGACCCTTCCGAAGATCGATCAAACAGCTGGCGTCGTTGACGATCACGCGGGCCACGAGACGGACTATCCTCTGATGTTCTCTTCAACGGTGGGCAGCGAGAGGTGCAGCATCTGAGCGGCGCGCACCGGCGAGATCAGTTCTTCTCCTAGCGCACGCCAGACCAGGCGTTCAAAACGCTGCGGATGCTCGAAAGCGCCGAACCCCTCATCATCCCGTATCTCGTCCGGCTCGCTGGTGCGCCAGCGCCGTGCGTAGGTCCGGAACGCGTAGTCGATCATCGACTGGGGCAGGATGCCAACCTGTCCGAGGCGCATCAGCATCGCTGCTGCCGACACGCCATAGAGCCGCTTCAGCCGCATGATCTCCATGTAGGTCATGCCACTGCGCGAGGGACCGGCCTCTTCGATCAAATGATCGGTTGGTATCAGGAACGCACCGGCAAAACGGTTCATCGCCTTCTCGAGTTTGACCGCCGAGTTTCCGGTCGCCCGAATGACACGGTGCGCGAGTTCATGGGCCAGATTGAACCGCCTGCGCTCGACATTGGTGCGGCTTGAAACCACGACGACATCGGTGGAACTGCGGCCTTCACTGCGACGTACCTCGCAGGCCAGCCCATCGAAGCGCTCGGCGAAATCGGCTTCGATGACCTTTATGCCCTTGTCCTCGAGCAGCCGCGACATGCTGGGAATAGGGTCGTTGCCAAGCTTCCAGTGCTTTCGCAGCTTGCGCGCGAGCACGTCCAGATCTTCGTACCTCGCGACGACATCGGTCACCAGATCGCCGAATGGGTCACCCGGCGGCGCGATCTCGAGAATGTCCTCGATCGCCAAGTAGTCCTCTAGCATTTCTATGACGATGGCTTCCGCATGAGCGCGATCGCTCGCAGAGGTGCTGGAGTGCTTGCGAAATTCGATGCCGACGAGTTCCTCGACCTGGCCTCCCATCAGGAAATCGAGTGACACGCCAAGCGCCTTGCTCAGTCCGACGAGGACCGAGGAGGACGGGTTCATCTTGTCCGCCTCGTATTTGCTAATGGCCTGTGCGGTGATCCTTGGTGAGGTGCGGTCGGCAAGCCCCTGCATCGACAAGCCCGCCTTCTTGCGGGCCAATCGCAACCGTTGTCCAAACATGGTCTGCTCCCGTAAAACGTCGGTTGATAAACGACATTTAATACTGTATATATCAACACAAGATTGACGAATCGTCAAGGAAAAAAGGCACTTGGAGATTAAAATGACCAAGAAAAATCAGCATGTTGTTCCCCACAAAGACGGTTGGGCCGTGAAAGGCGCCGGCAATTCGAAGGCAACGGCCATCCACCCGACGCAGCAAGCCGCAATCACCCAGGCGCGGGACATCGCCCGCAATCAGGGCTCGGAAATGCTGATCCACGGAACCAACGGTCGCATCCGCGAGCGCAACACCTACGGCAAAGACCCCTATCCCCCGGAAGGCTAAGTGAATTATGAGACGTATCCTGTGCATCGATGGCGGTGGCATCAAAGGCACGCAACCCGCGGCCTTTCTGGCGGGTTTGGAAGAAGACCTTGATGAACCGATTGGCCGCTACTTCGACCTGATTGCGGGAACGTCAACCGGGGGTATTCTCGCGGTCGGCCTCGCCCTCGGCATCCCGGCAAAGACCCTTCTAGAACTCTACGAAAACCGCGGGCCAACGATCTTCGGGCAAGCGGGGGACAAGAGTTGGCTGGGGCGAAAGGCCCGGGACGCGCGTGCCGCCCTGCGTCACCTGGTCAAGCCCAAGCACGAGGCATCCACGCTTCGGGACGAGCTCCGCGCCGTCATCGGTGACAAGCTCATCGGCGAAGCGGAGACCCGGTTGCTGATCCCGGCCTGGGATGCCGATCAGCGCAGCGTCTACATCTACAAGACGTCGCATCATCCACGGCTTACCAAGGATTACCGGAAGCCTGCCCTCGACGCGGCGATGGCGACGTCGGCCGCACCGACCTATTTTGCGCGCCACAAGACGGTGGATGATGTCGGACTCCTCGATGGCGGCACCTGGTGCAACAATCCGGTGGGCGTCGCGACCGTCGAAGCGATCTCGATGCTCGGCTGGTCTCCGAAGGACCTGCACATTCTGAGCCTTGGCTGTGTCGACGAGGTCTACATGTTGCCTGAATCTCCCGGCAAGGCCGGTCTCGGGCTGAAGGCCCTCAGTCTTTTCATGGACGGGCAATCCCGCGGAGCGCTCGGCATTGCCCGTCATCTGACAGGCGATCCGCACGACCGGACGGCTGTTCACCGGTATTCGCCGAGCGTGCCTCAGGGTTTCTTTTCCCTCGACGACACCACCAAGATCCAGAGGCTCAAGGGGCTTGGCGCCTCGAGCGCTCGGCACGCGAGCCCCACCCTGACCCCCATCTTCTTCCAGCAACCTGCCGAGCCGTTCGTGCCCGTGCATCAACTCGAACGGAACGCGGCATGAACCAGATCTTCTCGCACCCCCTCACCGATACCGCCATTCAGCGGCGGGCGCAGGTCTTCACGATCCTCGAAGAAATCTGCCAGGAGTTGGAATGGACCCAGACCCAGTTTGAGAAAGCCCGAACCAGCTACGAGGCGGTCGCGGACTGGTTGTCCGGATCGAGCGACCCGATGCTAGCTTCCCTCCATGTATATCTGCACGGCTCTGGCGCACTCGGCACCTCGATCAAACCAATCGGACGCGACGAGTTCGATGTCGACCTGATCAGCTTCATCCTCGGTCTTGGCCCGGCAATCGCACCGGCACGCCTGAAGGCTGCGATTGGCAAGCGCCTGCGCGAACATGCCTACTACGCGTCGATCCTGGAAGAAAAGAAGCGCTGTTGGCGCCTGAACTACGCCAGTGACTTTCACCTCGATATCTCCCCGACCATTGCCAATCCGAACTGCATTAACGGCGGCGAGCTGGTGCCCGATCGCAAGCTGCGGGATTGGCACGCGACGAATCCCCGGGCCTATCGGACCCTCTTCGACGAACGGGCGGCCCTTGTCCCGAGGATGACGCAGTCGATCATCGCGGCGCAGCGCGATGCGGCCACGACCGAGCCCTTCCCAGTCCGTCAGTCCGTCAAAGGCATTCTGCGGCGGACCGTGCAGCTCCTGAAGCGTCACCGGGATCTGGAGTTCCTGCATGTTCAGGAAGAAATCGCGCCGATCTCGATCATCATCACGACCCTGGCCATGCGATCCTATGAGATGTGTGTCAGGCGCCACGTGTTCGCAGATGAGCTCCAGGTGCTGATCGACACGATCCGTCTGATGCCGGTCTTCATCGAACGCCCGTTGGTCAATGGCCGCCAAATCTACGCGGTCTGGAACGAGACGACCGAAGGCGAAAATTTTGCCGAGCGTTGGAACGAAGAACCCGCGCGGGTCGAGGCCTTCTACAAATGGCATGGCAAGGCGCTTGCGGATTTCGAATCCCTGCGTGACCTCGTTGGCCTCGACGCGATTGTCGGCTCCATGAAGGACAGCCTGGGTGACAAACTTGTTGCCCGGACCATGAACCGGCGGATGGATGCGCTGAACGAAGGGCGCAAGACGGGCGCTCTCATGCTTGGTGCCGGTGTCGGCTTGACGACCCAAAAATCGACCGCTTCGACGCCCGTTCCCAAGAACGAGTTCTTCGGGGACTAGGCGCGATGGCGGGATCGACCACGAGAAACCGACTGTCATTGCCCCAGCAGTACCTGTTCCTTCAGAGGTCGAAGACGATCTCCGGCGAAGGTGTGCTCGGGCCCGGTCGTTTAGAGTGGCGATTCCAGGCGCAACCGACGCCGCTTTCCCGGTCGTATCAGGTCACTCTTGTCCTGGAGACGTACGGGACGCCGGACGTTCGGGTCGTAAAACCTGACTTGAGGTTGCTCGCCGGTGGACGCGACCTGCCGCATATCTACCACAACCCGGATCGGCTCTGTCTCTATCTGCCCGGGACCGGGCAATGGGACGCCAGCAAGCGTCTGGACCTCACCATCATCCCCTGGACCCACCTCTGGCTGGTCTATTTCGAGGAATGGATCGTGTCGGACGACTGGAAAGGCGGGGGAAAACACCCTGGAGAGGATGACCCAGACGAGGGCAACCGCGCGTTGCGCCGCAGCCTGCGCCGTATGCGTTGAGTTTCGCACCCGCGACGTTCTCAGCTTGGCTCGCAGACGTGTCGGCTAGTGGTTGTCAGAGTTGGTAGAGACTGGAGATCAGGCCGAGGCCAGTTTCTCGATCAATGGGGACACCAAATGTATTCGGGTCGAAGTCTGTCAGCCCGTTCACCCGCTCCACATAGGCCCTGAGGTCAGCTTTCAGTGGCTCGGTGACCTCGATGGGCTGATCGGTCGGGAGAAGTTGAAGCAACCTAAACACATCGTTCCGGTGCTTCCTGATATCGCTTCCCTTGGCATTCGCGTCGCCATCATCTTTTCGCTGAGACAGGTCGACGAATGCTCTGGCCTTGAATGGGATGAGCAGGCGTTCATCGAGAACAAGAATATCGTCAATGGCGCGACGGCTCTCAAGGAGTGCCTCGTAGTAGTCCGTGTCCAGCAGGATCGCGGAAAGGCTCAGGGTTTCGTCCGAAACCTCCACCACCGTCAGCCCCGCATCCTCCGGAATTTCCAGCGCTTCGGGCTTTCGCGCAAAGAGCTCGAGCATTGCCGGATACGATGGGTCGGTCGGCTTGTGGAACCTGTAGAACTCCCGGCGGCCGTTGCTGCGTTCGCGCGCCTGGTAACCTCCGCTATCCAGGAAGGCCTTCAGGGACTGTGCGAAGGACGGATCCACCACCTCTACGCAGAGCACCATGTCGATGTCGTTGGTCTGGCGGAAATCGATGCCGACCTCCTCGAAAATCATCGAACATGCGGTGCCGCCGATAACCGCATAATGGTCGGCATGGTCCGCGAAATGCTCTCGAAACTTGTCCAGACCGACTACCACGCGAATTGCTCCAACAATTGTTCCGCAGCGGCTTCCAGCCGCTCGTCGGGGTTATCGCGGAACTGCAGGTAGAGCGACAGCACATCGACCTCACGTGCACCCGACACGATATCGGGGTCGTACCACCAAACGTCGATCGCGAAGTTCGGCTCCTCTTCCTGTTCGACCTCTTTCCCAAACTCGCCACTTTGAATCCGCTTCCAGTCCTTTGGCCCGGCAGCAAAACGCATGATGCGGGGCCTGGACATTGTCGATCGCTCCGAGAGTGCACTTTCGCCACCGGTTGGCAGATACTCAGGCAATGGGCTGCCGTAGAAGCCCTTCGGCAGGGAGGGTGCCCGAAACCAATGTTCGGCTTTGACCGGTGAGCGCAGTCTTGAAGCTGCGGCTTCGAACAATTCTCGAGGAGCTTCGGAGAACTGGATATGCTTGCTGCGCCCTCGCGTTTCCACATGCGCAAGCTCGCTGGCTTCCAGCTCTTCGAAGGCGCGGCCGATCGACATTGCCGAGTATCGCAAGATTTCCGCGAGATCGCTCGGTCGTGCGTCTTCCACGTCCCTGAGGTTCAGGTGTCGCAAGAAGAGTGCCTGCGATGCCGGCGAAAGCTGGTCCTCTGCAAAATCGCGTCTTCGCCGAAAATGCTCCCGGAGGTCCATGGCAAGCTGCGGGATGAACAGTTGATTGCCCGGGACAATAAAGGCCGCGGACTCCTCGATGAGCCGGCTGCGTTGATAGGCGGATAGGTGGTCCAGGACCAATACGAGGATTCCCTCAAAGTGGCGTTGGATAGCTCCAAGCTGTTTGGAAATGCCTGTAGGATTCTTGGCGTCCTCTGACATCGGCACGACGAGCAAGATCGTATGCCCGAAGAGCTCCGTTTGTCGGTACTCGAACCCATTGGCAAGAAAGAGCGGCAACCCTTTCTTGCTCCCCCAGGCCTTCAGGCTGGCTGGCACATGAAGCGTTGTACGCAGGTGAGACTGCGCATCCTTGATGAGGTCCTGGCAGGATTTCTGATCCGCTTCTAACATGAATTTGGAAGCTAACATTGATAGTGTTAGTTTTCAAGGATAATGTTAGTATCGTCGCTGCGAACCGTGATCCCTGTGCCGACCGTGCTTCCGCAGGCGGCGACGCGGTCAGATGCCAGTTGCATGATGGTGCGATCCGTCCTATCTTGTAGACGCTCTTGGCAGGAGCATGGCACTCGCCGTTCCGAAGCTGCAGGCAGCACTGCCCGAAGATCTTTCTAGCGATCCCCATCAGCTAACACTCTGGCTTGTAGGGCGGTAGGCGAGTGACGTTCGGTGTCAAGCCGGGAGATAGCTATGTTGATCGATGGTCCACGACCTACCACCCTTGTTGGGGTGAAACGCCTTGCCAAGCAGCTGAAGAAGACAAACGGAATCAAGCATTCTGACGCGCTTGATCTTGCTGCCAAGTCTGCCGATTGTGTCAACTTTCGTCACGCACAGCGCACTTTGCCTACCAGTGGTTTCACGAACTCCAAGCCCTATGTGTTGCTGACGATCTACTGGATCGACAAGGAGCGCGGCCATCGCTGCGGGCGGGAAACACTGCGGATCGAGCTTTCCAAGCCTATCCTCGAACTCTGCCCTAAAAGTGCGCTCAGATATGTTCGCGGATTCGGAAACCTTCGAATGGTTGCCGATGACCATTTTGTCTGTGATGACATTGCCCACAAGCAAGAATATGCGCGGGATCGGCTTTGTGCAGCTGAGCGTTCGCTTCGTTTCATGGAGCATACCGGACTGCGACCAAACCGAGACCGCAGGAACTACCCCAGAATTCTGGACACCGACAAACTGCCCAATATCGACCATTCGACAGACTGGGTAGATCCGGCCAGTAGTCAATTCGTCCTGATTGACGAGCCCTATGGCAACGCGCCCGACGATTCAAATCGCGCAGCATGGGCGACCCGCAACGGCTGGCGGCTTGAAAAGGCGTCTTGGCCCGGGATGTATCGGCCCTACGATTGCGATCTCTATGTCGGTATCGACACACGCTCAGGATACGACGTTGACGCTCTGATGGAAAAGATCAATGCCATGCCAGAGCCAGTCGTCAGCGAAAACTGGACGGGAGAATCTGTACCTTCATGGGAGACGTTTCTCAGCCCAATGGCCAAGACGAAACAGGACGAACGCCGCGCAAGGTGCAAGGGGATGATCTATCCCTCTCCGAGCAAGGCCACCGTGCCCTATAACTACAACCCCGGGTGTTCGCGCCGCCGTCCAGCTGGTGAACTCGGAATTGATGGCCATGTGCAGGCAGGCCGCGTGATCAAGACAGTGATGTCGTCGCAGTATGCGTCAGGCGGGGTCTATACGCGGTTGAATTCGCTTCGGTCGGAGCTCGAGGATTGGCTCAGCCTTGAGATTGATCGGGGGCAACTCGACGGCCCTGAGTTCTTCGAAGTCTACTATACTCGAACCGATGAGGATCAGGCGTTTCTGCAGGCATTGACCTCTGCTGACGACGTTGTTGCAGCCCTTCGTATGATAGCACGGATGTTGAAGAACGCTTATCCGGATTGCGCCCCACTTCGCCGGCAGCTCCGGCGCATTGAAATGTCCGTATCGATGATAGAAAAGGTGAGATAACTTTTGCGTTGCGCGCCAAAGGATTATTTGGCTCGCAACCGCTCTCTTCTAGGCGCGTTCAATATCAAGGCAAGGGAAACCTCTGATCATGGACTATCCGGAAATTTGTAGGGAAGCTTTTGCTTTGGTCGACGATATCGGCAACGGAGCTTTCAACAATGAGTTCAGTGAACGTGGGACACTTGCCACGACTGTTGAAGTCGCCATGCCCGTCCTTGCGATCTTTCGTCAGTTGAACCCCGATGACCCGAGCTCGATTGCTGATGCGCAGTCTCGGCTTCTCAAGATCGCCTTGGGAGAGCAGGGAGTGTTCTCGCGCTATCCTGCACTGGCCGCTTTTGCGCTTGGTGAAAGCATAGTCGTTCAGTAGCTACCAGCGAGGATGCAAGGCGGTAAAGCGAGGCAAACCTTTGCCTCGCTTGTTCGTTGCAGACGAAGCAAAACAGATCGCTAGCCAGCCTGATCGCTACCCTTTCCCTCCCGGATACGACGCAATAGCTCTTTGTCCGTTGGGTCGGCACCGTTCATAATTGCCTCCACCTGAAGGAGGTGCTGCGAGGCACGCCTCAAGTCCCGTGGAATGAGCGCTTCAGTTCTTGTTCGGGCTCTGTCCACAACAACCTCGTGCCCTTCGTGAATAGCCCACCCGAAGAACCCTCTCTCGAAACGTTCTTTCGTTTGGTCGTCTAGGTGAAGTTTTTGAGCTGGTTCACCCTCTCGTATCCGGAGAACCTGAAAGCCTCGATGAAACCCGCCCCGCCAGTTCTCTTGTCGTTGGCTGGCTCTCTGCGACCTCTTTGGCATCGGGGTCAGCGCGACCCTCACGTAGACATCCGGGTCGTCGATATTGATCAGTGCCAACGCCAGATCAAGCGGCTCGCCAAGTGTACTGTGCGTCCAAATGTTGTGATCGAGGAGGTAGCTATCGCCTTCATGCGCCCAGTATTCGCCGTCAGGAATCCAGAACATGGGCCGATCATCGAGAAGGTCAGGCGTCGCAAACCCAATCGGTTCCCAAACCTGCGTGAGTGGCTGGGACAGCCTGAACCGGATGCTCCCATGTTCCACGAATTGTTTCTGGCCGAGATGGGGGGCCACTGCCGATAACAGGCGCAACGCCACATCTAGATCGGTGACCGACGGCGTATCGCCTTCATCAAGAAGGACCCGCACCCCTTGAGAAGCATGGCTTTCGTCGGGCGTACGCCCATAGAACTCCGGAATAGAAAGCACGCAATCGAAGGGGCCAACAACGATCCGAAGCGCACTGCAAGCATTCTGCGCCAAGGTGGGGTACAATTCGATGGAGTTCAGGTTTTGGATTGCGTTGAAGACGAGTTGCGCGGCGATCGGTTCCAGGTCGGATGCATATGCTTCGGCGATGCCAATGGCGTCCCCACGATTCAAGATCAGTTTTGCGTAGATGGATGCCTCGCTGTACCCATTCCCTTCCACGACGCTGAGTTCTAATCCAATGATCGGATCGCCTGCGTGCCGCATCGTAAATAGCGGGCGGGCTTCTTCGACCAGATAGGCGAGGTCAACTCCATTCCCTGTGTTCTTCACTTCGGCCAAGCGCGCGGGGAATTCTTTTGCGCTTCGATTGATTGCGGGGATGAAACTGGTGTTCTGCCCCGTCTGTGGGTGGGCTCGCTTGGTTTGTTTCGCTTTCAGCGCCCCCCAGTTTGAGCCTGGGGAGATTGCGGCGGCAAGATCGTTCAAAAGTGTCAGCTTGGTAGGGCGATTTTCGCCGGTCCATCTTTCCAGAATTCGGTCGACGCCTTTTGACAGGTCTTCGAGCTTGATCGGGAAGGTCTCGGCTGACTGCACATCAGTGTTCAGGTTCATTTTGCTCATTCCTCTGGCGTGCCTCCGAAACCAATTCAAGCCGTGGGCCCTATAGCAGGAGTCGGAAAGCGCGCAGCTGATTGAGCAAACCGATGAATATCCAGAAGCTCGGCAAACCAGGATCCAATGGGCCCGGATCAGGTTCGCTGGGTTGGTTTCCACCTGCTGCGCCGACCTGTACTTTACAGCGCGCCAGCCCCAAGTGAGCTTCTCGAGCTTACATCGTGGACGTTCGGCAAGCAACTACCTGTGGGCCCCTCTCGATGATCTTGGCCCCTCCTGCCCTTTGGACAGGACCGCGCCCTACTCGGTCGGCTGCACGCAGCCGCCCTCCCCGAGCTGAAACGCCGCCTCTCCCTGCGACGTGCCGCTGGGCGGGCAGTCTCCTCCGGAGCCAGCCCGCCCAGCCGTCGCATGGTCGTGACAACGCTTCATCTCGGCCATTCCGGTTTCGGTCGCTGGGGCGGACGCGTGACATCAGGGATCTCTTGCCTCGCGTCTCGGCCGGTGTTTTTCCATGCTTTGCCGGACATGCTGTGCCGCCCCGTCATCCTGGGTCGCAAACGATGGTCGACGACCGCACGATCGCATTGGCCGCAGCTGGCATAAAGCCGGCGATGGTCGTGATGCGCGGATCGCAAGTTATGGGGCTGCCGTAGAGGGACCGTTCGAAATCCGGGTGAGCCGAGCACGGTGTCGAGGCTTCGACGGTCTGCCTGCTGCTCTTCCAGACAACACGCATCACGGTGCCACGGAAACCAGCCGTCGCGGCACGCGAGCCAGGGTCAGGCAAAGCTCTGACACGTCCGGGTCCGGATCGGGGCAAGAAGACAGAGAAGACACCGCCCCCCGCAGCATCTCTGTTTCCAGTTCACCCAGTTTCCTTCACGGCCACAGCACGTCTCCCTTTGTCTGAGTTGCATGACATGCTGGTCGCAGCTGTCGTCCCGTCCACAAAGGTTGTCGCCGATCTTTTTC
>NZ_NBOB01000021.1:0-17311 GCF_002213185.1 Thioclava sp. JM3
GGCATCGTCTTCGGCAATCAGGATCTTCATCGCACCATCTTTCGATAACGGACCGGCATTGTCACGGTCGGCCCCGCAAGGTCTGTGCAATTTCTTACGGATTTGTAAGACTTTCACAAAGCAGTTACTCGCGCGCCAAGGCATAGACAAAGAAAATGGGGACGTAACGATGACACTATTTGATCCTGCACAGAAGCGGCCGAGCCTGTCGCGGCTGAAGGCGGTCTGGCCGATCGTGCTGGGTCTTGGCCTCTTCCTGATGGGGCTCTGGGCGTTGCATCACCTGCTGGCCAGCATCGACGTGCGCCAAGTCATCGCGCAGATCAAGGCGACGCCCTGGCCAACGCTGGGCGCTGCGCTGGGCGCGACCGCTTTGGGCTATCTCGCGCTCGTAGGGTATGATTTCTGGGCGCTGCACTATTTCGGAAAGCGCCTGCCGCTACGCACCGTCGCCTTGGGAGGGTTTCTTGGCTACGCCTTCGGCAACACGGTCGGCATCAGCGTGATTTCGGGCGGGGCCGTGCGCTACCGAATCTACTCGGCCGCCGGGCTGAACGCCTTCGAAGTCGCCGGGCTGTCTTCCTATATCGCGGTCGCGATGGGCATGGGGCTGACGCTTGTGGGCGTGCTGGCGCTGGCGATTCACCCCGCGGCGCTTGCCGGCGTGATCTCGGCGTCGGAGGCCGCGATCCGGCTCGGTGCGATCGGGATTTCGGCGCTGATCCTCGGCGGAGCGTTCTGGCTTTCCGTCACAGGGCGCGCGCTGCGTATTCGCGGCTTCGAAATCGCGATGCCCGCGCCGCGGATCCTTCTCGGTCAGCTTGTCGTGGCGCTGTTCGACTCGACCATGGCCTCGCTTGCGCTCTGGGTGCTGATGCCCGAAGGCACGCCGCCCTTCGCGAGTTTCCTGGCGATCTATGCGGCGGCAACTATGGTGGGCGTGCTCAGCCATGTGCCCGGCGGCGTCGGCATCTTCGAGACGGTGGTGATTGCGGCCCTTCCCGCGGGCGTTCCGGTGGGCGCAGCGGCGGCCGGGCTGCTGGCCTTCCGCATGATCTATTTCCTGCTGCCCTTCGCGCTGGCCTTCGCGATCGTATCGATCAACGAGGCCCGCCTTGCCGGTGGCTGGGCTGCGCGCATCTTCGGGGAAATTTCAGAGCCCATGCGCCCGGTCATGGGAGGGGTCGAAGGCGTCGCGCCGCGTATCGCAGGTATCGCAGTCCTTGGGCTTGGTTTCTGGCTGATTATCGTGGCGCTGATGCCCTCGCTGAGCCAGCGCATTGACGATCCCGGGCTGGTCGGCGCGATCCTGGCCGAAGGGGGAACGCTTGCCTGCGCGCTTGCGGGCGTATTGCTGATCGTCCTGTCGCAGGCGCTGGTGCGCCGGGTGCAGCTTGCGCACAGCCTAACGATCGGGACCCTGATCGTGGGTGTCTTTGCCGTTCTTGCCGACGATCTCGACACGGAATCGGCGGTGGTGCTGGGCCTTGCCGCCCTCGCGCTCTGGCCGTTTCGGCGTGCCTTCCACCGGCAAGCGGCGCTCAGCGAGGGCGGCTTCGGACCGATCTGGGTGGCGCTTCTGGCCGGAATGCTGGCCTCTGCAACGATGTTCTTCTTTCTTGCCCACGAGGCGACGCCCTATACCAATGCGCTCTGGCTCGACTTCACGGCAAAATCCGCCACGCCACGTGCACTGCGCGCGGGTTTGCTGGTCAGCGCACTTATGCTGGGGCTGCTGCTCTGGCTCGCATTGCGTCCGTCGCGCAGCTTCGCACTGACGCCCGACCCCGACCAGGATCGCGCCGTGTCAGAGATCCTTGAAACTCAGGACACACCCCAAGGCTGGTTCGCTCTGACCGGAGACAAGCAGGTGGTCTTCTCGTCCGAACGTGACGCGTTCTTGATGTATGCGCGCCGCCACGGTCTTTGCGCCGTTCTGGGCGACCCGGTTGGCCCGCCCGAACCCGCGCGCCAGCTCGCCTGGGACTTCCACGAACGCGCGCGCCGCGAGGGGATCACACCGGTTTTCTACGAGGTCTCGACCAAATACCTGCCGCTCTGGATCGAAATGGGCTACGCGTTGCACAAGATCGGCGAGGAGGCGGTGATCGACCTTCAAAACTTCTCGCTCGCGGGATCGAAATACAAAACGATGCGCGCCGAGCAAAACCGGGCGCTACGTGAAGGGTTCTCATTCGAGATCGTCTCGCCACCGCATGATCCCGCGCTGATCGATGAGCTCCGCGCAATCTCAGATAGCTGGCTTGCAGGGCAAAAGGGCAAGGAGAAGGGGTTCTCGGTCGGTTGCTTCGAACCCAGATATCTGAACCATTGCGAGCTTGCCCTGATCCGGCGCGACGGCCAGATCCTCGGCTTTGCCAATCTGCTTGGCAGCCCCGGAGCGCAGCATTTCGGGATCGATCTGATGCGCTATCGCCCGGAGGCCGCAGACGGCGTGATGCAGTTCCTGTTCCTCGCGCTGATCGAGGCGTTGCGCGATCGAGGTGCGACCGAGCTTAGCCTTGGGCTTGCGCCGCTTGCGGGGCTGTCGGACCGGGTCTCCGCGCGGCTGACGAGCCGTTTGGGCAATCTCATCTACCGACACGGCGGTAGTTTCTACAATTTCGAGGGGCTGCGGCGCTTCAAGCAGAAGTTCCGCCCCGACTGGCGGCCGCGCTACGTAGCATTGCCGCCGGGAACCTCACCCTATCTCGCGTTGACCGAAATCGCCCTTCTAATTTCGGGCGGCGCGCGCAATCTCTTCACGAAAGACTGACATGCTGAGCGCCATTCATCAGGTTCTGCCCTCCCTCGCTGCGTTGGGCATCTTCGGCTACTGGATCATCGCGGCGGCGGCGGCACTCGAAGCTTTTCTCCTCACGGGAATCTTCATTCCCGGCACGCTCATCGTCGATGCGGGCGGCGTGATGGTGCAACAAGGGATGCTTGATCCGTTCGACCTTATCTGGTTCGTCGCGATCGGCTCAATTCTGGGCGGCGAGGCCAGCTGGTGGCTCGGTCGGCACGCGCGCCATGGCATGTTGGGGCGCTGGAAAGTCGAGGAGATGAAGCCCTACAAACGTGCAGAAGAGCTTTTTAAGCGACGGGGCGGCGTAGCACTGGTTATTGGGCGATTTCTTGGCCCGGTGGCAGCATTCGTGCCCTTTGCCGCCGCACTTGCGGGCATGGAACGAAAGAAATTCGGGCTCTGGAACATCCTGAGCGGGTTTCCTTACGCGATTGCGCATGTCGGCTTCGGCTACGCTTTGGGCGCGGGACTCACGACATTCAGCCCGCTGATGACGCGCAATACGCTTTTCTTCCTTGCATTGCTTGTAATCGCCGCGGTGCTTTATTGGACCCTGCGTCGGCTCGATCGCGCCATTCCGCATCTTCTTGAAATGATGGGTGGGCTACTCGACGAGATCGCGCGCCATCCCCGCGTCGACAGCTGGGGTGGCCGTCACCCGCGCGTGGCGAAATGGATTGCGCGCCGGTTGGATCGCAATCATCTGGCAGGGCTGCCGCTGACGCTCGGTGTGCTGGCCTTCGTTTACCTGTTCGCGCTGCTGATCGGTCTTTCGCTCAATTTTCTGCAAGCGGCACCCATCGTGCAGATCGATGCACAATTGGCCGAATTGATGCGCCTGTTCTGGACGCCGGGCCTGATCCAGATATTCATCTGGATCACGGCGCTCGGCGATACGCGCCTGGTGGTGGCGGTGCTTGCGCTTGCACTGACCTGGCTCGCCGTGCTGCGCCGTTTCGATCTTTTTTGGGGGGGCCTGGTCGCGCTCGGGCTCGATCTGGTCTCGGTGGTGATCCTGAAAGCGGGCTTCAGCCGACCGCGTTCGATTCTGGGCTATTTTCAAGAAAGCTCGGGCAGTTTTCCCTCGGGCCACGCGGCGCTTTCGGTCGCCTTCTACGGGATGCTGGTCTTCGTGCTCTGGCGCCTGACGCGGCTTGGCGCGGTGAGCGCGGGCGTTCTCGCTGTGCTCTTTGCGGGGTTGATCGGGCTGAGTCGACTCTATCTGGTCGAACATTACCTTAGCGACGTGATGGCGGGCTGGATCCTTGGGGCGCTTTGCCTTCTGGTTGGGATCTCCATCGCCGAGTGGCTGCGGACGCGTATCCGGGAACACGTATCGCCGCGGCCGCGCTGGCAGATCGGTCTTTTGCTCGCGCTCTCGCTCGGCCTTGGCGGGTTTGCCGTAAAGCGTGTTCACGATTATTCCAAAGCGCTGAACCCGCCGCCGATGGCGGAGCCGCTCATCCAGGTTGCGCAAGGCGCCAATCTGCCGAAATTAAGTGCGGGTTCGCTTGAGGCTCAAAGCCTCGATGCAGAGCACAGCTTTCCGTTGTCACTCGGCATCTGGGCGCACGGCTCCACGCAGATCGCAAGCGCGCTCGAGACGCAGGGTTGGACCCGGGCGGGAACGCCCAGCCTGACCGCGCTCATGCGGGCGGCGTTCGCCTCGGTTCGCGACAAGGCCATGCCGGGAGCAGCTCTCGCACCACTCTTCTGGCGAAATGAGCCGAACGTGCTCGGCTTCAGCAAACCCGGCGCCGAGGCCGAGACGCAGATCCCGAGACTGCGGCTCTGGCAGACACCTTATGTCAATGAAGCTGGGGCGCGGCTCTGGCTTGCCGTGTCCACACGCGATGACGGCCTGCTGACAGACGATGCGAAACACGCCGAGAATATCGCGACCGCTTTGGTGGACGCGCTGAGGAGCTCGGGCGCAGCGCATCTGGCAGGTGGAATTACGTCAAAGGATTCGCGGCCGATTCCGGTGCTGGCGCTGAACTGAGAGACGGTTCTTACAAATCCGTAAGACGCGGGCAAAACGCTTCACGCTCTTGCGGTCGATTGCTGTGTGCATTGATGCCGATGCATCGCAAGCAATGAGAACCTTATGTGAAACCTGCTTCTCTCCGCCGCGCTGATCGAGGTGCCGGTCGCGTCATTTTCAATGTAACCATCCGGCGTGGACCGCACATGGGAGCAATTCTCAGGTCGTACCCTTGGGGGCTTTGGGTTTGCGAGCCCGCGGGGCCCATTTCTTGGCAAGCCGGTTGAAGCGTTCAAGGATGCTGTCGATCCCGGCATCTTCGGCGTCGAAGCCCCCACCGGAACAGTGGAGCATGTCCTCTTGTTGCTCGTGATCGGGATCGGCGAGGGCTTCGAGGAACTCCTCGTAGCCCCAGGCACCGCCGACGTCCTCGGGTGGACAGGCACCGGTCGCCTTGAGAAGCCGCAGTTGCCGAGAAGCGTGATGGGTCAGTCGAGGAGGAGGTGCCTGCGGCGATCGATGCCGCTGTCGCTGAGATCAAGCCTCGTCGTCGCCCGCGCGTTTCGGACACGACACCTCGCGAACGGCGCGAACTCGATCCCGGCTCCTGTTCTCCGACTGTGGTGGCGACCTTCGCGTGGTGGGTGAGGATGTCAGCGAGTTGCTCGACATGGTCGCGGCGCAGATGAAGGTGATCCAGATCGCGCGGGTGAAGAAGTCCTGATCACCGCTAGGACGGCCGCCATACCCCAGACGGCGGCCTTGAAACCGGCAAGACCAAGCAGCGCGGCCCCCAGAAAGAAGCCGAAACCCTTCACGGCATTATTCGATCCGGTCAGCGCGGCCACCCAGCGGAAGAGGCCACCATCCTCGGTTGGGGCCAAGAGCTTGACCGCCGATTTCGACGACATTTTGGCCAGATCCTTGGCCATGTGACCGCTACGTGAAGTACGACTCCTATTTCTTCTGAGGGTAGGGGGATCGCCCCATCTCTTCCATCATCTTTTCGCGGAAGACCTCGGCGGGTGTCTTCCATCCGAGGCATTTTCTGGGTGTCGCGTTGAGGCGGTCACAGATCATTTCCAATTCATGATCTGAGACCGCCGTGATGTCCCGCTTTCTCGGCAGCCACCTTCGGGCGCGTCGGTTTGTGTTCTCGACCGTGCCTTTCTGCCACGGACTGGACGGATCACAGAACCACGTCCGCGTCCCGATCTCAGATTGCAGGTGCGGCCAGCTGACGAACTCTGTGCCACGGTCGAATGTGATTGAACGACGCGCGACGTGGGGCAGGTCGCGGACAGCCTTCATGATCTTAGCCATCACCGGCTTGGTGCGCTTGTTAGGGTTCTTAAGCAGAACGGTAAATCGGCTCACGCGTTCGACCAAGGACGTCACGTTCGATTGCCCAAGATTCTGTTTGAACAGCATCAAATCGCCTTCCCAGTGCCCGAACTGGCGTCGGTGCGCCACGTCGTCGGGGCGGAACAGGATGCTGACATCACGGCCAAATTTTGGCGGAAGGCGCTTTCTGGCGCGACGTAGCCTGCGGGACTTGCGGTGCTCGGGCAGGTACCACCACAGTTCCTGCGCCATGCCCTCCTCTGAGTAGATGTAGCGGTAGATGGTTTCTTGACAGACACGCAGTTTTGCGCCTTCATAGATCATTCGGTTTCCGATCTGTTCCGGCGTCCAACCTTACTTGATGCGTGCAATGACTGCCTTGCACAGCTCCGGGTGACGGATCAGCTTGCGTTGCACAGACCGGCGCTTGTCCGTCTGCAATTGAGCAGCATTCCCGAAGTAGCCGGCGTACTTCTTCGGAAATGCATCATCGGCCCAGAAATTGCGTTTGATCTCGCGAAAGATCGTCGATTTGTGGCGCTTCAAAACGCGCGCCATCTCTCTCACGGGCACCTTCGCGTGCCACCAGTTCTCGATCTTACGGCGTTCCGACAACGAAAGTTGCGTATAAACAGATCCCATGCGATATTCCCTCATTAGATAACCCATTGGTTTCTTATAGGAGTCGCACTTCAGGGTAGCGCGCTCCGCTACACAAGGTGTTGCAACCAAGTAGAAATGTCACCGGGGTTGCAAAGCAGAAATGTCACCGTTGAGCGCTGACGCTAGCGCAGCCTGACAGGGCGGAGACCTCATATATCGCAGCTCTGGCTGGCTGCGCGGGCTTCCCGCTCGGCGCGTTTGCGGGCGTAGTAAGCGTCGAGCTTCGAAGGCCTTCCCGGCGACTTACGGCCCGACTTCTTGTAGCCGTTCTTTGCGCTGACGGGTTTGACTTTCGTCGGTGATGCGGCCTTGTCCTGCTCTTCCTTGATGTGCGCGAGAACCGCTCTGAGATGTTTGTTCTCAGTGATCGCGGCATGGGTTACGCGTTGCTGGTGTGGGTCGAACACCGTGTGGGGCAGGGCAACGCCCGTGGCACGGACCTGGATGCGCCCGTCCGCGTATTCGTAGGTGTCGACATATTTGCCGACCAGGCCGCGCGTCAGGTCGTTGACCTCGAGCCGGATGCGCTTGCGATCATACTTCAGGGTCAGATCCTTTGTTACATAGCGCTTGTCGCGCAGGCAGAAGACCTCGGCCAGGCGATCCGGTTCGATGTTGAGCGCGCGATGCAGATTGTCTGGGCGCGCCGGCGCCTTCGCGAACTTGGCGTTATAGCGCTCCATAAAGCGGGGAAGGAAAGCATTGCCCGCCACCATATCCGAGATGCCGGCCAGCCGAAGTTCCTTCACCAGCCGGTCTTGTAGCGTGCGGTTGGCACGTTCAACGCGGCCTTTGGCCTGGCTCGAATTGGCGCACAGAATCTCGATGTTCAACTCTGCCAGCGCGCGGCCGAACTGGGTCATGCCGGTCATGTGCTGACTGGGCTTCGGAATACGGAAGACCGTGTGCTTGTCGCTATAGAAGGCCACCGGCCGGCCATGGTTGTACAGATAGCTTTCCAGCGCCTTGAAATAGGAAAACGTGCTTTCCGATGGCACAAAGCGGAGTTCCATCAATGTGCTGGTCGCATCGTCGATGAAGACGAGCAGGGTGCAAGGATCGCCCCGATCCTCAAACCAGCGGTGCTCGGAACCGTCGATCTGGATCAGCTCGCCGAAACATTCCCGGCGCAGGCGCGGCTGGTGGAATGTTCGGCGCTGCTTGCGTGACAGCCAGAGCCCATCCTCGACCATCCATTTGCGGACCGTCTCGCGCGAGACCCGGAACCCGTGTTGTTCCGCCAGCATCTCGGCCGTCAGCGTCGGCCCGAAATCCGCGTAGTTCTCTTTGATGAGGGTCAGCGCGTAGGCGCGCTTTGCTTTGTGAATGCGGTTGTTCGGAGGCTTGCCGCGTGCCTTGTGTCGGATCGCCGCGACGCCATCCGATCTGTATCGCTTCAGAAGCCTGAAGACCTGGCGCCGGGTCAAGCCCAGCATGTTCGCGCCATTCTCGACAGTCAGGCGTCCGTCATCAATCTGTGCCAGCACTTCGATACGATTCAACTCGCGCGCGCTCATCATCACCCATCCCATGCCCGATCTCCCTCAGTGTTTGGGGGAGAGTGACATTCCTGAATTGCTCATGGGTGACATTTTAGCTTTGCGGTGGAGGCTCAAGGGTGGTTGCGACAGTTCCGCTATCTGAGCTTCATCATTTCGTCCCTGAAGGCTTCCACCGGTGTCCTCCACCCCAAGCACTTCCTCGGGGTTCCGTTCAGGCGGTCGCAAATCGCCTTCATATTGCGATTTGAGAGCGCCGCCACGGGCGTGTCCCGTGGCAGGTAGCGCCGGGCCCGCTTGTTCAGGTTTTCGACCGACCCTTTCTGCCAGGGAGCCTGAGGATCACAGAACCAGACCTCGGTACCGATCCCGGGCTTGAGCTTGCGCCAGCTGCGGAACTCGATCCCCCGGTCGAAGGTGATCGACTGGCGCGCCGGTTGGGGCAGGGTTTCCATCACCGCCATGAGCCGGTTCATCAGATGCGTGGTGCTCCGGTCGTTGTTGCGGAACAGGACGGCGAAGCGGGTCTTGCGCTCGACCAGAGAGGCGATGTTCGCGTTGCCCTGGGCGCGCTCGAAGATCATAAGATCACCTTCCCAGTCCCCGAACGTCTCGCGGGTCTTTACGTAATCCGGGCGCTGGTGGATTGACCTTTCTGGCGGGAAAACCAGACCTCGCGGCCTACGGGCGTGACGCGGCTGACGCTTTCTCCGCCGCGTGGGAAGGTGCCGTGCGAGTTCCTCGGACTGGCCATCCGGACCGTAGACGAAAGCGTAGATCGTCTCGTGACTGACACGCATGGTCTGACCTTCGAATGTCAGGCGTCCTGCAATCTGCTCGGGAGACCAACCAACCTTCAACTGCGCGATCACTGACTGGCGCAGATCCGGATGCCGAGCGAGCTTGCGCCGTCTGGCGCGTCGATCCGTAGCCGATTTCTGGGCCACCATTCCGTAGTAACCGCTGAGATACGGCAGCTCCTCGTCAACAAAGCCGTTCCGCTTGATCTCACGGTAGATGCTTGATCGGTGCCGACCGAGCTCTTCTGCGATCTCCCGGATCGGCATCTTCGCGTTCAGCATGTCCTCGATCCCGCGCCGTTCGACCAGATCCAATTCTGTGTGGGTCATCTTCCGTCTCCTTGCTTTCCAAGAAGATAGGGGATTTGTCGCAAGCCAGTTTAGAATGTGCCCGGCTACACAAGGGGGAGCGCATAATAAATATTATGTAAATAATACTTTGGTTATTAGTAATGCCATCTGACTGCTCCGTATTTGATACAGGAACATCATGGCTCAGCGGGCGCGCTGCAACAGTTTTATCTCCCCAGGCACGGTCATTGCTTCAATCGAGCTGAGGCCGGTCAGTGGAACTTGTTACCCATACATTCTCGTGATGTCGCCCCGTCCTCACTCGCGAGATTGAATTGGGTTTTTCGACCGGACACTAAGGTGAGCACGATTTTTGAACATACTGGCCCGCAAACACGGGATTTCGGCATTTACAGCTCCATTCGAGCGTTTTTCGGCTGCCTTCGCAGCTGCAGCACGCATGTCGCGCCTGTCGAATGAATTGATGCTGCAGAACGTGTCGGGCGAAGCGCTCCGTCGGCGCCTTCTCGTCGAGATGAACGACGCGAATCGTTGAATGTGCCCCCTGCCCTCCCCGGGCAAGCGAGCGTTCGAGACCCTTCGCCCCGTGCGGCTGTTCTTGCGTTTTCGAGGCCTCCAGCCCTACCCAAGATTTGCGAGCCGCCCCGCCGTCTCCGGCATGTGGGCAAGCGTCGCCTCCAGCCGGGTGCGCCAGCGTGGGCCGCGAGATTGGGCGTCCTGCCAGGCTTCGGCCAGCTCGTCGGGGCGGTCTTGCGCCAGCACCTCGATCAGGAAGGCCGCCTGCGCCCGGTCCTTCGCGGATTTGCCCCGGTCCGGGCCTTCACGGCGGCGGTCGGCCACGATCAGCTTGTGGATCGCGAACCGCTCGGGGCGCGGGATCTGCACCAAGACACCGGAGCGGTAGAGCGCCACCGCCGGGATTGGCTCTGCGATCAGGTAATTGAGATAGTTCAGCGCTTGCGCGGAGACGCCGAGCGCGGGCAGCGGCTTCACCGTCTCGTCGCCGAAGGCGGGCGTCAGGAACTCAACCATGACCTCCGACCGGCTCTGCCGCCATTTCCAGACTTGTCGGTCCTGAAGCCCCGGAACGGGGTCGAATTTTAGCGCCGAGAGGATGTCCCCCGGATTTTCTTCGACCTTATCCTGCAGCGCGACCGAAAGGCGTTGGAAGCTTGCGAGGTCGATATCGCCGGTCTGGGCCAGCGTCTCGGTGTCCATCCGCACGCCCAGCTCGCCCTGATAGAGCGCGAAGGCCGCGGTGCCGATCAGCGTGCCGCCAAGGCGGAACATCCCTGCCCGCGCGAAGGCGAGAAACAGCGAGCCGGTTTCGCGGTCGGTGGTGATATAGCCCTCGGCACGCAGGATCCGGGTCAGCCGCGTCATGCGCTGCCGGCGCGCCTGCGCATCGGATTTCAGGGCTGCCGCCCGCGCCAGCCGGTCGCGTAGCTCCGGACTGTCGTCGCCGAGATAGCGGCTGCGCGTCTCGGTTCCGATCCGGAGCCGCTCGTAAAGATAGGTCCGGTCGCCGCGACGGCGCTCCTCGATCGCGCCGGTCACTTCGGCGGCGCGATCGTCGAGATGCAGGCGCAGCAGGTCATGATAGGCCGTCTGCGCGGTCTGACTATGCGAGATGATGTCCATTGCGGCCTCATGTGCGACAAGTTTCAGCTTGTCGCATATTGGCGCGTGTGCAACAAGTTATAATTTGTCGCACACGCCTGTCCCAGTCCCAGGCCGAGCTGCGGCACAACCGTGAGAGAATCGGAAAGAGGCTGGTTGTCGCGAAGAGCCTTTCGGCAGCCATCTCACCGGCTCCGGGTCAATTTACGCCAACCAGACCCTTGGTTAGTGTCTTCGCGAGCACGTTTCGCTAGATATTGCTCTCGAATTTGTGGGATTCTGGTCGCGCCTCCCAAAAAAACTCTTGCCAGACTCGGCTCGTTCAAGTGAATTATACGGAAAAGAACGAATGAGACGCCTAAAAGCGTAACAAGCGCAGAGGCGAGAGGGCAGAGATGACGGAACATATGCGGATCGATCAGATCGTCGGACAACATGCTGAGCGTTTGTCCGAGCAACTGCAAGAGCACCGTCGTGCCCTGTTTCCCCCGGATACCAAGCGGGAATTGCGCAAGTTCACCTCCGGCGAGGTGGCACAGCTCCTTGGCGTGAAAGATGCTTACCTGCGCAAGCTTCATCTCGACGGGCGCGGCCCCGAACCCGAGATTCGCGCGGGCGGGCGGCGGTATTACAGCCCACATGATGTTCAGGCGCTGCGCGAGATGCTGGAAAAGGGCGCCAAGACGCCCGGCACCTACCTTCCGGGGCGGCGCGAGGGCGATCATCTGCAGGTGATCTCGGTCATCAACTTCAAGGGGGGGTCCGGCAAGACCACTACCTCGGCACATCTGGCGCAGAAACTTGCGCTCGACGGTTACCGGGTGCTGGCGATCGACCTCGACCCGCAGGCCTCTTTTTCCGCGCTGCACGGCTTTCAGCCCGAATTCGACCTGCTCGACGGGGGCACGCTTTACGACGCGATCCGCTATGACGATCCGGTGCCGCTGAAGGACGTGATCCAGAAGACCTATTTCACCAATCTCGACATCATCCCCGGCAATCTCGATCTCATGGAGTTCGAGCATGACACGCCGCGGGTGCTGGCACAGGGCTCGCGCGAGCTGTTCTTCACCCGGGTCGGCGATGCGCTCGGCACGGTGGAGGCGGACTACGACGTGGTCGTCCTCGACTGTCCGCCGCAGCTGGGCTTCCTGACGATGTCGGCGCTTTCGGCGGCGACGGCGGTGCTGGTGACGGTACATCCGCAGATGCTCGACGTGATGTCGATGTGTCAGTTCCTGCTGATGACCTCGAACCTTCTGGGCGTCGTGGCCGAAGCGGGGGGCGACATGTCCTATGACTGGCTGCGCTATCTCGTGACCCGCTACGAACCCGGAGACGGCCCGCAAAATCAAATGGTTAGCTTCATGCGCTCTATGTTCGGGGAGCATGTGCTGAACCACCCTGCCCTAAAGTCCACCGCGATCTCGGATGCGGGAATCACCAAGCAGACGCTCTACGAGGTGGAGAAATCGCAATTCACCCGTTCGACCTATGAACGTGCACTTGAGAGTCTCAATTCAGTGAATAGCGAGATCGAGGACCTTATCCAGAAAGCGTGGAGGCGCTGACATCATGGCACGCAAGAACCTGCTCGACGGACTGATGAACGCAAGAAACGAGGCGGAGGCGAGCGCTCGCAAAGCTGCCGGCGCCCCTGCCCCGGCCGACAGACCCGCTGCGTCCCCGCCGCGGCGTCAGACCGGCGCGATCGGCGCCGTCAGTCAGTCGCTGGCCGAGCTGCGCACCCGCGCGCTTGTCGAGGTGCCCACCGACATGATCGACGATGCGGGATTGAAGGACCGGTTCGATCCCGATCCGGAAGGTATTGCGCAACTAATGGAGAGCTTGCGCGAGTACGGCCAGCAAGTGCCGGTGATGCTACGGCATTCGCCAAGCCACGAGGGTCGCTACGAAATCGTCTATGGCCGGCGTCGCGTTCAAGCATTGCGACAGCTTGGAATGCCGGTTCGAGCGATGGTGCGCGAGCTTGACGATCGCGAACTCATTGTCGCGCAGGGGCAGGAAAATTCTGTGCGCAAGGATCTGAGCTTTATCGAGAAGGCAACATTCGCGCTCAAAATGATAGAGGGCTGCTTTGAGCGTAAAGTAGTCTGCGAAGCCCTTAACATAAACAAGTCTGAATTGAGCCGTCTGGAAGGGGTCGCTAAAGCGATTCCGGAATCGGTAATCAAGGCGATTGGATCTGCGCCATCAGTTGGTCGCGCGCGCTGGATAACATTGTCAAAGCGGATCGGTGATCGTCCCGTCGATCAAATCGTGGCGCTTGCGTCTGGCGACACCAGCGATGCTCGGTTCAAGGCTGTGTTTGACGCACTTGCGTCGGAACAAAGTTCCGAACCGAAGGTCAAGAAGATCATCACGAAAAATGGCGTGCTTCTCGCAGAGGCGCAGCGGCGTGGCGGCAAGCCCGTGATGACGCTCCACGATGATAGTTTCGCCGATTGGCTGCGCGAGAACATGGCGCGGCTCCACGAGGAATTCTCCTGCAAAGACGGGGAATGACTAGAAGACCGCAACGATAAAAAGGAGGCACATCGAGACAAAAAAGAGACCCCCCAGGACATGACATCCCGAAGGGCCGTTCTTTCTCGCACTCTGAACGTATCCTGAGCAGTTGACTCCTGTCAACAACCGCCATGTCCGCGGAGCGATCTTTCATGTCTTTGTGACAGACAGGATGCAACATATTTCACAAACCCCGTTCGGGCGGAGCCTGAACAAAGGGGATTTGAGGGCCGCCGAGATGCTCGACGCGCCCCTGCCCCAGCTTGCCCGCGACAAATGGGCCGTGATGCGCGATCTGACGGTCGCACGCGCGGCGTTCGGTGTCAGTGATCGCGATCTGGCGGTGCTGAACGCGCTGCTATCCTTTCACCCGCACCCGACACTGGCCGAGGGCGACGGCACGATCGTCTTCCCCTCCAACGCTTCGCTCTCCGAGCGCGCCCATGGGATGCCTGAGAGCACGCTGCGGCGGCATCTGGCGGCGCTGGTGAAGTCCGGCCTCGTGATCCGCCATGACAGCCCCAACGGCAAGCGCTACGCCCGCCGCGCCGGCGAACAGCTCCAGGTGGCGTTTGGCTTTGATCTACGCCCCCTACTCTTGCGCGAGGCGGAGATCGGGCAGGCCGCACAGGCGACCCGGGACGCGCAGGCACGCTACAAGGCGCTGCGCGAGGCCGTGGTGCTGATCCTGCGCGACGTCGCCCAGCTGATCGAATATGGCCGCGAGGCGGTCTCCGCGAATTGGAACGCGCTCTCCGACATGCTTGCGCTGATGAACCGTGAGATGCGGCGCAAGCTCGGGCTTGAGGAAATGACGGACATGCATCTTCGCGCGAACGACCTGCGGGAGAAGGCTAAGACCTTTATTCCGAAAGAAAAAACAAAAGATATGAGCGGCAAAGGCATTAATAATGAGCGGCACATACAAGATTCAAACATAAATCTATACGAATCTGAATCTTCCAAAGAAATGGAAGAAGTGGCGGCGGGGTCGCCCTTGCCCTCCTCGTTAGACGATTTGAACCCGTCAGGGCCAGAAAAGGAAATCGAAGCGCCGAAATTGCCGCTGTGGCTCGTTTTGCAAGCCTGTCCGGATGCACGAGACTATTCGCCCGAACCGATCCGGTCTTGGGACGATCTGATTGCGCGGGCCGAATTCGTTCACCCTATGATGGGCATTTCGCCTTCCGCCTGGGTCGAGGCGACGCGACACATGGGCGCCACCAACGCGGCGATCACCGTCCTCGCGATGCTTCAGCGCTCCGAGGAGATCCATAACCCCGGCGGCTACCTTCGCGCGCTCTCGGGCAAAGCGGCAGACGGCGGCTTCAGCCCCGGTCCGATGGTAATGGCCCTGATGCAGACGCGAAATGCGCAAGCAGTGTGATGTCGGTGCGCTTGGGCGAAGGCTGAAGTGGGCGTGGCGAGGCTGGGAGGTCGATGTCCCCTGCCCTTCTCCGGAGGCAGAACGGCGGAGCGCCATGCCTGCGGTCGGGACGGTCGCAGCTTTCCCGCTATTTCGCTTGCGTAGCCAGCGCGCACAAGCTCCCATGACGTGCTGTGGTGGGAGGATAATCGATCGCGTCTCGACAGCACGCCCATTGCGGGGCCTCTGCTCGTTTGTCAGCTGTCGATGTTTTGGCGGTGGAAAGCGGCCGAGAGAGAAGGTGTAGGCCAAGAGGGTTTCAGAATTGCCCCCCTAACCTTCCCGCTCATAAGCTCGGGCTTGCCGTTCGCCAGCTGGTCTGAACCTCGATGTTAGGCTTGCAACCGGTCATCCCAAGGCAGCCTCGGTTTGAAACCTGCTTGGGGTAGCAGCAAGAAGTAGGAGGAGCAGGCACGAACGGCTCCCGAAGGAGCCGCCGACCTAAAGTCGTAATAGGTCTGAAGTCTTGCTGGCGAGGTCCACGCGTTTTGGCGGAGCGAAGGCCTTGCGTGATCTCGCCTGCAGGGTCTATCGAATGGAAAATAGAATCGCCCTGCCCTTCTCCGAAGCAACCTTCCGTTCCGCTCGAGCAGTTTCTGGGTTCGTCAGCGTCTCATTCCCCGGAGATAAAGTTGACTGCTGTCAACATAACTCCGCAGCCTTGTGAAACTCGCCAAGCTCAATAGGGCCTGCATATTTACCCGCGAGTGCCGAGCGAATGCTTCCGCGCCAAGCTTCGCGAAGAGCTTGTGGTGACGCTAAACTCTCCAGCCCACTTTTAGAAATTCGCTATGAGAATTTGGTAGCGCGACCGGCTAAACCCATCCACCGTGTTGACGGCTGTCAACTCCGAGATCTCTCTGAGTTAATAGGCATCAAGACCGGCCCCTGTTCCCACCGGTGGCAGCAAAGTGCACCCTTTGGGCCAAGCGCTTCGTCATCGGCTGTAGTGGAAATCGCGCCCCGCGCCTGTCATCCGCACTGCGCGACGGGACAACGTGACAGGATGGATTGGATGCCACCGATCCCAAGTTGACGGCTGTCAACTTTTGGCGTCGATCTGCCAAGTCACCAGCTCGGGCTTGCCGTTCGCGAAGCATGAGTCAGCACTCCGCGAACGGGTTCTCCGACGCCGCGCGCAGCAAGCGTGAGCAGTCCAGCGCCAGCACTCTGCTCCAACGGAAGGCGATACTGGGCCGCGCTCGGTTGAAATGTCCTCGTGCCGGAGGCGTGCTTCGTCAGCGAGCTTGTGTTGTGGAGTCTCAATGCAGCTTGCAATGAGCACAAACGGCGTACATTTCACCGGCCGATGTTTTGTGGTGGTCTGTGTCTAACACAAGAGAGTTCAATGTCCGGCGGACAGCCGGGGTCGAGTCGATCGTTTCTGACCATCCGCCCGGTTCGCCGCGGGCTCAAATACCGAGGTGCGCTCACGCGACCCACTCGTGCGCCCGACAGCAAGACGTTCACGATAAGCAAAACGCACTCTCGCGTAAAGTCGCCAATCTCGGCAGCGCCCGGTGTATGGCACGACCCAAGCCTGCCGTGCGCGACGTCCAAATGCCCCCGTGTATCCCAGAGATTATAAGCTATATGAAACGCGATTAACCACGCCGACGAGCGTCAACGGTGCACCCAGTTGACGGCTGTCAACTTCTCCAACGCGCTGCGATCAAAGCCCCGCCGCCTTCGTGAGGTTCACCCGGAATCGATCGCGACGGCGTTGGTAGCGGCGTGTCATCTCCGCCGAGGCGTGGCCAAGATGTTTCTGCACATGACGCTCGTCCACCTCGGCCCAGCTCGCGAGACCCGCGCGCAGGCTGTGACCAGAGAACAGTGCGAGCCGTTCCGCCTCGGGCAGGTCGCTGCGGATGCCCGCTGCAAGAACGGTCTGCTTTATCAGCCGGGCGACGTGGCGATCGTTGAGCCGCGCGTCGAGCGCTCGGGTCCCGTCGCGCGACACCCGTACGAAAAGCGGACCGAAGCCGATTTTAGCGAAGTGCAGCCACTGCTCGAGCGCGTGGACTGGACAGCTCTGATCCGAGGTGCCGCGGCCGACCTCGACCTCGCGCCAACCAGTCTTTGCGTTCAGCGTCAGCACCACGCCGTCTTTCAGAATTTCGACCCAGCCACGGCCATCGATTGTGTCGTCGCGCGCGTGATCAAGACCCGTAATTTCCGACCGCCGCAAGCCTCCGGCATAGCCGAGCAGCAGGATCGCGCGGTCGCGCAGACCCCGCAAATCGTGGGGAGTGGGCAAAACCTGGGGGTGTCTGTGTATGCTGGTGGTTCATTGAGAGAGGAACTACTATGGACGTGCGGATT
>NZ_NBOB01000022.1:0-16952 GCF_002213185.1 Thioclava sp. JM3
TTATAGGCTGGCCAGTTCCTGGTCTTGTAGGTCGGTGGTGTCGGTCTGCTCATGCATGCCAGCTACCACGCTGGATTTACGAGATGAATCCCACACCGGATTTGTGCAACAGAGCCATGGTGAACTGCCAGACGAAATGCTCGAGTTCTGGGGTATCGGGCAGGAATCGGTGTGGAGCGGCGATTTTGCCCGCCTGCTCACCGGCACGTTTCTCTCTCACGATGTTGAGATGTTTTTCAGGCAAGTCGTCTTTGCGGCGCTCACACTCGGATACACCGCAAGGGTCAGAGGCAGCGTCGGTACGGCGGCCACATTCTTCGGGCTTGATATCGGATCGACCCTCGTCCTTTTGACTGCTGTCTGGGTGCTTCCGAGCCTGTCCGATGTCTCAGCCCTCAACGATGTTGGCATGTCCATGGGCGGGTTTGGCCTCGCAGGGCTTGCAATCGCGGGCGCGCGGTATCGTTGGCGCTTGTGCTTCGCTGTTCTGCTCGGGATCTCGGTAAAGATCGCCGTCGACTTCGAACCACTCACAGACATCGGACATGTGATCGCGCTTTTGCTCGGTTTCGGCGCGGGCTTGTTGATCCGACGAAAGAAAACCACCGGACGACCCGCTTAAGGTGACATCAGCATTCGGGTTGCAGCAGCAAATTAAAGGCGCGTTCCGAACAGCGCGCCAATTGCATAAGTCGCGGTCATGGCAATCACGCCCCAGAAGGCGACACGGAGCGCGGCGCGACCAACCGGTGCACCACCGAGCCTGGCCCCAGCCGCCCCGAGGCCGAAGAGCATCGCCAAGGCAACCAGCGAAACCGCGACAGCAACGCTCGCGAATGGGACAATCGCAGCCACTATCAGTGGCGGCAATCCTCCGACCAGGAACGCTGCGGCAGATGCGGCCGCCGCCTGAAGCGGGCGGGCGATCAGCGTATCGCTCAGACCGATTTCTTCACGCGCATGGGTGGCAAGTGTGTCATGTTCGGTCATTTCGGTTGCGGCCTGGTGCGCGGTTGCATCGGACATGCCACGCGTACGCAGAATGCCAACAAGTTCGTCGAATTCGCCATCGGCGTTTCGTGCGAGTTCACTTGCCTCGCGCTCCAAGTCTGCATTTTCGCTGTCCGCTTGCGAGCTTACGGACACATATTCCCCTGCGGCCATCGACAGGGCGCCCGCAACAAGACCGGCCAGACCAGCGACCAGCACTGGTCCAGTCGCTGCCGAAGCCGCAGTGACCCCGACGATGATGCTTGCCGTCGACAAGAGCCCATCGTTGGCCCCGAGGACCGCAGCTCTCAGCCACCCCGAGCGACCGCTGAAATGTAAATCCTTATGCGCCAGCATGGTTTTTCCCGACCTCCTTCAAATCGATTTCGACTCTGAAGCCAGGCACATTGTCTTCCAGGCGCAGTTCGCCGTCATGCATGTGGATGATCGCGGCGACCAGGCTAAGGCCCAACCCGCTGCCGGGTGTCGTGCGGCTCCGCTCCAGCCGATAGAGACGCCGAAGCATATTTTCAAGTTCTTCGGCAGGAATGCCGGGGCCAGTGTCGCTCACCGGTGTGGCGGAGCGCATTTTCAATCAATTTGGCAAACACCTGGCCCAACAGAGACTTGTTGTCAGAGACGAAGAGCGGCGCATTCGGGACGTCACAGCTTAGATTATGACCGGTTGTTTCGGCAGTCGGCTCATACATCTCCCAAGATGTCCGCGCCAAGGCCGCGACATCCACCATTAAGAAGTGCTTCCTCGAGAAGCCATCTTCGATGTGAGAGATCTGCAAAAGCGATTGAAAGGTCTTCACGATGCTTTCGGTTTCGTCGTTAGCCCGACCCCCAAGGCCGAAAGCGTCCTTGTTCAAGCTGGATTTCCCCGCCGTTGTCGCGCATGTTTTTCTGTAGTCGTCACGCGACCACAGGCTCAGCGTCAGCAATTTTCCAGGCGCACCTCTGCAGCGCATCTCTCGGCTTCTGCCATCGAGCTCGAATCTGCGTAACCATCCGGCGTAGGCCGCGGGCGCTGGCTTCGCTTACGTCTCTGCCTGGGGTTTGCGAGGCGGCGGGGCCCATTTCCTGGCAAGCCGGTCGAAGCTTTCGACGATGCTGTCGATCCCGACATCTTCGGCGTCGAAGTCCCCACCCGACCATTGGACCATGTCCTCGTGTTGCTCATGATCGGGATCGGCGAGCGCTTCGAGGAATTCCTCGAAGCCCAGGCGCCGCCGACGTCCTCGGGCGGGCAGGCCCCGGTGGCCTTCAGCAGCCGTGGATAGGTCACGCCCTGGGTGGCCTCGCCCACCCGCTCGATCCGGATCTGCGGCCCAGTTATCACCGAAGTCGTAGACATACTGGATCGTCCTGGTGGCGGTCTGGTCGGGCATGCCCCAACCGGCATCACCCACCCGGAACTCGTAGAGATGGGTGTCGGTCCAGCCCATCGCCGCCTGGATGACTTCATGCAGCCGGTCGAGTCTGATCTTCAGCGGCACCTCGATATGGCGCATCGGCATTGGCTCGACTTCGTACAGGATGATTCGGAGGCGGGCGATCAGGGTCATGCGGCCATCCTTTGTCGCGTCGGGGACCAGTTCCAGGGCAGCAGTTCCGGCACCCTGGAGGCTGTCGTGCCAGGCAGCCGGGCGAGGACGTCGCCGAGCCAGGCCTGAGGATCGACATCGTTCATCTTCGCGGTGACGATCAGCGAATACATGAAGGCGGCGTCTCGATGCCGAGTTCGCCAGCCCGATACTGTCGACGCTATATCGTCAGCAGAGAACGCGACACACCATGCCGTCGCGCCGTTGCCGAAGCCTGACGATGGCCCAGGAAGCTCTCTTCCACGATCCGGATCTTGTCCGCATCGTCCCAGTGTCGCCGACGCGGCACGTCCGCAGCAAAGAGAACTTCAATCTCAGGTCTGAACGTATGGGCGGCCATAAGGTCGGACTTAGCACCGACGCAGAAACCACGTCAGACGGCCTCCGCCGGAGGGATACGAATCTGCAAGCGGCAGGGCCAGATCGAACGCTCCGCCCAGAACGATGACAACACCCATGGCCATGATGCCGACGCCAGCAAATAGGGTCTGAGCGATCAGGGCGCTGGCGGCAAATGATTTGATCCGTTCCTCGCGAAGCCTCCTTATTTCTTTAGACATGAAAAATGGGCCAGCATGAACACGGCTGCCTGACGCGTGAATCAATTCTCGGTAATGTCGTGCTTTCTCCAACGAACGCGCCAGTATAGCACCGCTATCAAGAGTAGAAGCAGTGGAAACACCACCATCGCAATCAAGGACAAATGATTCCAAATCCAGGGAACGATCGAGACATCATGACCAAACTTGTATGCCAGCGTAGACCACAAACCGACCCAGAGTGCTGCGCCGATCAGATTGGCGATCAGAAACTTTGCCCAGTGCATGCCTGACGATCCGGCCACAAGGCCGTTCAACTGTCGCAGGAGCACAATGAATCGCGCGGCGATGACCATGAAAGGCCCGTACTTTGCCGTGATCTCCTCCACACGCATGTATTTGTCATGTGTAATGCCGATGCGCGCGCCATAGCGCAGAATAACGGCTTTACCGTATCTGTGCCCGATGAGATAGCCGATATTGTCGCCAAGAACTGCCGCGGCATATGCCGCAATCACAACGTGCCATATGCTGAGCTTGCCGGCCCCGGCGGCGGCCGAGGATGCGACGAGGGCGCTTTCGCCCGGCAAGGGAAGTCCGAGCGTCTCCAGCGTGATCGAGAAGAAAAGTGCAATCACTCCATACTGCTCAACTAAAGCGAGAAGATGATCCTTGATCCAAAGCATCAGACTTTCAGGCCCTTCAACTTGTTCTCGATTGCGCGTGGCAAGCCGCCCTGCCCTTCCTCGGGCATAAGCGCTCCCATCGAGAAATATATCTTCATCAAGTCGTCTGCTTCCACGCCCGGCACCGAACTGACCGCGTCCTCGGCGACGAAGACAAGCCCGCCGGACATGGGTATTGGCGACGTCGGTAGATACACTAGCCGCCGCCTGTTGCCGTCAACGACATAGACTTCCTGGGAAGTCAGAAGCGCCAGAACTTCGGCGCCCTGCTCACCACCGAAACGGCACATGACCACCGACATGCCTTTGAACTCATCACCTTCGTCCGTATTCAGCATGCGAACGACCTGGCTCACCGGTTTGTAGATCGTTTTCACCAACGGCACCCGTGAGAACAAGGTGTCGATCCACGTCGTGAGCTGGCGCTTTGCCTGCGCCTTGACCAGAACGCCGAGCGCCCAGACCCCCAAGAGCGCAATGGCGAGTCCGAGCCAAAAAGCAATGGTCTGGTGCCCCGGGCCAACCAGGCTAGTTCCCCCGGAAGTCAAGAGATCGCCAACGAAACTGCCAGGCCCAAGGGCTCCCCGCAGTTTCGTTATGATCCATTCGATGACCAAAAACGTCAGGATAACCGGAAGCAAAACGAACAGGCCGGTCAGAAACGCGCTGGCTATGCCCTTTTCCCAAACATACCGCAATGGATTCATCTCACTAGTTCCCTCCTCGAGGTTGAGGCCCGCGTTTCGCCAGTGACAAGAATGATGCTCACAAGATCAAGCTTAAATTCTGGGGAGCTGCGGCGCCACCTGCCTCGCCATGGCAGCGCGAGCAATCTCTTACCGTCGATCGCGACCGGCACGGCATTTCGCGATGGTCGAAAAGGTGTAAGGTGGTGCCAAGCAGAAGCGAGAAAGTGCGGACTTGAAAAATGATATAGAAGTTTCAAGACCATGCCACGAACGAGCGAACTTATCTAGCGTGGATACGCACCGCTATCGCCATTGCTGGCTTTCGGATTCTGGTAGAAAGGCTGCCATCCACTCCAAACCATACCTAGGCCGGCCTTGCACTTGTTCTGCTGAGCGCCACGCTAGTACTTCTGGCATCGCTAAGGTTCTTGGTGATCCGCCAACAGATCGATGCGCAACGCCTGGATCGCCTGTCTTTCGGTCGGATCGAAGTCCTCTTTTCTGCGACGCTGGCACTCCTACTCTTGACTGTTTTCGTTTTCCTGCTCCGACTGGTCAGAAGCGGCTAATCCAGGAAGCGACTTCACGATAACATTCTGGTAGGCATAGGGGATTTCGATTCCCTCGGCGTCGAACCGTTTTTTGATCTGCTCCGTCAGATCGGATTTGACCCCTGCGGCTATTGCCGGATCCGCGCACCAAACCCTCAAATTCATGTCCACGCTTGACGCGCCCAGCGACATAACCGGGCAGGCCACGATCTCTTCCACCTGCTCATGGGCCTCGGCCAACTCCAAGGCGATTGCCCGCGCCTTGTCGATGTCCGCATCATAGCTGATCGAGAACGGCACGATGGCCATGACACGCGGGTGCACGGCCGTCAGGTTGACCATCACTGTGTTCGATATGACCGAGTTCGAGATAATCACGCGGCGATTGTCAAATGTCTGCAGAACGGTGTAGCCCAGTGACACGTCTTCGACGATTCCGGTCTCCAGCCCTGTGGGTGCATTGAGCTGAATACGATCGCCCAGCCGAAACGGCCGGTAGAAGATCAGGCTGAGACCGGCAACGAAATTGGCAAGCGTCGATTGTGCGGCAAGACCGATGACGATCGAAGCGACAGAGACACTTGCCAGAAGCGCGGTACTGAGACGGTCCAGCGCCGGGATCATGTGCGCGTAGAGCATCAGGATCACGATCCAGACGAAGACGCTCGCGACCTTTGACAGAAACGACGCGGCCATGCGGTCGATCCGTTGGTCTCGGTCGCGCTCCATGATCAATCGGATCGCCCGACGTATAACCCGGGACAAAATGAGCCCGCCAATAAAGAACAGGACAGCAAGCACCATCGCGCCCGACCAAGTGTCCGGATGAAGCTTTGACAACCAAGGTTGCAATGTCTGCCAATTCATGAGGTGCCTCCAGTGCATACTATTGACGATGAGCACTCTTTTGAAAACAGTGATGAAATGAGAAATCCAATCGACAAAAACTCGCTCTTGACTGCCTTACGCACGGTTCAGGATCGAAGAACGAGGCGGCAATCCCGCAGTGTTGGGACTTCACCGGTTGCGATCGAGCCACCCAAGGATGCGCATGAAACACAGGTGACCTGGTATCGCTATGGTCTGGACGGCTACGCAGTGGAAACCAACCGGCCCGACAAGCATGAAGGCGAATTGCTCTGGATCGACATCTGCGGGTTGAAGGACCATTTGGCAATCGCGGAGCTGGGCGCAGATTTCGGCCTGAGCGAGCTTGCCATCGCCGATCTTTTCCACCTTGACCAACGGTCCCACACCGATTTCGATGGTGACCTTGTTTTAACGGTGCTGCGCATGCCAGTGTCCGGCCCGCCGTTCGTTGCCGACCAGATCACACTGCTCCTTGGACCTGATTTCGTCCTGACCCTGCGTGAGGGTCCACGCGACTGTTTCGAGGGAGTCCGCAAGCGCCTTGCAGGCGGGGCCGGGCGCATACGAGGATCGAGCGCCTATCTCTTATATGCGCTGATTGATGCCATCGTAGATACCTATTTCCCGATCCTGGAACGTTATGGCGATTTGGTTGAAGGGCTGGAGGAACGCATTTTGGAGGAGCCCGGAGACGGCGCTGTACGCGACATCCATCTCCTGAAGCGCGAACTTCTCGATTTGCGGCACGCGCTCTGGCCGATGCGTGAGGCGCTTGCCGCGCTGCAACGCGATGACACGCCGCAGGTCGACGAGGCGCTTCTACCATATCTCCGAGATTGCTCCGATCACGCCTTTCAATTGCTCGACATGGTCGAAGTTTACCGGGAAACGGCCCAAGGCCTTGTGGATCTGCAGCTGTCGTCAATTTCAAACCGGATGAACGAGGTGATGAAGGTCCTGACGATGATCGCGACGGTATTCATACCGATGACATTCATTGCCGGACTCTATGGGATGAATTTCGACCGAGCTTCGCCCTATAATCTGCCCGAGCTGGGATGGAAGTTTGGGTATGTCTATGCCCTCGGCCTGATGGCTGCTTCTGCGGGAGCAATGACATTTCTCTTCTGGCGACTAGGCTGGATATTTCGGAGGGTCCGGCGGTCACGCGAGGATGACCGATAAGTCACGTTACAAATTCCTTTAATCGCCGTCATCGCAAACTGCTCGAGGTGCCGGCTCCATCATCACACCCGAGATGGAGGTGCACAAGTCTCGAGGAATATCAATGGTGCGTGCCGGTACAACGTTAGCCATCGCAGCAGCGGTCTCGTGGCCTTTGCACCTACACGGCTTTCGCAGTGCCCACCGGCGGCTATGCCGCCCTCATCGAGCAGTTCAGCCCGGCGGTCGTTCTCGTGGAAGTCAGCACGAAAGTCACGCCCGCCGATGCGGAAGGCGGCATTCCGAACGACGAGTTCTTCAAGGAATTCCATCGTCGTTTCGGCGACCAGATGCCTCAAATGCCGGAAATTCCAGGCTCGCCCGAACGGCAGGGCCTTGGGTCGGGCTTCATCATCTCCAGCGACGGTCTGATCGTCACCAACAACCACGTCATCGACGGTGCGACGACCGTGACCGTCAAGTTTGATGATGGGTCCGAGCATGAGGCCACCGTTGTCGGGGCTGACCGTCTGACCGACATCGCGCTACTGGATATCAAGGGCACCGGCCTGCCGACTGTGGCATTCGGGTCTTCTGACGCCATGCGCGTCGGTGACGAGGTGATAGCCGTGGGCAATCCCCTCGGCCTCGGCGGAACGGTCACGACCGGGATCGTCTCGGCAAAGGATCGGAATATCAACGCCGGCCCCTTTGATGAGTTCATCCCGACCGATGCCGCCATCAACCGCGGCAACTCGGGCGGACCGCTCTTCAATGACCAGGGCGAAGTGATCGGGGTCAACACGGCGATCTTTTCGCCGAATGGCGGCAGTGCGGGGATCGGCTTCGCCGTTCCGTCAGACCTTGTCTCAAAGATTGTCGCAGACCTGCAGGATGACGGTCAGATCGACCGCGGCTGGCTCGGCGTGCAGATAAAGCCTGTGAGCGAGGAAGTCGCTGAGGTTCTCGGTCTCGATGCCGGCCAGGGCATCAGGTCGAATAAGTGATCGCAGGCACGCCGGCCGAGAAAGCCGGGCTGAAAGCATGCGTAATTGGGCTGACCCTGCTCTAAGGTCGAGCTCCCGATAATATCTCAGCATTGCTGTGAGAATAGGGAGACAGAAAATGGAATACTTCGTTGGTTTGGATGTGTCGCTTCGGTCTTGCGCGCTTTGCATTGTGGACGGTCGTGGCAAGGTTTGCATGGAGCGAGAGCTCCCGTGTGAGGTCGACGAAATCGCCAACTTCCTGAATGTGTTCGGCGCCCCAATCGTGCGGATCGGCTTTGAGGCTGGCGCGCTGAGCCAGCACCTTTTCTTCGGCCTGCAAAACATGGGTTTCGAGATCGTGTGCATGGAAGCTCGCCAGGTCAGTGCCGCACTTTCAGCGATGCGGAACAAGACAGACAAGACGGACGCCAAGGGCATTGCCCAGATTTTGCGGACGGGTTGGTTCAGCCCGGTGCATATGAAGAGCCGGGAGGCGCACGGGCTACGGGCCCTGCTGAGCACCAGAAAGGCCTTGCTGAAGAAAACAATGGACTTGGCAAACGAAGTGCGTGGATTGCTGAAGATATTCGGTGTTCGCCTTCCCCGGACCGTCAAGCACGGTAGCTTCGACGGTCTCGTGAGGCCCATGATCGAGATGGATGAAGTTCTCGCGCACGCGGTCATTCCGTTGCTCGATGCACGTGCCGTCCTGTTCCAGCATTATCTTGAACTGGATCGACGGGTGAAGCGTGCGGCGTCGCAAGACGAGGTCTGCATGCGGATGATGACGGTGCCTGGTGTAGGCCCGATCGCTGCTCTGACTTTCAAAGCAGCGGTCGATGATCCCAATCGGTTCAAACGATCTCGCACAGTAGCCGCGCACTTTGGTCTCACGCCGAGGCGATACCAGTCCGGCGAACACGACAACCCAGGTCGCATCTCCAAAGCCGGTGATCAGAATGTCCGAGCGACGCTCTACGCTGCCGCAAATGCGTTGCTTATGCGAACGATGGCCGGATCGCAGATCAAGTCTTGGGGCATGCGCCTCATGCGCACCAAAGGCCGCCGCCGTGCCGTCGTCGCGGTGGCTCGCAAACTGGCCGTCCTTTTACATCGGATGTGGATCGACGGCACAGAGTTCCGTCAGGAAAAAGTGGGAGGCCAGGCATGACCCAATAGCCCACCACCTAACCTGAACGGGATCGTCCATCCGGACGAGGTGTGTGGATGAAGCCGAAAATGTCTGCTGCGCAACTTGAAGCGCGCCGGAAAGCGGGGCTCTCCACTACCAATCCGACACATGCATGCAGCGGCGCCCTTCGAACGCCAAACCAGACTGCGAAGAGAAGCGTGACCCGGATACGCGATCCCTCATAAGAAGGAAAACGAGCTTGACCCAGACACCCAATTAGAGAAGCGGGCAATATCGTGCTCAGCTTCGATGGAACCGAAATCAAGGAAGCCCGCGATCT
Organism: Thioclava sp. JM3; assembly: GCF_002213185.1. Lineage (NCBI taxonomy): Bacteria > Pseudomonadati > Pseudomonadota > Alphaproteobacteria > Rhodobacterales > Paracoccaceae > Thioclava > Thioclava sp. JM3. Next base: position 9,561 of record NZ_NBOB01000022.1, read on the forward strand.
GACCCGTGCCGTGGCAAGCACCGCGCCGGACACCGCTTCAACGATCGTAGGCCTGCGCAAGGGCGAGCGGATGACCCTTGACGTCACGCTTGCCAACCGGGCGATCGCACAGGACGCCTGACCTCCGCTTTGCGCCGTCGGGATTCCCCCCTTCGGCAGCGTAAAGGTCCCCACTCACGGAGGGCGGCCTGCCCCGGTGTAATTGTCGCCGGGGCAGGCTAAAAAGATCCATACAGACAAATGATTCGAGGGACAGACGTGACGGTTTCAGAAGATATTTCCACCGAATGGCTGTGGGCCCGCATCAAACCACTGCTGCCTTATCTGCTGACAGCGGCACTGTTCGCAGGTGGTGCCTGGGCACTCTATCATCTTCTGAAACCGGTCAATTTACAGGATGTGGTCGCACAGATACGGGGCGCGCCCTGGCACATCGTTGTCGTCGCTTTGCTATGCACGGCCGGCGGATATACGGCGCTCGTCGGCTATGACTGGTCAGCCTTGCGCTATCTCGGCAAGAATCTCCCCCTGCCCGTCATCTTCACCGGCGGGTTTCTCGGATATGCCCTGGGAAATACGATTGGGGCAGGGCCTGTCACGGGCGGTGCGGTGCGATACCGCATCTATTCCGCGCTTGGGCTATCAGCATATGACATCGCCGGTATCGCGGTCTTCGGGTCACTTGCCTTCGGGTTCGGGGCGACGCTGATCGGGTTCGGCGCGCTTGCCTATCATCCCCATGCTCTGGATTCGCTTACCGCACTCAATGCCACGACGATCCGCTGGGGCTCTGTCGCAATCGTTTCACTCTGCCTGATATTTCTGTCCTTCCTAGCTCTTCGCAAACCCGAGGTCACGGTCCGTGGGGTTTCCTTGCGAGCGCCTTCGCTCAACATCATGTTGGGGCAGATCCTCTTCACGGGCATCGATATTCTCCTGGCCGGGACAACGCTCTACGTGTTGCTGCCAGCCAGCGACTTGGGCTTCGCAACCTTCCTCGCTGTGTTTGCCGCTGCCATCTTCGCAGGCGTGCTCAGCCATGTGCCCGGCGGCGTGGGCGTATTCGAGACCGTTATCATAGCCGCCCTGCCCGCCTCAGTTCCAGTCGACCAGGCGGCGGCGGGCCTACTGCTCTACCGACTCATCTACTATCTCGTCCCGTTCGTTGCCGCGCTGATCCTGCTCTCCTTCACCGAGGCCCGAATGGCAAGCGGGCGCACCCTCGGACCGGTGATGCAAAGCCTTGCACCCGTCTTTAAGTCGGTCAGCGCTGTCATGCCGCTTGCAATCTCCGCTATGGTCTTCGGGTCTGGTGCCTTCATGCTGGCATCGACCCTGATCCCACCCACCAGCGATCTTGCTCAGGAGTACGAAGATCTTTTGCCCTTGGCATTTGTCGAAGGCGGCGCGCTTATGTCCAGTATCCTGGGCGCGGCTCTCGTGATCATCGCTCACGGCCTGCTCCGCCGCGTCGAAGGGGCCTGGTGGTTGGCGATCGGGGTCCTTGGTAGCGGCATCGCGGCAAGCCTGGCCCACGGTCTCGATTACGAACAGGCACTGGTACTTGGCTTGGCACTCGTCATTCTCGTGCCGACACGCCGCGAGTTTTACCGGTCGACCAGATTGACCCGAAACGTCCTGAGCCCGCGCTGGATCATCATGATGGTCGGCCTTGCCATCGCCGTCATAGCCGTCCTGTTTTTTGCACACAAGGCCACACCTTATGCACACGAACTCTGGTGGCAGTTTGCGGCGGATCAATCGGCGCCGCGCGCCCTTCGTGCAGCACTGGTTGGCGTCCTCGCTCTCGCTTTGATGACTCTTGTTTTTGCGCTCAGGCCGGGCTCCTTCTCGCATGATCTCGCGACGGCGGAGGATCTGGAACGCGCGCGGGAGATCATCAAGGGGCAGGACGATCCAGAAGCCAACATCGCGCTGACCGGAGACAAGTCGCTGTTGTTATCGGAAAGCGGAAAGTCGTTTCTCATGTATCGCATCCAGGGACGCACCTGGATCGCCCTGCACGAACCGTTCGGCGATCCCGATGAGTTCGCCCAACTCGTCTGGGAATTCCACGATGCCGCCTACGCTGCGAATGCTCGCCCCGTTTTCTATTCCGTCTCGGCAACATCCGTGCCGCTGTGGCTCGACATGGGGCTCTCGCTGATCAAGATGGGCGAAGAGGCGGTTGTAAGGCTGCCCGACTTCGGGTTGGAAGGACCGCACCGTAAGAAATTGCGCACCGTGCATAACCGCGCGCTGCGAGATGGGCTGAGCTTTGACGTCATCCCTGCTCCAGTCCCGGCTGCGACGATGGCAACGCTCAAGGCCATCTCCGACGAATGGCTCGCATCGAAATCCGGCGGCGAGAAGGGCTTTTCTGTCGGCGCCTTTGACGCCGAGCGCCTGGCGCAATTCCCTATTGCAACTGTTTCTTTTGAAGGCCGGATTGTCGCGTTTGCCAACCTCTGGCTGACCGAGACGAAAGACAAGGCCACGATCGATCTCATGCGCCAGGTCGATGACGCGCCATCGGGACTGATGGATTTTCTGTTCATCGAACTGATGCTGCATTTCAAAGCCGAGGGATATCGCGAGTTCAGCCTCGGCAATGCCCCGCTTTCGGGCCTCGAGGCACGCCGCGGCGCCAAGCTCACGACACGCCTCGGCGCGTTTGTCTATAGCCACGGACGGCAGTTCTACGATTTCGAAGGCCTGCGCAACTTCAAGGAGAAATTCGATCCCGACTGGCGTCCCGTCTACATCGCGCTGCCCCCCCGCGCGAATGTCCTCGGCGTGGCGACCGACGTGGTGTCGCTGATCGGCGGTGGTCTCCGCAGCACGATAGGGAAGAAGAAGGCGGAAGTTTGATCGGAGCCGGTCGACAATGCTGTCGGACAATTATGTTCTGCAATGTGAATTTGTTTTGATTTACCCTATACGGCGAAAACTGGAGAAACCCCTTGTCCTCGAATGAATCCGACTGCCCCGACCAGGGAATTGACCGCCGCGAAGTCCTCTTGGGAGGATTTTCGCTGATCGCGGCGCCCTTTCTTTTGACCGGGCGGGCCTTTGCCGCTGAAGGTGGCGCCCCGCTGCCGATCCCGCCGCTGGTTGATGCAGATGGGTCTCAGCCGGTGACGCTGACGGCACGGGCGGGCAGCCACGCCTTCGTGCCGGGAACGCAGACGCCGACGCTTGGATACGAGCTGGATTACCTTGGGCCCACCTTGCACGTGCGGCGCGGGCGAAGCGCGCAGATCGACGTGGTCAACCGCACCGATGACCAGATCACCGCCCACTGGCACGGCGCCCATGTGCCCGGCACCATGGACGGTGGCCCGCAGGTGGCCTTTGACCCCGGGCAATCCTGGGCGGCTCGGTTCGACGTGCATCACCCGGCGGCGACGCTGTGGTACCACAGCCATGTTCACGGCAAGACAGGCCCGCAAGTCTATCACGGCCTGGCCGGTTTCCTGCTGGTCGAGGATCCGGCAGCTCCCAACGGCCTTCCGTCGGACTATGGTGTCAACGATTTGCCTCTGGTTGTGCAGGACCGCAGTTTCGACCGGGCCGGGCGGCTGGTCTACGACACTTCGGGCATGACACTAATGGGCGGCTTTCTTGGTGACACGATCTGCGTGAACGGTGCCGTGCAGCCGGTGGCCGACGTGCCGCGGGGCCTGGTGCGCCTGCGCCTGCTCAACGGCTCGAACGCGCGGTTCTACGATTTCGCCTTTGCCGATGGACGCCGGTTTCACCAGGTCGCCAGCGACGGCGGACTGTTGCCGGCGCCTGTGGCAAAAAGCCGTATCGCGCTGGCCCCGGCCGAACGCGCCGAGATCGTCGTCGATTTCAGCGCGGACACCGCGCCCGTCCGCCTGGTCAGTGCCGACATCGCCCAGGGTGGCATGATGGGCGGCGGCATGATGGGCGGGGGCGGCATGATGGGCGGCAATGCAAGGCCCGGCGGCGCGATCGAGATCATGACGTTCGCACCCGGCGTGACGCCGGCAACCGGGCCGGCCACCCTTCCCGACAGCCTGCCCGCGCCGCCTATGGATTTCGGCGCCCCCGTCCGCACCCGCAACTTCCGGCTGGACATGCACGCAGGCTCGATGATGGGGTCCATGTTCAACAGGTTGATCGGGAGTTCCGGTTCGATCATGGGCATCAACGGCAATTCCTATGATATGGGCCGGATCGATGCCGAGTTGCGCGCCGGCGAAACCGAGCTTTGGCGGATTTCGGCTCCGATGATGATCCACCCCTTCCATGTCCACGGGACCTCTTTCCAGGTCGTCTCTCGCGGCGGGCAACGCGTGGACCCGGCGACCGAAGGGCTGAAGGATGTCGTTGTGGTCGATGGGCGTGGCGCCGAGATCCTCGTGCGGGTCGACCAGAAGGCCGATGCCGCGACGCCTTTTATGCTGCATTGTCACATTCTCGAACACGAAGACGCGGGAATGATGGCACAGTTCACGGTTGCCTGATCCTGGAGGCCTCCAGTGCGTGAAAAAAATTGCTCTACCTCTTGAGCTTCCAGTTGCTGGAATCTCTATGTCCGAAAAATAGCACTGGTTATGTACCCAAACAAAGGAGCTGAAAATGGGATCCGGCATGGGAACTGGAATGGGCTTTGGCATGGGCTACAGCGGCGTCTGGTCGCTTGTGATCCTTGTCCTCGTGGTGTTGGCGATTGCCGCGCTGGTCAAATACCTGCACAAGTGACGCAGAACGAAGGAGAGGGAAAATGAGCTATACGATGGACCGAAAACTCGACGGCGCGACCATGGACGCAGCCGACGAGCGCGTGCGCGCGGCGCTGACCGAGGCCGGTTTCGGCGTGCTGACCGAGATCGACGTTCAGGCGACGATGAAGAAGAAGCTGGGCGAGGACATGGCCGGCTATCGCATCCTCGGTGCCTGCAACCCGAAGATGGCGCATCAGGCGTTGGGGATGGAACCGCGCGTCGGCGCGATGCTGCCCTGCAACGTGATCCTGCGCGAGGTCGACGGCGGGGTCGAGGTCTCGGCCATCGATCCGGTGGCCTCGATGCAGGCGATCGACAACCCTGACCTGACCCGCGTCGCCGGGCAGGTGCGCGACATGCTGGCGGGCGTGGTCAGGAATGCCTGAAGACGACGGAAGCGTGCCCGAGGTTTGCATTGCTTCGGGGATGACGGAGTGTTCGGTGCCCGGCCCGGACGGTCCGTTGGAGATCCGCCGGATTTCCGACCCCGAGCATCGGCTGTCATCGGAATGGTCGCGGACCTTACGTCCGGCCCCGCCTGCGGTGCTGCAACCGCTGACACCATGGGTGGTGCCGCTGCGCGAGCTACTCCCATGGAACTGGACACCGGTCGCCGCCGCTCAGGCCGAGGCCGCCTGATGGCGACCGTCACCCATGCCTGCACGATCGACTATGTCGCGAAGATACTCGGCGAAGTCCGCGAGTTGCTTGAAGCCATCGTCTCCAACGACGACAATCTGACCTACGGTGACATCATCAGCGTTTATACCAGTTCGGAAGAGGCCATTACGGCCCTCACAGACCGCGGCATCGAAGAACTCCGAGACATGCTCACTGCCGCGCGCATCACTCCCGAAACTTGGCATGAGTTCCTCGACGACTTCGTCCATGACGCCGATCTCGTCGCCCGCATCAAGGCTCAATCGCCGCGGTAGCAACCGGCCGGTTACCTCTGAAAGGATCAGGGCCTAATACTGAGAAGCTAATTTCTGCATGCGAGCGGAAGGGCCGAGAAGCTCAATCTTGTGCCGACCACCGCCATTTTCGTGTGCGACTTGCGCCGCTGAAACGACGCCTGAGCGGATATCGCGCTCATCTTTTGCGCGCGCGGCGGCTTTTTCGGCAGCGCGCTGCTCGAATGAAAATTGTTCCTCAGACTTCATAGTGTACCCCTTGAGACATTCTCGAATGCAATAAAATCGTCAAAAAATCAAGAAGACCTTACATCTCAGCCTAGGTCAGAGCGGGTTTGCAGAATGGTCTCGGTCGGCGCGTTCGTGCCAAAGGGGAGCATTTTCGGGATTTGACGCGTATTTGGTGCAGCTGACTCCTTGCAGCGCTACATTTGGGCGATCTTCGCGGGAGGTTGCCCATGGCATGTGGAATGGATCGACGGGCGTTCCTGCCCGGAGGGCTGAAGGTGGAACGGATCGAGCTGGTTGACGATAGGGTGCTCATCCATGTGCGCCCGGAGGGCGGAGCTGCCGCTTGCCCAAGATGCGGCGAGATTTCTTGACGCGTTCATAGTCACTACGGAGGGAGGCCAGCTCAGGCCCTGGCCGCACGACTGCTCCTGCCGGTGAGCAAGGACACCTTCTTGCGCAGCGTCCGCATTGCGATGAGGCCACCGGTCAGCGCCCCACGAGTGATCGGCATCGACGACTGGGCTTGACGGCGCGGCCAGCGCTACGGCACTTTGATCTGCGATCTCGAGCGACGACAGGTCATCGACCTACTTCCCGACAGGGAGCCGGCGACTGTTGAGGCATGGCTGAGAAGGCAGCCCCAAATCGAGGTTGTCGCCCGCAACCGCAATGGCGGCTATGGCGGTGCCGCCACGCGCGCCTTGCCGCAAGCGGTTCAGGTGGCGGATCGTTAGTACCTCCTCGAGAACGTCAGCGCGGCGTTTCTGGCGGCGGTGCGACGGTCCATGCCGACGATCCGCCGCTCTGTTGGCGCGACCGAAGTCGATCCCGCCCTGCTCACTGCGGCCGAACGCCTGCAATACGATGGCTTCCAGCGCCGACAGCATACAAACGAGACCATCCGGCGCATGTCCCGCGAAGGTGTTCCGATCAAGCGCATCGTGCGGACGACAGGCTGAGCCGTGGCCTCGTCCGCCGGATCGTGCGTGGCGAGCGCGACGATGTCTTCCGAGTGCGCCAAAACAGCCTGCCCCCCTGGTTGCCTCGGCTGGAGGATGATTGGGCCGCCGGGTGTCGCAATGCCACAGAGCTCTGGCGCAGGCTTCGCGCCTCGGGCTACGGCGGCAGCCTTCGGGTCGTCGGCGAATGGGCGACGCGACAGCGACGTGCTGAGAGCGCGATGCTGGCCGGCAACGGGAAATGCCCGCCCGCGCGCAGAATCGCGCAACTCATGACCTCGGCGCGCAATCACCTATCCAAGGCGCCGCCCTGCGAACGAAGTCGCCGAACGCGAAGAGCGTGATGCAGAGCCTTGACGGGCTGCAGACGGCGCTTGCCGATCCGGTGCCCTCGGAAGTCGGGGCCGTGCAGAAAGTCGCGGGCATCGCGGTGACCGACAAGACCGGCCATGCGCTGCCCTGCGAGGCGATGATCGGGCAGTTGCGCGACACGCTCGGCGGCAAAACCGCGCCGCAAGCGGTTTCCGACCTTCA
>NZ_NBOB01000023.1:0-15083 GCF_002213185.1 Thioclava sp. JM3
TTATAGGCTGGCCAGTTCCTGGTCTTGTAGGTCGGTGGTGTCGGTCTGCTCATGCATGCCAGCTACCACGCTGGATTCATGAGATGAATCCCACACGGGATTTGTGCAACAGAGCCATTGCCAGGGCAAATCCGTACATCTTATTGTCCCTTCATGGGAAATGGAAAAAACAATCTGTCATGGCACGCTCCACTGTTTTGCGCCTTGATCGCAGGGGGGTGCACTCGCGATCAAGGCGCCCTGCTCGATCCGAAGGGGCCAAATGCGGCGGCCCAGCTAGAACACCTTTATGAGGTGACGACCGTGACTATGTTCGCGGTCCTTCCGGTTCTCGTTATCGTCCCGATCATTATTTGGCGCTACCGATACGACAATTGCTCGGCCAACTATGCCCCGAGTTGGGACGAGTCCCGGCTACTTGATTTCGTGATGTGGGGTGTTCCGTTTGCGATCGTGGCCTTCGCCGGAACGTTGTTGTGGCGAAGTACACTCGCATTCGATCCCTATCGTCCGATCGAACCTGCATCCGAAGCCACACGGGTTCAGGTTGTGGGACTCGATTGGAAGTGGCTGTTTATCTACCCGGGCCAAGGGATTGCGACCATTGGTGAAATGGCCTTTCCGGCCAGCCGTCCGCTTGCGTTGGAACTGACTTCGGACACCGTCATGCAGTCCTTCATGATAGGGGCTCTGGGCGGCCAGATTTACGCGATGCCGGGCATGCGAACACGGCTGCACCTGAGTGCCGATGGTCCAGGAAGTTTTGCAGGCGAGAACATGCAATATAACGGCGAAGGATTTCACACGCAGAAATTTCGCGCCAGCGCGATGGCCGATGCAGATTTCGAAAGCTGGTTGCAGGCCGCACGTCAGGTTGCCATCCCACTGGACCAGCGCGCCTACTCAACGCTCGCCGAACGCGGTACGAAGGATGAGCTGCGTGCCGCATTTCCGACAGCGGTTATGGCAGGCGATGTGGTGGTGTTCAGCTTGGACGATTTCACACTGTTCGACAATGTGCTAGCGCGGTATCGCGGGTATCAGGCGGTTTCTCCCGAACTGCAACCTGGATCGGCGCTGTATCAACCCGGCACTTCGTCCGGAGGTCGGCCATGACCGATCAATGGAACTGGACCACTGGTCGCCTGAGGCTGGATAGCTTTCCATTTGTCCATGCCTGGCAAAACCCGACAGTAAGCGAGTTGATCGGCGCGGGCGCGGCGTCGGTCGTCCTCATCGGTGGCGCGGTGACCATGATCCTGCTGACATGGTTTCGGCTCTGGGTGCCCTTGTGGCGCAATTGGCTGACAAGCGTCGATCATAAGCGCATCGGGATCATGTACGTCGTGCTCGCATTTGTCATGCTGCTGCGCGGCGTTCTCGAGGGCGTCGTCATGCGCACGCAACAGGCGGCTGGACTGGGCGGCGGTTTCTTGACGCCGGAGCATTTCGGCGAGCTGTTCTCAACCCACGGCACGATCATGATCTTCTTTGTTGCGATGCCATTCGTGGCGGGACTCATCAATTTTGTCATGCCCTTGCAGATCGGTGCTCGGGACGTGTCCTTTCCGGTCATGAACCAGATCAGTCTGGGCATGACCGCCGCTGCTGCCGCTCTCGTCATGATTTCGCTGGTGGTCGGGCAGTTTTCCACGGGCGGCTGGACCTCGTACCCGCCCTACACTGGAATGGACTTTCAGCCCGGCCCTGGCCCGGATTACTGGATTTGGGCTATCGTCATCGCCGGGGTCGGATCAACACTATCGGGTATCAACTTCGCCGTGACGATCTACAAGGAGCGTGCACCCGGAATGTATTTCTTTCGGATGCCGCTCTTTACCTGGACCGCGCTGTGCGCCGCGATCATCCTGATCTTCGCCATGCCGCCCCTGACTGTTGCCGCGCTTATGCTGGCCGCAGACCGCTACCTGGATTTCCATTTCTTCACCAACGATCTTGGCGGGAACATGATGAATTACATCAACATGTTCTGGCTCTTCGGCCATCCCGAGGTCTATTTGCTCGTCCTGCCCGCCTACGGTGTCTTCTCGGAGGTCATCGCGACATTCTCGGGCAAACGGCTCTTTGGTTATCCCTCGCTCGTTTGGGCCACGATGGTGATCTCAGTGCTGTCCTTCACGGTTTGGTTGCACCACTTCTTCACCATGGGTCAGGGCGCCAACGTAAACATTGCATTCGGCATTGCGACAATGTTGATCGCGGTGCCGACGGGTGTGAAAGTCTATGACTGGATGGCGACGATGTTCCGCGGTCGCATCCGCATGACGACGCCGATGGTATATTCGGTAGGCTTCCTGATCCTCTTCGTGATTGGCGGACTGACCGGTGTAATCCTTGCCAACCCCAGTATCGACTATCAGGTCCACAACTCGCTGTTTCTCGTTGCGCATTTTCACAATGTGCTGATCCCCGGCGTGCTGTTCGGCATGCTGGCGGGCTATCACTACTGGTTTCCCAAGGCCTTCGGATTTCGGCTTGATGAGACCTGGGGCAAGATTGCGGCCTGCCTCTGGATCGTGGGCTTTTCGCTGACCTTCATGCCGCTTTATGTCGTTGGCCTGATGGGGATGCCGCGCCGCACGGTGGCCTACACCGACCCGGCATTTGAGCCCTACATGCTGGTCGCCGTCGTCGGTGCGGCGGTCATCCTCGCGGCCGTTGGCGCGCTCGCGGCTCAGCTCCTTGTCAGCATTCGCGACCGCAGGGCCAACGCCGTTTTCGCTGGCGATCCATGGAACGGAAGGACGCTGGATTGGTTTAACCCTTGCCCGCCGCCGGAGTACAACTTCGCAGTCGTGCCAGAGGTCACGCAGCGCGACGCCTTCGCCGTCGCCAAGGCTTACGGGGACGCCTATCAGGATCCGCCGGAGTTCGAAGACATCGAGTTGCCCGCGAACACGGGTTACGGCTTTGTGCTTTGCGTGGCAGCGGGCGCGCTTGGCTTCGGCCTGATTTTTTATCTCTGGTGGCTGGCGATCCTGTCGCTGCTGGTGATCGTTGGCGCTATGATCGCCCGAAGCTTCGTCGTTGAGACCGAGCGCACCATCCTTGCTGCTGAGGTAGCTGCCGACTATCAACGCTGGTTGGACGCCGTCCGCGCCGCACAGCCAATTGACCGAACGCAAGAACAAGGTTCTAACAATCGAGGGCATGCGTTGCGCGAACTGCCCGAGGGGGTCGTGTGATGACAGCAGAAGCGGTCAAGCATCCAGGCATCAACCTCGGAGCTCATCACGCGCACGCCCACGACAGAGCCGAAACGCTGGTCTTCGGCTTCTGGGTCTTCCTGATGAGCGATCTCATCATCTTCGGACTGATGTTCGCCAACTACGTCACCCAGCTGCCGGGCACTGCGGGCGGACCAGGCCCGAAGGATTTGTTCACGCTTGGCAACGCGTTCACGCAAACCATGATTCTGCTGGCCAGTTCGGCGACCTTCGGCATGGCCTCTCTTGCCTTGAAATACGAGCGCGGCAAGGGCGCACTGCTGGGCTGGCTCGCGGTGACGCTGGCTTTGGGGGCGGTTTTTGTCGGGCTGGAGAAGCTCGATTTCGCGGACATGTTTTCCGAAGGTGCCTATCCGTCGCGCAGCGGCTTTCTGAGCGGGTTCTTCGGGCTGGTGCCGCTACATGGTCTGCACGTCGCCTCGGGCATCCTCTGGGGGCTGGTGCTGATGGTGCAGATCGCTACGCTCGGTCTGACGACGCCTGTCAAGACGCGGCTTCTGCGTCTTGGCCTGTTCTGGCATTTCCTCGACATCATCTGGATCGGGATCTTCTCGGTCGTCTATCTGGGAGGATTGGCATCAGCGACCGCGAGACCGAATTCCGCCGCGAACGTCGGTCCTATCTGACCGGTCTCGCGTTTGCGCTGATCCTGACGTTGATCCCTTTCGGTGTGGTCGCCTGGGGCGGCTTGTCCACAAGTGTCGCTCTTTGGCTGATCGCAGGCTTCGCGCTTGTCCAGATCGTTGTGCATTTCCGGTTCTTCCTGCACATCGATTTGAGCCGGCAAACACGCGAAGACTTACAGCTGATCCTGTTCACGGTGCTGCTACTCGCGATCATGGCCAGCGGCACCATCTGGATCATGGCCAGCCTGCACACACGAATGATGTGAATTTGGAGGTTGTCTGAGTGCACTGGCTGTCGCAACACGCACTGATCGTTGCCGGGGTCCTTTTGACCGCGCTCGCTGTCGTATTTGTGCTTCAACAGCGTAGAACGCCGCAATCGACGGCTGCCTAAGTTCTGTTCATCGTTCTGGTGCCCTATCTGGCTATTCCGCTGTTTCTTATGCTGGGTGTTCGAAAACAGGGATCGAGGCTCCCGCACTTAAAACTCGCAGAACCGGGTCAGGATACAATTGCCGATCAACCAACCGCAAAAGCGCTGACAGCCCTTGGCGCACTACCCGCCACAACGGGGAATTCGTTTACACTTCATGACGATGCACGGGCCGCGCATGAGGCTTTGGTCGAGACGATCAACTCCGCGACGGAGACGTTGGATATTCTGTTCTATATTGTCGCATCGGACGAAACCGGAGGGGACTTTGTAAATCGTCTTACTGAGAAAGCGCGCACCGGGATCAAGGTTCGATTGAATCTCGATCGATTGGGGTCAATGAAACGGCCAAGGAAGGCGCTTGACGACTTGCAAGCGGCTGACGGTGAAGTGCGGTATTTCTCGCCATTCATCCACCCTCCTGACAACGGGCATATGAATCTTCGCAACCACCGGAAACTTGTGATCGCGGATCGCATGCGAGTCTGGGCTGGCGGCCGCAACATCGGTGATCACTACCTCGCAAAGATGGACGAGACTTGGACTGACTTAAGTTTTTCCCTGTCCGGCCCGGCCGTGCAGTCGTTTATCGATATATTCGCCTCGGATTGGGACGTGACCGGAAAAGCCGTCGCTGGAGATTTGCATCGAAAGGATGGAACGGTCGGCGATGCGGCGTTGCAGGTGGTGCCCTCCGGGCCCGATGAACCGCGCGATGTCCTTTATCTTGCATTGACCTCGATGATCCATCGGGCACGGGAGCGGGTATGGATATCGACACCCTATTTTGTGCCGACCGAACCGCTTCAGCTCGCGCTCGCCGCGGCGGTACGGGGTGGCGTCGATGTCCGCATCATGATCCCGGAAAAGTCGAACCAACGCACGACGGACTTTGCGCGCGGCCCCTACTTGAGAGATCTGCAGGAGGTCGGAGCGACCGTTCTTCGCCACCAGGGTGGAATGCTACACGCCAAGGCCGGGCTGATCGACAACACCGGATGGGTTGGCTCGGCCAATTTCGATGTGCGCTCGCTTCTCCTCAATTTCGAGATCGCCATGTTCTTGCATGACAAAAACAGCATCAATCAAGTCGAGCCATGGTTTGAGCAGCAATTCAGGCACTGCGAAGAGGGCCTGACCAAAGCGCGCTTGCCACGCCGGATCGTCGAGGGTGTCTTCAGGCTGGGAGCCCCGGTTCTGTGAAGCAGGATTGTCTTCGCATCGCGTCTTGCAATATCCGAAAAGCAGTCGGCACAGACCGCAAACGCGACCCTGACAGGATTCTCAGGATCATCAACGAATTATCCGCGGACGTCGTTGCCCTTCAGGAAGCTGACCGACGCATTCCGCCGCGACGCCCGGCGCTCGACCGTCGGGCGCTTCGAGAGCGCACCGGTTTGGTCCCGGTCGAGTTCGAGCATGGACGGGACAGCCTTGGCTGGCATGGCAACGCGATCCTTGTTCGCCCCAATATCGAGGTCCTGGACCGCGCGCATTTCGACTTACCCGGGCTCGAACCACGAGGGGCCGTCTCTGCAGTGTTGGAGACGGGCGGATCATTGATCCGGGTCGTTGGCGTTCATCGTGGCCTGTTGCGTCAATCGAGACGCGCACAACTCAGCCAATTGTCGGAATTTCTCAAAGCCGGTGATGACATCGCGACGGTCATTGTTGGAGACTTCAACGAACAGTCGCTTTCGGTCGGGCTAGGTCGATTAAGACCTGATTTTACAATCTTCGACGCGGGGCCGACATTTCACAGCCGACGTCCGATCTTCGCGCTGGATCGCATCGCGTGCTCCCAACACCTGAAGCCCGGCATCGTCGGGGTTATGACGGCAGGCGAAGCGTCCGTGGGTTCCGACCACCTGCCAGTTTTCGCCGAAATTTCAATGGCGACGGATGAGGCGAGATCGCGTAGCCTGCCAAGTAAGCCCCAGGGCACGTAGTTTACTTCGGAGTGGCGAAACCTGGATTTTCTGTAGTTTGCCCACCCTTAGCGCGGAACGTATCATTGAAAAAAACAACTCGGGAATCGGAATGAATTCTGAAAAATCGGTCATTGTTTTGCAGGGCGGGGGTGCCCTCGGTGCCTATCAGGGTGGCGCGGTGGAAGCCTTGTCGGACGCCGGTCAGCCGATTGACTGGGTTGCCGGGATTTCTATCGGTGCCATTAACTCGGCTCTGATCGCGGGAAATGCACCAGAACGAAGAGTGTCGGCGCTAAGAAATTTCTGGGAGATGGTCTCTTCGTCCTCGGTGCCGGTGGGCATGCTGGACGGAGTCCTTTCACGAGGCTGGCTGAACGATCTGAGTGCGACCGGTACGACTATGACCGGCGTTCCCGGGTTTTTCCGGCTGCGTCTTCCGCCTGCCGGTCTCATGCCGCAGGGCACGGAGGGCGCACGCAGTTTTTACGACACCGCACCTCTTCGTGACACGTTGCTGGACCTGGTCGATTTCGACTTGCTGAACGGGGGCCCGATCCGCCTGAGTGTCGGTGCGGTCAATGTCGAAACGGGCAACATGACTTGGTTCGACAGTGCCGAAACCGAAATCAGACCGGAGCATATCATGGCGTCAGGTGCCCTGCCCCCGGGCTTTCCAGCCATCGAGATCGACGGCGCGCGGTATTGGGATGGTGGTTTGGTTTCCAATACACCGCTGCAATACGTCCTCGATGAACAACTGCCTGCAGAGGATCTCTGCGTGTTTCAGGTTGATCTGTTCAGTGCGCGCGGGGCTGTTCCGACATCTGTCTGGACGTCCGAAGCGCGAGAAAAGGATATCCGATTTTCCAGTAGAACCCGTTTCAACACGGACATGATGCGAAGGATGCATGAGACGCGCGATGCGGCGAGGCGCCTCTATGACAAACTGCCACCCGGCCTGAAGAACGATCCGGATGCCAAGGCGTTGGTAGGTGGTAACGCAGACCCGTATGTCACGATTGCCCATTTGATATATCGACAGGCCAAGTACGAACATCAATCCAAAGATTACGAGTTTTCGCGTCGCTCAACTCTCGACCACTGGGACGCTGGAAAAGCCGATGTCGTGCGGACTCTGTCGCACCCTGAATGGAAGGCAAGGCATGACGCCGCAACGCGCGTCAAGGTCTTCGATCTTGCCGAATGACCCGGCGTCGGATGGTCATACCGGTCTATGTCAGACCCCTGCCCTCCCGCCGTGATTTCCTGCTGCATCTCGCGCACACAATATGGGTTGCCATCGTGCTCTTGGCCGTTGGTCTGGGTATAGGCATCCTGGGTTATCGCTTTATTGTGGGCCTCAACTGGATTGACGCGCTCTTGAACGCCTCGATGATCCTCGGCGGCGAAGGGCCCGTCAATCCGACACCAACAACCCGCGGCAAGCTGTTCGCAAGCGCCTATGCCCTCTTCAGCGGTCTGATCTTTGTGGCGGTCGCTGCAATCCTCGTTGCCCCGATCCTGCGGCGTGTGCTGCATCGCTTCCACCTCGATGACGTGATCGACGAAGCACTTGATCCTCACGGCGACACTGAAAGGGGCCCATGATGTTGAGTAACTTCGCAACAACCCACCCGGTTCTGTTGAAACTGGCGATATTTGTCGCAGCGGTTGCCGTGTTCTGGTTCCTTGTCCTTCTGGTTCGCGGCATATTTCTGAGAAAGGTCTCCGATCCGCACGCACGCCGCACGATCCGGCGTGGCGTCAACCTGGCCTTGCTGGTCACGATCGCCCTTGCCGCATCGGTCACGTTTTCTCAAAGCCTGAGCGGCTTCGTCGTCTCCGTCGGCGTGTTCGGTGCTGCCGCAGCTTTTGCGCTGCAACACGTCCTGGCCAGCGGCGTCGCCTTCATCCAGATCATCGCCGGGCGGGTGTATCGCACCGGTGATCGTGTCAAAATCGGTGGCGTGATCGGTGACGTGATCCAGATCAATGCGTTCCTGACGACCATGATGGAAGTCCGCGGCGATTGGGTAAACGGCGATCAATACACCGGCCGGGTTGTGCGCGTTCCAAATGCAGCAATCTATCAGGAGCCGGTGTTCAACTAAAGTGCTGATTACGAATTCCTCTGGGACGAATTGAAAGTCCCGGTCAAATACGGCAGCGACCGGAAACTGGCCGTCAAGATCTTGATGGATGCGGTGGCTTCGCTGGTTGCAGATGCAACCGAGGCGATGAAGTCCGAGTGGCAAACCCTCAAGGAGGACTATGCCATCGAAGACGCCAGTCTGGAACCACAGGTCTTCCTCGTTGCCAATGACAACTGGCTTGAATACTCCATCCGCTATCTGGTTCCTTACAAACAACGACGGTCCACAAAGTCGAACTTGTGCGAGGCCATCATTGCGGCGTTTGATGAGTATCCAGACAAAGTTGGAATCGCGTCGGGGACGTACGATATCGTCGGCTTGCCTCCGCTGAAGGTCGATCTGGTTTCAAATGCAGAAGGAGCAAAATCATGAACCCCGCGGACGTCGTCAAGAACGCCTTCGCTATGCCACTGACCAGCCCGTCCTATCCCAAGGGCCCCTATCGGTTTGTCGATCGCGAATTCTTTATCGTGACCTATCGCACGGATTTGGACGCCCTGCGCGCGGTTGTGCCTGAACCTTTGCAAGTGACGGAACCAATCGTGAAATACGAGTTCATTCGCATGCCGAACAGCACCGGGTTCGGCGATTACACGGAAACCGGCCAGGTCATCCCTGTCGAATTCAAAGGCCGCAAGGGCGGATACGTCCATGCGATGTTCCTGAACGACGAAAGCCCAATTGCAGGGGGCCGCGAGATCTGGGGTTTTCCCAAGAAAATGGCGGAGCCGCGGATGCGGGTGGAAAAGGATACGCTGGTCGGCACACTGGCTGTCGGATCGGTTCAGGTCGCGAGCGCAACCATGGGCTATAAACATCGCGCGCTTGACCACGACAATGTGGCCAAAGCATTGGCTGCGCCCAGTTGGCTACTCAAGATCATCCCACGTGCCGATTGCAGCGGGCCGCAAATTTGTGAGTTGGTCGAATATTATCTTGAAGACGTGACCATCAAGGGTGCGTGGGAAGGACCGGCGGCGCTTGACCTGCACAGTCACGCACTTGCGCCCCTTACGGACCTTCCGATGCGCGAGGTCATCTCGGCAACCCACATTCTGACCGACTTAACGCTGGGTCTCGGGAAAGTCGTGCACGATTACCTCGACACCGACAAGCCCCGGAAAGGATAGGCCAATGGAGAAACTCAAACTGGTCACACTTCTCGTGCTCCTCCCGCTCGGCGTTCTGGCGCAGGGGTTCGACTATTCATCGATTTATACAGTCGCACCGGAAGAATTCCCGACGCAGCAGCGCATGGCCGCGATCATTGGGCAGCCCGCGGTGTCGACTGACAATCAGACCGTCGGCGAGGTAATGATGTGATCACCGATGACGCCGAAACTGTTGTCGAGTATCTGGTCGGCAGCGGTGGCTTCCTAGGAATAGGCGAAAAGCATGTTTTCGTTCCGAAAGATCAGACCGTGGTCAAGATTGACGGTATTTCGGTCGAACTGGTCATTCAATTAGACGCCGCTGGTTTTCGCATAGACATTCGGCTCGATTGAGGGAGGAAACGCAAAGCTGTCAAGTGGACGGTATTTATCTGAAAGCCAGATTTTTCTGTCATTTACCGGAGCACACTCACTGACTGGCCAATTTATGAAGGGACACTGAAATGGATACCAAAGAAACACGGCATAATTTCTTTACTCGCCTCGCCCACATGGGGCTGGCACTCGCAACCATAACCCAATTGGTGACAAGCCTCATCTTCGTCGCGCCCTCCCCGGGGAAAAGCGGAAATATCTGGTACGAAATTCATGAATATGGGGGGTTGACCGCCTTTGGCTTTGTCCTGCTGTTCTGGCTGGCGTTGACGGCGCGTCGGCTCGGCACGGCTCCGGGACTTTTGTTCCCGTGGTTCAGCGGTCCAAGCCTGCGGGCAGTTTGGTCCGATACCAAGGCCCATCTAGCGGCCGTGACGCGATTTCGACTGCCTCCGTTTGAAGAGCACGGGGCCCTCGCTTCTGCTGTTCACGGGTTGGGGCTGCTTCTGGTGACCGCGATGGTCGCGACCGGTACAATTTATTACTTTATCAATACTGGAAATTCGGATGCTGGCGGCCTGGTCGGCGTATTGATGTTCGTTCACAAGACATTAGCGAACGTCGTCTGGGCATATCTAATCGGCCATGCAGGACTGGCGGTGATCCACCACTTCACAGACAATTTGCGACTGACCGAAATGTGGTCTCTGAAACCTTGAAAAAAGCGGCTTGATAAAACCCGTTGGAATGGGAGAACCCTCGAAAATGTTCACATCAATTCTCCACGTGGACCCGCGCGTCGTTGCCTTCGACGCGACCGGCGAAATCACCGACCAGGACTATACCGATGTGCTTATCCCCGCGCTGGAGCAGGCCATCGAGACCAACGGCAAGGCCCGCGCTCTGATCCGGTTCGGAGAGGCATTCGAGGACTACACTGCCCGCGCGGCATTGGATGACGCGCAATTCGGCCTGACCCATCTGAGCGACTTCGAGAAGATCGCCGTCGCCACCGACACGGGCTGGATCCACAATGGTGTGGCGCTGTTTGCGCACCTATCGCCCATTCCGGTCCGCCTGTTCGCGGGGGATCAGACAGACGCCGCCTTTGTGTGGCTGACCGAAGATACCTGAAATCAATACAAAGGAGGCTGTCATGCAAGACCCCAAACCCCATGTCCTCATTCTCGGCGGCAATTTCGCCGGCCTCGGTGCCGCGCAGAAGATCCGCGACTATGCCGGCGACGCGGTGGACATCACCGTTATCGACCGCAAGGCGTATCTCGACTACATCCCGAATATCCCGCTGGAGATCTTCGAGGGGCGCGATCCGGCCGTAACCATGCATATGGGTCTGGTCGACGCCCTTGCGCGCGATACATCAAAGTTCCGTCAGGCCGAGGTGCTGGGCCTCGACATCGACGCCAGGCAGGTGCGGGTCCGTCCCAACGAACGTCCCGGCGCCCCGGAATACCGTGTCGGCTACGACTATCTGGTGATCGCGCTGGGGTCGGTTCTGGCCTATGACGACATCGAGGGCTTCGCCGAACATGGTCATACCGTGTCCGACGCCTATCACGCGAACCGGCTGATCGACTATCTCAAGAACGAGTACAAGGGCGGCCCGATCGCCGTCGGGTCCGACCGGTTCGAACAGGGAACCAAAGGTAAGCCCGACTGGCTTCCCACGGCGCTGGCCGCTTGCGAGGGCCCTCCGGTCGAAGTGTCACTTTCGCTGGCCCACTGGCTGGAAGAACACGGCAAGGGGGGCGCCAAGAACATCACCATCTTCACCCCCGCCGAACTGATCGCCGAAGACGCTGGCGAAGAGGTCGTCAAACAGCTGCTGGATGCCGCGTGGTCCATGGGCTTCGGCTACATGAACAAGACCGAGGGGATCACGCGCCTGACCGAGCAGGGCATCGAATTCCGCGACGGGCGAAAACTGGATGCCGAGATCAGCATCGTCTTTCCGAACTGGAAACCGCATGACTTCCTGAAAGGGCTGCCGATCTCGGACGAGGTCGGGTTCATCATCACCGACATGAAGATGCGCAATCCCGATCACCCGGAGATCTTCG
Source organism: Thioclava sp. JM3 (assembly GCF_002213185.1). Lineage (NCBI taxonomy): Bacteria > Pseudomonadati > Pseudomonadota > Alphaproteobacteria > Rhodobacterales > Paracoccaceae > Thioclava > Thioclava sp. JM3. Next base: position 11,960 of record NZ_NBOB01000023.1, read on the forward strand.
CCTGCGGCGATGCCGCAGCGATCACGGTGCCCAAGCTCGGCGCCATCGGCCACCAGGAGTGCGAGATCGTGGGCAAGCAGATCGCCAAGGAGGTGGGCAAGCTGTCCGCCGACAAGGCCGACGAACCCTGGCAGCCCGAGGTGGTCTGTATCGGCGATATGGGCGGCGGCAAGGCGTTCTACATCCATTCCAACTCCTGGTTTGGCTTCGGCGGAGAAATCCAGGAGCTTCACATGGGACGCCTGCCCTACGCGCAAAAGGTGCTCTACAAGGAAATGTTCTTCCGCAACCACGGGCGCATCCCGAACTGGGGTCTACCTGCGGCGAAGTTCACGGCTGAAAACGTCAAGATTTAACATCAAAGGACCATCGATATGAACCTGCAAGACAAAGTGTGCATCGTGACGGGCGCTGCCCGAGGTATCGGCGCGACAATCGCCAAACGCTATGTCGAGAGCGGCGCGACGGTCGCGATCGCCGATCTGCGCCTGAGCGATGCCGAAGCGACGGCGAAAGAGTTGACAGAGATGGGCCCCGGATCGGCCATGGGTGTCGAGATGGACGTGACCAGCGAAGAGGCAGTTAATGCGGGCGTCGCTAAGGTCGTCGACGCATGGGGCGGTGTGGACGTGCTTGTGTCGAATGCCGGCATCCAGATCGTACACGAGCTGCAGGACTTTCCGTTTGATGACTGGAAAAAGCTGCTGTCGATCCATCTTGACGGGGCATTTCTGACCTCCAAGGCCTGCCTGCCGCATATGTACAAGGCTGGCGCCGGCGCGATCATTTTCATGGGATCGGTCCACTCGAAGGAAGCTTCGCCTTTGAAGTCGGCCTACGTCACCGCGAAACACGGGCTACTGGGTCTTTCGCGCGTCATCTCGAAAGAAGGCGCCAAGCATGGCGTGCGCGCCAACGTTATTTGTCCGGGCTTCGTAAAAACGCCGCTGGTCGAAAAACAGATCCCCGAACAGGCGAAGGAACTGGGTATCTCCGAGGAAGAGGTCGTCAATACAATAATGCTCGGCGGGACAGTCGACAAGGAATTTACGACGGTGGAGGACGTGGCAGAAATTGCCCATCTGTTCGCGGCGTTCCCGACCAATGCGTTGACGGGCCAATCGCTTGTCGTGAGCCACGGCTGGTACATGGAATAAAGGTATTGAAAATAGGGAAGAGGAAAAACGCGTGGACACGAAAACACTCGAGACCTATTCAGATTTTTTTTTGAGCGGAAGGAGAATTGGCTTGTCCCGTTCTTTCTGATGCTGATGATGGCCTCGGGTATCGCTTCCATGGGCTTGTCCGAGGATTCCGCCGCGACCGTTACCGGCGCGATGATCGTTGCCCCGCTTGGTCAGCCGATTGTCGCCCTTGGCGCAGCGATTGCCCTGCGAATGCCCGGCGAGTCCGTGAAGCTTCTGGGGATCGTCCTTCTGGGTGCGGCCTCGGTTGTGGCGTTCGGGTACCTGGCGAATATGCTCCTGCCCACGGAAAACCCAAATGGGCAGATACTGGCACGCACCTCGCCGGACTTCCGGGACCTGGCCATTGCAATTTTCTCTGGCGTGGCGGGCGCATATGGGTATCGCTACCGGGATTTCTCCGGCGTTCTCGCGGGGGTGGCGATTGCTGTTGCGCTCGTGCCACCATTGTGCGTCGTCGGCATGATGCTGGAGGAGGGGCGCACCATCCTCGCCTGGAATGCGCTGGTCCTGTTCGTGACGAACTTCGCGGGGATCACGCTGACCGCAGTTCTGGTTTTTGCAGTTGGGAAGCTGATGATGACCCGCGAGGATCGCGGATGGTTCGCGACGGCAGGGGCCGCAGTGATCGTATTGAACGCATTGGTCCTGATCCCGCTTTCGCTGAATTATGAACGCGTGGTTGGTGCGTCCATAAACCGGGCCGATACCTACAGCGCCGTGACGGCCGCCATGATCGGCCCCTTCCACGGTGCGACGCTGACATCGCTGGTCATCAATGGCTCGGAACTTCGGCTTAAGATCGATCCCTTGCCGACCGATCCGGCCGCGGTTCAGACATTCACCGACCGGGTGCAGGCGGCGACAGGCTATCAGGTCGTGTTGTCTGGCAAGTCAGGGCCTTAGGGTCAGGACCCATTGATCGGCTTGCGGTCGTTCTTGTGGCGTGATTCACGCTGCTGAACTGATGGGGGCATGATGGGCAATCTTTTCTGGCTGACCGACGAGCAGATGGCACGGCTTCAGCCTTTCTTTCCCAAGAGCCACGGCAAGCCGAGGGTGGATGATGGCGCGTGCTAAGCGGGATAATATTCATCAATCGCGATGGCTTGCGGTGGTGCGATGCGCCCGTGGAATATGGCCCGCCGAAGACACTCTACATCCGTTGGAAGCGCTGGAGCGAGATGGGCGTGTTCGCCAGGATCTTCGAGGGGCTGGCTTCCGAGGTGGTGGATCGGAAGACGATCATGATCGACGCGACATATCTGAAAGCCATCGCACGGCATCGAGCCTGCGAGGCAAAAAGGGGGATGCGGGCGCCTGATTGGGCGAACGAAGGGCGGCATGAACACCAAGCTGCATGCCGTCACGGACGTCAATGGCCGCCCGCTCAAGTTCTTCATCACCGCAGGCCAGGTCAGCGACTACTCCGGTGCGGCGGCTTTGCTGGACTGCCTGCCAAGAGCCAACTGGTTGCTCGCCGACCGGGGCTACGACGCGGATTGGTTCCGTGACGCCCTGAAAGACAACGGGATCAAGCCGTGCATCCCGGACAGAAAGTCACGCGGCAAGACCATCAGATACGACAAGCGGCGCTACAAACGCCGCAACCGTATCGAAATCATGTTCGGCAGGCTCAAGGACTGGCGTCGCGTGGCAACCCGCTACGACAGATGCCCGAAGGTCTTCCTATCCGCCATAGCTCTCGCCGCCACCGTCATGTTCTGGCTATGAGTCTTGACCCTAGCACCGAAGCGGAGGCCCGAGAAATAATGAGCGCGCTTAATGAACTGCCTGTCCCTCGTCGTGAGCCACTTTTGGTTCATGGAATAGACGAAGAAAGGTAAGCGCCCGATTGATGCCGCCTGCCTGATGGAGGCGGACCGAGATAAGGCACGTGCATAACGACGTCTTTAGCG
>NZ_NBOB01000024.1:0-8265 GCF_002213185.1 Thioclava sp. JM3
GCTCGCCACCGGGCGCAGCGCGCCGTCAAAAACGATCGCCCGCGACGACGTGGTGCCTTGGTCGATTGCCAGAATATGGGTCATGAAGTCCTCCCGTTTCGCGCCTCAGGCCGCGTGCTCCTCCAGCCACGCGGCGACAGAGTTGACCTGATCGGCATCGAGCCGCAAGCCCAGCTTGGTACGCCGCCAGATCACGTCCTCGACCTTGCGGGCCCATTCCCTCTCGACGAGCCAGCGCAGTTCGGCCTCGGTAAGCGTACCGCCGAAATCGCGGCCCAGATCGGCCAGCGCCTTGGCATCGCCGAAGATGTCCCACGCCTCGGTGCCATAATGACGGATCATCCGCTCGGCCCATTTGCGATCCACGAAGGGGTAGTCTTGCGAGAGCTTGGCGATCTTGGCCTCGACCTCTTCGGGGGCGAAATCGCCGCCCGGGAGACGCGCGTCTTTCGTCCACGGCCCGCCCATCCCGGGCAGATGCGGGCGCAGCTTGGCCAGCGCATCCTCGGCCAGACGACGATAGGTGGTGATCTTGCCCCCGAATACATGCAGCGCCGCCGGCTGGCCCGTCGGGGCATCGAGCGAGAGCACGTATTCGCGCGTCGCCGCGGTCGCAGAACTCGCGCCGTCCTCATAGAGCGGGCGCACGCCGGAGAAGGTCCAGACGACATCGTCGGGCGTGACTTCCTGCTTGAAATACTCGGAGGCGAATTCGCACAGGTAATCGCGCTCGGCCTCGGTGCATTCGGCGGCGAGCGGCGAATCCTCATGCGCGGCCTCGGTCGTGCCGATCAGGGTGAAGTCCTGTTCATAGGGAATCGCGAAGATGATCCGCCCGTCGGTGCCTTGGAAGAAGTAGCATTTATCGTGATCGTAGAGCTTGCGGGTCACGATATGGCTGCCGCGCACGAGGCGGATATGCTCGCGGCTGGCGCTGCCCATCGTACCTTTCAGGATCTGCTCGACCCACGGGCCGCCCGCATTGACCACGGCGCGGGCCAAATGCTCCTCGCGCCCGTTCGGCCCCTCGGTGGTGATCACCCAATGACCGCCGTCGCGATGCGCCTCGACGACCCTCGTCTGCACACGAATGTCGGCGCCATGCGCCTCGGCGTCGCGCGCATTGAGCACGACGAGCCGGGCGTCTTGCACCCAGCCGTCGGAATATTCGAAGGCATGAGCGAATTGATCCTTCAGCGGCGCGCCTTCGGGCGTGTTGCGCAGATCGAGTCGCTTCGTACCCGGCAAGAGCCCCTGCCCTCCCAGATGATCGTAGAGGAACAGCCCCGAGCGGATCATCCAGGACGGGCGCTTGCCCCTCATCCACGGCATCACGGTCGAGAGCATCTTCGAGACGGGCGTATCGCTCTCGAAACGCATGTCGGCGCTGTAGGGCAGCACGAAGCGCATCGGCCAGGAGATATGCGGCATCGCGCGGATCAGCACCTCGCGCTCGGACAGTGCCTCGCGCACCAGTTTGATCTCGAGATACTCGAGATAGCGCAGCCCGCCATGGAATAACTTGGTGGAGGCCGAGGAGGTCGCCTGCGCGAGGTCGCCCATCTCGGCCAGACGCACCCTAAGGCCACGCCCTGCCGCGTCGCGCGCGATCCCGCAGCCGTTCACGCCGCCGCCGATCACGAAGAGGTCTACTGCCTGTGACATTCTGCGCACTCCTAACGCCCATCGCTTCTGCACCATTAGGCGCGATATTTTTCGTTATTGATAATTATAGACAATTTTCGCGCATAATCGAGCGTGAAAACGCCTCGCCCCCAAATTCTCCGCACCGATCACGAAACTTTTAAGGAACGCCAGCGTTGCTGTATGGTGAGACTCGGGGCGTTCAGCACGTTTGACGGGCAGAAAACTGACGATGTAGCTAACTCGCCTATGGGATTGATCGAGGTTAAAGTCGTGACGTGCGAAGAGGCTTACGTAAGGTAAGTCGCATCGGGAACCGGACGGGACAAGAGCATGTTCGATCATGAAACAGAACTGGAGATCGGGCTTGCTTCGGGGATGCGGGTCCGCATCGACCCGAAAGGCGCACGACTGACAAGTTTGGTCCTGCCAGGCGCCGACGGCCCGGTCGAGATTCTTATCGGCCCCGATCCCGGAGAGACCGCACGCAGCTTCCACGGCGCAACAATCGGGCGCTACTCCAACCGCATCGCCGGGGGCCGCTTCACGCTTGATGGCGAGCAGTTCCAGCTTGATACGAACGAGAACGGAAACTGCCTTCACGGCGGCGGTCAGGGCTTCGACCAGCGCGACTGGACGGTCGTGGCGCATTGGATCAACGCGGTGGCGCTGCGGCTCGAAAGCCGCGACGGCGATCAGGGATTTCCCGGCAATCTCGTGGCTGAGGCGAGCTTTGCGCTATCGGACCCTGCCACTCTGACGATCACCTATCGCGCGCGCTGTGATCGGGCCTGCCCGGTCTCGCTGACCTCGCACGGGTATTTCAACCTCGCCGGCGGTGGCTCGATCGCCGATCACCGGCTGAAGATCAACGCCGATCAGGTGCTGGAGATCGACTCCGAAACATTGCCTGTCGGCGCCCCGCGCGATGTCGCAGGCACCCGGTTCGACTTTCGCGATTCGGCCCCGGTGCCGGGACCGGATGGCGCAGGCTTCGATCACAACTTCTGTCTGCGTCCCGGCGCCATGCGCGAGATTGCGGCACTGAACGATCCGGCCTCGGGGCGCAGCATGACGATGCTGAGCAACCAGCCCGGCTTGCAGGTCTACACTTCGCCATCGGGTGATAGCTTCAACGCGATCTGTCTGGAGCCGCAGGCGTGGCCCGATGCGCCCAATCACCCCGAGTACCCGTCCGCGATCCTGCAACCCGGCAAGGAATACGTGAACCGAATTCGCCTGCAGTTCTCGGGCTGAGCCCGCGAAATCCACGCCAGCGGAAAAGGCGCGGCGCGCAGGGTCAGGTCAAACCGCTCAGCGCGGCACCGGCTTGACGATATCGCTCATAGCCCTCGTCGAACGCCGCGCGCAACGCAGGCACCGGCTCGATCGTCGCGGCAATCTCGGGCGGGCGTGCGAGTTCCAACCCGCCGCCGGTCGCCGCCATCATGCCGAGCCGTGCCGCCCCGAAGGCGCCGCCGTAGTCGCCCGCCACCGGCAGGGCCACCGGCGTATCGAGCGCCGTCGCGATTGCCTCACACCAATAACGCGAACGCGTCCCGCCGCCGACACCAAGCAGCGTCTCGATCCGCGTCCCGGTCCCAGCCAGCGCGTCGCGACAATCGCGAAGCGCGAAACTCACGCCTTCCAGCACGGCCCGCGTCGTCGCCGCCCGATCGGTCGCATGCTCAAGCCCGATGAAGGCCCCACGGATCGCCGCGTCGTTCAGCGGCGTGCGCTCGCCGCCAAGATAGGGCAGGAAGCGCGCCTTGCCCGGCGCCCGCAACGGGCCGAGGCCCTCGGTCAGTTGCTTGGCGTCGCTCTCCAGAAGCCGCGCATACCAGTTCAGCGCGTCGGTCGCGGCCAGCACCACGCCCATCTGGTGCCATGTCTGAGGCAGGGCGTGACAGAAGCTGTGCACGGCGCTCGCCGCATCGGGCCGATAGCCGTCGTCCGCGGCGAAAAGCACCCCCGAAGTGCCGAGCGAGACAAAGGCCTGTCCGGCCGCCACGACGCCGACGCCAACGCCCGAAGCCGCATTGTCGCCCCCGCCGCCCGCGACGACTACGCCCTCCGGCAGACCGAAGCGCGCCGCGATCTGCGGGCGCAGCGTGCCCGACACGTCCGAGCCTTCGACGAGACGCGGCATCTGTTCGCGCCGCATCCCGGTCGCCGACAGAAGCGCGTCCGACCAGTCACGCGCACCGGTATCGAGCCAGCTGGTTCCGGCGGAATCGGACATCTCCGAGGCATGTTCCCCGGTCAGCCAGAGCCGCAGGTAATCCTTCGGCAACAGTACCTTCGCCACCTTCGCGAAGATTTCAGGCTCTTGCTTCGCAAGCCAGACCAGCTTCGGTGCGGTGAAGCCGGGGAAGACGATATTACCGCTGATTTCGCGGAACTGCGGGTCGGCGTCGAGGGACGCCGCCTCGCGGTGGGCGCGAGTGTCGTTCCACAGGATGCAGGGCCGCAGCACCGCGTCCTGCGCATCCAGCAGCGTCGCACCATGCATATGCCCGGAAAGCCCGATACCGCGCACCGCCGAGAGGTCATGCTGCGCGAGCGTGCCCAGCACCGCCTCCATCGCCGCGACCCATTCGGCGGGATTCTGCTCCGACCAGCCTTCATGGGGGCGCGAAACGGTGAGGGGATGCGTCGCCTCGGCCACCACGCGCTGCGCATCGTCTATCAAGAGGCCCTTCAGCCCCGAGGTGCCCAGATCCAATCCGATAAACATGCTTGTCCTCCCGCGCGCGCTACTCGTCTCGCGCCGACCCTAACGTCTCTGGCGGGCATGTCGACTCCTCGACCCCACACGAATGTGCCCGTCCGTCGCACCGCATAACGGAACCGTGAGCGCATTGCGCGGTTGCCTTTCGAACAGTGACCCCGGAGCCTGGATGATCGCCTCTCTCTCGACCCCTCTTCTGCTTGGCGCTTTCACCCTTGCGGGGTTGATCGTCGTCATCTCCTCGATCAAGGCGACCGGGCTGGCCGACGTGATCGCGGATCGCACCCGCATCGGCGAGGCGCTGGCGGGCGGTATCGTTCTGGGCGCCGCGACTTCGCTGTCGGGGATCGTCGTCTCCGTCTCGGTAGCCGCACAAGGGGACGCGAGTTTCGCCTTCTCAAACGCCGTAGGCGGGATCGCCGCGCAGACCTTCTTTCTGGCGCTGGCCGACATGCTGCACCGGCGGGCCAATCTCGAACATTCGGCGGCGGAGCCTGCCAACCTGTTTCAGGCGGTGATGCTGATCGTGCTGCTATCGATCCCGCTCGCCGCGACCGCCGCGCCCGATTACGCGATCTGGGGCATCAGCCCGGCCTCGGTGATCCTGTTTCTCGCCTATCTCGGCGGCACCAAGCTCGCAGCCCAGGTGTCGGAAACGCCGATGTGGAAACCGGTCGAAACCCGCGAGACCCGCCATGACGAGCCCGAGGACGAAGAAGAGAGGAACCGTTCACCACGCGGGCCGATCCTCGTCTTCGTCGGCCTCGTCGTCGTCATGGGCCTCAGCGGCTGGGTCATTTCGCAAGCAGGGCGGGAATTCGTCACACGTTTCGACCTCAGCTCCTCGCTGGTAGGCGCATTGCTGACGGCGGTGGTAACATCGCTGCCGGAACTGGTGACGACGCTGACGGCGGTCCGCCGCGGCGCACTGCAACTGGCAATCGGCGGCATTATCGGCGGCAACACCTTCGACACGCTGTTCCTAGTCTTCTCGGACGGGGCGTATCGCGAGGGTTCGCTCTACCATGCAGTCTCGATGCCGGATCTGTACTGGCTGGCGACGGGACTGATGATGACGGGCGTGTTGCTCGGCGGATTGATCCTGCGGCAGAAGGACGGGCCGGCCCGGATCGGGATCGAGAGCCTGCTTCTGGTCGCGATCTACGCCTCGGCAGTGGTGCTGCAAGTCCTCGCCTGACCAAGGATTCTTGCCTCTCAGGGCCGGATTCGCGAAATAGGCAATATACATTTGCCGCAAGGACCGTTATGCAGGCGCCTTCCGCACGGGCTGCCAGAAGCAGAGCGGCCCGTCCCTTACGTCATTGCTTGGACGACTTTCCGATGATCCCCTCCCTTTCCGCAGCGCTCGCCGAGCGCGGCTACGACACTCTCACTCCCGTGCAGGACGCGGTGACCGATCCCGCGCTGGCGGGCAAGGACCTGCTGGTCTCTGCCCAGACCGGCTCGGGCAAAACGGTCGGCTTCGGTCTCGCGATCGCGCCGACCCTTCTGGGCGAGGCCGAAAGCTTCGGCCCGGCCGGCACGCCGCTTGCACTCGTCGTGGCCCCCACGCGGGAACTCGCTTTCCAAGTCATGCAGGAACTGCGCTGGCTCTATGGCAAGACCGGCGCCATCGTCAGCTCCTGCGTCGGCGGCATGGATCCGCGGCAGGAACGGCGCGCCCTCGAGCGCGGCACCCATATCGTGGTCGGCACCCCCGGCCGTCTGAGCGATCATATCCGCCGCGGCGCGCTCGACCTGGGCGACATTCGCGCGGTCGTGCTCGACGAAGCCGACGAGATGCTCGATCTGGGTTTCCGCGAAGACCTCGAATTCATCCTCGGCTCCGCGACGGAAGAGCGCCGCACGCTGCTGTTCTCGGCCACCGTGTCGCCTATGATCGCGAAACTGGCCGAGCAGTTCCAGAACGACGCGCAGCGCATCTCGACGATCAACACCGCGCAGCAGCACTCCGACATCGCCTATAAGGCGCTGAAGGTCGCGGCCTCGGACAGCGATCATGCGATCTTCAACCTGCTGCGTTTTCATCATGACGAAAGCGCCATCGTCTTCGCCAACACCCGCGCGGCGGTGAACCATCTCAGCGCCCGTCTCGGCAATCGCGGCCTCTCGGTCGTGACGCTCTCGGGCGAGCTGTCACAGGCCGAACGCAGCCACGCGCTGCAGGCGATGCGCGACGGGCGGGCGCGTGTCTGCGTGGCGACCGACGTCGCCGCACGCGGTATCGACCTGCCGAACCTGAGCCTAGTGATCCATGCCGATCTGCCGCAGAACACCGAGAGCCTGCTGCATCGTTCGGGCCGGACGGGTCGCGCCGGGCGCAAGGGGATGTCCGCGCTGATCGTGCCGCCTCGCATGGTCAAACGCGCCGAGCGCCTGCTGAAATTCGCCAAGATCAACGCGGAATGGACGGTGCCGCCCTCTGCCGAGTCGATCATCGCGCGCGACGAAGAGCGCCTGCTGACCGATCCCGATTGGCGCGAGCCGATCACCGAGGATCAGGCGGCGTTCGCGCGCAAGCTGCTCGACAGGCACGGGGCCGAGGCTGTCGCCGCCGCCTTCCTGCGCCTGCAGCAAGCGCGCAACGCACCGCCCGAAGACCTTCTGCCGCCCGACACCAAGGGCCAGTCCGAGCGCCAGGAATTCGGCCCGAGCCGCTGGTTCACCCTGTCGGTCGGGCGCAATGACCGAGCCGAGCCGCGTTGGCTGCTGCCGCTCCTGCGCCGCCATGCCGATCTGGAGAAATCCGCCATCGGCGCGATCCGCGTGCGCGACGACGAAACCTTCGTCGAGATTGCCGAGAAGAGCGTCGCAAAGTTCGCGGCCTCGCTTGGTCCCGATGGCGAGCTCTCCGACGAGATCACGGCCCGCGCCCTCAATGGTGAACCCGATTTCGGCCCGCCGCCGAAAAAGCGGCGCGCCGACAAACCGCAGGGCAAGCCCCATCGTGGCGAGCGTGGGGAACACCCGGGCAAGGCGCCCCATCGCAAAGGCTCGCCCAAGGGCGCACGTACTGAAGGCGCTCCGGCGGACAATACCAAGACGAGCGGCTGGAGCCCGGATGACGAGGCGGTCTTTGCCGCCCTAGCGGATATCCCGTCGAAAAAGCGCAAGCCCGAGGGCGGCGCCGGCGCGAAACCGAAAAAACCTCGCGCGAAATACGCGGGCCCCGGCAAAGGGACGCATCCGGGAAAAGGCGGAAAGCCCAAGCCCGGCGGCCCGAAAAAGCCGCGCAAGTGACGATATGATTCTACAAAAGGCCCGCAGCGATGCGGGCCTTTTTCGTACCAGATCAGAAGCGCCCGGGTCAGCGCCCTTACCGCCTTTGACTGTGAGAGCGCGACAGAAGCCTCCGTGTCCTGATGCCCCTTAATATCACTGTCACGGGTCTTTCGCCCCGCCACGAGCGAAGCCCGGTTGGTGTTGCTATGCGTCCGTGCAGGTCAACGATTGGCCTCCGAGACGAGGTAAGCCCCGTAAGTCCGAGCTCCGGAACAGGCGCGCCACGATACCAACGCCCCATCCCGTCATCATCCACCCGGCGCTTGCCGAGGTCTACCGCAGTAAGGTGGAATATCTGACGGCAGCGCTCAATGACAAGGATAGTCGCAGCGAGGCGACGGCGATCCTGCGCGGCCCGATAGAGGGGATCTTTCTGCACCCGGGCGCGGACGCACCCGGCGGCCATGTGATTGAGCTTTATGGCGAGTTGGGTGCGATCCTGGGATTGAGGGATGGCACAAATGACAAACCCCGCCTTCGTGGGGGCGGGGTGTCGAATTCTACTCCGCCTGCTTCCCCATTGCTTCTGGGGGGCTTAGCACAACGCAAGACACCGCCCGAAGGCGGCTGTGAGCGTATGGCTATGA
>NZ_NBOB01000025.1:0-7392 GCF_002213185.1 Thioclava sp. JM3
GATCTGCTCTTCGCTGAACCGGCTTCTCTTCATCGTCTGTCTCCTCGTCTGGAGAACAGGCTAACCTCAAAACGAGGACTCGAAGGGGAGCAGGTCAAATTCACCAGCATGGACTGGGCAGCGTTCCTTCGGGCCCACAATCTGGAGCACTCGATGAGCCGCCGCGGAAACTGCCATGACAACGCGGTCGCTGAGAGCTTCTTTAACCTGCTGAAGCGTGAGCGGATCAGACGACGGACCTACCGATCCCGCGAAGAAGCCAGGCAGGATGTGTTCGACTACATCGAGATGTTCTACAATCCAAAGCACAAGCACGCCCGGAACGGAATGCTGTCGCCCGTCGACTTTGAACGGCAGCAGAAACTGAGACACGAAGGCGTCAAAAAACGCGGGGCTATTCACTATCACCAATAATAATCTCGCTGCAAAAATGAAGGCTACGTATGCAATTCTCAATGAACCGCTCCTCATCTTGGCAAATAATGAAAGCAGAAATCGGAAGATTCGACTGAACCATCGCCGCGCCTTGGTTGTTACAACTGATCATGATAGCCTATAAGAGATTATCCAGCTGCCCACAAATGGATTTTTCGATGGATCTCGCTACAGCTCTCTCAGACCATGGGATACTGACGCTAATCGTGACCTACCAGACCGAGGGTCCACGCCTTGAACATGCGCTCAGCGAAGCAAATCGTGCCGGGCTAAAGCCTCGCGTCGCACTCAGCATCCACTCAGACGATCTGAGCGCCGTAGATCTGTATGATTCGGAGGCGAACTTACGGTTTCGAAAAAGAGAAATGTCCCCGGGAGAAATCGCATGTTATTGGGGACACAGAGAGGCGTGGCGCCTATTGCTGCAAGACGGAACAGATTTCGCGCTAGTGCTTGAGGACGATTTTCATGTAAAAGATCCGGAATTGCTGAAAAGCGCGATTACATCCCTTCCAGAACTCCCAATCTTCGACATTCTTTTGTTTCGGACCCACAAGCCGCGCGGGCCGGTTCGGCGATGGTTATTCAGCGGATTTTCGGTCGAAGAACGATTATTTGGCACAACTGGCGCAACGGGCTATCTGATTTCAGCTAAAGCTGCGCGTAGGCTCTTATCCCGCCCCCGAGTATTCCGTCCCGTCGACGAAGATTTTATCGCTCCTTGGGAACTTGGCCTTCGAGTTCTCAATTTAACCCCCGAACCGATCGGTGAGACTACTGAGTTGACATCCTCACTCGAGGAACAGCGCACAAGTCGCAGGAAAGGTCGCAATCGGCGTGTGCATGGCGCTTGGCTAAAAGCACGTTGGCAACTGCTTAGCTTAATCTATTGGTTTCGAAAGATGCGGTCCTGAGCGGATCGCCAAGTGGCAGATCACCTTCTACGCGGACAAACCGTCCGTCCCAAAAAAGATCTGGCTCACGCACGTCAATCTGTTTTCGATAATCTGCAGAAAATTGTGCTTCTGATAGTCCATGCTGGATGTAAGAGCGCAGAAATAGATGATTATTCAGCCATTCCTTTCGGCGAGCCCTCTCTCTGCGGCTGGTGATACCTTTCACAGAGAGCCAAGCCAAGATCGCATATAGGGAGCGCCGCAGCTTGGGAAGGCGAAAGACCTTCCGATAGGGCTCTGTCGAAAAGCCGGCGTGCTGAAACACCCTATCGTATAACTCGATATAGGCTGAATCAGTCGGAGACAGCCAAGGCGCTTGAGAACCGTGCCAAGGTCGCACCATCATGCAAAAATGCACAAAGACTGGTGCCACGGCTCGTGTTAGCCCCCAATTCAACACTCCACCCTGCCAATTGAAACGCGGGGAAAGCTCGACCCAGCGTCCATCAAAAAAATAGGCCAGAAAATCTTGGTCTGGGAACTTGGATTCCGGATGTGCCGCAAAGTAGCCGGGCAGAATTTCGGCAAAATCAATCTGATTCCAGATTTTCGGATCTATTAGAAGAACTCCCGAATTGAGATAGCACCCCGAGGATACACCAATCCCCGCCAGCCAGGCTGACCGCTCCATATTGCCTGGTCCGCGCTCAAGCACAGCGAGATCAGCGACCGCGCCTAGCCCATCCGGCAAAGAGACCTCCCAGAGCGCGGGATCCGCGCCAAATGACAATATATCAGCATCCAAATATAACAGCCGGTGATAGCTCGGCAAAAACCGAGGTGCAAAAAGACGTAAGTAGACGATTCTCGGCCAGCGCTCGAACTCGGGAAGATCATGCGGCAGAGCGTCGCCTAGGCATTCATAGTGATAAGTAATTCGACCGGCGCCGATCTCATTGATCGGCACACTTTGATCCCGCCTCTCGATAAAAATATGAAAATCACAATCCCAGTGCAAAGACATCTGCAATGCAGCCGAGCTCGCCAGTTCCGCGAGTTGCTCATCAACAACGAAATAAATCGCATTCATACAGATGCTTCTCCACGCTTTTAACCATCTTTCGCCCGCAATAGCAGGCTATGCTCGACCAATCAAATTTCCGATAAGGTTATTGCCCGTGACCTGCCACGGGATTTTTCCTCCACCATCGATTAGAGTCCGACCCAACTTGAGGACGGACAATGAAGCGAACGAGATTCACGGACGAGCAGATCATCGGCATCCAGGCCGAACACGAGGCAGGCGCGAAGTGCGCGGACTTGTGCCGCAAGCACGGCATGTCGGAAGGGACCTTCTATAACTGGAAGGCGAAGTTCGGCGGCATGACGGTGCCGGAGGCAAAGCGGCTGAAGACGCTCGAAGACGAGAACGCCAAGCTGAAGAAGCTGCTGGCCGAGCAGATGCTGGACCTGGCGGCGATGAAGGAACTGGTTTCAAAAAAGTGGTAACGCCTGCCTTGAAGCGCGAGGCGGTCGCGCATCTGAAGGCCCAGTTCGGGCTCTCGGAACGGCGGGCGTGCCGGATTGCCGGGGCGGATCGCAAGATGGTCCGCTATCAGACGCAGCGTGCGCCGGACACGGTGCTGCGCGGGCGGTTGCGGGAGCTGGCCAACGAGCGTCGGCGGTTCGGCTATCGGCGGCTCTTCGTGCTGCTGCGGCGCGAGGGAGAAGCCTCGGGGATCAACCGGATCTACCGGCTCTACCGCGAAGAAGGCCTGACGGTGCGCAAACGAAAGGCACGGCGCAAGGCTGTCGGGACGCGAGCCCCGATCCTGGTCGAGGCGCGGCCCAATGCGCGATGGTCGTTGGATTTCGTTCACGACCAGTTCGCCAACGGTCAGCGTTTCCGGGTGCTCAATGTGGTCGACGATGTCACCCGGGAGTGCCTCGCGGCGATCCCGGACACCTCGATCTCGGGGCGCCGTGTGGCTCGTGAACTGACTGCTCTGATCGAGCGCCGCGGAAAGCCGGGGATGATCGTCTCTGACAACGGCACCGAACTGACCAGTAACGCAATCTTAACCTTCGCTACCGCGCACCGGATCGAGTGGCACTACATCGCCCCGGGGCAAGCCGATGCAGAACGGCTTCGTGGAGCTTCAACGGGCGGATGCGGGACGAGCTGCTCAACGAGACCATGTTCCGAAACCTGGCCCACGCGCGGATCGTGATCGCCGCCTGGGCTGCCGACTACAATAACGAACGCCCGCACTCGGCCTTGGACTACCAGACACCTGCTGACTACGCGCGGGCCCTGACCTCCGCAATCGCCCGCCCCGCTGCGCGAGATGATAGCTCCGCGCGTCGGGCGATTGCTCAACCTGCGCCGATCGGCGTAAACACCAACCGGGCTCCGGTCGCGGCTGGATGAAAGTTCAGTGGCAGGTCAGTCTCTCAACAGACAACAAAGTGGCCAGATTGCTGTACAGCCTCACTGTAATGCGATATTGGCCTCTTTCCTGGTGGTGAAAATGTGATAGGACAATCAGATGGGTGTACGCGCAACTCTCAATGCATTATTGCGCCCTCTTGGCTTTGAAGCGGTGCGAAAAAGCAGTTACGGCACAGACAATTTTCTGGTCCAGACAACGCTGAAGTTCAAACAAGTAGTAGTGCGCGAAATCGCTGAACGCTTGGAGTACAAAGTGCAGCGCGGGCCTTTTGAAGGTATGCTTCTTCCCGCACATGGAGCCTGGAGCGATCACGACATTGCTTCGAAACTGGTCGGTTCTTATGAAGAAGAACTGTTTCCTACAATTTTGGAACTAGCGAAAGTCCCCTTCAGGTCAATCGTTAACATTGGTGCCTCCGAAGGGTATTATGCTATCGGCATGAAACGATTGGTGCCGGATGCAACTGTATATACCTATGATATCGACGAAAATTCCTTTCAGGCGTTGGAGGATTGCCAAAAGTTGAACGGGGTCAGTGTCAAACGACTAGACGCATTTAAGTGCGCCGATCCTTTTCCAGGAAATCTCAAAGATTGGAACCTACCGTCCCTGTTTATCATCGATTGTGAAGGCTGTGAGGCACGGGTTGAGGATTTTCCACAGGAAGTTCTGGTAAAATCACACTTTCTTATAGAAGTGCATGATTTATTCGTTCCAGGCATAACCACTCAATTGATCGACTTTCTATCCGATACGCATGACGTGACCGTGATTCCTCAGAGATCACGGACCTTTGACGATTACCCAGAACTGGAGAAATACAGCGAGCTTAAAAAGGCTATTATTCTTGATGAATATCGCAACGGCAAAATGGAGTGGCTTTACGCGAAGCCAAAATCTTGAATGAACGCTTTCTTTCTTGTCGTAGATGAAAACCTTTTAGAGATTGCAAGCGTTCAAGCGTTTCAATTGGTCAACGTATGGGATGTTGACATTCATGTGTTTATCGAAGGTGAAATCACGGATGCCATCGAGTCAAAGTGTGTATTCAATCCAAATATATTTTATCACTGCAATGAATTGAGCAAGCATCTGCCTAAGGGCATGCCGGAAAGCGCAAATTGGCCGAAAATAGTTTATCTTAGGATCTTTGCGCCTTCAGTTCTGCGGAATTACCAGCGCTTGATTTATTTGGATTCTGATATATTCCCACGTCGAAAAGACGAATTTGTCTGGACTGTTCCGTTACCAAGTGGCTTAGGCGCGATTCACGACACAGGTGTTGTTTTTGAAACCCTGAGCGGTCAGGAATTTGCTGGAAGAAATACAAAAGCTACAAAAGAGGACTGGTTAAAGGAAGTTGGTATTCAAGATACTCGATATTTTAACTCCGGTGTTCTTCTAATCGATCCCGAAAAATGGCGAGAAAAGAACTGGGCTGACCTACTTTGCTCTTATGTTCATATCTTCGGTGACAACATGCGTATGTTTGACCAAGACTTCTTGAATTTTACGTTTCAAGGACATTGGACGGAACTAAGCCCAAGCTACAATTTTCAGTTTAGTATTATGGGATTTGGGTATGAAATTGCGCTCAATCCGGTCTTTCTCCATTTTTCGCTTTTAGACAAACCTTGGTTGGGCCGATACGTGCCTGACATCTTTGATCTCGAGCAAGCCGCTTTTGTAAAATACGAAGAAATGTTTCAAGATGCGGGTTTTTCAATGAAGGATGTCAGAAAACCTCTAAGGCAATCAAAAATAGCTCGTGCGAAATTTCGCTTAAGGCGTTGGTTAAGTGAACGTGGATGGGTAACAAAAAAAGAGCGCACGCTTCGGAATAAATGGCGCATTCAACATGATGAGTTAAGAAATTTTATTGAGACGTCGATCGCTTCTGATTGTTTTGCAGACCATTTGGAGGACCCCTTTAACAGGATAGACGATGTCGATCTGAAATTCGACGGCAAAAAGTTAAGGACTTGCCTTTCTAAAGATACTCTCGACAGTTTATTTAAATAGCGGCGGATTATTGTCCTGTGACAGTTCTATAGTGATCCGCTGTTGCTCCCAGTGCGGCTGAAATCCTGTCCGCTATCCAGCCGGCTGTTCGGCAAAATGTCAGAAAGTTTGTGCTAAGAGTTAAAGGCATCAAAAACAGCAACCCCAACAATCCAATTGTCTTAAGCACAACCGATACTGGAAGTTTATAAATTGCAGAAGGCTTCTTGCTCAGCTTCCTTTTAAAACTCGTATTTGATTGGTCTTTGGCCCGTTTGAACTGATAACCAAACGTCAATCTGTCTTTCGGAATCGTCTCATATACAGGGGCGTTGGAAACCCATCCTGTCTTTAACCCCAAAGATCTGACATCTGAATAAAACTGTGTATCCTCACCGCCTAACCAATCCAGGTTTTCATTAAATAAAATCTTATTGTTTGCGATAATGTCAACCTGGCCAATCCAATTATTCGCGACGATCGTTACACCTGGTGTGTCATTCGAAGATGCTCGTTGAGCAGCTCGCTTTTCATTTCTAAAATATCTTTGCGAGATATTCTTATGCATCGCTTTTCTAGCCATGTACAGTTTTCGGACAGGGGGGCTGCCCGAAGTGGCCCCCGAGAAGAACAGCAGAGCTTTTCCTGTAGGCCCCACAAGATTTGCCAGCCACTCAGGTGGCACGATCTCATCATCATCAACAAAAACCAGCAGGTCGGCATCTAGATTTATTGCCTCTTTTGCAGCTCTATTTCGAGCACTTGCAATTCCTATTTTGGTTTCCAGAACGTAATGTATAGAACCTTTCGTAAATTTCGGCCCAAATGCTCGAACCAACGCTTCCTGACTTTTTCTCTGATTGTTTTCGACAACGAGATAGATAAGTTCACAATGATCAGGATCATCTAGCTTTGAAAGTGAGGTCAAAAGGTCCGCAAGCATTTTAGGCCGATCACGCGTTAAGACAGCAACAGTCACTTTTAGTTTTCCTGCACGATCAGGCATACTTATTCCAATTTCGTTGTGTTTTGACTACTGAGGATTGAAAATCCAATTTTCACAACTAGTTCAAATGCATGCACATAAACAGGCAGCCAAAGAAATTTGACACTCCAGCGGAACCGAGGAAGAAATCATAGCAACATACAAAAACTCTGTCTGAACGGCAAGCTGGCAAGATTGTTAGCAGGGACGAAAGAGGGTCAGCTACCGATCCGTCAGACCGATAGAGACCGAACTGCGCCAGTGGTTGTGTGAACTGACTAACGATTGCCGCCGGTTCAGCATACCCGCCGCTGTTCGCCCTGCTACGCCGGGAAGGCGAGCCATCAGGCATCAAACGCATCTAACGGCTCTATCATGCGGAGTTGCGGCTGCGTGCCAGCGCCGCGCCAGATGTTAGCCAGTGGGCAGCCAGGCGGTGATCCTCGTCGAAGCCCGGCCACCATCGGGCGACACGTGGCTCACCATCTGGCGTGATCAGAATTACGTCTTGGGTGGGTTTGACGTTATAGCGTCTGACCTGCTCCCCTCGTTTTGAGGTTAGCCTGTTCTCCAGACGAGGAGACAGACGATGAAGAGAAGCCGGTTCAGCGAAGAGCAGATC
>NZ_NBOB01000026.1:0-6183 GCF_002213185.1 Thioclava sp. JM3
CGCAACGGGAGCCGCAGAGGCGAGAAGGCCGAGGAGGGCGATCGATTTGAGGCTATAGGTCATAGTAGTCTCCTTCCATTTCATGCGCCGACCATCGGCCGGCAGGAGGAGAACACGGGTGAGGTAATTGCCGTTCCGCGGGGCGAAAAGGGTCGGAAGAACCCTGCCCAAACTTCGATTATCGTGAGCGCGATCACGCCGGACAGAGACCGACATTCCGATTGATAACTGGAACCACGGGGCGCGTGCCCGACGCTCGTTCTTCAGAGCGCCGGGCCGCGTTGTCAGCCGATCTGGGCGGCTGCGGGGCCAAAGAACTCGTAGTGGATCCGAGCGTCCGGCACATTGGCGGCCTTCAGGCCCTTGACCATCTCCTGCATGAACCCGGTCGGGCCGCAGATGAAGTAGTCGGCCTTTTCGGCATCGCTGATCTGGACCAGCCAGCTGGGATCGACACGTCCGGAATGCACACCGTTCGCAACATCAGTCTCTTCCGGCGCCTCGTAGAAGACATGGGTTTCATGTGCCTTTGTACGGGGCGTATTGCTGAGCGCATGGGTTTGACCATTCCGGGTGGCGTGGACATAGACCATCCGCAGATCGCCGCCGCCGTAGCTCTCGAGCATCGAGATCATGGGCGTGAGACCCACCCCGCCCGACAGAAGCACGATTTCCTGCTTGCCCTTCGGATCGAGGAAGAATTCGCCGGCGGGCGCGGCCACGTCGAATTCGGCGCCGACCTCGACCGTGTCGTGCAGCCAGTTGGAGATCCGCCCGCCAGGTTCGCGCTTGACCGTAATCCGGTAGGACTGGCCATCCGGCGCCGAGGAGATCGAGTAGTTGCGACGATATTCCTCGCCCTCCGCAGGGGTGAAGCGGAAGCTCAGATACTGGCCGGGGCGATGCTTGAGAACCGGCATGCCGTCAACCGGATAGAGCGTGAAGGACGCGATCTCGGAGGTTTCCTTCTCTTTCGCACCGACCCTGAAGCGCCGCCAGCCACGCCAGCCGCCGTCCTGCTCTTCCGCACCGGCGTAAATCTGTTCCTCGCGGGCGATCAGCGTATCGGCGAGGAACCAGTAGGCTTCGCCCCAGGCGTTCAGAATTTCAGGCGTGGCGGCGTCTCCCAACACTTCCGCGACAGCCCCGAGCAATGCTTCGCCGACATGCGGATAATGCTCGGGGAGAATCTGCAGGCCCACGTGTTTTTGCGCGATCCGCTCCAAGGCGTCCGCGAGGACGCCGGGGTTCCGGATATGGGTCGCATAGGCCACCAGGGCGCCCGCGAGCGCCTTGTGCTGCGGCGAGTTGCCATGCTGATGCGACATGTTGAAGAGCGCGCGAATTTCGGGAGCGGCCAGCAGCCGCCGATACATCACGGGCACGATCTGATCGACGTGTTCCGCCACGACCGGCGCAGTAGCTTCAATGATCGCGAGTGTTTCTTCCGAGAGCGGCTTTGCCATTCCTGTCTCCTAGGCTATAAAACATACCAACAAGACGCATCTATTTGCTCAGCCATTAAGATGCCAATCACAGGTATGTTTTTCCCGTGCGACATTCTGTCCGGACTCGTGGTACGAGACGGGTCGCTGAGGAGGCTGCATCAGGAGAAGTGCGAATGCGCTTGAACGACACCACGGACCTCGCCTTGCGGGTGATGATCTACGCCGCTTCGATGAAAGACCGACGTTTCACGATCGATCAACTCGTCGAGGCCTATCGCGCACCACGCAGCACCATGATGAAAGTCGTCAACGCGCTGACCCGGGGGGATTTTCTGGTGGCGCAACGCGGACGCTCCGGCGGGTTGGGACTTGCCCGGCCAGCGCAGGAGATCGGCGTGGGGACGATCGTGCGCCACATGGAGACGGATTTCGACCTCGTGGAATGTATGCGCAGCGGCGGCGACTGCACGATTACCGCCGCATGCCGCCTCATCGCGCCCTTGGCCGAGGCGCGCGCAGCGTTCCTGACGACGCTGGACGCCTACACGATCGCCGATATCGCAATCTCTCCGCGCGATTTTGGCCTCGCCGCGTCGTGACGCGAATGGTCAGGCATGACCGTCTCCTGGTTGCGAGTGCCGGAGGCAGAGCAAGCGGGTAAAAGCGAACCTGCGCAATGACCGCCAGGAAGTTGTCGCTGCGAATGGTGTTTGGGTGATGGATTTCGCTTCGCGGACCTTCGGTTCGTTCACGATCAGCTCGCGTTACCCAAGAAACTGCGGTTTCTGACCATCGTCGACAGTCATTCACGTTACTGTCCAGCGAGGGATGTGCGGTTTCGGTATCGCGGTGAAGATGTCGTTCATACGCTTGAACGGATTTGTAGCAAGCTCGGCACCCAAGAACGATACGGGTCGATGAGGGCCGTGAGTTCATCTGCCGCGACCTCGATCTCTGCGCTCATGCCAGGCCGGTCACCGTGGGCTTCTCACGGCCCGGAAAGCCAACCGACAACGGCTTCATCGAGGCTTTCAACAGCAAGCTGCGGGCCGAGTGTTTAAACGCCCTTCGCCACTGTCGCTCGGATCAATGGCGCAACATTGGCACCTTCATGAGCCTTGCGGATGCCGCGGAAAACTGGAGGATCGGCGCAAACACTACAACCAAGCCACGAGTGAAGCGCAGGCTTGGCAATTTTCAGAGACAGCCTCTCGACATTCATCTGATACCTCCCTAACTTTCGAAGCTGCAGACATCGAAATAGGAAGCGCAAGTCCATGAAATCAAAGGGAGAGGTGCTTGACGGCGCCTGCGCAGACCGTCAGGCAAAGACGCTCTACCGAGATTTTCGAGAGCAAATTTCCGACTGATCTAAGTCAGTGAAATCCTGCGACCTGGAAGATGAAAGCTCTGTACCGAAATCTCAGAAGATATCGAGCGGGCACCGCCCCTTGATGATGCGATGAAAAATCTGGCACATCCACCACACCGTAATTGATGTGCTTGAAAAATGCGGAAAGTAGCTTCGATTAGTCAAGCAGGAAGACAGAGCGTATTTGGCAATAAGTACTACCCAAGCCCGTGTGGCACCTGCCAATATTAGCTCACTCACACAAGCTGCTTACGTATCGGTGTTGATGTCAGGGCGCCCAAATGAAAAAATCGACAGCTAGCCTATATGTTACGAACTTCAAAAAAAGGTTCACAGGCGTATCTTCAACTGCGGCAGCGGTGTTACGGCAGCAGCAAAATTTACTGAATGTAGCGCTTGTTGGTTACGCATTGCCGAAATGCGCAAAACCGATTGGTTTTTTCCGCGCTCTCTGGGAATGTCGCGAGCCTCCTGCCGGACGCGAATTTTCAATTTGGCACACACGGCGAAACATTGAAATGCAACTTGCAATATTGGCCCGAGATGTCCTGCGCCTGCCAATAAGAATTGTTTTCACCTCAGCCGCACAACGTCGCCATTCAGCTTGGCCACGCTGGCTAATTTCACGGATGGATGCGGTAATTGCAACAACTGAAGAGGCCGCCAAATATGTGCCTAATGTGGTTGCAGTAGTGCCTCATGGAGTGGATACGGAGCACTTCTTACCCGCCCAAGAAGAAAGCTATAAGCGCAAGTGGAAAGAACTGCAACTTCCCGGGGAATATGGGATCATAACGGTGGGGCGCGTGCGTCCAGAGAAAGGCACGGACCTTTTTATCGACGCTATGATTACCGCGCTTCCGGACCTGCCGGGAGCTTGCGCTATTGTTGTCGGAACGGCGAGACCCGAACACCAAAAATTCCAGGAAAAAATAAAGAAACGTGCTGAAGCAGCTGGGCTTTCAAGCCGGATTGTTTTTTTGGGAGAAGTCGACCCTGACAAATTGCAGCAGATATTGCAGGGATGCCGAGCGCTCGTGGCACTCCCCCGTTATGAAGGATATGGGATGACGCCTCTGGAAGCCATGGCTACCGGACTTCCAGTGATTTTGAGTGAGACCGGCTACTTCAAAGAGTTCGTGGGAGAAAATGATACAGACACCGGCTCATGTGGCGCGGTTGTACCAATAGAGGGCGCCGAATTAGCAGCAGAGGCTCTAATAAGAATTCTCAAAGACAAAGACTTATACCATCAAAAATCGATAGCCGCCAGAAAAAGGGCCGTGCGAAAATTTAGCGTAACTTCCGAAGTGAATGCGATAAATTTCGTTTACGAAGACCTATGGTCCCTTGCCGACAAAAATAATAAGATCACGCGATCGAGTTAACTTATATACGCTAAAGGTTGGGTCCTGAAGCGTTTCAATCAGATCTTCGATTTGAACCGGCATCCCAATGGACAAAAGGGCGAGATTGAGCTAACAGCAAACCAGACCAAACGCTCGGAGCATGCTTACGCCTATGTACTGCCTGGTAATTAATTTGAGCACAGCGACCGCGCGCATGTCATTTATGGCCGATCAGCTGAACAGGCTGAAAATACCTTTTCAGAGGATCGATGCATTCACGCCAGAAATGGTAATGAATTATGAGAATTCGTTTGAATGGTCAAGCTGGGAGCGCCCTCTAAAAGACACTGAGAAAGCATGCTTTTTAAGCCATGTGGAAGCGTGGAAATTTGCCGCGGCACAGGATAAAAGCACCCTCATACTAGAAGACGATGCGCTTCTTTCCAATCAGACGCCCAGTGTCCTAAATTCGATTGACGAGATCGAAGGCATTGAGCATGTGACCCTTGAGGTACGGACGCGCAAGAAAATCGTTAGTAAGATTGGGCGCGCGATCGGGTCCAAGCACCAACTACTCCGCCTCTATCAAGACAGGAGCGGCGCTGCTGCTTACGTGATTTCGCCTTCTGGGGCGCGAAAACTTCTTGCGCGGGCGTCCAAAGAGGTCGCCCTCGCTGATGCGCTGATCTGCAAAGCCTATGAATTGAAAAGCTTTCAAGTCGAGCCGGCTTGCGGCGTGCAGCTAGACCGCGCGGCGGACTACGGCATTACAAATCCTTTTAATACCGTCTCTCAGATAGACTCAGGAAAACCAACGCCGATAACCAAACAGGCCTCTGGCTTTCGCGCCCGTCGGATCGGTGCGCAGCTCCGCATGGCCGCTCGCGCCCTAAGGCACGTTGGAATAGCTGAACGGCGTGAAATTCGCCTAGACCCCGCGCATTTCCTCTAGGACTGACTTCGTCAGGCTTTCCACCACCGTTTTTTTCGCGCCGGTGCAAGCGGCGCACCCGATTGAAAACCCTTTTCTCAATTTGGAACCTACGCCAAATTTCATTGGGAACCGGCCCCGCAGGTTCGCCCGCCGAAGAACGGATGCAGCCGCCATACCATGTGACCTGCCACGGGATTTTTCCTCCACCATCGATTAGAGTCCGACCCAACTCTGCTCTGCCCCCTAAAAATTGGACCGTTTGAAACTGGAGTTTTCAGTTAAGCTCTCCTGGCTGGGAGAGGAGCGGAAACGCATGAAAGCATCGAAGTTCACGGAAGCGCGAGACAGGCGTTCATTCTGAAGCAAGGCGAGGAAGGCACATCAGTTGCCGAGATTTGTCGCAAGGCTGGGATCGGGCAGTCGACCTATTTCGCCTGGAAGAAGAAATACGGCGGGTTGTTGCCTGATGAGATGCGTCGGCTGAAGCAGCTTGAAGATGAGAATGCACGACTGAAGCGGATCGTGGCGGATCTCACACTTGACCGTCAGATGTTGTGAGACATGTCGTGCGGCGAAAACTCTGAAGCCGGAACGGAGGCGTGAACTGGTTCGCGGGATGTGCGCAGACTGGGCGGTCTCGATCCGCAGGGCATGTGGGGCCCTGAGGTTCGACCGCTCAAGCTACCACTACAAATCTCGCCGCACAGATCCGGCAGAGCTGAATCGGCGGATCAAAGAGATCTGCGAGACGCGTGTGCGCTATGGTTATCGGCGTGTCTACGTCGTTCTCGACCGGGAGGGTTGGGATGTCAGCATCAGGAAGGTCTACAATGTTTACAGAGCCTTGGGGCTGCAACTGCGGAACAAGACGCCGAAACGAAGAGTAAAAGCGAAGCTGCGAGATGACCGCGCTGACGCCGTTGGTCCGAACGATGTTTGGGCAATGGATTTCGTTCACGATCAGCTCGCCTTGGCTGCCTGCTCCCCTTCGAGTCCGCGTTTATAGGTTAGCTCTGTTCAGGGTTTGGTCCTCTTTCGACCTTTGGTGATACTCCCACGGGGTGAGCCCGTCGAGGCTCG
>NZ_NBOB01000027.1:2500-5725 GCF_002213185.1 Thioclava sp. JM3
TCCAAAACAGGTACTTTTAACCTGAATACATAGGGTTATAAGAGCGAACCCGGGGAACTGAAACATCTAAGTACCCGGAGGAAAGGAAATCAACAGATACTCCGCTAGTAGTGGCGAGCGAACGCGGACCAGCCGAGCCATGAGAATGACCAGAATGATCTGGAAAGATCAGCCAGAGCGGGTGACAGCCCCGTATGGGAAGTTCAATTGGACGTATTAAGTAGGGCGGGACACGTGTAATCCTGTCTGAAGATCGGGGGACCACCCTCGAAGGCTAAGTACTCCTTACTGACCGATAGCGAACCAGTACCGTGAGGGAAAGGTGAAAAGCACCCCGACGAGGGGAGTGAAACAGTTTCTGAAACCGGACGCCTACAAGCAGTCGGAGGAGCCTCGAGCTCTGACGGCGTACCTTTTGTATAATGGGTCAACGACTTGGTCTATCGAGCAAGCTTAAGCCGTTAGGTGTAGGCGTAGCGAAAGCGAGTCTTAACAGGGCGAATTTAGTTCGATGGATCAGACCCGAAACCAGATGATCTAGCCATGTGCAGGCTGAAGGTGAGGTAACACTCACTGGAGGGCCGAACCGACACCCGTTGAAAAGGGTCCGGATGACGTGTGGCTAGGGGTGAAAGGCCAATCAAATCTGGAGATAGCTGGTTCTCCGCGAAAGCTATTTAGGTAGCGCGTCGATTGTATTCTCCCGGGGGTAGAGCACTGCATGGATGATGGGGGCCCACAGCCTTACTGAGTCTAAGCAAACTCCGAATACCGGGAAGAACTGATCGGCAGACACACGGCGGGTGCTAACGTCCGTCGTGGAGAGGGAAACAACCCTGACCAACAGCTAAGGCCCCCAATTCATGGCTAAGTGGGAAAGCATGTGAGACTTCCAAAACAACCAGGAGGTTGGCTTAGAAGCAGCCATCCTTTAAAGATAGCGTAACAGCTCACTGGTCTAGTCAAGAGGTCTTGCGGCGAAGATGTAACGGGGCTCAAGCCATGAGCCGAAGCTTTGGATGCACAGTGATGTGCGTGGTAGCGGAGCGTTCTGTGATATAGAACGCTGCCTCCTTACTCCCCTCGGGGATATTGGAGGCAATGTTCTGACTGTGAAGCCGGGCCGTAAGGCATCCGGTGGAGTGATCAGAAGTGAGAATGTTGACATGAGTAGCGACAAACAGGGTGAGAGACCCTGTCGCCGAAAGTCCAAGGGTTCCTGCTTAAAGCTAATCTGAGCAGGGTAAGCCGGCCCCTAAGGCGAGGCCGAAAGGCGTAGTCGATGGGAACCAGGTTAATATTCCTGGGCCATGTGGTGGTGACGGATCTGAGCCGTTGTTCGATCTTATCGGATTGATCGGGCAGCCAACAGGTTCCTGGAAATAGCCCCACTATCGGACCGTACCCGAAACCGACACAGGTGGACTGGTAGAGAATACCAAGGCGCTTGAGAGAACCACGTTTAAGGAACTCGGCAAAATGCCTCCGTAAGTTCGCGAGAAGGAGGCCCGCTTCGTACGCAAGTATGGGGCGGGGGCACAAACTAGGGGGTGGCGACTGTTTACTTAAAACACAGGGCTGTGCGAAGCCGTAAGGCGACGTATACAGTCTGACGCCTGCCCGGTGCCGGAAGGTTAAAAGGAGGAGTGCAAGCTCCGAATTGAAGCCCCGGTAAACGGCGGCCGTAACTATAACGGTCCTAAGGTAGCGAAATTCCTTGTCGGGTAAGTTCCGACCTGCACGAATGGCGTAACGATCTCCCCGCTGTCTCAAACGTGGACTCAGCGAAATTGAACTGTGTGTCAAGATGCACACTACCCGCGGTTAGACGGAAAGACCCCATGAACCTTTACTATAGCTTCGCACTGGCATCAGGCATGTGATGTGCAGGATAGGTGGTAGGCTTTGAAACGGGGACGCCAGTCTCCGTGGAGCCATCCTTGAGATACCACCCTTCGCCTGCTTGATGTCTAACCGCGGTCCCTTATCGGGATCCGGGACCCTGCGTGGTGGGTAGTTTGACTGGGGCGGTCGCCTCCCAAAGTGTAACGGAGGCGCGCGAAGGTTGGCTCAGACCGGTCGGAAATCGGTCGTTGAGTGCAATGGCAGAAGCCAGCCTGACTGCAAGACTGACAAGTCGAGCAGAGACGAAAGTCGGCCATAGTGATCCGGTGGTCCCGAGTGGAAGGGCCATCGCTCAACGGATAAAAGGTACTCTGGGGATAACAGGCTGATGATGCCCAAGAGTCCATATCGACGGCATCGTTTGGCACCTCGATGTCGGCTCATCTCATCCTGGGGCTGGAGCAGGTCCCAAGGGTACGGCTGTTCGCCGTTTAAAGAGGTACGTGAGCTGGGTTTAGAACGTCGTGAGACAGTTCGGTCCCTATCTGCCGTGGGTGTAGGATACTTGAGAAGAGTTGCCCCTAGTACGAGAGGACCGGGGTGAACGGACCACTGGTGGACCAGTTATCGTGCCAACGGTAGTGCTGGGTAGCTATGTCCGGACAGGATAACCGCTGAAAGCATCTAAGCGGGAAGCCCCCTTCAAAACTAGGTATCCCTTGAGGGCCGTGGAAGACCACCACGTCGATAGGCTGGAGATGTAAGCGCGGCAACGCGTTCAGTTGACCAGTACTAATTGCCCGATTGGCTTGATTTGATCCGGTAGTAGCCAGACCTCTGGTAACCGATCAAACAGCATGCACAATACAAAGTGTACAACTTGAACTTCATCGCTTCTTCCTCGGTTTGGTGGTCATAGCACGAGCAAAACACCCGGCTCCATTCCGAACCCGGCCGTTAAGTGCCGTCGCGCCAATGGTACTGCGTCTTAAGACGTGGGAGAGTAGGTCACCGCCAAACCTAGAAAGAAGCGACAAAAAACTTCATCTCTCGAAAAACGATGACAAACAAAATCCCGATCGCAAACACTAAATGCCCTCGGGAATAAACGCGGGATCGAGCACCCCGCAAGCGAGACAAACTCTACTCGAGAGTTTGAAAAACGCGATCGCCGCGTCAGGCTCATAACCTGACAAAAGGCAAAAGCTCAACGGACGCGGGATGGAGCAGCCCGGTAGCTCGTCAGGCTCATAACCTGAAGGTCGTAGGTTCAAATCCTACTCCCGCAACCAAATCTTCTAAGTCATAGCCATACGCTCACAGCCGCCTTCGGGCGGTGTCTTGCGTTGTGCTAAGCCCCCCAGAAGCAATGGGGAAGCA
>NZ_NBOB01000028.1:0-4071 GCF_002213185.1 Thioclava sp. JM3
CGCCAATCCTCCCACCTGATGTCGGAATTGAATCAGCGCCACGCCCAGCAATCAAGCGCGAGTTTTTCAACGGAATACGCCCTTTGACTGTGACGTCGATCTCGGCCCATTGCGGCCATTGATCCCAAGGCGCACCGCTGCGGCGCAGCGTCACCGAACCGGTCCGCCGTCCCTTGCGCAGCAAACCGGTTCCGGCAGAGGTCGACATTGCGGACAAAGCCGCCGCGTCTTGGCTTTGGTCTTGTCCAGATGCCGCGTTACCATGCCGAGGCGGCTCTCCCCGCCCGCGAGTTCGTCGAGGTTCTGACCGAGTTTCCGCCGTCACTCTCGCCGGTCTCCGTCCTTTATCCTGGCAACCGGCAGCTCTCTCCCGCCTGTGGGTGTTTCGAGATTGGTTGGTGGCAGCGTTCTGAAGGCACAGGGCTCAGGCGGAGCGGCACCGCTGTCAGGGCGGCAGACCGGACCCGCGCATGGCCGTGAAGATCGTCTGCAGGTGCCCGCGCATGGCATCCGCGGCGGCGTCAGTCGCGCCCCGTTGAATGCACGCGACCACTTCCTCATGCTGTAGGCTGTGACATTCGGTGAATTCGGCGACACCGAGTTTTCGGTAAGTGACTTCCCATTCGCGCTGCCAGGCCGCATGGCGGCGCGCGCCCGCGAGATAGTCGAGAAGGCCAAGCAGTATGGGATTTCCTGTTACCTCTGCGATACCACGGTGAAAGGCGGCGTCGAGCCGTTCGCAGTCGGTCCGGGTTGCGGCACGGCGGCCCCGGTTGACCAGATCGGAAAGATAGGCGATCTCGACAGGGGTCGCGAGCGCAGCGGCCTCGGCGGCGACGGAGGGCTCGAGGGTCAGGCGCGCCTGCATCAGCTGAAGCGGTGAAGCGCCTTGCACTAGAATGGTCTCGCGCACAGGGTGGCCCGGCGGGCGGGGGCCAAGGAACGTGCCTTGCCCGACATGCCGCCAGAGATCGCCAGCGAGCTCCAGCTCGGCCAAGGCATTGCGCAGCGTCTCACGGCTGCACCCCAACCGACGCGCCAGATCCCGCTCCGGCGGCAGCTGTCCGCCCGGCGCGATGGCGGCCGCCGCGCAATAGTCGCGCAGCGCTTCCACAATCTTTCGAGTTCGCTTCGTGGTCATTTGCACCCCCATACAGACCAATTTGCAGACCAATCCGGCATCATGCAACAGCGGCGCGGTTTGAAGGAGAACGAACATGCTGACAGGTATAATACTCGTGCTGGCCGGCTTGGGCGCCGGTGCGCTCAATGCAATCGCGGGTGGTGGCACCTTTCTGACGTTTCCGGCACTCGTCTGGGCCGGTGTTCCGCCTATCATGGCGAATGCGACCGCGACCTTTGCCGCCCTTCCGGGCTATGTGGGCAGCGCTTGGGCCTATCGCACGGATATCGAGCGCGGCGGGAAGCCTCCTCTCGCCCATCTGTTTGGCACCGCGATCGTCGGGGGGGCTCGCTGGCGCTAGTCTGCTGCTGGTCACGCCTGAAGAGCTGTTCTCGGGCGTGGTGCCCTGGCTCTTATTGATGGCGACCTTGGCCTTTGCCACCGGCCCGTCCTTCGTTCGGTATCTCGCGAAGTCCGGGCGCGAAACGCCCAGCCCCACCGCACTTGCTCTTGTGTTCGTGGTCTCGGTCTATGGCGGCTATTTCAACGGTGGCCTCGGCATCATGCTGCTCGCGGCTTTCGGCGTCATCGGCATGACCGACCTGCACCGGATGAACGGGTTGAAGAACTTGATGTCCGCGATCCTGTCGGTGGTCTCGGTCGCGACATATGCCATTGCGGGACTGATCGACTGGGGCAACTTGCTGATCGTCGGCCTGTCCTGCGCCATGGGCGGATACATCGGCGCGGTTCTGGCGCGGCGGGTTAGGAACACGGCCGTGCTGCGCCTGTTCATTATCGCAATCGGCTTGATCATGACCGTTGCCTTCTTTATGCGCCCAGCAGGTTGATCATTTGTCAAACCGGTGAAACTTTCGGCAATAGCTGATGTTGAGGCGTCGCGTTGCTCATTCTGAAGTCACTTGGCCCGGCTGTGGCTCTGACCGGCAAAGAGGTATCGCCCGTTGTCGCCAATGTCCTCAAGTAGATACGCGATGGCAACCTAACGATGGTGGTCAACGACAGCCCACTTAGCAAAGACGCCGATGAGGAGCTCAATAATCTCATCGAAAGGTCCTAAGTATGATAGGCTAGCGGGCCCCCGCGCACTGGTAAGCGCAGAGGCGTATTGATTCCCGACTGTTTTTGTTCTAAATATGATCACATGACCTTTCATCGAGAGTTGGGTTGAAAAGGCCGTTGGGTGTGTCGCAGCCTCAATGGCCTTTACTTTTGCACGGCGCCGAAACAGCGCAGCGCGCGTTCGAAAGCAGGCTGCCGGACTGCGTTTAGAGATGCTGGCGGCGCCCTCGTTGCATGACCACTGCCATGCGCCCTCATATCGTCGTTCAGTTGACTGGTGCGCCGCCTCTGCGCATCTTCGCCTCGATAGCCCGTTTCGTCGTTAGGAGCGCGCGCGAAGCCAGAAAAGATCGAGTCACGAATGCGGTCGATATGAAGAAGTTGCTTCGCGTAGCAGACATTGATGTAAAGCGCAGCAAACGACCGCATTCCGTCCTTCCTGCTCCGGCGCAGTGACGGCCCTCTCCGGACATTCAGTCAATAACCCGATGCTGCGTTGCTGCCCGTCGAAGCGGTCGTTCGTGCATCGTGCAGCATTTTCTTAGGTCAGATGGCCGCTATGCGGGACGAAGCTGCCGTTCCGATAGATGATAGGAGTGTCCGTCAAGGGCGCTCCCGTGCTAGATATTAGCAATGTTGCGCAAGTTCAGAAACTACAGTGAAGATCGCGTTCAAAAGCAAATCCGTGCGGTGATAGGGCGTCACGGCGCTGAACTGCATGAAAAGGTGCGTGTCGCAGACGTTGTAAATATCGAAATGCTAGATCGACGCGATCTAGGCACATACTCGTTGCAATCCCATTTCGATTTTGTCCTGATCGACGAGAGCCAACAAGCGGTCGTCGCCATCGAATTTGATGGGCCAGGACACAAAACGTCCAACGACGAGAAGAAGAATTCGATTTGCAATCAGGCGAACCTACCCTTGTTTCGCATCTATGGATTTCAGGAAGTGCGGGAAATCAACGCAATGACGTTGACGCGCTACTTGGTGGAGCTGGTGTTCCATGCGCGCGTTTTCCAACAGATGAAAGCCGACGGGCGCCTCGACCCGAGCGAACCTTTCATGCTCAGCGGTTTCATCAAGGACGACGCCAAGAACATCTTTGACAGCGAGTTCGACTTTGTTGCAAACGCTAACGGCAAATTGACACGCGCTTTGAAACAGAACGGTTTGGTCGACGACGACCTGCCGCACTTGAGTATCGACCGACTCATCGTGCGGTCGCCAGACGACGACCTTCGCGCCTTCGTTTCGATCAACTCGTTAAAGGGGCCGATCATGGGCACTGCAAACGTGCGCATCAGCCTGCCGTCACCCGGATTCCTTTCCGAGATTGGAAGCATACCGATGGAGATCGCGCAATTCGCCGACGGTATGGCTTGCGATGATCTCTATGAGAACATCCGCCTCGTCGGCTCTGGTGCGGGTCACGTAGTGAGATCATCAGACGAACTGCTTCCAGAGATCACAAGCCTCGGTCGCCAAGGCTACGCATTCGCGTTCGGAGGGGGCGGCAGTCGTTCCGACGTTGATCTGCTAGCGGCTTTCACGGCGGGCACTGGAGGCAAACTCTTTTGATCGGGCACAATCCATAGCTGCCATTAGTGCGTCCGGCAGCATCGGTTAGTTTGGGCTCAAACCGGACTTGCGGCGGCGCGGCACGCACAACTTGACCTTGCACGCTGCGGCGCGACCAACCGTATGACCGCTCCCAGCCGAACCTTGACATTCACGCCATACGAGACATGCGGCGGCCCCCAACTTACTTTAGACCTTTGAATGGGCGTAAGCGGTGTCTGAGCGGCACGTTGTCTACGCCGGCGCGGACTGCGAGGTGATACCCATCTCAAGATGGGAGTGCG
>NZ_NBOB01000029.1:0-3629 GCF_002213185.1 Thioclava sp. JM3
CCCTGCGAGGCGATGATCGGGCAGTTGCGCGACACGCTCGGCGGCAAAACCGCGCCGCAAGCGGTTTCCGACCTTCAGGCGAAAGCGCTCGAGCGCTGCAACGCCGACGACGATACCCGCGCCGATGCGTTCTCGGCGCAGGCGCTGGCAATGCTGAACGACTGAGGCGCAACATGAGCTATCAACAGACTTTCATCTACCCCGACGAAGAGTTGACCAACCCGGTCAGCCGCGTTCCCGAGGTCACGCCGGGCTTTTGGCTCATCAAATTGATGGCGGTGACGATGGGCGAGACGGCGGCCGACTTTCTGGCCGTCAATCTCGGTCTCGGCCTGACCGCGACGACGATTCTGATGACCGCGATCCTCGCCTTGGTGATCCGCTGGCAATTCGCGCAGCGCCGCTACGTGCCTGCAGTCTACTGGTCGGCGGTGGTGCTGATCTCGATCGTGGGGACGCTGATCACCGACAACATGACCGACAATCTCGGGATTCCGCTGATCGACTCGACGATCGGGTTCACCATTCTGCTGGGCGCTACCTTCGCGGCGTGGTTCGCCTCCGAGCGCACGCTCTCGATTCATGAGGTCTACACCGCCCGGCGCGAAGGGTTCTACTGGCTCGCGATCCTGTTCACCTTCGCGCTCGGCACGGCGGTCGGCGATCTGATTTCCGAGCAGTTCGGGATAGGCTATCTCGCGACCGGCATCCTCTTCGGGCTGATCATCGCGTCGCTCACCGTGGGGTATGTCACCTTCAATCTGGGCGGGCTCTGGGCGTTCTGGCTCTGCTATATCTTCACCCGCCCGCTAGGTGCGTCCTTCGGCGATCTTCTCTCGCAACCGACCGATTATGGCGGGCTGGGCTTCGGCACCATTCCCACGAGCCTCGGCTTCCTCGCCGTCATCGCAATCACCGTCGCCGCGATGACCGTGAAACGCAGGCGCATCTGATTCCCTTTCCAGATCGTACGCCGCGTGGCCCTCCGTCCCGTCCGTCCGGGGCGGAGGGTTTTTCGTCTGGGCCAAGCCGGTAATCCAGCTTCTCACCGATTTGTAAGAAACTGTCGAAGTCGATCCGGATCGCGACGGGCAATTTCCTCTCAACATCAAAAGGAGGTGCCCAGAGATGCAAACAGACACACTGGCCGTGAGCACGCGGGGACTTACCCTGCGCTACGGCGATTTCACCGCGCTCCAGCCGCTCGATCTCGATATCGGACGTGGCGAGATCTTCGGATTTCTCGGCCATAACGGCGCGGGCAAGACCACGACGATCCGGCTACTGACGACGCTCATGGAGCCCACCGGTCCTCGACGAGCCGACCTCGGGGCTCGACCCGATGGGGGTGCGCCAGCTGCGCGAGGTGCTCGAGCGGCTGAACGCGCAGGGCATGACGATCTTCATGAACACCCACCTGCTGAGCGAGGTGGCGCGGTCGTGTTCCTCCATCGGCGTTCTTTCGCATGGGCAGCTGGTCTTCCACGACACGATCGAAACGGTGAACGCGCGCTACGGCTCGGAAGAGGCCCTCGAGGAGCTTTACCTCTCGGTGGTGCCGGATCGCGAGGTCGCGGCATGACACCTTCCACGATCCTGCGCCGCCACGCGCTTGCCGCGCTTGCACGCGAGCGGACGATCGCGCTGGTGGCCGCGCTGTTCGCCGCGCTGGTGCTGGTCTCGGCCTATCTCGGCTGGTCCGCGACCTCGACGGTCGACGCGATCTACGCCAGCGCCACGCATTGGTTCGAAGCAAATGGCAAGCCGGTGCCGCCAAACCCGGTTACGCAAGGCTCGCCGCTGGCGCTGCTGCGCAACCTCACGATCTATATCAGCCTGATCGGCGCCTTTTCGGCCATCGTGATCGGCTACCGGATGGTCGAGACCGACCGCCGGGCCGGCGTGCTGCCGCTGATCGGCGCGCGCCCGCTGGAGCGGCTCGATTACGCGCGAGGCAAGGTCTCGGCACTCGCTCTGGCCGTCGGCGGACTGGCCGCGCTTGCGGGCGTCGTGGGCGCCGCGACCCTCGTCATCCTGCCTTCGGTTCATCTCGCCGCAGGGGATTGGGCGCGGCTGGCTGCGTTCTTCTCTCTGGGCTGGCTCTACATGATGACCTTCGGGCTGATCGCGATCGGTGCTTCGGCGCGCGCGCGCAGCGAAACCGTGGGTCTGATGGTGCCGACGGTGGTCTGGCTGGTGCTGACCTTCGTCTGGCCCGCGCTGACCGGGAACATCCTGCCCACCGCTGCGATCAACCCGATCTCGGCCCTCGCACCCGCCCCGCAATCCGCGATCTTCGACCTCTCCGCAAACCTGCTCGGGCCGTTCTCGCTGGCCGAAGCCTACAAGTATCTCGGAGCGGAGCTGATGGGTTACCTGCCCGACGGTCTGCCGCCGCGCGGTCCCGTGCCGCCGCTGGTCGTGATGATGCTCTTCGCTGCGGGCTCCGGCCTCTATGCGCTGCGCGGCTGCCTCAAGCTCGACATGACGAAGGGAGGCCCCGATGCCTGATCTCTCCGCAATCTCCACCATTGCGCTCAAGGACGCGCGGATCGCGCTGCGCGACCGTTTCCTGCTCGCCGCGACGCTGGCGCTCGTCGCCGCCGCGCTGATCTCGCTGATCACCGGGACGGTCGCGATGCGCACCGATGTCGCCACCTACATGGCCGCGAAACAGCAGCTGCTGGCGCTCGGCAAAAGCCTCGGTTCGATCGCGGCGCCCGAGTTCTATCCGCTGAAGCTGATGCGCGGCACGATCGAGCAGATCGAGATCATGGGCACCGTGATCGCGCTGATCGCGGGCTACCGCGCCGCCGTCGAAGAGCGCGGACGCCAGACGTTGGCGCTGATCCTGACGCGGCCGCTCTCGAACTGGCAGTTCCTTGCCGCGAAGCTGCTGGGCGGGGCTGGGCTGATGGGGGCGGCGCTGGCTTGCGTCTTCGCGCTCTGCGCAGTGGTGCTCGCGCTCGGTTCGGGCATTGGGATCGGGGCGAATGACCTCTTGCGCCTTGCGATCACCTGGGGGGCTTCGACGCTCTATCTTAGCGCGATCTTTGCGGTGGGCTTCGGGCTGAGCCTCTGGCTGAAAAGCCCGGCTAGCGGGCTGCTCTACGCCTTCGCGCTGTGGCTGCTGGTGGTCCTCGTCGCGCCGCAGATCGGCGACACGATGGACCCGGACAATCAGGTCGCAGGCGGCGTCTTCGCGCAGCTTTCGATCCCGAAGGCCGAGCAGACAAAGATCAAGCAGGGCTTCGCCACCTACGAGACCATCCGCAACGGGATCGAGGTCTCGTCCGTGACCAAGCATTACGAGCGCTTCACCTTCGCGGTGCTCGGAATCAAGGACATCTACACCGGCAAAGCGCTCGGGCCGATCTGGGCCGACAAGAAGGGCGATGCCTGGTTCCTCATTCTCTTCACCCTCGGTCTCGGCGGGCTCGTCCTGCTGCGTCCGATCCGTGCCGACCGTCTGACCAAGGAGACCTGACGATGAACAAGACGCTTTCCACCCTCACCGTGCTGCTGATGCTCGCCGCTGGCGGCGCCCAGGCCGCGCAGACCGATACCGACAAGGATGGCGTGCCCGACATGGCCGAGCCGCTGCTGCACACCGATCCGCAGAACCCCGA
>NZ_NBOB01000003.1:0-420260 GCF_002213185.1 Thioclava sp. JM3
CGAGCCTCGACGGGCTCGCCCCGTGGGAGTATCACCAAAGGTCGAAAGAGGACCAAACCCTGAACAGAGCTAACCTATAAACGCGGACTCGAAGGGGAGCAGGTCAAAATCCTTGAGGAGCATTACGCAGGGCTTTCTTGATCGCTTCTGTCGTGAACGCGCCAATAGGGCGGGGCCTTCGGGTTCCGCCCTTTTTCGATTCGGGAGAAGTATAATGAACGACCCAGTAACGCCGAGGCTGAGCTTGCGGCTGTAGAGTGCGCGAGAGCGATCCTTCGACTCGACGAGAATGTGCGCCTAGATGGTCCGGGAACGTTATCCGCAAAAGTGTTCCGTTTGCGAAACTGGTCCGGTCCGCAATTAGCTGGTTTCGCTATAAAAAAAGGAGAGTGGCTGGGGCGGTAGGATTCGAACCTACGGTGCGCGGTACCAAAAACCGGTGCCTTACCACTTGGCTACGCCCCAACTTGGGGGCTATCTAGCCAAGCTCGCGCGGGGCTTCAAGAGGAAAATCCGACAAATTTCGATTGCGCGTCATGCGCCGCTACGGCAAGCGAGGCGGCATGGAAAAATGCGATGTTGTGATACTCGGCGCGGGCGCTGCCGGGCTGATGGCCGGGATCGAGGCGGCGCGGCGCGGGCGGTCGGTGCGCGTGCTCGACCACGCACGGCGCCCGGGCGAGAAGATTCGAATCTCCGGCGGCGGGCGGTGCAACTTCACCAACCGGCTACTGACCCGGCAGAATGCGACCGAACGCTTCCTGTCGCGCAATCCCCGCTTCGCTCTCTCGGCGCTGTCGCGCTATACGCCTGCGGATTTCATCGCGCGGTTGGATGCGGCAGGGATCGCGTGGCACGAGAAACATCTCGGCCAGCTGTTCTGCGACGGGAAGGCTACGCAGATCATCGACCTGCTGCTGCGCGATCTGCGTGCGGCAGGGGGCGAGCTGTCGCTCGAGACCTCGATCTACCGGGTGGAGCGCGAGAGCGACGGTTTCCTGGTGACGACCTCGCAAGGCCCGATCCGCGCGGCTTCGGTAATTGTGGCGACGGGCGGCAAGTCGATCCCGAAGATGGGGGCGTCCAGCCTCGGCTACGAGATCGCGCAGCGCTTCGGCCTCGAGATCGTCGAGACGCGCCCCGCTCTGGTGCCCCTGACCTTCGCCGAGCAGGATCTCGCGCGCACCGCGCCGCTGTCCGGCCTGGCGCGGCCCGTCGATCTGCGGCTCGGCAAGACGCATTTCGCCGAGGATTTGCTGTTCACCCATCGCGGGCTGTCCGGCCCTGCAATCCTGCAGATATCCAGCTATTGGCGCGAGGGCGACACGCTCAGGGTCGATCTCGCGCCAGACGATGACATCGCGGCGGCGCTGGCTGAGCAGCGCGACGCGGCGGGCCGGCAGGCGCTGCACAATGCGCTTGCGCGGCATCTGCCGGAGAAGCTCGCGCAATTTGTGGTGGCGGAGGCAAAGCTCAAGGGGCGGCTGGCCGAGCAATCGAACAAGGATCTGGCCAAGCTCGACGATCAGATTCATCGCTGGCAGGTGCGGCCCGTGGGCTCGGAAGGCTATCGCACGGCGGAGGTCACGCTGGGCGGCGTGTCCACCGATGCGCTCGACGCGAAGACGATGGAAGCCAAGCAGGTGCCAGGGCTCTATTTCATCGGCGAGGTGGTCGATGTCACCGGCTGGCTCGGTGGCTACAACTTCCAGTGGGCCTGGGCGTCCGGCTGGGCGGCGGGGCAGGTGGCCTAAGCGGCCTCCCCTTCCTCTTGGGAGAAATATCCCGGGGGGCCGAAGGGCGGGGGCAGAGCCCCCTCCCCGGGGCCGATCCCGGCGCGGCCGCTTCCTTACCGCCCGACCGCGACGTAATCCGCGAAGCCCGCCTTCCTGACGTCCTTCTCGGAGTAGATGTTGCGCAGGTCGGCCATGCGCGCGGTCTCCATCGTCGCTGCGATCTTCTGCAGATCGAGCGCGCGGAACTCGTTCCACTCGGTCAGGATCACCACGCAATCGGCCTTCTCGGCTGCCGCATAGGCGTCATCCATCCAGGACACGCCCGGCAGCAGCGCTTCGCCCTCGCGCTTGCCCTGCGGGTCGACCACACGGACCTTCGCGCCGCCGCCCACCAGTGCGGGCACGATGGTCAGGGCAGGGGCCTCGCGCATGTCGTCGGTGTTCGGCTTGAAGGTCACGCCATAGACCGCGATCGTCTTGCCATTGACCGAGCCGCCGCAGAGATCGACGACCTTCTCGATCATCCGCCGCTTGATGTCGTCATTCACCTTGATCACCGTCTCGACGATCTCCATCGGGCAGGAATAGTCCTGACCGATCCGCGCCAATGCCGCGGTGTCCTTCGGGAAACACGAACCGCCGTAGCCCGGGCCCGCATGGAGGAACTTGTTGCCGATCCGGCCGTCGAGACCCATGCCGCGCGAGACCTGCTTGATATCGGCGCCGGTCTTCTCGCAGAGCCGCGCGATCTCGTTGATGAAGGTGATCTTCGTCGCGAGAAATGCGTTCGCCGCGTATTTGATCATCTCGGCGGTTTCCAGATCGGTGTAGAGGATCGGGAATTCGCGCAGGAAGAGCGGGCGGTAGATCTCACCCATCACCGCCTCGGCCTTCTCGGAGGTGGTGCCGACGACGACCCGGTCGGGCCGCATGAAATCGTCGATCGCCGCGCCCTCGCGCAGGAATTCGGGGTTGGAGGCCACGTCGAACTCGATGTCGGGACGGGTCTTGCGCACAACCTCCGCGACCTGACGGTTGGTGCCCACCGGCACGGTCGATTTCGTCACGATCACCGCATAGCCGGTCATAGCGTTGGCGATCTCCTCGGCGGCGGCCATCACATAGGTCAGGTCCGCATGGCCATCGCCGCGCCGCGTCGGCGTGCCCACCGCGATGAAGACCGCATCGGCGCCTGCAACGGCTTTCTTCAGGTCGGTGGTGAAGGAAAGACGCCCGCCTTCGACGTTCTTCACCATCAAATCGTCGAGGCCCGGCTCGTAGATCGGCACGCGGCCGCCCTCGAGCATTTCGATCTTCGCGGGGTTCTTGTCGACGCAAACGACCTCATGGCCGAAATCCGAGAAACACACCCCCGAAACCAGGCCAACATAGCCCGTGCCGATCATCGCGATTTTCATATTCTCGTCCTTGCCTGTGCTATGTCGATGCCTTGATTCCCGGGCGGCGAAGATGCAAGCCATTTCCCGGCAAGTTCTGGTAATTCTTCTCAGAATCCGCGCCGCTCAAGAAGCGCAGAATGGTGCCATGTGCCGCGTTAGACACGAATTGTGGGCATTTCATGCAATAAACGTGCCAAAGTGCAACAGTCTTCGCCTCTGCGTGAATGGGCCGTGTAATTCACTCTTTGCAATCCCGGGAAGCTGTGTAAGTCTCGCCGGGAAGCTGCCAGAAAACCCGGCGGCTCCCTACGGTAATGACGGAGATTACTATGAAAAAGATCGCTACCATCGCCCTGGCCCTCGGCCTCACCGGTTCGACCGCTTTCGCCGGTGGCTACACCGCTCCGGTCGTCGAGCCCGAGCCCGTCGTGGTTGAGCAGTCGTCGTCCTCGAACGCCGGCATCATCATCCCGGTTCTGCTGCTGCTCGGCGTTGCTGTCGCAGCCTCGAACAACTAATTTCGGTTAACACCGAATTGGAAGAGGCCGGACGTTAGCGTTCCGGCCTCTTTCATTTCCGGAGATACGGGGTAGGGCCTGACGCTCCGGGGACAGGAAAAGCCCGCGCTTGGCGCGGGTTTTTCTTTTGCGGAAAGAGGAGGGATCCGCCCGAGCGGGGCACCGGATCGCGCGCCGCATGACAGATCCCGTCCTCTCGGGAAAAGCAAAACTGGACGTCGGGGCATCCGCCGGGTAAATCCGCTCTGGACTGCGTGAGAGGGAGCCCCGCATGAGCCAGAGATTCACCCGCCGTGAGAGTTTCGCCCTTGCCGCAGGCGCCGCCGCTCTGGCCGCGCCGCCCGTGTTGGCCGACGAGCCGGAGGTCACTCTGCGACTCCACCAGTTCCTGCCGCTGACCAGCTTCGTGCCCGCCCATATCCTCACACCGTGGATCAAGGCGGTCGAGGAGGCGACGCAGGGCCGGGTTCGCATCCAGCACTACCCCTCCATGCAGTTGGGCGGGAAACCGACCGATCTCGTCGATCAGGTCACCGATGGGGTGGTCGACATCGTCTGGACACTGCCGGGCTACACGCCGGGACGGTTCCCGCGCACCGAGGTGATGGAGCTGCCCTTCATGGTCGCCGAGGCCGAGGCGGCCTCCGCAGCGCTGTGGGAATTGGCGCAAGCGAAGATGATCGACACGGATTTTCGCGACTTCCATCTTCTGGGCACCTGGGTGCACGGGCCGGGCGTTATCCACGCGAACAAGGCGGTGCGGAACATTCCCGATTTCGAGGGGCTGAAACTGCGCGGGCCTTCGCGGGTGACGACGAAGCTGCTGGAGCATTTCGGCGCGACGGCAGTCGGGATGCCGGTGCCTTCTGTGCCCGAGGCGCTTTCCCGCGGGACGATCGATGGGGCGCTTTTGCCTTGGGAGGTGTCCGCCTCGTTGCATATCGGCGAGCTGATCCACCATCACACGCAATTCGCCGGGCCGTCGATCTACACCGCGAGCTTCATCCTCGCGATGAACAAGGAGCGCTACGCCGCGCTCGATCCCGAACTGCAAGCCGCGATCGACAGCGTCTCCGGCGCCGACTTCTCGGCGCAGGCGGGCCGTTTGCAGCAGGCCGAGGATATCCCCTCGCGTCAGGCCGCGATGGATCTGGGCAACGAGATCATCACGATCCCGGCCGAGGATACACCTATGTGGAGAGACGCCTCGCAGCCCGTGATCGACGCATGGGTCGCCGAGATGAAAGAGAACGGCGTGCCGGGCGATGAGCTACTGGAAACCGCGCGCGCCCTGATCGAGAAACACCTGTTCTGAGCATGGCTCGCGGCGCGATCGAGAGGGCGGCGCAGGGGCTCGCGCTGCTCGGCGGGCTGGTGCTATTGGCGCTGGTCGTGATGACCTGTCTCTCCAGCCTCGGCGCGCTCGGCTTGAAGGGCGCGCAAGGCGGCTGGCTCCCCGGGGGCGTTGGGATAGGCCCGTTCAAGGCAGGTTTCGAGATCGTCGAACTGAGCCTGCCTGCCATCGTCTACGCTATGATCCCCTTGGTGCAACTGCGCCACGCCCATGCGCGGGTCGAGATCCTGCGTGGCCGTTCGGCGCGCTGGCTTGACCTGTTCTGGCAGTTGGTGGCGGCGGTGTTGTTCGCTGTGATCGCGTGGCGGATCGGATTGGGTATGGGGGCGAAGATGCGCTCGGGCACCACGACCTTCCTGCTGGGGCTGCCGCTCTGGTGGGGCTATGCGGCCTGCTTGCCCGGCGCATGGGGCTCAGCCGTGGTGGCCACGTGGAACGGCTGGCGGCTTGCGGCTGGCGGGGGATACGATGAGTGATTTCGCCCTCGCATTGACCTCTTTTCCGCTATTGCTGCTGATGATCGCCCTGCGCGCGCCGATCGGGCTGGCCATGCTGATCTTGGGCGCAGGCGGGCTCTGGGCGCTGACCGGAAGCCCGCAGATCTGGCTCGCCAAGATGAAGAACGAGGGGTTTTCGACCTTCGCCCATTACGAGCTGTCGGTAATCCCGATGTTCCTGCTGATGGGGCAATTCGCGACCCAGGGCGGGATGAGCCGGGCGCTGTTTCGTGCCGCGGACGCGCTGATCGGGCACCGGCGGGGCGGGCTGGCGATGTCAGCGATCGCAGCCTGCGCGGGCTTTGGTGCGATCTGCGGCTCCTCGCTCGCGACGGCGGCGACGATGGGGCGTGTGGCGCTGCCCGAGATGCGGGCGGCGGGCTATTCGAGCGCGCTCGCCACCGCGACGCTCGCGGCGGGCGGCACGCTCGGCATCCTGATCCCGCCCTCGATCGTACTGGTGATCTTCGCGATCCTCACCGAGCAGAACATCGCGACGCTCTTCGCCGCCGCCGTGCTGCCGGGGCTGCTGGCGGTTCTGGGCTACGTGATCGCGACGCGCGCCTACCTGATCCGGCATCCTGACGCCGCCGGCGCTCCGCGCGCTGCGCTCAATTTGACCCAACGTGTGCGGGCGCTGATTGGAATCTGGCCAGTGGTCGCGATCTTCGCGCTCGTCGTAGGTGGCATCTATGGCGGCATCGTCTCGCCCACCGAAGGTGCGGCCATCGGCGCGGCGCTGACCGGGATCGCCGCCTGGGCCTCGGGGGGCTTGCGCGGAGGCGGGCTGGTGCGCGCCCTTTTGGAGACCGCGCAGACGACCGGGATGGTGTTCTTCATCATCCTTGGCGCGGCGGTCTATAACGGGTTCCTCGGCTTCGCGCGCTTCCCACAGGAACTCGCGCAGATGATCACCGGCGCGGGGGTGTCTCCGTGGGCTGTGCTGATCGCGATGCTGGTTCTTTATCTCGTGCTCGGTTGCTTCATGGACAGCCTCTCGATGATCCTGCTGACCGTTCCGACCTTCTGGCCGATCGTCGCGGGGCTCGATTTCGGCCTCGACCCGCAGGCACTCGCGATCTGGTTCGGGGTGCTGGTGCTGATCGTGGTCGAGGTCGGGCTGATCACGCCGCCCGTGGGCATGAACCTCTTCGTCATTTCCGCCATCGAAGGGCAGGGGCCGGGCCGCGCGAGCTGGGGCGCGGTCAGCTGGTTCGTCGGCGCCGATCTGATCCGGATCGCGCTGATCGTAGCGATCCCGGCGCTGGCGCTTCTGCCGCTCTGATACGGGAGAACAAAAGAGCGGTGATTTCTGCGCGCTTCTGTGCGAGCATGACCCGGAGGAGGACCGCCCATGACCGAGATTACCAGCGATTTCAAAGGACAGACCGTGATCTGCACCTTCGAGATGACGCCCGCCACAGCCGACGAATTGATGGAGAAGCTGCAAGCCGCCTATGCCGAGGTGATCTCGAAAGCGCCCGGTTTCATCGGCGCGGGCCTGCATATGAACGACGCGCGCACGCGGATCGCGACCTATTCCAAATGGCACGAGCGCGGCGACTATCAGGCGATGCTGCGCAGCCCCGAGATGATCGAGCGCAACCGGGTCATCTACACGCTCTGCCGCAATTTCGAGCCGGTGATGTACGAAGTTTCCGCCGATTTCTGACTGGCACGCACGGGGCGCTGCTCTGCCGAAATAGGCGCGCGAAGAGGGAACTTCAGAGCGCGCCTCGCGTTGATGTGAAAAGACATATCGGAGTGAAATCATGGAAAGCGTTCTGCAAGCAATCGGCACGGTCGGCCTGATCCTTCTCGTGCTCGCAGGTCTTCTGGCGGGCTGGATCGCGAGCGTCGTCTCGGGCGGACGTCACAAAGCCGCCTATCTGGCGATCGGCGTCGTCGGCGCCCTCATCACCCCGTTCATCGTGGCCCTTCTGGGCGGAGCGGTGCTTGCGGCGGGCGGCCTGCTTGCGATAATCGCCATCGCGCTTGTCGGGGCGGTGATCGTGCTGATCATCGGCAAGATGATCCTCGACTGACGCATGCGGCGCGGGTCAGGGCAAGGGCCCGCCCCGCGCCATCCACCATCCCAGCTTCAGGTAGGCGAAGCCTTCGCGGGCGCGGGCCTTCGCGCTTGCGCGGTGCGTGGGGCAATCCGCGCGTGCCCGCAGCCCCATCCGGCGCGCGATCATCACCGCGCGCGGTGCGTGGTAGGGATCGGTGACGATGGTTACCTCGTCGCCATCCAGATGCGCCTGCGCGAAGCCGATATTCTCGTAAGTGCTGGTCGAGCGATCTTCGAGAAGGATCGCCTCAGAATC
Source organism: Thioclava sp. JM3 (assembly GCF_002213185.1). NCBI lineage: Bacteria > Pseudomonadati > Pseudomonadota > Alphaproteobacteria > Rhodobacterales > Paracoccaceae > Thioclava > Thioclava sp. JM3. The sequence continues at coordinate 7,833 of NZ_NBOB01000003.1, forward strand.
CACTCCTTCCGCGCGCAATATCCGGGCCATCACTTCCGCCTCGCTCGGTGGATACCGCCCGACACCCCCGCAGCAGATCACCCGCTCCGCCGCGCCCGAGTGCCATAGCGCAGCCGCGTGCCGCGTGCGCCGTAGCAAAGTGGGGGACGGGGCGCCCTCCGCCCAGACCGCCGCACCGAGGATCAAAATCGCTCTCATTTCGTTGAGCTAAAGATCCGCACGTCCGGCGACAAGGCCGGGAGTTATGTTAAGATCACGAAAAAGGGAGGTTATCATGCGTTTCATGTTTCTTGCCGCGCTGCTTGTTGCCGCGCCTGTTCTGACCGCGCCCGCTTTCGCCGAACCGGTGAATATTCGCCCGGACGTTATGTCCGTGACCGTGGAGACTGCCAAGGGGCCGGTCGAGATCAAGCGGATTCAGGATAACGAGAACAAGCTGGAAGGCGAGTGGGCCAAGACCTCGCGCCCCTGTCCGAATTTCTGCATCCAGCCGATGATCCCGGCGCCGGGTGTGACCCCGGTGGGTGAACTGGAGATGATGGAGTTTCTCAAGGATCCCAACGTGGTGGTCGTCGACGGACGTGTGACCCGCGATTTTGAGGGCGGTGCGATCCCGGGCGCGATCAACATTCCCTACATGGAAGCCCCCGATCGTCTGGGCGAGCTTGGCTGTCAGCCCGATTTCGAGGGCTTCATCTGCGATGGTCCGGACGTGAAATCGGTCGCGCTTTACTGCAACGGTCCGTGGTGCGGCCAGTCGCCGACAGCCGCGCGCCGGATGATCGAAGCCGGCTTCCCGGCGGAAAAGATCTATTACTACCGCGGCGGGATGCAGCAATGGCGGCTGCTGGGCTTGACGGTCAGCGGCGGCTGACCCTCATCCTCCGGATTCTGCGCAAGGGTAGGCTTCGCCATCGGGAAGCCGACAAAGCGCGTTGAAGAAGCCGCTGGAAAGTCGATCATAGCTGAGCATTCTGTGGTCCCGGTCGCGGGACTCGAGATAATCGCTGCACGACGCGAGGTAGTATAGCTCGCGTCGTTCGTCTTTCGCGTACCATTGGGTGAACGCGGCGCTGGCCGCACTGATGAGATCGCCCGAGCGGCCCATTTCGGCCTCGAACGCGGTCGCGATATCGGCCTGCATTGGCCAGGTCGCCAGCGCGTTCCAGGTGTCGGGCATCCCGGCTTTGCGCAAATCCCAGGCGACGGCGAGACTGTAGGTGGTGGCATCGGCCTCCATCGCGAAGATCGCGCGGGCGTTTTCCTTCATCGACAGGTTCGGCTCGGGGCAGGAGCCGTGGAATTTCTGCTCCAGATGGCGCAATTCGTGAATCAGAACTGCCTTTTGCAAGGCGGGTGCCATATCGGTGGCGATCACGAGCCGGGAGGAGCGCGGCTCGAAATATCCCCGCGCATCGTGCAGCGTGTCGGCAACACACAGCTCTCTAGCGTCTCGAAAGAGCGCAACATGAAGGCTCGGCCAGCGGTCAAGCGCGGGACGCAGCTGATCGACGATGGTTGCGACCTCGGGGGGATCGTCGAATGGCGGTGCGGCGCAGGTTAGGGTCTGGGCCTGCGCGGGCAGGGCGAGCGCGCCGAGCCAGAGGCTCAGCAAGAGGCGCCGGACAAGCCTCACCGCCCCTTCCGCCGCTTCACACCCCCGCGCTGGCCCGGGCGACCCGCAGTAGACCGGCCCGTCGCCTTGACCGCAGCCTCGCTTGCCGCTTCCACTGCGGACTGTCGTGCGAGCGGGTCGTCGTGGACGGCGAGGTCCACCGCTTCGAGACGTTTCACCTCGTCGCGCAGGCGGGCGGCTTCCTCGAATTCCAGATCTTCGGCGGCCTTGCGCATTTTCGCGCGCATGTCGTCCAGATGAGCCTGAAGGTTGGCCCCCGGCTTCACCGCATCGACCTTGGCGGTCACGCGCGACATGTCGGTGTCGCCCTGATAGAGGCCCGCCAGAACGTCATCGACATTCTTCTTGATCGTCTCCGGCGTGATGCCGTGTTCCTCGTTATAGGCGATCTGCTTGGCGCGGCGGCGGTCGGTCTCGTCCATCGCGCGCTGCATCGAGCCGGTGATCCTGTCAGCATACATGATGACCCGCCCCTCGGAGTTCCGCGCGGCGCGGCCGATGGTCTGAATCAGCGAGGTTTCCGAACGCAGGAAGCCCTCCTTGTCGGCATCGAGGATCGCGACCAGCCCGCATTCGGGAATGTCCAAACCCTCGCGCAGCAGGTTGATCCCGATCAGCACGTCGAACGCGCCCAGGCGCAGGTCGCGCAAGATCTCGATCCGCTCGATCGTGTCGATGTCGGAGTGCATGTAGCGCACGCGAACGCCCTGCTCGTGCAGGTATTCGGTCAGATCCTCGGCCATGCGTTTGGTCAGCGTGGTGACCAGCGTGCGATAGCCGCGCGCCGCGACGGTGCGGATTTCATCAAGCACGTCGTCTACCTGCGTCTCGACCGGGCGGATCTCCACGACCGGGTCGAGGAGGCCCGTGGGGCGAATGACCTGTTCGGTGAAGACGCCACCGGTCTGTTCCAGCTCCCATGCGGCGGGCGTCGCCGAGACGAAGACCGACTGCGGCCGCATCGCATCCCATTCCTCGAACTTGAGGGGGCGGTTATCCATGCAAGACGGCAGGCGGAAGCCGTGTTCTGCCAGCGTGAACTTGCGCCGATAGTCCCCGCGATACATGCCGCCGATCTGGGGCACGGTGACGTGGCTCTCGTCGGCGAAGACGATCGCGTTGTCGGGGATGAATTCGAACAGGGTGGGCGGCGGCTCACCGGGTGCGCGACCCGTGAGGTAGCGCGAATAGTTCTCGATCCCGTTGCAGACGCCGGTCGCCTCCAGCATCTCCAGGTCGAAATTCGTGCGCTGTTCGAGGCGCTGCGCCTCCAGCAGCTTGCCTTCCTCTTCCAGCTGCTTCAGCCGGAGCGCCAGCTCCTTGCGGATGCCCTTGGCCGCTTGCTGCAGGGTCGGGCGTGGTGTGACGTAGTGGCTGTTCGCGTAGATGCGGATCTGGTCGAAACTGTCGGTCTTCGCGCCCGTCAGCGGGTCGAACTCGGTGATCGCCTCCAGCTCTTCGCCGAAGAAGGAGAACCGCCAGGCGCGGTCCTCCAAGTGGGCGGGCCACAGATCGACCGTGTCGCCCTTCACCCGGAACGCGCCGCGCTGGAAGGCCGCGTCGAGGCGTTTGTACTGTTGCGCCACCAGCTCGTTGATGAACTTGCGCTGCTCGATCAGGTCGCCGGTCTTGAGATCCTGGGTCATCGCCGAATAGGTCTCGACCGAGCCGATGCCGTAGATGCACGAGACCGAGGCCACTATGATCACGTCGTCACGTTCCAGAAGCGCCCGGGTGGCCGAGTGGCGCATCCGGTCGATCTGCTCGTTGATCTGCGATTCCTTCTCGATATAGGTGTCCGAGCGCGGCACGTAGGCTTCGGGCTGGTAGTAGTCGTAATATGAGACGAAATATTCCACCGAGTTTTCGGGGAAGAAGCTCTTGAACTCGCCGTAGAGCTGCGCGGCCAGGGTCTTGTTGGGCGCGAGGATGATCGCGGGGCGCTGAGTCTCCTCGATCACCTTTGCCATGGTGAAGGTCTTGCCGGTCCCGGTCGCCCCGAGCAGCACCTGATCGCGCTCCATCGCCTCGACCCCGGAAGACAGCTCTGCAATCGCGGTGGGCTGGTCGCCGGCCGGAGCGTACTGAGTGTGCATCACGAACCGCTTGCCGCCTTCCAGCTTGGGGCGGGTAAGCACATCGGGGCGTTCGGTGGGCAGATTGGTATTGTTGTGGGGCATCGGGCAGACCTTTTGCTTGCTCCCCAGATTTGTCCTCTTTTCGTTCGCATTCAAGGGTTTGCGAGGGAGGTTGAGAAAAGCTTAATGGGCGCTGTCGGATTGTCCATATTTAACAGAGGCTTGTGGCGGAGTTCGGCCTGGGGTCGCGACGGTCTGGGGGAGCGTCTTTTGCCTCTTGGGGCGTGTCCGACCGCCGAGCGGCGCGTCACCCTGAGCTTGCCCTCCGGTCGGTTCGCAGGTCCGCTACTTTATTTGTGCAAAGCGGATGCCCGGGCAACAGCGGCGGACGGTCTTCCTTCCTTCCCGCTGCACCCTGCATAATCGTCGCGCATCCGTCGCCATTGCGCTCCGGGGCTTGCGATTTGTTGCAGATGCACTAAGAAAAGCCAGAGGTATCGCAGAGGAGTTTGCCCATGCGCGCGCGCATCTACCAACCCGCCCGCAACGCCATGCAATCGGGCAACGCGAAGACGCGGTTCTGGTATCTCGACTACGTCGCTGCCGACGCTCGCGAAATCGACCCGCTGATGGGCTGGACCAGCTCGAACGACACGCAGGCGCAGGTACGGCTGCGCTTCGAGACACGCGAAGCGGCGGAAGCCTATGCCAAGGAAAAGGGCATCGATTACGTCGTGACCGAGCCGCATAAGCGCGCCCCGAATGTCCGCGCTCGCGGCTACGGCGAGAACTTCGCCACCGACCGCCGCGCGAACTGGACGCACTGAGGGGCCAGGTCCTCACCAACGAATGACGAGAACGGCGTTGCGGTGGCAGCGCCGTTTTGCGTTTCAGGGGCCACCCGGCCACCGCCTCTACTGGTAATGAAGCGCATCGATCGGGTCGAGCCGTGCCGCGCGTCGCGCCGGGAAGTAGCCGAAGACCATTCCCACTACCGCCGAGAAGCCGAAGGCGAGAAGAATGATATCCGGGCGTGGCGAGAAGGGGATCGCCATGATCCGCGACGCGACATAGGCGAGGCCGAGGCCGAAGAGGATGCCGATGATCCCGCCCAGAACCGAGAGCACCACCGCCTCCACCAGAAACTGCATCAGCACCTGATGCGCCTGCGCGCCGACCGAGAGGCGGATGCCGATCTCGCGGGTACGCTCGGTCACCGAGACGAGCATGATGTTCATGATGCCGATGCCGCCCACCAGCAGGCTGACCGCCGCGACGGAGGAGAGCAGGCCGGTGAGCACCGAGTTGACCGAATTGAGCATCGAACTCAGCTCGGCCATGTCGAAGACCGAGAAATCGTCCTCTTCGCCGATGGCGATGCGACGCCGCTCGCGCATCAGGGTCTCAATGTCGGAGGTCGCCCGGGCCGTCGACACGTTCGGCGCGACCTGAACCGAGATCGTGGAAACGTCCTGACTGCCCATCAGCCGTCTTTGCACCGTTCGGATGGGCATGATGACGAGATCGTCCTGATCCTGCCCGAACGAGCCTGCACCTTTCGCCTTCAGCAAGCCGATCACCTCGCAGGAAATCGACTTGATGCGGACCTTCTCGCCAGTCGGATCGGTCGCGCCGAACAGGGTCGTCCGCACGGTCTCGCCGATGATGCAAAGATTGGCGCCGCTGCGATCCTCGGCCGGGGTGAAGCTGCGCCCGAGTGCGAGAGACCAGCCACCGATATCGAGATAGGCGGAGGTCGTCCCGGTGATCGAAGTCATGCGGTTGTTATTGCCGAACACGGCCGTGGCCGCGGTCGAGACGACCGGCGCGACGGCGGAGAGGCTGCTCAGGTCTTTCAGCGCCTCGGCGTCCGACAGCTTGAAGGGCGGGGCGGCCTCGCGCGATCCGGGCCCCATCATCCGCGCACCGGATCGCAGGACGAGAACATTGGTGCCGAGCGCGGCGACATTCGCCGAGACCTGTTCCGAGGAACCTTGCCCGACGGTCATCATCGCGATGACGGCCGCCACCCCGATCACCACGCCCAGCACGGTGAGAAAGGAGCGAAGCGCGTTTCGGATGATCGCGGTGAGTGCGAGCCGGATGGTTTCCCAGAGCATCACAGGGCCCCCTCGCGCATCTTCTCGTCACGCACGACCCGGCCGTCGGTGAAGACGACGAGGCGCGAAGCGTAGGCGGCCATATCCTCCTCATGCGTGACCATGACGATGGTCAGGCCGGACTCGCGGTTGAGATCCTGCATCAGGTCCATGATCTCGACGCTGCGTTTGGTGTCGAGATTGCCCGTGGGCTCGTCGGCGAGCATAACCATCGGTTCTCCCGCAAGCGCCCGCGCGATCGCGACCCGTTGCTGCTGACCGCCCGAGAGCTGCGACGGCGTGTGATCCTCGCGCCCCTCAAGCCCGACCCGTGCCAGAGCCAGCTGGGCGCGCGCCACGCGTTCGGCCTTCCGCATCCCTTTATAGATCAGCGGAAGTTCGACGTTCTCCAGCGCGGTGGTGCGGGGCAGAAGGTTGTAGCCCTGAAAGACGAAGCCGAGGTAATGCCTGCGCAGCAGGGCCGTTTGATCGCGGTTCAGGGTCGCGACCTCGACGCCGTTGAACAGGTAATTCCCCGCGGTGGGCCGGTCGAGGCAGCCGATGATATTCATTGCGGTCGACTTTCCCGACCCCGAGGGGCCCATGATCGCAAGGAATTCCCCCGGTTCGACGCGAAGATCCACGCCGTCGAGTGCACGCACGAGGGTCTCCCCGTGGCCGTAGTGGCGCTCGATTCCGCGCAGCTCGAGGAGCGGCTCACTCATCGCGACGTGTCCCGCTGATCGGTGATGACCTGATCGCCGACGACCAGGTCGCCTTCGGTGACGATCGTGAACTTGCCATTCGTCGCCCCCGGCGTGACCGCAACCTCGACAGGGGTGCCGTCGCGAAGAACCCAGACGGATTTCCCGCTCGCGGTACCGCTCTCCGAACCCGGTCGGCTCGGTATCACGAGGCCGATGAGCCCGCTCGCGCCATTGCCTGCGTCTTCGACCTGTTGCGGGGGCGCATAGCGCAGCGCCGCATTCGGGATCAGGAGCGCGTCCTTGGCCTCGTCCACGGTGATCGTCGCCGTCGCGGTCATGCCGGGGCGCAACAGCAGGTCGGCATTGTCGACCGCCAGCACACCCTTGTAGGTCACGACATCGTCGGTGGTCTCGGGGGCGTAGCGCACCTGCGTGATCGTCGCCGGGAAAGAGCGACCGGAATAGGCGTCGACAGTGAATGTCGCGTCATTGCCGACCGCGACCTGACCGATATCCGCCTCGTCGATATCGACGAGCAACTGCATGCGGCGCAGGTCCTCGGCGAGCGTGAACAAGGTGGGCGCGGATAGCGAGGCGGCCACGATCTGACCGGCCGAGACATTGCGGTCCAGAACGACGCCGTTGATCGGGGACCGGATGACCGATTTCTCGAGATCGTCCTTCTCCAAAGCAAGGTTCGCCTCGGCCAAAGTCAGCGACGCTTTCGCGGCCTGAACGGCCGCCACCGCGCGATCGCGCTGCGCGATATAGGTGACGAAGGTGCTATGGGTCGAGACGCCGCGCCGGTCCAGTTCCGCCTGTGTCTCGTAGAGTGCCGTCGCTTCCTTCTGGGTGGCTTCGGCCTGTGCGAGCTGCGCCTTGGCGGCCGCAAGCGCGGCCTCGGCATTGGCGACCTGCGCCTTGAATTTCGTATCGTCGAGCCGCGCGAGCACCTCACCCACCGTGACCTCGTCGTTATAGTCGACGTCGATGCTTGCCAGCGTACCCGACAGCTCCGAGGAGACCTCGACTTCCGTCGTGGGCTGCACCGTGCCGGTCGCGGTGACCGTGACGGTCAAATCGCCCCGGGTGACGGCCTGCGTGATGTAGCTCGTGCCGGTGCTGTCGCGGGACGGCGCCAACCAGACCCAAGCGCCGACCGCGATCACGAGGGCCCCCGCGCCGAGGGCCCAGAGCCGCCAAGGTCGGCGGCTTTTCGCGCTGGACAATACGTGTTCGATCTCGTCGCGGCTCTGACTCGGCATGATGAATCCGTTCCGGTTTCTCGTCCCGCAGGGGCGGGCAGGTGTGATACGTCGCAAAGGATGAACCCCGTCGCCCGCCATGGCCTTGCTCTAGAACAAGAAGCGAAGAAGAAACGCGCGTGGGGTCGGCGAGTTGATCAATTCGCGATCTGTCGTCGGCCGCTGCGGGCAATGCTTGCACATCACCGCATCAAAGGACCGTGCGCGTGAGGGTCTTGATCGCCATCTGCGAATATCCGTCCTCCTCCACGGTGCTCAGCTCCAGATCGAAGCGGCTGCGGCTCCCGTCGGGGGCGAGGACCGTGAGATCGTCGATATCCGAGGCGCGCTCCATCTGGTGGCGCGCATATTTCGCGCCGCGCAGGTTCGGCGGAAGCTTCGCGTCGATGAGCCCCGCGATCTCGTCCGCGCCGGTCAGCACGCCGAAGGGAGAGGCGGTCGACCAGACCCCGTCGGGATGAAACAGCTTTGCAGCCGCCGCACCGTCGCGCCGGTCCACGCAATCCAGAAAGCGCATCAGCAGCGAGCGTTTGGAATGTCTGGCGGCGTAATGGGTGTGGAGCAGATGGTGCGCGGTCGGGGAGTTCGGCGCGCCCAGTTCCGAGGCATAGAGCGCCTGCACATCCGCATTCTCATAGGAACGGCGGCGCGGTGCCTTTGCATCGACGCTGTAGATCGCCTTGGCGCGTTTTTGCAGAATTTGCGGGTCCATGGATTTCGGCTCGCCGCCGCCGCCGAGGCAGCCACCGACGCAGGCCATGACCTCGATCGCGACATAGTCCTCGCGCCACGTCTCATCCTCCAGCATGCGCTGGGCGGACGCGATCCCGTTGCACACGGCCACCGTGCCGACGCCGGGAATGGTCGCGGTCTTCACGCCCTCGCGCACACCGCGCAATGCCTCCCATTCCAGCGGCAGATCGTGCTCGACCCCTTTGAAATGCGCAGCCGTGCGGACCATCGCCTCCATGACGCCGCCCGAGGCGCCGAATATCTGGGCGGCCCCGGTGCTCTCGCCCAGCGGGCTGTCGAATTGCCCGTCCTCGGAGAGCGCCCCGAACGGGATCCCGCGCGACCGGATCATCCGCGCCAGCTCTCGGGTGGTGAGCACATGATCCACGTCGCCCGAAACGCCGGGCCGCTGAGCCTCGTCCTTCTTGGCGGTGCAGGGCATCACGCTCACCACGTAGGGTTCGGCCTTGCCGTCTGCGAAATCAGGGCCCAGAGACCGCGCGAAGCGGCCCCGTTTGGCGATCGCGCCATGCATCTGCTGTGGCGATTTGGTCGTGCTCAGATGCGGCAGAAGATCGGGCCGGTTCAACTCGACCCAGTTCACCCAGCCCGGACAGCAGGAGGTGAACAGCGGCAAATCTGTGCCCGCCTCGAGGCGCGACAGCAGTTCAGTGCCTTCCTCCATGATCGTGAGATCGGCGGCGAAATTCGTGTCGAACACATAATCGAACCCCAAGAGCCGCAGCGCATTGATCAGGCGCCCCGTGCTGACAGTTCCCGACTCCAGACCGAATTCCTCGCTGATGGCGATGCGGGTCGCCGGGGCGACCTGAACCACGGAGACCCGCCGATGGGCATCGAGCGTGCGCAGCACCTCGTGCCAATGCGGGGCCTCGATCAGCGCGCCAACCGGGCAGACAAGTGTGCACTGGCCGCAGGAAATGCAGTTGGTCTGCGACAGCGGCACGTCGAAGACGGTGACGGGGCGCCGGTCGAAGCCCCGATTGGCGAAGCCGATCACGTTCTGGTTCTGCACGCTGTCGCCGCAGACCTCCGCGCAAAGCCCGCATTCGATACATTTCGACAGGTCCCGCCAGATGCTGGGGGAGGTGTGATCGCAGGAGGGTTCTTCCGACGCGGTGACGGCCCCGGCCGGCGTCTTCGGCCAACGCTCTTCCCACTGGTTCTCATGGACGAGACGCTGGAGCTGGCACGCCCCGTTCACTTCGCAGCGCATGCAGTCGTTCGGATGCCGCGCGAGCAGCCATTCCGCATCGGCTTTCCGAAAGGCAGTCAGCGCTTCGCTGTCCGTCGTCACCACGTCCCCATCCTTCGCCAGAGTGCGACAGGCCGGTTGCGGGTTCTGCGTGCCCTCGATCTCCACGAGGCACATGCGGCACACGGCATGGGCGGGCAGGCCGGGATAATGGCACAAGGTCGGGATGTGGATGCCGGCTGTCTTCGCCGCCTCCAGCAAGCTGGTGCCGTCCTCGACGTCGATATGTCGCCCATTGATCGTCAGCGTGATCATGCGAAGAAACCTCCCGATCCGAAAAGTATAACAGAGGCTCCCGTCGTCGCAGAAGGTCCACCTTCGGTCTGCCTCGCAGCCCGGTCGGCGAGGCGGATTCCCGGTTTTCGGCTCGGTCGTGCTACACTGACGCTTGATAGTGCTCGAAAGGACGGCGTGAATGGCCCGAGCCACCCGGACATCGCAACCAGCCCCGCTCTGGGGCATCGGCGCATATTGGCGCGGCGCGTACCCGCCGTGGATCGCGCTTATAGTCGTGCTGATCGGCGGGCGGTTCGCCGTGGCTCGGCTTTGGCAGGTCGTGTCGCCGCCGGTGCCAATGCCACTCTTCTCAATGCTCATCCTCGCGGACATCGCGCTGGCGGTATGGCAGGTGGTGGGGGCGTGGCGCAGCGTCTCGCATTGGGTCGATGCGCGGGCACGGGGCGATGTGCTGTTCGCCGCGCGTGTGGCGATCGGGGCCGTCGCGGTGGTGAGCGCGACGCATGCGCTCGACCAATCGGCGCGGCAAACGATGGCCTTGGCGCCGATCGCTCATGCCGGGCCGATGCCGCTGGAGGTGCGAAACGGCATCGTCTATCTCACCGGCGATATCAGCTACGATCTTCTGGCTCGGTTCGAGGCAACCCCGACGCAGGGCGTCTCGGCGATCGATCTCGACAGCGCCGGTGGGCACGTCTTTGCCGCCCGCGCGCTGGCGCAGCGCGTGATGAGGCGGGGGCTGAAGACGCGGGTGACGAAGCGATGCTACTCGGCCTGCACGCTGATTTTCATGGCAGGCGCGCATCGCGATCTTGGCCCCGAAGGGAAGCTGGGTTTTCACGGCTACAGCCTGGAAGCTTACCCGTTGCCGATCGACATCGGAAAAGAGGAGGAGATCGACCGCGCTTTCCTGCGCGAGCGTGGCGTGACGGCGCGCTTCGCCGCGCGGGTCTTCGCGACACCGCATACCGATATCTGGCGGCCTGACCGCCACGCGCTGACCGCCGCCGGGGTGCTGCGCGACTAGGGCTGCGCGACTGGGGCTGAGCGAAAGCTGCTTGAAGCCAGCCCATTCGTCCATGCAGCCGCACGATGTCTGGTGACTTCGTCCTTGAACTCGCGCTGGCCCCACGCCGGGAATCCCGGTAATTTTCCGCAATGCGAGCCGTCCTTTCCGCCCTGATCCTCTGTGCCCTCGCGGGGACGCCGAACGCGCAACCGGCGCGGGCGATGATCGGTCCGCCCGCGCCCGATCTGCGCTGCACTGCGGACGGGCGGCGATGTATCGGACTGACGGATTATTTCGCCGACACCTGCAGGCTCATTCAAAGCGCGGCCGACGAGGCTGGGCTCGATCCGGGCTATTTCGCGCGGCTTTTGTGGCGCGAAAGCCGGTTCGATCCGGCGGCGATCAGCCCGGCGGGCGCGCAGGGTATCGCGCAATTCATGCCGGGCACGGCGCGGCTGCGCGCGCTTGCCGACCCGTTCAACCCGGCGCAAGCGATCGAGGCCTCGGCGCGTTACCTCGGCGAGATGGCCAGACGCTTCGGCAATCCCGGCCTCGCAGCGATCGGCTATAACGGCGGCGAGGATCGCGCGGCGGGCTTCATTGCGAAGACCGGCGGCCTCGCGGGAGAAACCCGGGCCTATGTCCGCGCGATCACGGGGCACTCGGCAGAAGACTGGCGCGACACGCCGCCAGATAGGGTGGATTACAGGCTCGATGGCGATACGCCTTTCCTCGTCGCCTGCACCACATTGGCGGAGGGTCAGGCGATCCGCGAATTCCGCGATCCGGTCCCGCCCTGGGGCGTCATCGTGGCCGCCGGGCGCACCCAGAGATCGGCCGAGACTTTCGGGAAAAAGGCTGCCGCGCGCCACTCCGGGGTTATCGGCGACGCCAAGCTGCGCTTCGTACGTGCGGTCATGCCGGGCTTCGGACGACGCGCGCAATACACCGCGCAGGTCCCGGCGGGTTCGCGCAAGGAGGCGCTGGCGACCTGCGAGAAAATCCGCGGTGGGGGCGGCTTCTGCAAAGTCATTCGCAACTGATGCGTTTTCGCGCTGGAGGCCGGCGCGCGCCATGCCTAATCTGCCGCCGACACGAATGAGGACGCCCAATGCAAGACACGATCGAAATCGCGCGCGAGACCCCGCTGGGGGGCGATCTCGCAGAGCTTCACGCCCGCCACGCGGCGGCGATGCACGCCGATACGCCGCCGGAGTCGATCCACATGCTGCCGCCCGATGCGCTCGCCGCGCCCGGCATCTCGTTTTTCGTTATGCGGCAGGCGGGACGCCCGGTCGGCATGGGGGCGCTGAAGCGCATCGCGCCCGATGAGGGCGAGATCAAGTCGATGCACATCCTTTCCGAAATGCGCGGGCAGGGGCTGGCGCAGCGGATGCTCGAGCAGTTGGTCGAAGCCGCCCGCGCCGAGGGCATGGCGCGCCTCTATCTCGAGACCGGATCGCAGGATTCCTTCGCTCCGGCGCGCCAGCTTTACCTGCGCGCGGGATTTACGGAATGCGGGCCCTATGTCGGCTATCAACCCGATCCGAATTCCGTCTTCCTGATGCGCGCGATCTGAACTTGCGCCGCGCGCCCCGATCGCGCATTTAGGGGCCACGCGGTCCCTTAGCTCAACTGGATAGAGCAGCTGACTTCTAATCAGCAGGTTGAGGGTTCGAGTCCTTCAGGGATCGCCAAGAAACTTTCTCCCCTCCATGCAGCCTCCGCCTGCGACTTCTTCGCGCGTATTGTCCGAAAACAAGGAAACGCTCTCTGAGTCGCGGCAAGCTCTTCCTACGCCCCGATGTCGACGACATGCGGCGGAGCTACCATGGAGGTTCAAATGCGTTTCTTTCTTCTTGTCCTGCCGGCGGCGCTGAGCGTCGCTGCCTGTAACCCGACGCCGGGTCCCTATGCGACCGGGCCCTATAACGGCCCGGCCCCCGGCACGCGCACCACCTACAATTACGAGAGTGTGGAATACGGCCGCATCGTCGCGATGCAGCCGGTCACGATGCGCCGGACCAGTGACGGCGACCAGATCGTCGGCGCGGTCACGGGCGGTCTCGTCGGTGCCGTGATTGGCCATCAGCTCGGCTCAGGGCAAGGCAAGGACGTGATGACCGGCGTCGGCGCGATCGCGGGCACGATCGTCGGCAGCAACATCGCCAGCCAGGGCGGCACCTACACCTCCTATGCGTGGACCGTGCGGCTCGACAATGGCGGCTCGATCACCGTGATCCAGATGTCGAACCAGTTCCGCGTCGGCGACAGGGTGAGCGTCGTGCGCAGCGGCAACCAGGTCTACCTGCGATAGCATCGTTCGGCGCAGGGCCGGGTGAGGGCGCGCGATTGCGATGCGGTCTCACTCGGGCCTGATCCGGAGGGCGCGCAAGGCGTTGAGGATGACGGCGACGTCGATCACCTCCTGCAAAATCGCCCCCTCGACCGGGGTCAGGTAGCCGTAGGCGGCCGCGATCATACCGAGCACGGAGAGCCCGATCCCGGCGGCGACGCTCTCGAAGGCAATCCGCCGCGAGGACGCGGCGATTTCGATGCCCGCGCGCAGTTGATCGATCCGGTCGACGAGAAGCACCACATCCGCCGCTTCGGCCGAGGCGGCGGCCCCGCGTGCGCCCATGGCGACGCCGACATCTGCCGCGGCGAGGGCGGGCGCGTCGTTCACGCCGTCGCCCACCATCATGACCGGCCCGTTCTTGCGCTCGGAGAGCACGAGGAGGACTTTCTGGTCCGGTGTGAGGCCCGCGCGCAACCCGTCGAGGCCGAGCCCCTCGGTCACACGCTCGGCGACGTCCGTCCGGTCGCCGGTCGCGAGCAGGATGCGGGCGATCCCCTCCTGACGCAGCCCGTCGAGCATCGCGCCCGCACCTTCGCGCAGCGGATCGGCCATCACCAGATGCCCGGCCATCCTGCCATCCACTGCGACGGCGACGAGAACCGCCCCGGCGGCCATCGCTGGGTGATCGCCCGGTTTGCGCCCGACCCGCGCCGCTACGAAATCGTCGCCGCCGACGAATACCTTGCGCCCCTCGACATGGCCGACGACTCCCTCGCCCGCGATTTCAGCGACATCCGACGGGACGGGCAGGGTGAAGCCGCGCTCTTTCGCTTCAGCGACGATCGCCTGTGCTACGGGGTGTTTCGACGCCTGATCGAGCGCTGCGGCGAGGCGCAGGATCTCGTCCTCCTCCATCCCGTCATGGCTGTCGATGGACACGATCTGCGGGCGGCCGTCGGTCAGGGTCCCGGTCTTGTCGAGGATCAGCGTGCGGATACGCGCCATCGTCTCAAGCGGGCCCGCACCCTTGATGAGCACGCCGTAATGCGCCGCGCGCGAGAGGCCCGCGACCAGCGCGACCGGTACGGCGAGGATGAGCGGGCAGGGCGTCGCGACCACCAGAACGGCAACGGCCCGGATCGGGTCTCCGGTGAACCACCACGCGGCGAAGGCGATGGCGACGGTGACCACGAGAAAGCCCAGAGACCAGCGATCCGCCAGCCGCGACATCGGCGCCTTCGAGGCCTGCGCTTCCTCGACCAGCCGGACGATCCCGGCATAGGTGCTGTCCTTCGCGGGCCGCACCGCGATAAGGTCGAAGGCTTCGCCCGCGTTGGTCGAGCCGCTCATGATGTCGCCCCCGTGCGCCAGACGCACTGGCAAGGACTCCCCGGTCAGCGCCGATGTGTCCAGAAAAGCCGTCTCGGACGCCAAGGTCCCGTCCACGGGCACCACGTTGCCCTGATGGATCAGCAGGCGGTCCCCGGGGGCGATCTCGTCGAGGGAGATATCTTCCAGCTCGCCGTCGCGGTGACGCGTCGCGGTCCGAGGGACGCGGGAAAGCAGGTCGTGCATCTCCCGCCGGGCGCGGCCTTCGGCGAAGCTTTCGAGGAACGTGCCGCCGGAATACATCACCGCCACGACCGCGGCCGCGAGTGTTTCGTCAAAGACAAGCGCGGCGGTCATCGAGAGCGCGGCCACGATATCCAGACCGACTTCGCCGCGCCTCAGGCTGCGCGAGATTTCGTAAACCAGCGCGGCGAGGGTGGGCACGACGCCGACGACCCAGCTCGCTTTTGCCATGGCCTCGGCGCCCGCGAACCAGAAGGCGAGCCCCACGATCAGGGCCGCTGCGGCGAGCGCGAGAAGAGCGAGCTTGAGACGGTCGGTTCCGCGCTGTTCCATCCGGTCTGCGTTCCTTCTGCACGGTTCACGGTCGATCGCGCGTCAGTCCGCAGAGGATCGCGCCGATACCGTGATAGCGCATCCCGGCGATCGGTCCAGCCTTCAATCGGGTTTCGCCAGGCGATCCGGTCAGCGCAAGGGCGCGCGGCTGCGATCCGGGGTGAAGAGGAGTGCGACCACAGCGATCAAGCCCGCCACGAGCATGTAGAGCGCGGGGGCGGTGACGAGGCCCGTCGCGGCGATGAGGCTCGTGGCGATCATCGGGGTGAGACCTCCGAAGATGCCGAGGCCGATGTTGAAGGCCACGGAATAGCCCGAGAGCCGGTCCCGCTCGGGGAACATCTCCGCGAACAGGGCGGGCCCCGATCCCAGCGGTACGGCCAAGAGCAGGAAGCTCACCGCATGCGCCACCACCACGGGCAGAATCGCGCCGCCTGACGCGAGCATCCATTCGTGCAAGGGCCACGCGGCCAGCGCCAACGACCCGATCGCCAGAGCGATCCAGACCTTGCGCGGCAGCCACCGGTCGCCCACGATCGCCGCCAGTGGCATCGCGGGGATCACGAGGACCGTCATCGCGGTGTTGATCAGAAGCGCCGTGTCTCGCGCCATCAAGCCCTGGCCGGACAACCATTCCGGAAGATAGACGAAGGCGATGTAGTAGCAGGTGCCGTAACTGGCCGCGAAGGCCACCGCCAGAAGCGTCTCTTTACGGTTCGTCGTGAAGGCTTCGAGAAGGGGAGACGTCTCGTCGCGCCCCTCCTGATGCTGCCGGAAATGCTCGGACATGTGCAGGTTGCGGCGGATCAGGATCGCCACCGTCCCGAGGAGTGCGCCCCCAAGGAAGGGCAGGCGCCACGCCCAATCGGCGAGCGTCTGCGCGTCGAACAGGTTCGTCACCAGCGCCGCCGCCCCGACCCCGAGAAGTGATCCCGACATGGAGCCGATATTGGCCCAGCTCCCCGTCAAGCCGCGTTTCTTCAGGGGCGCGGTTTCGACAAGATAGGTCGCCGAGGACGAGAACTCCCCACCGACCGACAGGCCCTGCAGCAGCCGCACCAGAACCAGAAGTGCCGGCGCCAGCACGCCGACCTGCGCATAGGTTGGTAATATGCCCAGAAACAGCGTCGGAATCGCCATCATCACGACCGAGATCTGCATCGTTCGGGCGCGCCCGTAGCGGTCGCCGAACCACCCGAACACCGCCGCGCCTAGTGGACGCATCAGGAACCCGGCCGCGAAAATCCCGTAGGTTGCAATCAGGCCCGCGGTCGGGTCGTTCGAGGGGAAGAAGACCGGGGCGATGACGCCCGCCAGATAGCCATAGAGCGCGAAGTCATACCATTCGACCACGTTGCCGATGAAGCCGGCCATGATCCGGTGCCGAAGCTCTGCCGGTTTGGATGCGCTGTCGTCCCGCGTCATTGCCGAGCCTCGTGATTTTGCCGCCATCTTTGAGGTATACGTAGCCCTTACTCCGGCCCGGACGCAAATCGGCAGGCCAGACCTTCAGGTCGCAGGCATCTCGATGCCGGTCGCTCTCACGACATTTCCGATACGGCGGCCAGATCGAGGTCCAAGGTCGCGACCAGACCCTCTGGCGTGAATTCGCGCGAGAAGCTACCTCCGAGCGAGGTTGATACGGTCAGCCGGCACAGGGACGTGCCAAACCCCTTGCTTTCTGCTTGGCCCGACCCCGCTTCGGTGATGCCGGGTTCTTTCCACGTGAGCCCGAAGCGCCCGTCTTCTATCTCGGCGTTTATCTCGATGCCGTGGCCGTCCCGCGAAAGGCCACCGTACTTCACCGAGTTCGTCGCGAGTTCGAACAGAACGAGCGTCAGGGGCGTGATCGCGGCGGGTCGCACCTGAATATCGGGAAGCGAGGTCTCGACCGTCGCCCCTTCGCTGAAAGGTTTCAGGATGGTGCTCACGAGATAGGAGAGCGGCATGCCTTCCGCTTCGTCGCCGGATGGGTCGTTCACCGTCATCGAGTTGAGCGACGCGATGGCGTGGAGACGGCAGCGCATTTCGGAACTGAGCTGCTCGACGCTTTCCGCCTGTCGCGCGGCCACGGCAATCAGGGAGGCCGCGACGGCGAAGGCGTTCCCGACCCTGTGGCGCATCTCTGACAGGAGCAGCCGCTGCTGCTCTGCCAGTTGATGCTGCAAGGTGATGTCGCGCGCGATCTTAGATGCGCCGACGACATGTCCCTCGGCATCGCGCACGGGCGAGACGGTCAGCGACACCGGGACAGGGCTTCCATCTTTGCGTTGACGGACCGTTTCGTAATTCGCGATCCGCTCGCCGCGCCGCAGGCGGGCGATGAAGTCGACCTCCTCGTCCATCCGGTCGTCGGGAAAGATGATCGTGATCGGCCGGCCAATGGCTTCTTCCGCAGTGTAGCCAAACAGGTTCTCCGCGCCGCGGTTCCAGCTCAGGATGATGCTGTTGAGGTCCTTGGTGACGATCGCATCTTCCGAGCTTTCCACGATAGCGGCCAAATGCTGTTGGATGCTCTCTGGTGAGTCCATGACAGGTCTGGTCTCCATGCTTTTCCGGCAACAGATACTAAAAGATGCATATGAAGTATACCCTTTAGCCCGGCGGCGTAAGGCGTGCCCGAGGGCATTGTCCGGCCACGCGTTGTCGCCGAGACGGCGTGACGCCGCATGCCGCATGGCAGCAAGGACGCGGCGCACGGCTCAAGTCTCGCGCTGAGGGCGTCGAACTATACTGGTCGCCGCGGGCTCACGGGCGTTGCAGCACGAAGTCCGGACAGATGCCGCAGGTCGCGATTGCCGCTTGCGCGTCCTCGCCGCCGAAGAACCCGTATCCCGCGATCAGGGCAGAGCGAATACCGGCGGCCTGCGCGCCGAGAATGTCGGTGTGCAGGCTGTCGCCGACCATCAGCACGCGCGCGGGGTCGACCGGGCCGAGACGCGCGAAGGCGAGATCGTAGATATTGGTGAAGGGCTTGCCAAAGAACTCCGGCGCGATGCCCGTCGCATCGGCGAGCCGGTGGGCAAAGTGCCCCGGTTCCTGCGTGAAACCGATCTCGCGCGGGGCGACGATGTCGGGATTGCCGACCCAGACCGGGCGCGGGTTGTCGCGCAGAGAGGCTTCGAGCAGGGCGTGCCGCTCCTCGGTCCATTCCGCCGCGCCGATCAGAAGGAAGCCCTCGACCGCGTCGTAGGCGGCACGGTCTTCGGCGAGCCATGTGACATCGAACGCGTCCAACTCGCCGATCCCGGCCGCGCGGCTCGCCATTAGACCCCAGGCGCGAGGAGAGGCGGTGCGCAGGGCGGAGACGAGGGCGGCACGGCTGGTGACGACATCCTCGGGCGCGAAGCTGTAGCCGAGCCTTGTGTATTTTTGCATCAGCGTGTCGTGCGGGAAGCCCGCCGCGTTCGACACGACCATTACCCGCTTGCCCGCCGCTTGCAGCGTCGCGACGCGCTCGGGCGTGCCCTCGATGGCGGTCTCGCCGATATTGAGAACGCCGAACGCATCGAGCAGAAAGACGTCGAACAGATCGGCAAGCTCCGAGAGGTCGCGGGCCATCCGGCTCGTCTTGGCCAGCCCGGGGGAGGGCAGTCTGTGGCGCGCGCGCTCATAGGCCACAAGCGCTTCCTGCGCTGTCATTGTCATCAGAAGGTCGTCCCTAAGCACTTTCGTCGATGGCCATGCGCTTATCACCACTGCGGTCGCGATCACCAGCCGGTTCGGGCGCGCCTGTGACCTTGCCGTCACTTCGCGAGCAGCACGTCCACGCCGTTCTTTCGCAGCGCCTCTTCCAGATCGGCGGGCGGTGCGCGGTCCGCCACCACCGAGGCCAGCGCCCCGAGCGTCGCGGCGCGCGTGAAACCGTGAATGCCGAATTTCGAGCCGAGGATCAGCAGCATCCCCGCCTGCGCCTGCGCGAGCATCGCGCGTTTGACCGCAGCGAAGCCCGGAATGGACTCGGACACGCCCTCGAGCGAAAGCGCCGTGGCGCCGATCACCGCCCGGTCGACGTGATGGCGTGACAGGAAATCGAGCGTCTCTTCGCCCACGACCGCCGACTCCGTGGGCAGGTAATTCCCCGGCGCGAGGATCACGTCCGCCCCCTCGCTACCACCGAGAAGCATGGCGATGGGCAGGGAATTGGTGATCACACGACAGGGCGTTCCTGCCATGGCGAGAAATCTGGCCATCTGCTGCGTGGTCGAGCCGGAGTCGATCATCAGCGTCTCGCCAGCGGCGACCTGCGCGGCGGCCATGCGGCCGATCCGCTCGCGCTCCTGAAACTGGTCGCGTTCGCGCTCGTCCAGCGTGGGATAGTGGCCAGGATGGGGCCGCGACGCGCCGCCATGCGCGCGGTCGATCAGCCCCTTTTCTTCGAGCGCATCGAAATCTCGCCGGATCGTCTCTGTCGAGACCCCGAACCGCGCCGCGAGTTCCGAGATGCGCAAGTGCGGGCGCAGCTTCAACTCGAACAGGATCTGTTCCCGCCGGTCGCGTTTGCGGAGCCGCCTTCCCTCTTGTTTCGCGCTCGCGTCCATTGCCTCTCCCGAAAGGTGATCCTTTCACCGCGTTCCTAAAAATTGATGTGGGCTATGCCTCGTAATTTCAAGAAAAATGTTGCTAATGCCACATTTTGATGCAGTTTATCCTGAAAAGGTCCGCGCGCCGTCGGATGTAACCCGGGCGGCGTGCGGGATTTGGGAGAGCGCATGATCTATTTCCTGATCGATCTGGCGGGCGCGGTGGCGCTGCTTCTCTGGGCGGTTCGGCTGATCCGCACCGGGGTCGAGCGCGCTTTCATGGCGTCGCTGCGACAGTTCCTGCGCCGCACGGCCGGGACGCGGATCAGCGCGATGGCGGCGGGGACGGGGGCAGCGATGCTGCTGCAAAGTTCGACCGCCGTCGCGATCCTGACTGCAGGTTTTGCCGCGAGCGGAACATTGGCGGCGATCTCTGGCGTGGCGCTCGTGCTGGGCGCCGATCTGGGCTCGTCGATCGTGGCCCAGATCCTGCTCTCGCCGATTCATGTGCTGGTGCCCGCGCTGCTGGTGATCGGGGTGACGCTGTTTCTCAAATCGAAAGCCCGGCGGCCGCGGCAGGCGGGGCGTATCTTCGTGGGGCTGGCGCTGGTGCTGCTCTCGCTCGGCCTGATCGGCGAGGCGACGGCGCCCCTGCGCGAAAGCGCGCTCGTCAATGCGGTGCTGACGCGGTTGGGCAGCGATCTGGTCTCGGCCTTCGTCCTCGGAGCCCTGCTGACCTGGGCGATGCATTCCTCGATTGCGGCGGTGCTGATGTTCGTGACCTTCGCCGGGCAAGGCCTGCTGCCGGGGCCGGGCGCTGCGGCGATGGTGCTCGGCGCCAATCTCGGCGGGGCGATCATCCCGGTGATGCTGACCCTCTCGGCCGATCCGATCCCGCGCCGGATCATGGTGTCGAATTTCGTCCTGCGCGGGGGCGGGGCCATGCTTGTGCTGCTCGGCCTGATTTTCTATCCGCAAGCGCTCGACTTCTTGGGTGGCACGATGGCGCGGCGGGTGATCAACCTGCACCTCGTCTTCAACCTCGGCGTCGCAATCCTGTCGCTTCCGCTGATCCCGTCGGTGCTGCGCCTTGCCGGAGCGGTCGTCGCGGACCGCAAGGAGATGTCGCCCACTCGGATCAGCGCCCTCGATCAAAAGGGGCTTGGCGATCCGGGCCATGCGCTCGGCAATGCGGCACGCGAGCTGTTGCGCATGGGCGAGTCGGTCTTCGAGATGCTGCAACCCGCCTTGGGGCTCTTCGTGCATTGGGATCCGGAAATCGCCGCCCGCATCAAGCGCACCGAGAACGAAGTCGACCGGATGCATTACGAGATCAAGCTCTATGTCGCGCGGCTCAACGAGACACGGCTGAGCACCGAGCAATCCCGGCGCGCGATGGAGATCGCGATGGTCGCGAACCATCTCGAGGATGCGGGCGACCAGATCTCGACCAATCTCGTGGATCTCGCGCAGCGTATCCACGAACGCGGCCTGACCTTCTCCGAAGAGGGGCTGCGTGAGCTGACCGATTTCCACGACCGAGTCGCGTCGAATGCGCGGGTTGCGCTGAACGTCCTGATGTCGGGCGAGATCGACGACGCGCGACAGCTCGTGGAGGAGAAAGACCGCACCCGCGCCGCCGAGGCCGAATTGCAGGCCGCACACCTCGCCCGGCTGCGTGCGAATAACAGCGCCTCCATCGAGACCACGAATATCCATCAGGAAACCGTGCGCGCGCTGAAGCAGATCAACACGGACATGACCTATGTCGCCTACCCGATCCTCGAACAGGCGGGCGATCTGCGGGCGACGCGGCTGACCGGGTGAGCCTAGCGCAGCCTGGAGACCCGTCGCGCCTTGCGGAGGGTCGATTGCCGGAACAAGTCCTGGACCCTCTTGCCCGAGGACTTGCAGGAGTGAGAGGGTTCCGCAAATTGCGGGAGGAAATAGATGAGCGTGTTTGACGACGGGGTTTGCGAACTGGGCGAAGGGCCGTTCTGGCATCCCGAGCGTAGCCAGTTCTTCTGGTTCGACATCCTGAATCGCAGGCTGCTGACGCGCGATGCCAACGGGCCGAGCGAATGGCAGTTCGAGGGCATGGCCTCGGCGGCGGGCTGGGTGGACCGCGAGCGGATGATCCTCGCGACCGAGATCGGGCTGTCTCTGTTCAACATTGCCGAGGGGACGCTCGAGCCGCTCATCGAGGTGGAAGGCGACGATCCCGGCACCCGCTCGAATGACGGGCGCGCGGATCGGCAGGGCGGCTTCTGGTTCGGCACGATGGGCAAAAAGGCCGAGCGACGGCGCGGTGCGATCTACCGCTATTACCGCGGCGAGCTACGTCGTCTGGTCACGGAGATTTCGATCCCCAACGCGATTTGCTTCACGCCGGATGGGCGGACTGCCTATTTCGCGGATACGCCCAGCCACAAGGTCTGGCGTCAGCCGCTGGATGCGGATGGCTGGCCCGAGGGGGAGCGGAGACCTTTTCTCGACCTCTCGGCCGAGGGCCTCTATCCCGACGGCGCGGTGGTCGATGCCGAGGGTGGCCTCTGGTGCGCGCTGTGGAGTTCCGGGCGCGTGGCCCGCTTCGATGCGGAAGGTCGTATGACCCACCATCTCGATCTGCCCGGGAAGAACAGCACCTGTCCGGCCTTCGGCGGCGCGGATATGCGCGACCTGCTGGTTACGAGCGCGCTGGAGGGCATGACCGACCCGGATGCGGCGCAAGGGCTGACCTATCTTCTGCGCGCGCCGTTCGTGGGCATTCCCGAGCCGTGCGTGATCTTGTGAGCGGCCCGGCGGCCCGGCAGGTCGCGTAGTTGGCCTGCGGAGGCCGGGCATGGCGAGTCAGCCGGTCGCCGGAGGGCTGTGGCGCCGCGACTCGGGGTCGCCGGAGATGAACAATCCGGCCCTCACGGACGCTGCTTGAGAGAGAAACCGTCACAAAAAAACGCCTGCCACCTGTCATTTTCTCGGGGAAATTTACACGAGGGGTGGCCCAAAACGCTCGTGCCTCGCGACCTTGCGATTTTTTCGTGATCGCCAGCCGCACGCGAAAGCGTCTTGCAGGTCGTCATTTTCGGGGCGTCCGTGCGCCGCGCCTCGTGATCCCGAAGTCCGCGAAAAGGTCCGGATATCACGGTCTTTCACGCAGTCGCGACTGTTACATAGCTGTCAAGAAGCCCCGTCATTAGTCCCCCCAGCGGACGGGACGAGTTTCGTTACCGCGTTCACAGTATCCGAATTCTGACAGCGAGGACTGTTCAATGTTCATCACCCGCCTCACCCTCTCCGCCGCGATCGCCGGTGCGACGCTGGCTTCGGCCGCCGCCGTGCAGGCCGCCGATATCTCCGGCGCCGGCGCGACCTTCCCCTACCCGATCTACTCGGACTGGGCGAAAACCTACAAAGAGAAGACCGGTACCGGTCTCAACTACCAGGCCATCGGCTCGGGCGGTGGCATCAAGCAGATCGAGTCCCGCACCGTGACCTTCGGCGCGTCCGACAAGCCGCTCGGCGGCGACGAGCTGGAGAAGAACACGCTGGTTCAGTTCCCGACCGTCATGGGCGGTATCGTTCCGGTCGTGAACGTCGAAGGCATCAAGCCGGGCGAGCTGGTTCTCGACGGCGAAACGCTGGCGAAAATCTACGAAGGCAAGATCACCAAGTGGAACGATCCGGCCATCGCGAAGCTCAATGACGGCGTGAAGCTCCCCGACGCGGCGATCGCCGTTGTCCACCGTTCGGACGGTTCGGGCACCACCTTCAACTACACCTATTACCTCGCCTCGGTCGACGAGACCTGGAAGAACGATATCGGCGTCTCGACCTCGGTCGAATGGCCGGTGGGTCTTGGCGCCAAGGGTAACCAGGGCGTGGCCGCGAATGTCGATCAGACGAAGAACTCGATCGGCTATGTCGAATATGCCTACGCGCTGCAGAACAACATGACCTACACGGACATGATCAACAAAGCAGGCAAGAAAGTCGCGCCGAAGGCCGAAGCCTTCGCCGCTGCCGCCGCCAATGCCGACTGGTCGAGCCAGCCGGGCTTCGGCGTGATCCTCGCCAACCAGCCGGGCGACAAGACCTGGCCGATGACCGCGGCGACCTTCATCCTGATGCACAAGGATGCCAAGGACGGCGCAGCGTCGAAAGAGGCGCTGAAGTTCTTCGACTGGGCCTACGCCAACGGCGACGACGCCGCGGCCAAGCTGGACTACATCCCGATGCCCGACAATGTCGTGGCCCAGATCAAGAAGGAATGGGGCCAGATCAAGGGCAAGGACGGCAACCCCGTCTGGGCCATGAACAACTGATCCTTCCTTCATAAACACCTTCGGGGGAGGGCCGTGACTGCGGCCCTCCCTTTCTGCGATTTTGAGTGGAGTGCGCGATGACGGCGACAAGCGATTACGACAGAGGCGTGAAGAGCGCGCGCCCGGTAGCCCAGTCCGATCGGATTTTCGGAACCTTGACGCTGGCCGCCGCGGTGGTGGTGCTGCTGGTCCTTCTGGGCGTGTTCGTCTCGCTCATCATGGGGGCGTGGCCGGCACTCAAGGAATACGGGCTGCCGTTCCTGTGGACCGAGAAATGGAACCCGGTGACCGAAAAGTTCGGCGCGCTGGCACCGCTCTACGGCACGGTCGTCACCTCGATCATCGCGATGGTCATAGCGGTGCCGGTGGGCCTTGGCATCGCGATCTTCCTGACGGAGACCTGCCCGCGCATGTTGCGTCGCCCGTTGGGGATCGCGATCGAGCTGCTCGCGGGCATTCCCTCGATCATTTACGGCATCTGGGGCCTCTTCGTCTTCGCGCCCTTCATGCAGAGCTATATCCAGCCCTTCCTGATCGACACGCTGGGCAATGTCCCGGTGATCGGTGGCCTCTTCGCGGGCCCGCCCTACGGGATCGGGATGCTGACGGCGGGGCTGATCCTCGCGATGATGATCCTGCCCTTCATCGCCTCGCTCGCGCGCGACATCTTCCAGACGGTGCCGCCGATGCTGCGTGAAAGCGCCTATGGCATGGGCATGACCCGTTGGGAGGTGAACCGCCACATCGTGATCCCGCATGTGCGCACCGCGCTGGTGGGCGGTATCATGCTGTCGCTCGGCCGCGCGCTGGGCGAGACGATGGCCGTGACCTTCGTGATCGGCAACGCGCATCGCATCTCGGGCTCGATCCTCGCGCCGGGCACGACAATCTCGGCGGCCATCGCCAACGAATTCACCGAGGCCACGACGCCGATCTACACCTCATCGCTTATCGCGCTGGGCCTCGTTCTGTTCATCCTCACCTTCATCGTGCTCGCCGCTGCCCAGTGGATGCTCAAGCGCATGAAGCAAAAGTCGGGAGCGTAACGCATGGCTTCGATGACCCGCAGAAAGACCGTCAACGCGGTGATGATGACGCTGTCCACGGGGGCGGCGGCGCTCGGCCTCTTCGTGCTGGCCGTGATCCTGCTCTACCTGCTCTACAAGGGAGCGAGCGCGCTGAACCTAGCCGTCTTCACGCAAGACACGCCCTCGCCGATGGAGCCGGGCGGCTTGCGCAACGCGATCCTCGGCTCGGTGATCATGTCGGTGATCGCGGTGGCGATCGGGACGCCGATTGGCATCCTCGCTGGGACCTACATGGCGGAATACGGGCGCTATGCGAAGCTGTCCAAAGTGATCCGTTTCGTGAACGACATCCTGCTGTCGGCGCCGTCGATCATCGTCGGCCTCTTCGTCTATCAGGTGCTCGTCGTCAGCCTCGGGCATTTCTCCGCGCTTGCGGGCTCGGTCGCGCTGGCGATCCTCGTGATCCCGATCGTCGTGCGCACCACAGAGGACATGCTGCGCCTCGTGCCCGATCAGCTGCGCGAAGCGGGGCTCGCGATGGGCTGGCCGCGCTGGATCGTGATCCGCACGGTCGCTTACAAGGCGGCGATGGCGGGGATCGTGACCGGCGTGCTGCTGGCCATCGCCCGGATTTCGGGCGAGACAGCGCCGCTTCTGTTCACGGCGCTCAGCAACAATTTCTTCAGCCTCGATCTGACGCAGCCGATGGCCTCGCTACCGATCACCATCTTCCAATTCGCGCTCTCGCCCTACGATAACTGGCAGGCCCTTGCCTGGGCAGGCGCGCTTCTCATCACCGTCGCGGTGCTGGCGCTGTCGATTGTCGCCCGCCTCGTCACCTCCAAGAAGGAGAAACACTGATGGATACCCTCACCCGCGAACGCTCGCCGATGACCTTCGACGGGGTCGATCCCGCGCCGAAACCGCGCATCTCGATCAAGAATCTCGATTTCTTCTACGGTGATTTCAAAGCCCTGAAATCGATCAATCTGGACCTGCCCGAGAACCGCGTGACCGCCTTCATCGGCCCGTCGGGTTGCGGCAAGTCCACGCTCCTGCGCGTGCTCAACCGCATGTATGACCTCTATCCGAAGCAGACCGCGACGGGGGAAGTGCTGCTCGATGGCGAGAATATCCTCGGCAAGAAGGTCGATCTGAACCGGCTGCGCGCGAAGGTGGGCATGGTGTTCCAGAAACCCACGCCCTTCCCGATGACGATCCACGAGAACATCGCTTTCGGCCTGCGCCTCGCGAATTACGCGAAATCCGAGATCGACGACCGGGTGCAGGCGGCGCTGAAAGGCGCGGCGCTCTGGGACGAGGTGAAGGACAAGCTGCAAAGCTCGGGCCAGTCGCTCTCGGGTGGTCAGCAGCAGCGCCTGTGCGTCGCGCGTACCATCGCGGTGGAACCGGAGGTGATCCTGCTCGACGAACCGGCTTCCGCGCTCGACCCGATCTCGACCGGCAAGCTGGAGGAGACGATCCACCAGCTCAAGGAGCAGTTCACCATCGCCATCGTGACCCACAACATGCAGCAGGCGAGCCGCGTCAGCGATCGTACCGCCTTCATGTATCTGGGCGAACTGATCGAAGAGGGCGAGACCGCTCAGATTTTCACCCGCCCGCGGGTCGAGCGCACGTCGGATTACATCACTGGCCGTTTCGGCTGAGCGCACGGATGCCTTGTTCTTGCAGGGACGCGGGCGTAGAACGCGGCCAGAATTCAGCGGAGTGGTGACATGGCTTTGAACAGACGGCGTCTTCTGCAACTCGGCGCGGCTTCGGTGGCGCTGGCGGCCAGCCCGCGCGGCGCGATGGCGGCGTTCGATCCCAAGCCCACGGGCTGGCGCAACTTCGAGCTGGTCACCAAAGTCAGCCTGCCCGGCGGCGGCGAGACGGCGCAGCTCTGGGTGCCGGTACCCTCCGTGCATGGTGACGGCTGGATGAAGCCCGGCGCGGTGAACTGGGAAAGCGATGCGGACGAGGTGCAGATTGTGAACGCGCCCGATAGCGGCACTCCGATGGTGCACGCGGTCTGGGGCGCTTCCGAGGGCCCGCGCAAGCTGACCGTGACCGCACAGGCCCAGACGCAGGATTTCGTGGTCGATCTGAGCAAGCCGGGCGATGTCGAGCCGCTGGACGAGGTCGAGCGTGCGCGTTTCACCGCCGCGACCAAGCTGCTGCCGACCGACGGGATCGTGAAGCAGACCGCTGACTCGATAACCCGTGGAAAGACCGGCGATCTGGAGAAAGCCCGCGCGATCTACGAATGGATCGTCGAGAACACCGTGCGCAACCCGAAGACGCCGGGCTGCGGCTTGGGCGATATCGCCTTCATGCTGACCTCGGGCGATCTGTCGGGCAAATGCGCCGACCTCAACGCGCTCTTCGTGGGTCTGGCGCGTGCCGCCGGGCTCCCTGCGCGCGATGTCTATGGCATCCGCGTCGCGCCCTCGCGTTTCGGCTACAAGAGCCTCGGTCTGAAATCCGACGACGCCACCGGCGCGCAGCATTGCCGCTCGGAGGTTTGGCTGAGCGGCTTCGGCTGGGTGCCTGCCGATGCCGCCGATGTGCGCAAGGTGATGCTGCAGGAAGGCGAGGGGCATCTGGGCCTCAAGGACCCCAAAGTGGTCGATGTGCGTGCGAAGCTCTTCGGCGCATGGGAAGGCAACTGGGTCGCCTATAACTACGCGCATGACGTGGAACTGCCGGGTTCGGACGGGCCGGAGCTGCCCTATCTTATGTATCCGCAGGCCGAGATCGACGGCAAACGCCGCGACTATCTCGACGCCAAGGACTTCACCTACCAGATCACCGCGCGCGAATTGTCCGCTTGAGGCGGTCTCTGCCGTATCGGTGACAATCGCGCGCTTTCCCTTGGCGCCTTGCGGCGCTAAGGGCGGTTGCAGGAGGTGCGCCAGATGCGTGTTTTCATAAACGGGTTCGGACGGATCGGTCGCTCGGTGCTGCGCGCCTGGGCGGAGGCGCCTGCGAGCTGGCCGGGGCTGGAGATCGTGGGCGTAAACGATATCGAAGCGCCCGAGATGCTGGCTTACCTCTTCGAATATGACAGCGTCTTCGGCCCGTGGCGCGGCACGGTCGCGCTGGAAGAGGACGCGCTGGTGATCAACGGCACCCGGATCGCGCTGCACCGCGCGGATGATATCTCCATGCTCGATCTGTCGGATGTCGATCTGGTGATGGAATGCACCGGTCGGGCCGACAGCCCGCAGATTGCAGGGCAGGGGATCGCGGGCGGCGCGTCTCGCGTGCTGATCTCGGGACCTGCGAAAGCGGCGGAGATCACGGTGGTTCTGGGCGCGAATGACGCGGCGCTGAACGGCCAGAAGATCGTCTCCAATGCAAGCTGCACGACGAATGCGCTGGCGCCGCTTGCGCGGCTGATCGATGCGGAATTCGGGATCGTCACCGGCTCGATGACGACGGTGCATTGCTATACCGGCTCGCAGCCCACGGTCGACAAGCCGAGCGGCCCGATGGAACGCTCGCGCGCGGCGGCGTTGTCGATGGTGCCGACGACGACCTCTGCGGGAAAGCTGATGGAAGAGGTGCTGCCCGATCTCGCCGGTCGCCTGATCGCGCAGGCGGTGCGGGTGCCCACGGCCTCCGTCTCGGCGGTTGATCTGGCGGTGACGGTGAAAAATCCCGCCACGGTCGAACAGGTCAACGCGATGCTGCGTGACGCAGGCGGGGTGATCGGCACGACCGGGAAGCCGCTCGTCTCCACCGATCTGCGCGCGCGCCCCGAGAGCGTCGTCATGGCGCTGCCCGAGACGCGGGCGACCGCGCACGGGCTGATCCGGGTCTTCGGCTGGTATGACAATGAGTGGGGCTTCTCCAACCGGATGCTGGATATGGCGCTACGGATGGGCTGACATGAAAAAGCCCCGCCGGAAGGGCGGGGCTTTCGAATGTCTCGTGGGCGTGCCAATTACTGGCGGTTGCCCATGAATTGCAGCAGGAACATGAACAGGTTCAGGAAGTCCAGGTAGAGCTGCAGCGCGCCGATGATGGCGGCCTTGCCCATGAACTCCGAGTCGCTGGCAGCGAGCTGCAGGTAGGTGTTCTTGATGTTCTGCGTGTCGTAAGCCGTGAGGCCCGCGAAGATCAGAACGCCGATCACCGAGATCGCGAAGGCCATCGCCGAGGAGGCGAGGAAGATGTTCACGATCGAGGCGACGATCAGGCCGATCAGACCCATCATCAGGAACGAGCCCATCGCGGAAAGGTTACGCTTCGTGGTGTAGCCGTAAAGCGAGAGACCCGCGAAGGAGATCGCCGTCACGAGGAAGGTCTGCGCGATCGAGATGCCGGTATAGGCGGCGAAGATGAAGCTGATCGACAGGCCCATCAGTGCGGCATAGACGAAGAACACGATCTGCGCCGTGCTGGTCGACATCTTGTTGATCATCGCGCCGAAGGCGAAGACGATCGCCAGCGGTGCCAGCATCACAACCCATTTGAGGCCCGAACCGAAGATCGCGGCAACGAGCGCCGGGTTCGTACCCACACCAAACGCCACGGCCCCGGTCACCAGCATCGCCAGCGACATAAGCCCGTAGACCTTGTTCATATGTGCGCGAAGACCCTCGTCAATCGCAGCCTGACGCGTGCCCGCGCGAGGGGTCCGCATCGTTTCGAAATCAGCCATCAGCACCTCCAACTATGTCGTCCGGTCGTCCCTCGGACCGGTTTCCCGACCGATATTGGCAGAGCAGCCCCGGAATTCAAGATTTGGGGCTGCTGGAAAATGCGTCGTTTCACATGGTTTTCACAGGTTGTGCCTCAGCGACCCGCGCGCCAGTGGTCGGGGGCGTCCCAAATCCGGCGCCGGACTTCGAACGCGGCTTCGGACTCGGTCAGCCCGATATCCTCGAGAAGCCTTGCATCGAGCCTCGCCAACGCCCGGCGCGAGCGGTAATGGGTGACAATCGCGGCGAACGTGGCAAGGACGCTCCGCCGGGCGGGGCGGTCAGGGGCGCAACAGGCGGCGTTGCGCTGGGTCAGGAAGGTCATTGTCTTATCCTCCGAGGGTGATCGTTTCTGCCCGGAAGGATGACGCAAGTTTTTTAATGATGAAAACGAATGATTGTGCTATTAAGTATCACGAAACGTGATGGATAGGCCGACATGGCACAAAACCTCGATATCGCAGCGCTGCGTGCGCTTCTGACCGTTTCGGAAACCGGCTCGGTGACGCAGGCGGCGCGGCTTCTGAACCTGACCCAATCGGCAGTCTCGATGCAGATCCGCCGCTTGGAGGAGGCGCTCGACAAGGTGCTCTTCGATCGGTCGAACCGGAGGATGGCGCTGACCCGTGCGGGGCGCTCTCTTCTGGACCATGCGCGCCGGATCTGCGCCGAGAATGACGCGGCTCTGGCGCGGCTGCGCGCGGCGGATGCCGAGGTGACCGTGCGCTTCGGCCTGCCACATGATCTGGTCAGCCCGCAGATGCCGCATCTGTTGCGCGCGCTCTCAGAGCAATGGCCGATGGTCCGGCTGCAACTCGCCTCGCGCCGCTCGCAGACCCTGCGGCGAATGCTGGATGCGGGCGAGCTGGACATGATCCTGACAACGGAGGAGACGCCCGGTCCGGAGGCCGAGGTGCTCTCTGCCGATCAACTGGTCTGGATCGGCGCGCAGCTCGGGCGCGCCTTTTGCGCGCGCCCTCTGATGCTGTCGATCGAGGAAGGATGCGCGTTCTACGGCGCGGCCTTGGCGGCGCTCGAGGCGGTCGGGATCGAGTCCAAACCGGCTTTCGACGGGCAATCAGACGAAATGGCGAGCGCGGCGGTGGCCGCCGATATGGGCGTCGCGGTGCGGCTGTCGCGTGACATCCCGCCGGGCTGCGTGGCGCTGGGACCGGAAAGCGGTCTGCCGCCGCTCGGCCGCTCGCGGATCTGCTTCTACGACACGGGCCGGCTGACCGGCGATCCGGTCGAGGGGCTGCGTGCGCTGATCCGGGAGGCCTATGCCTGAGCGTCGATCTCGATGACCAGCTTGCCGGTGGAGCGGCGCGCGCGCAGATCTTCCAGCGCGTCCGGGATCTGCGCCATCGGATAGGTCGCGCCGATATGGGGGCTGAGGCCGCCCTGCGCGAACCAGTCGAAGAGCCGCGCCATCGACCCGGTCAGAACCTGCGGGTCGAGCTTGAGATAGCCACCCCAGTAAAGCCCGTGGATCGCGATATTCTTCACCAGCGCGTGGTTGAGGGGCAACTTCGGCTGGCTGCCGCTGGCGAACCCGATCATCAGATAGCGCCCGCCGGGTTTCAGGGCGCGGAAGGCGGCTTCGCCTGCGGGGCCGCCGATTGCGTCGTAAACCACGTCGCAACCGCCAAGGGCCTTGATCGCGCTTTTCAGATCGTCGCTCTCGCTATCGAGCGTCTCATCGGCCCCGGCGGCGCGCGCGATCTGCTGCTTCGCCTCGCCGCGCGCACAGGCAATCACCCGTGCGCCCATCTTCTTGCCGATCTCGACCGCCGTGAGGCCGACTCCACCGGCCGCGCCCAGAACCACCAGCGTCTCGCCCTCGGCGAGGCCTGCACGCGTCTCCAAGGCCACATGGCTGGTGCCATAGGCGATCTGGAAGGCCGCCGCCTGCGCGTAGCTCATCGCGTCCGGCATCGGCGTGCAGCGGATTTCGGGGAAATTGCCCGCCTCGGCCAGCCCGCCTTGCCCTGAGAAGACGGCGACGCGGGTGCCCGTGGCGAGGGTGCAGCCCTCGCCTGCCGCGATGACCTCTCCCGCGAGCTCCATGCCGAGGGTGAAGGGCGGGGTGGGGGTGTCCTGATATTTCCCTTCGATCATCAGCAGGTCGGCGAAGTTCAGACCGCAGGCCCGGATGGCGACCTGCACCTCGCCCGGTGCCGGGGCGGGAAGGGGGATTTCGGTCAGCTCGGGGTTTTGCCCGGGGGCGGCTTGAACATAGGCGCGCATCGAATGCTCCGGCAAGTTGTGTCGCGGGGTTGGTTGGCCAGCAAAGCGGACCCTACGTCGCCCGTGATAGACCGCGTAGCCGATCAGGGCCAGCCCGCCTGCCAGAGCCCGGAGCGGGACGTCGCGGCAGGGTCGCCGCCGGGTATTGACCAGCGAATCAATCCTCCGTGAGAGGGCGGTTGGCATCATAGTCTTCCGTAACGGAACCCAACTCTTCGAGTTGCAAATCGCAAAACACGCGGAAGGCGAATAGGGGGGCACCTATCCTTTAGGTTAGGTGTGCTGCGGAAAGCTGCAATTTCCCTGTCTTTTTAGACAGGTTTGCGATTTTACCCGCGCAGGCCACACTCAGCGCACGGTAGTTTGTGGGTGAAATTGGCTTGAAGGGGAAAGAGTATGAAGCATCCGGTTGATGTCCATGTAGGCAAGCGGATCCGGCATCGCCGCTGGATGATTGGGATGACCCAACAACAGCTCGCGGACAAAGTTGGGATCAAATTCCAGCAGATCCAGAAATACGAAACCGGGATGAACCGGGTTTCGGCATCTCGACTCTGGGATATCGCGGATGCGCTCGAAGTTCCGATCTCCTTCTTCTTCGAAGGGCTCGCGGAAGATAGCGGGATGCAACCGGAAGTGGCGGGAGATATTCTGTCTGACAAGGAGGCGCTCGCGCTCGTGCGCTCCTATTACTCGATCCCGGAGGCGCAGCGCCGCCGGCTGTTCGAACTGGCCAAGGTGCTCTCCGACGCGGCCTGAGCGCTACGCGGACGCCTTTAGGCGCAACTGGCGACCGAATGTGGGGCGGTCGGCAGCTTGACCCGGAGAAGGGGGGCGGTTACCGCTCCCCTTATCTCATTTCTGGGGGTCGGTTGCGGTGACTGCGCGGCCCGGGGAGGACACTGATGCTTGATCTCGACACCGATACCCGCGCGGAGCTTTCGGCCTTGGCCGCTGAGCTTGCCGATTGCGCGCGGCGGGAGACCTTGGCGCAGTTCCGTCCCGTGGGCGGGATCGGCGCGGATAACAAGCTCGAAGGTGGGTTCGATCCGGTGACCGAGGCCGACCGTGCCGCCGAGGCCGCGATGCGTGCCCTGATCATGGAGCGTCGTCCGCAAGACGGCATCTACGGCGAAGAGCATGGCGTCACCCGCGGGCAAAGCGGACTGACCTGGGTACTCGACCCGATCGACGGCACCCGCGGCTACCTGTCGGGAACGCCGACCTGGGGCGTGCTAATCGCCTTGTGCGCCGAGGAACCGGACGGCCCCGGCGCGCCGCTCATGGGCGTGATCGACCAACCTTATATCGGCGAACGTTTTACCGGCGGCTTCGGGCGCGCGACGCTCGACGGTCCGCATGGCGCGCGCCAGCTTGGCGTGCGGACCGGGCGCGGGCTCGACAGCGCGACGCTTTTCACCACCTTCCCCGAAGTCGGCACGGCGGAAGAGGGCGCGGCCTTCGCTCGGTTGTCGAAGCAGGTGCGGCTGACGCGTTACGGCATGGATTGCTACGCCTATGCGCTGCTTGCCGCCGGCCAGATCGATCTGGTGGTCGAGGCCGGCCTGCAGCCTTATGACGTGGCGGCTCCGATCGCGGTGATCGAAGCGGCGGGAGGCCTTGTCACCAACTGGCAGGGTGGTCCGGCCCATCGCGGCGGGCAGGTGCTCGCCGCCGCCTCGCCGGAGATTCATGCCGCCGCGCTCGAAGCGCTGAACGGCTAATCTCTTCCTCTTTTTGAAAAGATCCCGCCGGATGAGGCGAGATCAGCGGCCTTTCAGTGGAAGGACGCCCCGCGGAACGCCCGAAGCGCAAGCGGAGGGCAGAAAAGAGCGGGGGCCGCGCCCCCTCGTGCTTCAATCCTTGCGCTTGCGGAACAGTTTCTCGCGCCCGATCCGATCGAGAAGATCGCGCGTCGCCTCGGTGCCGAAATGCTGGCGGTGGGCGAGGTCGGGCAAGCGCTCGGATATCTCGCGGCCCAATTCTTCGGGTAGAAGTGACAGCGTCGCCTCGGACACCATCAGGCTCTCGACCGGAACGCCTTCGGCATAGATGATCTCATGCCGGTCGAAGACCAGCGCGAAGTAATCGACGAACCCGCCCTCGCGCTGCCAGACATTCTCGCCATCGACGAGATGCTTCGCCTGCACGAGGATTTCCGACGTGTCGCCCAACTTCTGCGCGCCGCGGCGATAGAGGAACACGCGGTGATGGGGCGAGATCACCAGGTCGCCTTCATTGCCCAGTACGCCCGCCGAAATCACGACCGGCGCGAAAGACCCCAGCGCGCGCATCGTCGCCTTCGCCACCAGCTTCACCGGCTGCGGGCCATTGTCGCGGGTCAGCACCCGCGCGCCGGGGGTGAGTTGCTCGATCGGCATCTGCGCGCCGCCGGCCAGCGTGATCATCGTGCCGGTGGTGAAGGCCACGCAGACGAGGTCCGACAGCCGCACCTCGCCGGGATCGTCGCGCGCCTCCAGCAACGTGTAGTCGAAGCGCGCTGCCATCGGTGAGAGCGGCAACGCGTAATGCGCGCCCGTGGCCTCGTGGCAGATCATCAGGATGTCGACCGTGTCGCCCTCGGGCGTGATCAGCAGGTGCCGCGCGATCAGCTCGAGCGCATCCCCCGGCGCGCCGATCTCGGAGCCTTCAGCAACGGTCGGCGCGGCGCCTTGCTGGGCCAGCACGAGGCGGCGCGGTTTGGCGGCGCGATGGAGCTGATAAATGTCGCCGGGTTCGCATTCTTCGGCAAGGCCGAGCGCGTCGCCCTGATTGGCCCCGGAGGTGACCCAGATATCCTCTGCCTCGAAGACGTGAACGATCTGGCTCGGGTTTGACACGCGCTCTCCCTCGCCCTGTCGGGCCGTCTGAAACTGCTGGATCGCATCGGCTTACCGCGGGCCGCTCGTGATGGTCAAGCGGCCACAGCGCGCTTGTCCTCCCATTCGGGCAAGCTACTGTGCGAGGCGTAGCTGGCAGGGCCGCGCGCGATGTTTCGCGCGATGGGCTCGCCGGATCACGCCGGAGAATGAAAGCAAAGGAGAGGGCGCGATGGATCTTGGTATCAGGGGCCGCAAGGCGATCGTATGTGCGGGCTCGAAAGGGCTAGGACGGGGCTGCGCGATGGCGCTCGCGCAGGCAGGTGTCGACATCGTGCTGAATGCGCGCGGCGCCGACACGCTGGCCGCGACGGCGAACGAGATCATGGCCGCGACCGGGGTCACCGTGACGCCCGTGGCCGCCGACATCACCACGCCCGAGGGACGCGCGGCGGTGCTGGGCGAAGCGGGCGAGGTCGACATTCTGGTGACCAATGCGGGCGGGCCGCCTCCGGGCAACTGGCGCGACTGGTCGCGCGACGATTTCATCGCGGCGCTCGATGCGAACATGCTGGCCCCGATCGCGATGATGCAGGCGGTGCTGCCGGCCATGATCGAGCAGCGCTGGGGGCGGGTGGTCAATATCACCTCGCAATCCGTGCGCGCGCCGATCGCGCAGCTCGGCCTGTCGAACTCTGCACGTTCCGGCCTGACCGGCTTCGTCGCCGGCACTTCGCGGCAGGTCGCGGAATATGGCGTGAACATTAACAACCTGTTGCCGGGCCTGCATGCGACCGACCGCGCGGTGT
The DNA here is from genome assembly GCF_002213185.1 of Thioclava sp. JM3. Lineage (NCBI taxonomy): Bacteria > Pseudomonadati > Pseudomonadota > Alphaproteobacteria > Rhodobacterales > Paracoccaceae > Thioclava > Thioclava sp. JM3. The sequence continues at coordinate 43,536 of NZ_NBOB01000003.1, forward strand.
CGCTCGATACGGCGGCGGCGAAGGCGAAGGGCATCTCGGTCGAGGAAGCCAAAGCGCAGCGCGAGGCATCGATCCCGGTGCGTCGCTACGGCACGCCCGAGGAGTTCGGTGCGACCTGTGCCTTCATGTGTTCGGTTCACGCCGGGTTCATGGTCGGGCAGAACGTGATGCTCGACGGCGGGCTGAACAACATCTCGATTTGAGCCGGGTCTGCCGGACGACCTACCGGGCTTGCTTGGGGGGCGGGGGGCTGTTATCTCCCGCCCTGCATTGCCTGACACTTTCGGTCGAGATTTCGCTGCATGAGCGCACAATTACCCCCTCCGCGCCTCGAAGTTCGCGCGCTTGGCCGCGTGTTCGACGGGTTGGCCGTGGTCGACGACGTGTCCTTTGCGATCCCAGCGGGGCAGGTGACCTGTCTGCTGGGCCCCTCGGGCTGCGGCAAATCGACGACGCTCCGGCTGATCGCGGGAGTCGATACGCAGGATGCGGGCGAGATCTACGTCGACGGGGCCGCGATCAGCGACGGCTCCGTTCACGTCCCGCCCGAGCAACGCGCGATCGGGCTGATGTTTCAGGACTTTGCGCTGTTTCCGCATCTGACGGTTGCCGAGAATATCGCCTTCGGCCTCAAGGGCGATGCGGCGGCAAAGCGCGCCCGCGTGACGGAATTGCTCGAGAAGGTCCGCCTGCTGCGCCATCGCGACAGCTATCCGCACGGGCTTTCGGGCGGCGAGCAGCAGCGCGTGGCGCTGGCACGTGCGCTTGCACCCCGACCGCGTATCCTCTTGATGGACGAGCCTTTCTCGGGACTGGACGAGCGTCTGCGCGACGATATCCGCGACGAGACCCTGGCGCTTCTGAAAGAGGAAAACACCGCCGTTTTGCTGGTCACGCATGAGCCGCATGAGGCGATGCGGATGGCCGATGAGATTCTGCTGATGCGCGGCGGGAAGATCGTGCAGCGCGGCGCACCCTATAACCTCTATAACGCGCCTGTGGACCGGGCGGCGGCGGCGTTCTTCTCGGATGTGAACGTGCTCCAGGGGCAGGTGCAGGACGCGCTGACCGTGACGCCCTTCGGCGATTTCCTGACGCCGGGCCATGCGGACGGGACCGAGATCGACATCGTGATCCGCCCGCAGCATCTGAAGATCGATTTCGACCGGGCAGGGCGCGGCCCGTCCCCGACGCCGCAGGACGGCACGCCCGCGCGTGGGGTGGTCGAACGCGCACGCTTCTTGGGCCGCGAGAGCCTCGTCGAGTTCCGGATGGATTTCGACGGCACGATCCTGCGCGCCAGCGTCCCGAACGTATTCCTGCCGAAGCCCGGCACGCCGATGTGGCTGATGATCCGGCGCGATCGCTGCTTTGTCTTCCCGGCGAAAGGGGGCGGCGCTTAAGCGCTCAGCGGTCCTGTCGGCCTGCGCGTCCGCCGCGGCGCTTGCGCAGTTGCGGCGCTCGTTCGGGCAGCTCCGCCATCACTTCGCGGCGCGCCTCGGGTGTCATCCGCGACCACGCGCCGATTTCTTCCATCGTGCGGTAGCAGCCGATGCAGATCCGCGCCTCGGGGTGAATCTGGCAGAGCTTGACGCAGGGGCTCTCGATCTCGGCGCGTTTCCAGATGTCGTCGGTGTTTTGCGGATCGTTCATGCCGCCCCCAGATAGCGCAGCCGATCCAGCGCGCCTTGCAGAATGAAGCTTGCCGCGACGTGGTCGATCGCCTCTGCGCGTTTGGCGCGCGACATATCGGCCTCCAGCATCGCGCGTTCGGCGGCGACCGTGCTCAGCCGCTCGTCCCAGTAGCTGATCGGCAGATCGGTGAGGCGGCTGAGGTTGCGAGCGAAGGCGCGGGTCGATTGGCAGCGCGCTCCTTCGGTCCCGTCCATGTTCTTCGGCAGGCCGAGGATCAGCCCCTTCAAATCACGCTCCGCCACGATCTTGAGAAGCGCCTCGGCATCTAGGCCGAACTTCCTGCGCTTGATCGTCGATAGCGGCGTCGCGACCGAGCGCAGCCCGTCGGACACCGCGACGCCGATGGTCTTGGTGCCCAGATCGAGCCCTGCGACGCCGCCCATGCGCGGGATCGCATCGGCGAATTCTTCGATCGTCTCGCAGATCATTGCGCCACACCTGCCGATTTCGCCGCCGCCTCGACCTGAGCCAGCGCATCCGGTTTGTCGGCCAACGCCTTCTGCGCCTCGCCCCAGGCTTCCTTGGCGCGGTCGGTTTGGCCCAACGTGGCGAGGGACGAGATCACCCGCGCCCATTCCTGCGGCGTGCCACCCTCGGTGGTCAGGCGGTCAAAGAGACCATCGACCATGCCCTGGATCATCTGCTGGCGCTCCTCGGGCGTCATCGAGGCCGCGTCCTTCATCTGCTGCGCGCTCGGACCGGGCAGGGCGGGGGCCGCTTGCGGGGCGCTTTGCCCCGCCTGCGCGCCACCCATGTCCTGCAGCGCCTGACCGGCCGGGGCCTGATGGGCCGCGTCGATCTTCGCCATGTCGTCCGGGCGCGAGCCGAATTTGCCCTTCGCTTCGCCATAGACCGCATCTGCGCGGTCGACCTCACCGATCATGCGCAGCGACGAAATCAGGCGTGCCCAGTCATCTGCGCTGCCGCCTTCCTGCGCCAGCCGGTCGTTCAGGCGCTCCACCATCGAGCGGATCATCTGCTGACGCGCCTCGGGCGACATGTCCGCCGCCGCCGCGACATCTGCCTGCGACGGGCCGGGCGCGCCGCGCGGTCTCGGCGGGGTGTAATCCTTCTCGCCCGCGAGCCATGCCAGTTCCTCGATGTTCTGCTGCACCAGCGGCACCCACGGATCGCTGCTTTCCGAGTTGCGCAGCAGGTTGTCCCAGAGGCGGAATGCCCGGTCGCCGCGCCCGTTCTGCGCCATCATCAGGCCAACGTAATAGAGCGCGAGCCCGTTATTCTGGTCCATCTTCAGCGCGGTCGCGAAGACTTTCTCCGCCTCGGGCGTGATCAGCCCGCCAGCGGCCACGGCCATCATCTCGCCCAGCTCGGCGTAATCCTGAGCGGTGGCGGCATCGCCCTTTGTCGCGACGAGCCGCTGCTGCGCTTTCCATGCGGCGTCGAAATTGCCCAGCGCCGCCTCGTTGCGTGCAAGCAGTTCGAGGCCCTTCGGATCGTCGGGCTTCTTCGCCACGGCTTCGCGCAGCTTTTTCATCAGTTCGAGGAATTTCGGGTCCGGATTGGCCGGGGGGGTCGCGCGGGCTTTCTGCATCTTCTCGGCCTCGGCCTGCGAGGGGCGGCTGTCATAGAGCTTGTCGGCATCCGCGAAACGCTGCGCGATCGGCTGGTCCTGATAGCCCTCCGCGCCCATCCGGGTATAGAGCCAGAACGCCGCGCCGAAGATCACGACGCCACCTATCACCAGCGCGATGGTCGGCCCTTTCGGTGCCCGGCCCAGATCGGAGCCTGCCTGCGCCTTGCGGTCCGCCTCGAGCATCCGGCGCGAAATTTCCAGCTTTGCCCGGTCGGCTTCCTCGCGCGATGTGACTCCACGCTCGACGTCGCGTTCCAGATCGCGCAGCTGATCGCGATAGACCTGCACGTCATACGAGGCCGCCGGTGCCATCTCGTCTTCCCCACGTCCGCGCAACAGGGCAAGCGCAAACAGAAGCGCAATGACCGCAACGAGCGCGGCGGCGATAATCCAGAACAGCATGGCGTCTCCTCATCCTTCGCCCCCCATTTAGGCGAGATGACGCCGCGCCGAAAGGGTCTAGCGCGTGAATGGAACCCGATGTCGCAGGCCCATGTCGCTTTTTTCCCTGCGATGCCGCAACAGGGGGGCTTTCGCCCGCCGCCCCGGTCCATCACAAAGGCGAAAGAGTCGAGACTGCTCGGAGGCGCGCTCATGAAACGCTATTCGATGTTTGCCGTTGCGCGTGAGGCGATGCGCTTCCATCGCGGTTGGGAGCGGGCCTGGCGCTCGCCCGAGCCGAAGAAACGCTACAAGGTCATTGTCGTGGGGGCAGGGGGGCATGGCCTCGCCACCGCCTATTACCTTGGCAAGGTGCATGGGATCACCGATGTCGCGGTGATCGAGAAGGGCTGGCTGGGCGGCGGCAATACCGGCCGCAACACCACGATCATCCGCTCGAACTACCTGCAGGATCCGTCGGCGGCGATCTACGAGAAAGCCCGCGCGCTTTACGAGGATCTGAGCCAGGACCTGAACTACAACGTGATGTTCTCGCCGCGCGGTCTTTTGATGCTGGGCCAGACCGAGCACGAGGTGCGCGGCTACAAGCGCACGGTGCACGCCAACCGCCTGCAGGGCATCGACACCGAATGGATCGGACCGGAGCAGGTCAAGGAGCTGGTGCCGATCATCAATATCGACGGGCCGCGTTACCCGGTGTTGGGCGCTCTGCTGCAAAAGCGCGGCGGCACGGCGCGGCACGACGCGGTGGCCTGGGGCTATGCGCGGGCGTGCTCGGACATGGGCATGGACATCATCCAGAAATGCGAAGTGACCGGTGTGCGCACCGAAGGCGGCAAGGTGCAGGGCATCTCGACCACCAAGGGCGAGATCGACTGCGAACAGCTCGCCATCATCGTCGCGGGGCATTCCTCGGTCCTGGCCGAAATGGCGGGCTTCCGTCTGCCGATCGAGAGCGTGGCGCTGCAGGCCTGGGTGTCCGAGCCGATCAAACCCTGCATGGATGTGGTCGTGATGGCCAACACCGTGCACGGCTACATGTCGCAATCCGACAAGGGCGAGATGGTGATCGGCGGCGGCACGGACGGGTTCAATAACTACACCCAACGCGGCTCGTGGCACCATGTCGAGGAAACCACCCGCGCGCTGGTCGAGACCTTCCCGATCATCTCGCGCCTCAAGATGTTGCGCCAATGGGGCGGCATCGTCGACATGACCGGCGACCGCTCGCCTATCCTGTCGAAAACGCCGGTCGAGGGCATCTTCGTCAATTGCGGCTGGGGCACCGGCGGGTTCAAGGCGATCCCGGGCTCGGGCTATGGCATGGCCGAGCTGATCGCACGTGGCCACTCGCCGCTGACCGACCAATTCGGCCTCGACCGCTTCAAGGAAGGCCGCTTCATCGATGAAAGCGTCGCCGCAGGGGTGGCGCACTGATGAAGACGACCTCCCTTTCGACCTGCTTCAAATCCCTCCCGGCGCTCTCCAGTAAAGAGGTGCATCCGACATGCTGACCCTCACCTGTCCCTGCTGCGGCGTCACCGCCGAGGAAACCGAATTCGCCCCGGGCGGAGAGGCGCATCTCAAGCGCTTCGGGCCGGGCTCGTCGGATGACGAGTTCGAGGGCTACCTGTTCGCCCGCAAGAACCCGAAAGGCGTCCATTTCGAACGCTGGCGGCATGCCTATGGCTGCGGCAAGTGGTTCCTGGCTGCACGCGACACCAACACGCTCGAGGTATTTGCGACCTACAAGGCGCAGACCACCGAGCCCCCCGCCGATGTGATCGCGAAGATCAAAGCGAAACGCCCCGACTGGGAGGGCTATAAATGAGCACGCGTCTTTCCAAGGGTGGTCGTCTGATCGACCGCGCGAAACCGCTCGCCTTCACCTTCAACGGCAAGCCGATGCGCGGCTTTGCGGGCGATACGCTGGCCTCGGCGCTCTTGGGCGGCGGTCAGGTTATGGTGGGCCGGTCGTTCAAATATCACCGCCCGCGCGGCATCGTGGCCTCGGGCGCGGAAGAGCCGAACGCGCTCGTCGGTCTGGGCCGCAACGCGCGGTTCGAGCCCGACCAGCGGACCACCACGACCGAGCTGTTCGAGGGGGCCGAGACCACCAGCCAGAACCACTGGCCGTCGCTCGATTTCGACATCGGCGAGATCAACAACACCTTCTACAAATTCCTGCCCGCGGGCTTCTACTACAAGACCTTCATGGCCCCGCGCGCAGCGTGGAAGCACCTGTTCGAACCCATCATCCGCAAATCGGCGGGCTTGGGCGGCGTGCCGAAAGAGGCCGACCCGGATCGCTACGAGCAGGTCTACGCCCATTGCGACGTGCTCGTCGTGGGCGGGGGTGTGGCGGGTCTTGCCGCGGCGCTCAAGGAAGGCCGCGCCGGTAAACGCGTCTGGCTGATCGAGCAGACCCCGAACTGGGGCGGGCGCACGCCGGTCGATGGCGGTCAAATCGACGGTCACGACGCGCAGACCTGGATCGACAGCGCGCTGGTCGAACTGTCCTCGATGGAGAATGTCACGATGCGCACCCGCCTGATGGCGGCGGGTCTGCACGATCATGGCTATGTCATCGGCTACGAGAACCTCGCCGACACCACTCCCGGCGATGGCCGTCCGCGCCACCGTCTCTGGCGCATCCGTGCGGGCCACACGATCACCGCGACCGGCGCGATCGAACGTCCGCTTGCTTTCGCGGGCAATGACGTGCCCGGCGTGATGCTGGCTTCGGCGGTGCGCGATTACATCGTGAACTGGGCGGTCTCGCCCGGCGATCGCACGGTGATCGTGACCAACAACGACGACGCCTATCGCACGGCGCTCGCGATCCTCGATGCGGGGCTGACGGTCTCGGCCGTGGTCGATGCGCGCGAGGAAACCCATGGCGCGCTGCCCGAAGCCGTGAAGGCGCGCGGTGTGCGCGTGCTTGAAGGCCGCGGCATCGCGAAAGTGCTCGGCCGCAAACGCGTCTCCGGCGTCGAGATCTGCGCACAGGCCGGCGAGGGCGGGGCGGTCGAGACGATCGACTGCGATTGCGTCGCGATGTCGGGCGGCTGGTCGCCGGTCGTGCACCTGTGGTCGCATTGCGGCGGCAAGCTGACCTGGGACGATGCGCGTGCGATGTTCCGCCCCGATCCGAACCGTCCGCCGACCGGCGCGGATGGGACCGGCATGGCGACGGTCGTGGGGGCCGCCAATGGCGATCTGACGCTCTCCGAGGCGATGGGCGGTCTGGGCATCGGCGCGGCTTCCGAGGAAGAAGCGCCGCTCGCCCCCGTCTGGATGATGCCCGCGGGCGCGCCCGATGCGCTGCGCTTCAAGAGCTTCCTCGACTACCAGAACGACGTGAAAGTCTCCGACGTGCAGCTGGCCGCCCGCGAGGGCTACGAGTCGGTCGAACATACCAAGCGCTACACCACGCTCGGCATGGCGACCGATCAGGGAAAGCTGAGCAATATCAACGGGCTCGCAATCCTCTCGGATGCGCTTGGCCAACCGATCCCGGCCACTGGCACCACCACATTCCGCCCGCCCTACACGCCGATTTCGCTCGGCGCCGTGACGGCGGAGGCCAAGGGCGAGCTGTTCCAGCCGCTGCGCCGCACCCCGATCCAGTCCTGGCACGAAGCCAAGGGCGCGCATTGGGAGCCGGTCGGCCATTGGCGTCGCCCCTATTGCTACCCGAAATCGGGCGAGAGCCACCGCGACGCGGTCAATCGCGAAATCACCAATACCCGCAAGAATGTGGGCATGCTCGACGCCTCGACGCTGGGCAAGATCGTGGTGAAAGGGCCGGATGCGGGGAAATTCCTCGACATGCTCTACACCAACATGATGTCGACGCTGAAAGTCGGCAAATGCCGCTACGGGCTGATGTGCAACGAGAACGGCTTCCTGATGGATGACGGGGTCGTGGCGCGCCTGTCCGAAGATACGTGGCTGTGCCACACGACGTCGGGCGGGGCGGATCACATCCATGGCTGGATGGAAGACTGGCTGCAATGCGAGTGGTGGGACTGGAAGGTCTACACCGCCAACCTGACCGAGCAATATGCCCAGATCGCCGTCGTCGGCCCGAAGTCGCGCGAACTGCTGGAGCGACTGGGTGGCATGGATGTCAGCAAGGAGACGCTGCCCTTCATGCAATGGGCGGACGGCACGCTGGGCGGTTTCGACGCGCGCATCTTCCGCATCTCCTTCTCGGGCGAGCTGAGCTACGAGATCGCGGTTCCCGCGTCGCAGGGCCTCGCGCTGTGGGAGAAGCTGATGACCGAGGGCGAAGCGCTTGGCGTGATGCCCTACGGCACCGAGGCGCTGCACGTGATGCGCGCCGAGAAGGGCTTCATCATGATCGGCGACGAGACCGACGGCACCGTGATCCCGCAGGATCTGGGCCTCAACTGGGCGATCTCGAAGAAGAAGACCGACTATCTGGGCAAGCGCGCGCAGGAGCGGTCCCACATGACCGACCCGAACCGCTGGAAGCTCGTCGGCCTCGAGACGCTCGACGGATCGGTGATCCCCGATGGCAGCCACGCGCCCGCCGACGGGTTCAACGCCAACGGTCAGCGCAACACGCAAGGCCGCGTCACCTCGACCTATTACTCGCCGACGATCGGCAAGGGTATCGCGATGGGGCTGGTGCTGAACGGGCCCGACCGAATGGGCGAGGTGATCGAGTTCACCGGTGAGGGCGAGGACATGGTCAAGGCGCGGATCGTCGATCCGGTCTTCTACGACAAAGACGGGGAGAAGCAGAATGTCTGAGGCCGTCAGCGCCCTTTCCGGGCAGAGCCACGAAGGTTTCGTCACCGTGTCCGAGGCCGGACTGGTGGGCATGATCTCCATCCGCTGCGATCTGGGCGCGAAGGCGCTGGCCAAGGCGCTCAAGGCCGAGGGGCTGCCCGTCCCGGGTCCGCGCCGGATCGAGACCGTCGACGGGCGCTCCATCGCGTGGATGAGCCCGGATGAGCTGTTGCTGATCTGCGCCCATGACGAGGCGCCCGCGCTTACCGACCGGGTTGCCGAGGCGCTTGCCGCAGAGCATGCGCTGGTCGTCAACGTCTCTGACGCCCGCGCGATGTTCACCATCCGCGGCGAGAAGGCCGACCAAGTGGTGATGAAGCTCTCCCCCGCCGATGTCGCGACTCTACCCAAAGGCGAAATCCGCCGCTCCCGTGCGGCACAAGTGGCGGCGGCGTTCTGGCGATCGGGGGAAGACGAGATCTCGCTGGTCTCCTTCCGCTCCGTCGCGGGCTACGTGATGGGTCTTCTGGAGGTCTCCTCGCGCCCCGGGTCGGAATTGTTCTGAGGTGCGGGGACTGGCGCCCGCCGGCCCTCAGTCCAGGCTATTCAGTGTTCGGGGTCGTGTCGTTTGAAACGACGAATTCTCACTCCGCCTCACGCCTCAGGGGAATATCAAGCAATTGGAAAGCCGAAATAATTACTAAGCCTCGGTCCGTCTATGCTGCCGCTGCGGTGCAGGCGGGATGCCGGTTGCCGCGCAGTTCGAGAAGCCCGGCTTTCCCTCCGCTCTGAGGCTAGAGCCGGGCGTTTTTCGCCTTCAATGAACCAAATATCCCGTGCCGGCCCGGGGGCAGCCCCCTCGAACTCCACGGTCGGTCCGAAAATGAAACCGCGCGCCGGGGCGGGGGCCTTGGCGCGCGGTTCGGTCTCGATCAGGACCGGTTTACTCCAGCTCGATCAGCAAATCCTTCGCGTCGATCTGGGCGCCCGGCGAAACGTGGATCGCTTTCACGGTGGCGTCGCGCTCGGAGTGGATCCCGGTTTCCATCTTCATCGCCTCGATGGTCAGGAGCATATCGCCCGGCTTCACCTTCTGGCCGACATTGACCGCGATCGAGGCGATCGAACCCGGCATAGGCGCACCGATATGATCCGGGTTACCCGCCTCGGCCTTCGGTTTCGCCGCGGTCGTCGCCTTCACCGCGCGGTTCGGAACGCGCACGGCGCGGGGCTGGCCGTTGAGCTCGAAATAGACCTTCACCTCGCCCAGTTCGTCGGTGTCGCCGGTGGTGAGATAGCGGATCTCCAGCGTTTTGCCGGGGTCGATCTCGGCGGAAATCTCGTCCTGCGGCTCCATCCCGTAGAAGAAGACGGGGGTCGGCAGGGTGCGCACCGGGCCATAGGCTTCGTGGCGACTTGCGTAATCGGTGAAGACCTTGGGATACATCAGGTAACCCGCCAGATCCTCGTTATCGATCTCGCGCCCGTCGAGTTGTTCGGAGGCCTCCTTGCGGGCGGCTTCCAGATCCACCGGGGGCAGGTTTTTACCGGGACGCTCGGTCGAAGGCGTTTCGCCCTTGAGCACCTTCGCCACGATCCCCTCGGGCCAGCCGCCGGGCGGTTGGCCGAGATTGCCGCGCATCATGTCGATGACCGAATCCGGGAAGGAGACATCCTTGGCCGGATCGAGCACGTCTTCCTTGGACAGGCCCTGCGCGACCATCATCAGCGCCATGTCGCCCACGACTTTCGAGGACGGCGTGACCTTTACGATATCGCCGAAGATCTGGTTGGCATCGGCATAGGCCTGCGCCACCTCGTGCCAACGCTCTTCCAGCCCCAGCGAGCGCGCCTGCGCCTTGAGGTTGGTGAACTGGCCGCCGGGCATTTCGTGCAGGTAGACCTCGGAGGCGGGAGCCTCGAGACCGCTCTCGAAGGCCGCGTATTGGTGGCGCACGGCCTCCCAGTAGTTCGAGATCATCCGGATCGCGTGGATATCGAGGCCGGTATCGCGCTCGGTATGGGCCAGCGCCTCCACGATGGAGCCGAGGCAGGGCTGCGAAGTGCCGCCCGAGAACGCGTCCATCGCCGCGTCCACCGCATCGACGCCCGCATCGGCGGCAGCTAGGATCGTCGCGCCTGCGATGCCAGAGGTGTCATGGGTGTGGAAGTGGATCGGGATATCGACCTCTTCCTTGAGCGCCGAGATCAGCTGACGCGCGGCGGCCGGTTTCAGAAGGCCCGCCATGTCCTTGAGGCCGAGGATATGGGCGCCCGCCGCTTCCAGCTCTTTCGCCATGCCGATATAGTATTTCAGGTCATATTTCGCGCGGTCGGGATCGAGGATGTCGCCCGTGTAGCAGATCGTGCCTTCGCAGATCTTGCCGCTCTCGATCACCGCATCCATCGCGACGCGCATGTTCTCGACCCAGTTCAGCGAGTCGAAGACGCGGAACACGTCGACGCCGCTTTCCGCCGCCTGCTTGACGAAGAACTGCACCACGTTGTCAGGGTAGTTCGTGTAGCCCACGCCGTTCGAGGCGCGCAGAAGCATCTGGGTCAGGATGTTGGGCATCTCTTCGCGGATGTCGCGCAGGCGCTGCCACGGGCATTCCTGCAAGAAGCGGTAGGCCACATCGAATGTCGCGCCGCCCCAGCATTCGACCGAGAACAGATCGCTCAGGTTTGAGGCATAGGCGGGGGCTGCCTTGATCATGTCGATCGAACGCATCCGGGTTGCCAGCAGCGATTGGTGGCCGTCGCGCATCGTGGTGTCGGTCAGCAGCAGCTTCTTCTGCGCCTTCATCCAGTCGGCGACCGCCTTCGCGCCCTCTTTCTCGAGCAGGTTGCGGCTGCCGGGCTTCACCTCGTCTTTCAACGCGGGCAGGCGCGGCGGTCTCGCCTCGGCATGCGGCTTGTTGCGGCCCGCGGTCTCGGGGTGACCGTTCACCGTGATGTCCGCGATATAGGTCAGGATCTTGGTGCCCCGGTCGCGGCGTTGCTTGAAGTCGAACAGCTCCGGCGTCGTGTCGATGAACTTCGTCGTGTAGCTCATGTCGAGGAAGGTCGGGTGCTTGAGCAGGTTGATGACGAAGTCGATATTCGTGCTCACGCCGCGGATACGGAATTCGCGCAGGGCGCGGTCCATCCGGCGGATCGCCTGATCGGGATCCTGCGCCCGGGCGGTGACCTTCACCAGCAGAGAGTCGTAATAGCGGGTGATGACGCCGCCCGCATAGGCTGTGCCGCCATCGAGGCGGATGCCGTTGCCGGTCGCCGAGCGATAGGCGGTCAGTCGGCCGTAATCGGGGATGAAGTTGTTCTGCGGGTCCTCGGTGGTCACGCGGCATTGCAGCGCGTGGCCCGACAGTTCGATCTCGTCCTGCGACTTGGCGCGGGTCGCCTCTGCGAGTGTCGCGCCTTCGGCAATCTTGATCTGGGCCTGCACGATGTCGATGCCGGTGACTTCCTCGGTCACGGTATGCTCGACCTGAACGCGCGGGTTCACCTCGATGAAGTAGAAATTGTCGGTGTCCATATCCATCAGGAATTCGACCGTGCCGGCACATTCATAGCCGACTGCCTGACCGATCTTCAGCGCGAGTTGGCAGACCTCTTCGCGCTGTTCGTCCGACAGGTAGGGGGCAGGGGCGCGCTCGACGACCTTCTGGTTGCGGCGCTGCACGGTGCAGTCGCGCTCGTAGAGGTGATAGAGATTGCCATGCGTGTCGCCCAGAAGCTGCACCTCGACGTGGCGCGCGCGGGTGATCATCTTCTCGAGATAGCCCTCGCCATTTCCGAAGGCGGCTTCGGCTTCGCGCCGGCCTTCGCGGACCTTCTCGACCAGTTCCTCCTCGCCGAGGATCGGGCGCATGCCGCGCCCGCCGCCGCCCCAGCTGGCTTTCAGCATTAGCGGGTAGCCGATCTCGGCGGCCTCTTTCTTGATCGCGTCGAAATCCTCGCCCAGCACTTCGGTCGCGGGAATGACCGGCACGCCGGCCTTGATCGCGACGCGCCGGGCCGAGGCCTTGTCGCCGAGCGCGCGCATCGTTTCGGCTCTCGGGCCGATGAAGGTGATGCCGGCGGCATCGCAGGCTTCGACGAAATCGGGGTTCTCCGACAGCAGGCCATAGCCCGGGTGGATCGCGTCGGCGCCGCTTTCCTTGGCGACGCGGATGATCTCTTCGATCGAGAGATAGGCACCGACGGGCGAGAGGCCTTCGCCAATGCGATAGGCTTCATCGGCCTTGAAGCGGTGCAGGCCCAACTTGTCCTCTTCGGCGTAGACGGCGACCGTCTTCTTGCCCAGCTCGTTGGCGGCGCGCATCACCCGGATGGCGATCTCGCCACGGTTGGCCACGAGGATCTTGTTGAACATAGCGTTCTCCCTGTTGTCGAAAGTGGCCGCTACGGTACAGTTGCCGCGCCGCAGCGCAAGGGCCTACCTGCAAACTTGGGCAAATTTACTGACCAATGTGCGAGAGTTTGCAAAGTCGATCCGCACCGATGCGCGCCCGTCCCGGTCCGGTCCGGGATTGACTAGACTGACGCTCTGGGCAAGGTGGGGCGCATGATCGATCTGCGCCCGGTTGGATATATCATCGGAATGCTGACATCCGTGCTGGGGCTGACGATGCTTATCCCGGCGGCGGTGGATTTGGGCCATGGTGCAGCGCATTGGCTGGTTTTCGTCGAAAGCGCGGTGCTGACGACGACGGCAGGCGCGCTGCTGGCGCTGGCCTCCCGCGACGGGCTGGCGCGGACGCTCTCGATCCATCAAAGCTTTCTGCTGACCTCGCTCGTCTGGCTGACGCTGCCGTTCTTCGGGGCGCTACCTTTCATGCTGGGTGTGCCGCATCTGTCTCTGGTCGATGCCTATTTCGAGGCGATGTCAGGGCTGACCACGACCGGCACCACCGCGATTCCGCAACTCGATACGCTGCCGCCGGGGGTGAACCTGTGGCGCGGACTGCTGCAATGGCTGGGCGGTCTGGGGATCATCATCGTCGCGATGATCTTCCTTCCGGTGATGAAGGTCGGCGGGATGCAGTTCTTCCGCTCGGAAGGGTTTGACACGCTTGGGAAAATCCTGCCGCGCGCAATGGATATCTCGACCGCGCTGATCCGCATCTATGTCGGGCTGACGATTGCCTGCGCGCTGACCTATATCGGTCTCGGTATGAAGGGGTTCGACGCGATCATGCACGCCCTTACGACGATGAGCACGGGCGGCTTCTCGAATTACGACGCCAGCTTCGCCGTTTATAAGGGCGCGCCCGAATACGCGGCCTCGGTCTTCATGGCGCTGGCCGCGATGCCGTTCATCCGCTTCGTTCAGGTGATGCGCGGCGATACGATGCCACTGTGGCGCGACCCGCAGGTGCGCGCCTTCCTGCGCTGGATGGGCTACGCGATCGCGATCATCGTGCTCTACCGCATGATCCGCCACGAGGCCTCTTTCTGGCCGACGCTGCGGGAGGTGACGTTCAACGTGGTCTCGACCTTCACCGGCACCGGCTATGCCTCTGAGGACGTGACCCAATGGGGCCATCTGGCCTTCACGATCCTGCTGATTTCCGGACTGATCGGGGGCTGCACGGCCTCCACCGCCTGTTCCGTCAAGGTGTTCCGCTACCTGATCCTGCTGGAGGCGATCAAGGCGCAGATCCAGCGGCTCTACTCGCCCCACCGCCTGCTGAAGGTGCAATATGGCGGGCGCCCGGTCGAGGATAGCGTGGTCAACTCGGTGATGGCGTTCTTTTCGCTCTTCATCCTGATCTTCGGGATGCTGATCATCGCGCTGACCTTCACCGGGCTCGGAACCGAGACGGCGATGACCGCCGCCTGGACCTCGATCGCCAATATCGGCCCCGCATGGGGGCCCGAGATCACCGCCAACGGCTCGGTCGCGGATTTCCCCGACAGCGCGAAGTGGCTGATGAGCGCGGCGATGTGTCTCGGGCGGCTCGAATTGATGAGCGTGCTCGTGCTGCTGCTGCCGCGCTTCTGGCGGGGCTGATCACTTCCAGCAGGAAATCTGCACCACCATCCCGTCGGCCATCTGCTGCAGGTCTTCCGGCGCGCGGTTGGCCGAGATGCCCGCCTCTTTCGGCGTGAAACCCTTGTCCGACAGCCCCGGCGTCATTGCCTTGCTTTGCAGCGCGACGCTCAGATTGTCGGGCAGCACCCGGTTCGCGTCGTCACTCGCGGGCAGCAACATCCCCACGACCGCGCCCGTCCCGTCGAGCACCGGCCCGCCCACGTCGCCCGCGCGGGTCTGCGCCTCGATCCGGGCCTGATTGTCTTGTCCTTCCAGCCCCTTGAGCGCCGAGAGCGTACCGAAATTCAGCACCGGCGCGGAGAGCGCTTCGGGGTAGGAGAAGCCCGCCACCGCGACCTTCGCCCCGGCCAGCGGCGCGTCGGGATTGAATTTCGCGACTTCCCTCGGGGCGAGCGTGTCTTGCGGCGTCAGAACGGCGTAACCCTTGGCGCCGCCGTCGAAGCTAAGCGAGGCGGCATGGTCTTCGATCGTGATCCGGCCGCACTGGTCGAGCCCCTCGGCGGCGGTCAGCACATGGCCGTCCGCATCGATGAAGAAGCCCGAGCGCGAGAAGACCGGTGCGCGTTTCTCGATCCCCGCCATCAGGGCGGCCCGCGTTACCGACATCGGCTGACCGAGCGTCGCGTCGAGCGTCTTGGAGCCGATCGGCGTGAAGCTTCCCTTCATCGCGTCGAGCACGCGATTCATTCGCTTGTCGTCCCCGGCGGGCCAAACCAGCGTGAAGCCCTTGATCTGCCCGTTCGAGAGCTCCGCATGGGTGTAGGAATGGACCGCCGTATTCTCGCCCTCGATGGTGAAGCTGTTGCCGCGGATGTTGCGCTCGCCGCCCGTCGGCACGATTTCAAGCGTCTGCATCGCGTCATAGAGCCCGCGCAGCCGCGCCGTGTCGCCGGGCTGAGAGATCAGCAGAACCTGCACGCCGCTGTCGTCCTTGGGTGCGTAATTGACGAACGGCGCGTTGTAGCGGGCGAATTTCACCAGCCCCATCGGCAGCTCGATCCGGATCCCGGCTTCCTGCTCGGTGACGGTCTGCAGCCCCAGCGCCGCGCGCTCGGAGGCGACCTTGTCGAGAAGTGCGGCCTGCTGGGTCGAGGACAGGACGCCTGTTGGTCGGTAGCCATTCTTCGACTGCCAGTCGGCGATGGAGCCGCGCGTGCCACGGCCGAAAATCCCGTCGATCGCGCCCTGATAGCTGCCTTCCCATTCCAGCGCGGTCTGGATGTCGCGCTTGGTTTGCGGATCGAGGGCGGCTTCGAGACGGCGCGACTCCGCCAGCGTCTCCACCGGCTCGGGCGCGGGCGTAGCCTCTTGCGGGGCTGGGGTGACGTCCCGCAGGGCCGGTGCGTCAGACGCCGCGGTGGTGTCGGAGTTCAGCGCTTCGGGCGCGGTGGTGGTATCTTGCGCAGACGTATCGGGTGTGCTCGCCATCGCATCGGGTGGCGTGGTCTGATCGCTCGATTGCGCCGTCTCATCCGGACCGTCCAGCGGCTCCACGTCGATCGGCGCAGGCATCGGCGCGCCGCGCACGTCGCTTTGCGTATCGGCCTGCGGGGCGGGCTGGGTCGCCTGCGGGGCTGTGTTCAATGTCGCGCCCACCGGCCAGAATTGCTGGCGGAAGTTGTTGCCATCGGCCACGAAACTGTCGCGCGGGATCAGACCCTCGCGGCGCAGAACCCGGCGCCGCGCATTCGCCTCCGCATCGTCGGCAAAGGGGCCAAGCGCGATCGCGTACCAGCCGGAATCAAGCCGGAACCCGGTCGTGTCGGGGAACATGCCCGCCCAGTCGCGGGCGCGCGCTTCGGCTTGGGCAAGCGAGCTTTTCGCCTCGATCTGTACCCAGGCCTCGGCCCAGGCCGCGCCGGTCCAGACCATGCCGGTCAGGCTGGCCCCGACGACGATCGAAACTGTCCGTGAAATTGCCCGCATTGCCACTCCCCGATGATATAAGCTTTTCCCTCGAACTTAGCGCAACGCGAGCCGAGGTCACCCCCCAAACGCCCCCGTTCGGGTCACGAAATCCGCCGGTGTGGGGCAGGGGCCGCAGCTTTGCGCGCCGCATGTCGCGGATCGCCTGCCCGAACTCTTGCAGGGCGTTGACGCCCCCGCGCCCCTTGCCTAGAGAGAAGGCGCTTCAACGGAAGGTGCGAAATATGGCAAACCCGGACGCCCCGAAATCCTTTCAGGAAATCATCCTGCGCCTGATGAGCTATTGGGCCTCGAAAGGCTGCGCGGTGATGCAGCCCTATGACATGGAAGTGGGGGCAGGCACCTTCCACCCGGCGACGACGCTGCGCGCGCTCGGCTCCAAGCCGTGGGCGGCCGCCTATGTCCAGCCCTCGCGCCGTCCGACCGATGGCCGCTATGGCGAGAACCCGAACCGCCTGCAGCACTACTATCAGTATCAGGTGCTCATCAAGCCGAGCCCGCCGGACCTGCAGGAGCTCTATCTCGGCTCGCTCCGCGCGATCGGGATCGACACCGAATTGCACGATATCCGCTTCGTGGAAGACGACTGGGAAAGCCCGACGCTCGGCGCGTGGGGGCTTGGCTGGGAAGTCTGGTGCGACGGGATGGAAGTCAGCCAGTTCACCTATTTCCAGCAGGTCGGCGGCCATGACTGCAAGCCGGTCTCGGGCGAGCTGACCTACGGGCTCGAGCGTCTGGCGATGTATGTGCTGGGCATCGATCACGTCATGGACATGCCCTATAACGACCCGTCCGCGCCGATCGCGCTGAAATACGGCGACGTGTTCCGCCAGACCGAGCAGGAATATTCGCGCTGGAATTTCGACGTGGCCGATACCGAAACGCTGCTGCGCCATTTCGAGGATGCCGAGGCCGAATGCGAACGCATCCTCGCCTCGCCTGAAACCGACGACGCGGGCCGCAAGATCATCATGGCGCACCCGGCCTATGACCAGTGCATCAAGGCGTCCCACCTCTTTAACCTGCTCGACGCGCGCGGCGTGATCTCGGTCACCGAACGTCAGGCCTATATTGGCCGCGTCCGTGCGCTGGCGAAGGCCTGCGCCGACGCTTTCGTGCAGACCGAAGCAGGCGGGGCCTCCCAAACCGAAACCGGCGAGGCCGTCGCGTGAATGGTAAACTCATCGGAGGCGGCATCGTGGTGATCGCGCTCGTCTTCGGCGCGGTGGTCTATTATTCGCAGGAATACGGTTATTACGATGAGATCGCGCCGGGCTCCGACGCGGCGAAAGTCTCGCTGATGGAGCTGGACGGCACGACGCAGGATCCGCTGGACGCCGAAGGCTACAAAGGGATCGACGCGGACAGCTCGCCCCTGCGCTACCGCGCCTGCTTCGACACCGATCTGTCGATCGCAACGGCGACCGAGACCTATAAGGTCTATGACCGCCCGACCCCGCTGATCGGCCCGAAGTGGTTCGACTGCTACGATGCGAAAACCATCGGCGCCGACCTCGAGGCAGGCCGCGCGGTGGCCTTCCTGTCGCAACACAACATCCACCCCGGCGTCGACCGGGTCGTGGCTCTTTATCCCGATGGCCGGGCCTATGTCTGGCACCAACTGAACGACGAAGCGGAGAAATGACATGCCCGATCTTCTGATTGAACTGTTCTCCGAAGAAATCCCTGCGCGGATGCAGCCCAAGGCCCGCGAGGATCTGAAGAA
Organism: Thioclava sp. JM3; assembly: GCF_002213185.1. NCBI lineage: Bacteria > Pseudomonadati > Pseudomonadota > Alphaproteobacteria > Rhodobacterales > Paracoccaceae > Thioclava > Thioclava sp. JM3. Next base: position 61,701 of record NZ_NBOB01000003.1, read on the forward strand.
ACTGATCACCGATGGCGTCGTCGAGGCGGGTCTGACCTATGCCTCCGCCGGCGCTTTCTCGACCCCGCGCCGCCTGACGCTGACCGTCGAGGGGCTGACTGCCAACTCGCCGACCCTGCGCGAAGAGCGCAAGGGCCCGCGCACCGACGCGCCGGAGAAGGCGATCGAGGGCTTCCTGCGCTCGACCGGGCTGACGATGGATCAGCTCGAGGCGCGCGACGACAAGAAGGGGCAGGTCTATTTCGCGGTGATCGAAAAGCCCGGCCGTCCCGCGACCGAGATCGTGGCCGAGGTGCTGGAGAAGACGATCCGCAACTTCCCCTGGCCGAAATCGATGCGCTGGGGCGAGGGCAACCTTCGCTGGGTCCGCCCGTTGCATTCGATCCTCGCGATCCTGACCGACGAGGCCGGCGCGACCGTCGTGCCGCTCGACGTGGACGGCATCAAGGCCGGCGACACGACGCGCGGTCACCGCTTCATGGCGCCCGATGTGCTTCAGGTCTCGGGCTACGAGAGCTACGCCAAGCAATTGAAAGCCGCCAAGGTCATGCTCGACCCCAATGAGCGTGCCGAGGCGATCGACCACGACGCCGCGCAAATGGCCTTCGCCAAGGGCTGGGAAGTGGTGCCGGACAAGGGCCTTCTGGCCGAGGTCTCGGGCCTCGTCGAATGGCCTGTCACCCTGATGGGCGAGATCGACGGCGAATTCCTCGACCTGCCGCCCGAGGTGCTGCAGACCTCGATGAAAGAGCATCAGAAATTCTTCTCGGTGAAGAACCCCAAGACCGGTCGGATCGAGGGCTTCGTGACCGTCGCCAACCGCGAGACCGCCGATCACGGCGCGACGATCCTCGCGGGCAACCAGAAGGTGCTCTCGGCGCGTCTGTCGGACGCCAAGTTCTTCTGGGAAAACGACCTGCGCACCGTTCAGGCGCACGGGCTCGAAGGGATGGGCGCGGGGCTCGACGCCGTGACCTTCCACAACAAGCTCGGCAGCCAAGGCGACCGTATCCGCCGGATCGAAAACCTCGCGCGCGAAATCGCGCCCTTGGTCGGCGCGAAGCCCGACCTCGCCGCCGAGGCCGCCCGCGTCGCCAAATCCGATCTGCGCTCGGAAATGGTCTACGAATTCCCGGAACTGCAGGGTGTGATGGGCCGCTACTACGCGCAAAAGGCGGGGCTGTCCGACGCCGTCGCCGATGCCTGCCGCGACCACTACGCGCCGCTGGGCCCGTCCGATGCGGTGCCCTCTGAGCCCGTCTCGGTCGCCGTGGCGCTCGCCGACAAGATCGACACGCTGACCGGCTTCTGGGCGATCGACGAGAAGCCGACCGGCTCGAAGGATCCCTTCGCGCTGCGTCGCGCCGCGCTGGGGGTTATCCGGTTGGTGCTGGCGAATGATCTGCGTCTGAGCCTTCAGTCGGTCTTTGCCAAGGGTAATCCGGAGGCCGATACCGCAGACCTCATGTCCTTCTTCCACGACCGCCTGAAGGTCCACCTGCGCGATGCGGGCATCCGCCACGACGTGATCGACGCCGTGCTCGCCATGCCGGGCTCTGACGATCTCACCCTCGTCGTGAAGCGCGCCGAGGCGCTGTCGGACTTCTTCAAGACCGACGACGGCGAGAACCTGATCCAGGGCTTCAAGCGCGCGAACAACATCCTCACGCAGGCCGAGGAAAAGGACGGGGTGGAATACAGCTTCGGCGCCGATCCGAAATTCGCGGAAACCGACGAGGAAAAAGCCCTCTTCGCCGCGCTCGACGCCGCCGAAGCCAAGATCGCCCCCGCAATGCAGGCAGAGGATTTCGCCGCCGCGATGTCCGCCATGGCCGATTTGCGCGCGCCGATCGACGCCTTCTTCGAGGCGGTGCAGATCAACGCCGACAATCCGATCCTGCGGCGCAACCGTCTCAACCTGCTTTCGCGCATCCGGCAGATCTGTCTCGATGTGGCCGACCTCACCAAGATCGAAGGCTGATCCTTCCTCTTGATGTAAATATCCCCGCCGGAGGCGCCCGCACGGCGCCTCCTGTCGCAAGGCCGAAACAGGGTGGTCCTGTGACGCCGCGTCCTCTGTCCGAATGTCACACTTGCGAGAGGCGGGAATCAGCCTATCCTGCGTCGAGAGAGAAGGCGCGCTGCGATGCAGAAACCCGTTGAAAACGCTGATTTTGTGACCCTTGCGCCGTCGGCGTCGGTCGATAAGGCACGCCACGGCTGGCGCGCGAAATGCCTTCAGCGGCTGATCCGGCTCGATCTTCCCGTCCCGAAAACCGTCGCGCTACCCGCCGAGACGGTGCGCGCGATCGCGTCGGGGCAGGTTTTCGACATGACCGCGATCGCGGAGTGCTTCGGGCCGGAGATGCTGGTCTCGGTCCGACCGAGCCCCGAAAATCCCGAATGGGGCGGGCCGGGCACGGTCCTCAATGTCGGCATGAATGACGACATGCATGCGGTGCTGTCGAATACGCACGGCTCCGAGGCCGCCGACGCGCTCTATCTTCGCTTCGTGCAGCTCTACTCGATCCATGTCGCGCGGCTCGACCCGGACATGTTCCAGCAGGAGCCGGGGCCGGGCGCGCTGGAAGCGGCGCTGGACGCCTATGAGGAAGAAACCGACGAGCGGTTTCCGCAATCGGGCGCGCGGCAACTGGCCGAGGTGCTGCGCTCCATGGCGCGGGCCTGGGAAGGCACGACGGCGCGGCTCCTGCGGCAGGCCAAGGGCGCGCCGCCCGACGCCGTGCTGGGCCTTCTGGTGCAAGAGATGGCGCTGGGGATAGGGCCGGGCCTGTCGGGCTCGGGCACGATGCAATTCGTCGACAGCGTGACCGGCGCGCCGCAGATCACCGGGCGGTTCCGCGGCCAGAGCCAGGGCCGCACCAGCGCGGTGGAGACGCTCTATCTCACGCGCGACCCGCGCGGCGCCTCGCTGGAAGAGGCAGATAGCGGCGTGTTCGACACGCTGAAGGATTACGGCGCGCGCTGCCGCGTGAAGCTGCGCGAGGAGATGCAGATCGAGTTCACCATCGAGAGCGGCAAGGTCCATGTGATCGACGCGGTGCGGGTGCCGCGCTCGTCGCGCGCCGCTGTTCGCATCGCGGTGGCCTTGGCCAATGACGACGTGATCTCGCGGGAGGATGCGCTGCTGCGTGTCGAGCCGCGCGCCATCACCGAGCTTCTGCACTATCAGGTCGATCCGCGCGCGCCGCGTGACGTGCTCGCGCGCGGGATCGCGGCCTCTCCGGGGGCGGCGACCGGCAAGATCGTGTTCTCTGCGGCGGCTGCGCAGGCCTCTGCTGCGCGCGACGAGCCCTGTATCCTCGTGCGCCGCGAAACCTCACCCGAGGATATTCGCGGGATGCATGCGGCCGTCGCCGTGCTGACCGAGCGCGGCGGGATGACCTCGCACGCGGCGGTGATCGCGCGCGGCCTGGGGCTGCCCTGCATTGTCGGCGCCGAGATCGAGATCAACAGCCGCGAGCGCCAGTTCCGCGGCCCCAAGGGACGGTTGTTCCGCGAGGGCGACACGATCACGCTCGACGGAACCAATGGCGAGGTGCTGGTGGGTGCGGCGGAGATGCTGGCGCCGGCGCTCGACGACGGGTTCCGCACGCTTCTCAGTTGGGCCGATCTGGTGCGCGACATCGGTATCCGCGCCAATGCCGACACGCCCGAGGATGCGCGCACCGCGCTGATGTTCGAGGCCGACGGGATCGGGCTGTGCCGGACCGAGCATATGTTCTTCGACGAAGACCGCCTGACGGTGATGCGCGAGATGATCTTCGCCGACGGGCCGGAGGATCGCCGCGCCGCTCTCGAACGGCTGCTACCGATGCAGCGGGCCGATTTCGGGGCGCTGTTCGAGTTGATGAAGGGCGAGCCGGTCTGTATCCGCCTCTTCGACCCGCCTCTGCACGAATTCCTGCCGCATGACCGCGAGGGGATGCGCGAGCTGGCCGAGGCGTTGGATCGCCCGCTGTCGGAGGTCACGCGCCGGGTGGAGGCATTGTCCGAGTTCAACCCGATGCTGGGGATGCGCGGCGTGCGTCTGGGCGTGACCGTGCCCGAGATTTACGACATGCAGGCTCGCGCCATCTTCGAGGCGACCGTGGAGGCGCTCCGCCGGGGCGCCGAGGTGGTGCCGGAAATCATGATCCCGCTCGTTTCCGCCTCGCGCGAGGTGGAGATCGTGAAGACTCGCATCGACGCCGTGGCGGCCGCCGTGCGCACCGAGACCAAGGCAGACTTCACCTACCGCCTCGGCGTGATGGTGGAGACGCCCCGGGCGGCGCTCCGCGCTGGCGAAATTGCCGAGCACGCGGCTTTCCTGTCCTTCGGGACCAATGACCTCACACAGATGACCTACGGCCTCTCACGCGACGACGCGGGGCGCTTCATGTCGACCTACGTCAACCAGCAGGTCTACGCGGAAGACCCGTTCCACATTCTCGACGTCGAAGGGGTGGGGGAGTTGCTGCTGATCGGGGCCGCGCGCGGACGCTCGGCCCGGCCCGATGTCACGATCTCGGTCTGCGGAGAGCATGGAGGAAACCCCGAATCAATCGCCTTCTGCCGGGCCGCGGGATTCGATTATGTCTCCTGTTCGCCCTTCCGGGTGCCGGTCGCCCGTCTCGCCGCTGCCCATTTCGCACTCTTGGCGCCGCGCGGACGATCCTTTCCGTAAAGGTAATGTCACAGAGGCGGAATTTCGGCGGTTTTTCTCAAATACCATTGGCAAATCCGCGCTCATCGCGGTATGCGACTGACGAGGGACATAGCACGCAAATCACCGTGCATTTTGGCAAGAATCCGCCGTGGCTCCGCAGGGGGCTGCGCATATTTGCGTGAAAACCTAGACATGGGTAGCTCGCTCGGGTAAGCGATGCGCCGTCGCGGCTCAATGGGGGGTGCGCGGCGATTGTTCTTATCGGAAGAAAACCATGTCACTGCTGAAAAGCTGGACGGGGGGTGCTGTCATCCTCCTCGCCCTCGCCGGAGGCTTGCGTGCCGAAGTCACGGTAAGCCAGTCGAACGACCCCACTGAGGTCGCCGAACAAGGACTGATGTCGGTCCTGTGGACGGAGCGCTCCGCGATGAGCGCGATCGACAAACGACGGGTCACCGCGCTCACGATGGCGCCGGCCCGGTCCAAGAAGCATGCTACTCTGCCGGATGTCCTTTCTGCCAAATGGCTGTCCGAGCAACCCGCTGCGAAGGGCGACAAACAATTCGAATGTCTCTCGCAGGCGCTTTACTTCGAGGCGCGTGGAGAAAGCGTGAAGGGCCAGCAGGCCGTCGCCGAGGTCATCCTGAACCGTGTCGACGATCCGCGCTTCCCCGGCTCGATTTGCGGCGTCGTCCATCAGGGCAACTCGCGCGCGTGCCAGTTCAGCTGGTACTGCGACGGTCGCGCCGATACGGTCCACAACAAGGGGGCCTTTGCCGAGGTCGCGAAAGTCGCCCGGGCGATGATCGACGGCGCGCCGCGCTCGCTGACCGAAGGGGCGACGTACTTCCATACCCGCGCGGTACGCCCGAGCTGGTCGCGCCGCTTTGCGAAGACCGCGTCGATCGGCCATCACATCTTCTACGCCAACCCGGTGCGCACCGCCTCGAACTGAGGCCGCGTCTTCGGAGGCCCGAGTCGCGGGCAGGCGATGAAACGACGGTTGAGGGTGGGCTTCGGTCCGCCCTTTTCCTATGCTCGACTTGCTCGACATGACTGAAAAATTCCCGAGGCGCGCATGAGTTCCGACATTTCCCTCGCCTTCTCGCATCCCGAAGCGCGGGCGGCCGCATCTGCGCCCACCGATCCCCGGGATCGCATCTCGCTGCGCGACCATGTGGTGGAGGCCGATATCGGCGCCTTCCAGCAGGAGCGCGGCCATACGCAACGTCTGCAATTCAACGTCGTGGTAGAGGTTCGGCCGACGCCGGAGCCGCTCGAGGACGATGTGGACCGCATCCTGTCCTACGACCGTATCACCGAGGCGATTGCGGCGGAGCTGGCCGAAGAGCGGGTGAACCTGCTGGAGACGCTCGCCGCCGGCGTGGCAGAGCGCATCCTCGCGAGCCCGCAGGCTATGCGCGTCTTCGTGCGGATCGAGAAGCTCGACCGCGGCCCCGGCGCGCTCGGCGTCGAGATCGTGCGCTCCCGCGCCTCCGTCCCGGTGAAAAGCATCGACGCGAGCGGGGTGGAGGAAAGCCTGCACCCGATCGTCGCCTATCTCTCGAACGCGGCCATCGACTCGCCGGACCTGTCGGCGCGGCTCGACGTGCTGCAGGAGGCGGGCCACCCGGTCATCCTCGCGGTGGGGCTCCCTGACGGAGAGGTTCCCGAAAGCGGGCAGGGACCAACGCAGCGCCGCATCGACCTTCTCGCGATCGAGCAGAACGCCTGGCGTCTTGCTGCGCGCGATCCGCGCTGCGTCGTGGTGGCGACGCGCACCGAGATCGACTGGGCGATGCGCCACGGCCAGATGGTCGTCTGGGCGCCCTCCAAGATCGTGCTGGACGCAACCGACGGTCCGAAAAGCCCCGCCCGCGACGCGATGGCGCTGGCGCTCTGGCTGGCCGAGCAGATGGCCGCGACCCGGCTGGAACTTCACGGGACTGTTTCAGCCCCGGCAGGAAGCCGCGTGCCGGTGGAGACGCGCCCGCTCTGAACGTCTTGAACTCTCGCGCGCAATCGGGTGAATGGAGCGCATGGAGAAGCTCTACTATCGCCCGATCGCCCGAACCGACTCCGCCCGTCCCGACACGGCACTGACCCTCGCGGGGGGGTGGTGCTGGTTCGACGAGGTGGAGCTTCTGCGCCGCGACGGCGAGCCCGAGATTATTCCCGCGGCCCATCTGCCCGAAGAGGTGATGGAGCGGCTGTGCAATCCGCGCACCTCGGTCGCCGGGATCACGCTCGATGCGCCGCGGATCATGGGCATCCTGAACGTCACGCCTGACAGCTTCTCCGATGGCGGGCGCTTCGACGTCGAGAACGCCGCGATCGAACGCGCCTTCGACTTGCGCAAGTCGGGCGCGGACATTCTCGATATCGGCGGCGAGTCGACACGTCCCGGCGCGACCGAGGTGGAGGAGGACGAAGAGATCGCCCGCACCGCACCCGTGATCGCCGCGCTGCGCGATGCAGATTTCGACGCGCCGATATCCATCGACACCCGCAAATCGTTGGTTGCCGATCAGGCGCTGGAGGCCGGGGCCGCGATGCTCAACGACGTCTCCGCGATGGAATTCGATCCGGCGATGGTCGAGGTCGCGCAGGGCTCCGGCGCGCCGATCTGCCTGATGCACGCGCAGGGCCTGCCCGAGACGATGCAGGACGATCCGCGCTACACGGATGTGCTGCTCGACGTCTACGACTACCTCGAGGACCGCATCGCGCTGGCCGAGGATTACGGCATCGCACGCGAGGCGATCATCGCCGATCCCGGCATCGGCTTCGGCAAGACCGCGCAGCACAACCTTGCCCTGATCCGTGGCCTCAGCCTGTTTCACGGGCTGGGCTGCCCTGTCCTGCTCGGCGTGTCGCGCAAACGCTTCATCGGGGCCGTGGGCGGCGCGGAAGAGGCCGACCAGCGCGCCCCCGGTACGCTGGCCGTGACACTCGCCGGGCTCGATCAAGGCATCCAGATTCACCGCGTCCACGATGTGGCCGAGATCGCCCAAGGCATCCGTCTCTGGGACGCGATCAAGAGAGGATTCGAGGAATGAGCAGGAAGCTTTTCGGTACCGATGGTGTGCGCGGCGAGGCCAATTCCGGGCACATGACCGCGGAGATGGCGCTGAAACTGGGCGCTGCGGCGGGCCGCTATTTCCGGCAGGACGACTCACGCGGCCACCGCGTCGTGATCGGCAAGGACACGCGGCTCTCGGGCTACATGTTCGAGAACGCACTGACCGCGGGCCTGACCTCGACGGGGATGAACGTGCTGCTGCTCGGCCCGGTGCCGACGCCCGCCGTGGGCTACTTGACCCGCTCGATGCGCGCGGATATGGGCATCATGATCTCCGCCAGCCACAACCCGGCCAAGGATAACGGGATCAAGTTCTTCGGCCCCGACGGGTTCAAGCTCAGCGACGAGGCCGAGACCGAGATCGAGGCGATGCTCGACACCGAGATCCGGCTCGCGCGCCCCGAGAATATCGGTCGCGCAAAGCGGATCGACGATGGTCTTGGGCGCTATGTCGAATATGCCAAGACCACCTTCCCGAAACTGCGCAAACCCGACCTCAAAGTGGTCGTCGATTGCGCCAACGGGGCGGCCTATCGTGCGGCGCCGGACGTGCTTTGGGAATTGGGTTGCGAGGTGATCCCCGTGGGCGTCTCGCCCGACGGGCGCAACATCAATGACGGATGCGGCTCGACCCATGTCAGCACCTGCGCCGAGGCCGTGGTGGCGCATGGCGCCGATCTCGGAATCTCGCTCGATGGCGATGCCGACCGGGTAATGATCATCGACGAAACCGGCCATGTCGCGGATGGCGATCAGATCATGGCGCTCTTTGCGAAACGCTGGGCGCAGTCGGGGCAGCTTTCGGGCGGCGCGCTGGTGGCGACCGTCATGTCCAATCTCGGGCTGGAGCGCTTCCTAGAGGCCGAGGGGCTGCGGCTCGAGCGCACCAAGGTCGGCGACCGCTACGTGGTCGAGCGGATGCGTGAGGGCGGCTTCAACCTTGGCGGCGAGCAGTCGGGCCATATCGTGATGACCGACTACGCCACGACAGGCGACGGGCTGATGGCAGGGCTGCAATTCCTCGCCGCGATGGTCGAGACCGGTCAGCGCGCCTCCGACCTTGTGCGGCAATTCGAGACCGTGCCGCAAATGTTGAAAAACGTAAGGTATCAGGCGGGGCAGGAGCCTTTGAGCGCCGATAATGTTGCAAAAGCGATATTGGATGCGGAGACCCGCCTGAACGGTCAGGGTCGGTTGCTGATCCGGAAGTCGGGGACCGAACCGCTGATCCGCGTGATGGCGGAATGCGAGGACGAAACGCTTCTGGAAGCGACGGTCGACAGCATCGTCGCCGCCGTCGAGGCCGAAACCGCCTAAGGGGGGGGGCTGCCCCCGGCCTGCGACCGCCCCCCGGGGATATATTGGAAGAGCGAATTAGGGGGGGGGGCGTCGCGCCCCCATTTGCTTACTGGCCGAAGAGGTCCAGCCCCAGCCAGATCAGGGCAACCGCTTCGAACACGGTCCAGAGCACGCCCGCCCACCGCCAGAATGTCGGACCCGCCTCCGCGCGCCAGACCGAACGGATGAGCCCGACCAGCACCGCGATCCGGTAGATCCCGGCCGCCACGGCGAAGCTTCCGAAGAACCCGCCAAGATGGCCCGGCGAGATCAGTGCGGTGAACAATGCCAGGATCACGATCAGCGGCACCACCACCAGCGCGGGTCCGTAATTGCCAGCCCAGAAAGTATCTCCCGGCGCGAGCCGTCCGGCGAAGAGATCGCCGAACCATTTCGGGGTGAAGAATTTTGCGCGCTCCTCGAAGATCGCTTCGAGTTCGTCGTGGTCGGGTCCGGCCATCTGCTTCCCTTTCAATTCGCGGAACTGTGACAAGAACGCCGTGGCCCCGCAAGGCGGCGCGCTGCCGCGGTCGCGCCTGAAGTGACCAAAACGTGACTGAACTTCAAGGCTTTCCGCCGCCTTGGGGCAGTGGAGGGACGAAATTTATGGAGGCGCGTCATGGACCAATCGTCCTTATTTCCCACATCCGATTTCTGGCCGCTCGCAGTCGGCTTCCTGTCCCTCTCGATCAACTATTTCGTTCAGGGCGGCGCGGCCGTCGCTAATGGGCCGAGCTGGTCGGGTGACCCGCTGGCGCAGGAACGAACCCTGGGCCTCTGGGGCATCTTCCTCGGTGGCTTCGGGCAGCTTCTGACCGGCATCTATCTGATGATCGGCCTGACCTGGTTCCCGGTCTTCGCCAACGCGGCCCCGCTTTACATGGCGGCCGTCGCGTTCTCGCTCTACGGCATCCACTGGTTCGTCATCGGCCTGCGACGCTACACCCATTCCGATCCCGGGCCGGAGGCGTGGATGGCGATTCCGCTGTTCGGGCTGAGCGCGATGGGCACCATCTCGTTCTGGGGCAATGGCGACATCCCGGCCGCGATTCTCTTCATCGGCCTGATGCTGATCTATCTCGCCGAGCTGGGCGCCCGCTGGACCAATAGCGAGGCGGCGGAGAAAACCGGCGGCGTGTTCCAGCTCCTGACCGGCGCGTGGCTCTTCTACCTCGCCTGGGGCGTGACGATGAACATGGCCAATGGCGCGAGCTACTGGGTGTAATCCGACCAAAAAAGAACCCCCGGCACTTAGGCCGGGGGTTCGACTTCGTGGTAGCCGTGCAGTTCAGTTGCGCGACTTGTCGACCATCTTGCCCTTGGAGATCCAGGGCATCATGGCGCGAAGCTTCTCGCCGACTTGCTCGATCTCGTGCTCGTCGTTGATGCGACGGGTCGCCTTGAAGAAGGGCTGGCCGACCGCGTTTTCCTGCATGAAGTCACGCACGAACTTGCCGGTCTGGATGTCGGTCAGGACGTCCTTCATGCGCTTCTTGGTTTCCTCGTAGGGGAGGATGCGCGGACCCGAGACATACTCGCCGTATTCGGCGGTGTTCGAGATCGAGTAGTTCATGTTCGCGATGCCGCCTTCATAGATCAGGTCGACGATCAGCTTTACTTCGTGGAGGCACTCGAAATAGGCCATTTCCGGCTCGTAACCGGCTTCCACGAGGGTTTCGAAGCCCATGCGGATCAGCTCGACGAGGCCGCCGCAGAGAACCGCTTGCTCGCCGAACAGGTCGGTTTCGCATTCCTGACGGAAGTTGGTCTCGATGATGCCCGAGCGGCCGCCACCGATGGCCGAGCAGTAGCTCAGCGCGATGTCCTGCGCCTTGCCGGTCGCGTCGTTTTCAACCGCGAAGAGGCAGGGCACGCCGCCGCCCTTGGTGTATTCGCCGCGCACGGTGTGACCCGGGCCTTTCGGCGCCATCATGATCACGTCGATGCCGGGCTTCGGCTCGATCAGGCCGAAATGAACGTTCAGGCCGTGGGCGAACGCGATCGCCGAGCCTTCTTTCAGGTTGTCATGGACATACTTCTTGTAGGTCTCGGCCTGAAGTTCGTCGGGCATGGTGAACATGATCACATCGCACCAGGCAGCCGCTTCGGCGATGCCCATAACCTGCAGGCCTTCGGCTTCGGCTTTCGCTTTCGAGGGCGAGCCGTCACGAAGCGCAACGGCCACGTTCTTCGCGCCCGAGTCGCGCAGGTTCAGCGCGTGTGCGTGGCCCTGCGAGCCGTAGCCGAGAATGGCGACTTTCTTGTCCTTGATCAGGTTCACATCGCAATCGCGATCATAATAGACGCGCATGGCGTTCCTCCTTCTTGTCTGAGTGTGAGAATAAGAGGTTCTTCGCGAATATGCGTTCAGAAGTTGAGAATATCCGCTAAACCGAGTAAAAATCATTTGCACTATTAGATAATAACGGAAAAATCATGCAGATTGACGATACGGACCGCCGGATATTGCGTCAGATGATGGCGGAGCCGGGGCTTCCTTCTGCCGAACTGGCCGAACGCGCCGGCGTGACGCCCGCGACCTGTTGGCGCCGGATCGAGAAGCTTCGCGAAGGGGGCGTGATCCGTGGCGAAGAGGCGCTGATCGACTGGCACGCTCTCGGCTGGGCGGTCGAGGTGTCTCTGCGCTTCACCTTGGACAAAACCAATCCGCGCGCCTTCGACGAATTCATCGCCGCCGCGCGCGAAGTTCCGGAAGTCATTGAAATCCAGAGCTTCCTCGGTTCCACCGATATGCGCCTGCAGGTGATCGCCCGCGACATGGCGCATTATCAGGAGATTTACCGCAATCGCATCCTGACCCTGCCGCATATCTCCGAACTCGACGCGCTGATGCTCATCGCTACGATCAAGTCCAGCGCGGAGCTGCCGATATGAGCCTCGATCTCGACGATCTGGACCGCCAGTTGCTGCGCGCGCTGAGTCGCGATTCCACGCAAAGTGCGGGCGCTCTAGGCCGCAAGCTTGGCCTCTCGCAGCCCGCGACATGGCGGCGAATCCGTCGCATGCAGGAGGCGGGAGTCATCGCCGGCCGGCGCGTGATCGTCGATCCCGAGGCGCTTGGCTTCGGGGTGACGGTGTTTCTGGGCGTGAAACTGGCGGCGAAGGGCCGCGTCAGCCTCGAGGATTTCGAGCGCGCGGTCACCGCGATCCCAGAGGTGCAGCTCGTGCAACACGTCCTCGGGCTTTTTGATTACCGGCTACGCGTCACCGCCCGTGATCTGCCTGACTTTGAGCGGGTCCTGCGGCGTCGTATCATGACCTTGCCCGGGGTCGGTCAGGTGGAGGCGAATGTGCTCCTCAGCGAGGAACGCCGCCCCGGTCCCTTGGGCTGATTCATATTGGCTTAAAAAAAGGGCGAACTGCGCGCCAAATAGGCACGGCCGTCGCTCCGCATCGATCAAAGCCGGATCTGCGCGTGCAGGGCATGGACCGCCCCGTTGCCGCGGTCTTGGATCGAAGCGGAGGGACCGATGTTCGACGCGAAGCTTCAGACCAAATCTGCCGTCCGGATGCAGCGTTCGCGCGGCGCGGCGCGGGCCGGCTTTTCCGGCGCGCGGCTGACCGGATTGCACCAAAGCGGGTCTGCCAAGGCCATTCTGCCGCGCGTTCCCGGTTCGCCGGAGGTGGTTTTCCTGAATACTTCCGGTGGTTTGACCTCTGGCGATACGCTGTCCTACGAAACCGAACTGGACGCGGGCGCAATGCTCGTCGCGACGACACAAGCCGCCGAGCGAGCCTATCGCGCCGACGATGGGCCTGCGCAGGTTGAGGTGCGGCACAGTGTCGGCTCCGGCTGCCATCTGGATTGGCTGCCGCAGGAGACGATCCTCTTCGACCGCGCGAAGCTGGCCCGCGACACGACGATCTCGCTGGCCTCCAATGCGTCCTGCCTGATGCTCGAGGCAGTGGTGCTGGGCCGGGCCGCGATGGGCGAGCAGGTGCGGGACTTACAGTTTTTCGACATGCGCCGGATCGAACGCGCCGGAAAGCCAGTGTTTTTCGAGCCCTTCTCGTTGAATTCCGACATTTTGGCAAAGGGGCCCCGAAGCGCCGTTCTGGGAGAGGCCCGTGCTTTTGCGACGCTCGTTCTGTGTCGGCAAGGCGCGGAAGACGCGGTGGAGCCCCTGCGCGCGGTGCTCGATGAGCCGGGCGTCGAGGGAGCGGCTTCGGGCTTCGACGGCAAATGCGTCATTCGCCTGCTCGCGCAGGACGGCTGGCCGATGCGGCGACAAATTCTACGACTTTTCAATGCGTTGCGGCGCGACCAAGCTGCGCCACGCGTGTGGCAGATCTGAGGAAATACGATGAACCTGACACCGAGGGAAAAGGACAAGCTGCTGATCAGCGTTGCCGCGATGGTCGCGCGCAACCGGCTGGAACGCGGCGTGAAGCTCAATCACCCGGAAGCCATTGCAATCATTTCGGATTTCGTCGTCGAGGGAGCCCGCGAGGGCCGCTCCGTCGCCGATCTGATGGAGGCGGGGGCAGGGGTGATCTCGGCCGATCAATGCATGGAGGGCATCCCCGAGATGATCCATTCCATTCAGGTCGAAGCGACCTTCCCGGACGGGACGAAGCTCGTCACCGTCCATCATCCGATCCGCTGAGATAAGTTCAGCTTATACAGACCGATCCAAAATAAGTTTTGCTAATGAAAGGCCGTCCGATGAAATTTGTAGCTGCACTCGCCGTCCTCGCCCCCGCCGCCGCACTGGCCCATCCCGGCCACGGCGCCGGAAGCACATGGTTTTTCCACGACGGTCCGCTGATCGGGCTGCTTGCGCTCGCAGTGGTCGCCTATGTCGGACCGGAATTGGCGCGCGCGCTGCGCCGCAACAAGGAGTGAGCCGATGATCCCCGGAGAAATCCTGCCCGCTGTGGGCGAGATCACGCTGAATGAGGGCTGCGAGGCGATCACGCTGATGGTCGCCAATACCGGCGACCGCCCGGTGCAGGTTGGCTCGCATTACCATTTCGCGGAGACCAATCCGGGGTTGGAATTCGACCGGGACGCCGCGCGCGGCTACCGACTGGACATCGCGGCCGGAACGGCGGTGCGGTTCGAGCCGGGCCAGAGTCGCGAAGTGCGGCTGGTGCCCTATCGCGGGTCGCGCGAAGTCTATGGTTTCAATCAGAAAGTTATGGGGGCGCTCTGATGCCGGCTTCGATCTCGCGTAGCACCTATGCCGATATGTTCGGCCCCACCACCGGCGACCGGGTGCGGCTCGCCGACACCGATCTGATCATCGAGGTCGAGCGCGACCTGACCACCTATGGCGAGGAGGTCAAGTTCGGCGGCGGCAAGGTGATCCGCGACGGCATGGGGCAGAGCCAGGTCTCCCGCGCGGGCGGCGCGGTCGATACGGTGATCACCAATGCGCTGATCGTGGATCATTCGGGGATCTACAAAGCGGATGTCGGCCTGAAGGATGGGCAGATCGCGGCGATCGGCAAGGCTGGCAATCCGGATACCCAGCCAAATGTCGACATCATCATCGGTCCGGGCACGGAAGTCATTGCCGGGGAAGGGAAAATCCTGACCGCGGGCGGGTTCGACGCTCATATTCACTTCATCTGCCCGCAGCAGATCGAGGATGCGCTGGCCTCCGGCATCACGACGATGCTGGGCGGTGGCACGGGGCCTGCGCATGGCACTCTGGCCACGACCTGCACGCCGGGGCCGTGGCATATCGCGCGGATGTTGCAGGCCTTCGATGCGCTGCCGGTCAACCTCGCGCTGTCAGGCAAAGGTAATGCCTCGCGCCCCGAGGCGCTGGTCGAGATGGTCGAGGGCGGCGCTGCGGCGCTGAAGCTGCACGAGGATTGGGGCACGACGCCGGGCGCGATTGACTGCTGCCTGTCGGTGGCCGACGACATGGACGTGCAGGTGATGATCCACACCGACACGCTCAACGAGAGCGGCTTCGTCGAGAATACGCTGGCCGCGATCAAGGGCCGCACGATCCACGCCTTCCACACCGAAGGGGCAGGGGGCGGTCATGCGCCGGACATCCTGAAGGTGGTGAGCGCGCCGAACGTGATCCCGTCGTCGACGAACCCGACGCGGCCCTATACGGGCAACACGATCGAAGAGCACCTCGATATGCTGATGGTGTGCCACCACCTTGATAACAAGGTGCCCGAGGATGTGGCCTTCGCGGAAAGCCGCATCCGGAAAGAGACGATCGCGGCCGAAGACATCCTTCATGACATGGGCGCGATGTCGATCATCAGCTCGGACAGTCAGGCGATGGGGCGCGTCGGCGAGGTGATCATTCGTTGCTGGCAGACGGCGGACAAGATGCGCAAACAGCGCGGGCGTCTGCCGGAAGAGCAGGGCGATAATGACAACGTGCGGGTGAAGCGGTTCATCGCGAAATACACGATCAACCCGGCGATTACCCACGGTATGAGCCAGCATATCGGCTCGGTCGAGGTCGGCAAGCGCGCCGATCTGGTGCTGTGGAGCCCGGCCTTCTTCGGCGCGAAGCCCGACATGGTGCTGATTGGCGGCTCGATCGCCTCGGCGCAGATGGGCGACCCGAACGGCTCGATCCCGGCGCAACCTTTCTACACGCGCAACATGTTCGGGGCGCTTGGCGGGGCGCGGTACGCAAGCTCGGTCACTTTCATCAGTCAGGCGGCGCAAGCCAACGGGCTGGCTGCGAGCCTTGGGCTCCAGAAACAGACGCTGGCCGTCGAGGGCACGCGCGGCATCGGCAAGGCGCAGATGATCCACAATGCTGCGACGCCCGAGATCGACGTCCATCCCGAGACTTACGAAGTGCGTGCGGATGGCGAATTGCTGACCTGCGAACCGGCGGAGGTTCTGCCGCTGGCGCAGCGGTATTTCCTGTTCTGAGGATGGGGTCAGCGGCTGGATACGAGTCGCAGCCCGGCGTCGGCAGGCGCTTCCGCGACGAGTTCCGGGAGCAGGCAACTCGCCGGTTCGTGCGGCGACGTTTGCAATCTGCGGGTGACCTTCTCGCGCTGAAAGGCCGTATCGTTGCGGATTTCGGGGGGCAGGAGGCGCGGTTCGAACACTTTGCGGCGGCTGGTGACGATCTCGACCTTCGTCCAGCGGCCGAGGCAGGGCATGTCGGACCGGGTGAGGTAAGCTTCCCGCAGTTCGGCCTCGCGGCGTCGCAATCGCGCGATCTGGGCGCGGATCTGGGCCAGCTCGTCCGCGGGGGCGCGTGGGTCGAAGCAATGATGGAACATCGAAATCTCCTTCGCTGCTAGCATGCTGCGGCGGGAGGTTTGAGAAATCGTTAAAGGGTGCAAGACAATGAGCGATTATCCCAAGGCTGAAAAAGTGG
Organism: Thioclava sp. JM3; assembly: GCF_002213185.1. NCBI lineage: Bacteria > Pseudomonadati > Pseudomonadota > Alphaproteobacteria > Rhodobacterales > Paracoccaceae > Thioclava > Thioclava sp. JM3. Next base: position 78,130 of record NZ_NBOB01000003.1, read on the forward strand.
CGCCCAAGGGTGCGTGGCAGGCGGCGGTGGACCATGTGGCGCTGGATTACGAGGGGCGTTTCCTACGCCGCAAGCGGCTGGTCGCAGGCTCGGGCGCGGGGTTTCTTGTGGACCTGCCGGAGGTGACGAACCTCACGGGCGGCGAGGCCTTCGTGCTGGAAGACGGGCGGTTCATCGAGGTGCGCCCGGCGCTGGAGCCGGTGCTGGTGGTGACGGGCGATCTGACGCGGCTGGCCTGGCATATCGGCAACCGTCACACGCCGTGCCAGATCGAGGCGGACCGGCTGGTGATCCGCGCCGATCACGTGCTGGAGGCGATGCTGAAGCAGTTGGGGGCCGAGGTCGCGTCCGCGGTCGAGACCTTCCAGCCCGAGGGGGGCGCCTATGGGATGGGGCGCACGATGGGGCATGAACACGGGCATTCGCATGGCCATGGTCATTCCCATTCGCATGACCACGACCATTCGCACGGCCACGACCATCATCACGACCATGACTGATCCGACCGCGCCCCTGTCGCTGATGCAATGGCTCTCCCCGGCCTTTCCGACCGGGGCGTTCGCCTATTCTCATGGGCTTGAGCAGGCAGTGGCCGCGGGCGAGATCGGGGATGCGGCGGCGTTCGCGATTTGGCTGGGCGATGTGCTGGAGCATGGCGCGGGCTGGTCGGATGCGGTGCTGCTGGCCTGCGGGCTGCGCGGCGGCGATCTCGACGAGCTGGATGCGCTGGGACGTGCGATGGCGGGCTCAGCCGAGCGGCTGCGCGAGACGGCGGAGCAGGGCGCCGCCTTCACGCTGGCGCAGGCGGGGTTGCGGGGCGTCAAACTGCCGCCGCGAGTGCTGCCGGTCGCCGTGGCCGAGGCGGCGCGCGATCTGGACCTTCCCGCGGAGCAGGTGATTTCACTTTTCCAACATTCTTTCGCGTCGAACCTGGTCTCCGCAGCGGTCAGACTTGTCCCTTTGGGACAAATCGCCGGGCAGACGGTCTTGAGCGACCTGCACGGAAAAATCGCCGAGATCGCGGCACGTGCGGCGCAGGCGGAACTGGCGGACCTGAGCTTCAGCGCCTTTCGCGCCGAGGTTTCGGCCATGAAACACGAGACGCTCGATGTGCGTCTCTTCAAGACTTGAGGTGAAGATATGGGCAACGGACCTTTGCGCGTGGGAATTGGCGGACCGGTGGGCGTGGGCAAGACCACGCTGACCGAGCAACTGGCGCGGGCCTTGGCCGCGCGCGTGTCGATGGCGGTGGTGACGAACGATATTTATACGCGCGAGGATGCGGAGGCACTGATGCGCGCGCAGGTGCTGCCGGGCGAGCGTATTCGCGGCGTCGAGACGGGCGGCTGCCCGCATACGGCGATCCGCGAGGATGCGTCGATCAACCTCGCGGCCATCGCCGATCTGACCGCGAAGCTCCCCGATCTGGAACTGGTGCTGATCGAGAGCGGCGGCGACAATCTGGCCGCGACCTTCTCGCCGGAACTGGCCGATCTGACGATCTACGTGATCGATACGGCGGCGGGGCAGGATATCCCGCGCAAACGCGGACCGGGGCTGACCAAGTCCGATCTTCTGGTGGTGAACAAGGTGGATCTCGCGCCGCATGTGGGCGTCGATCTGGCGCAGCTCGAGGCGGATACGCAAAGCGCGCGCGGGTCGAAGCCTTATGTCATGGCGCGGCTGCGCCAAGGCGCGGGCATCGACGAGATCGTCGCGTTTCTCGAGCGTGAGGGCGGATTGGCGTTGAAGCCGATTCCAGCCTGACCGCGAAACATTCGCCCATCTATTGGGCGAAAAGTCAGAATTTGAGCGAAAACTTCGGCAGACCCGCCCAACCGGCGGGTTTTTTGCTGCGCGGTGCCGGAATTTTTTGCCGCGCTGCAGCGTGAGGGTTTGGATGTCGGAGGCGCCTTGATGTGTGGCGCGGGGTCGATGGGATGTCCCGAGACCGGTGGCAATAGTGGAGGTTCGGCACCCGCAGAATGAGCCCTTGAAGGGCCGCGCGGGGCTGACGTGAACGAGGGAAATGAAATGATCAATCGGCGTAAACTGATGATGTCCGCGGCGCTGGCCGGGGCCATCTCAATGAGCGGGGGCCTCGCCTTCGCGCAGGAAGACGACAAGATCAAGGTGGGCGTCCTGCACTCGCTATCGGGCACGATGGCGATCTCGGAAACCACGCTCAAGGACACGGTCCTGATGCTGGTCGAGGAGCAGAACAAGAAAGGCGGCATCAACGGCAAGATGCTGGAGGCGGTCGTGGTCGACCCGGCCTCGGACTGGCCGCTGTTCGCGGAAAAAGCGCGCGAGCTGATCACCGTGGACAAGGTCGACGTGATCTTCGGCTGCTGGACGTCCGTGTCGCGGAAATCGGTGCTGCCGGTCCTTGAGGAACTCAACGGCCTGCTGTTCTACCCGGTGCAATACGAGGGCGAGGAAAGCTCGCGCAACGTGTTCTATACCGGCGCTGCCCCGAACCAGCAGGCGATCCCGGCGGTGGATTACTTCCTCGAAGAGCTTGGCGTCGAGAAATTCGCGCTGCTGGGCACGGACTATGTCTATCCGCGCACCACGAACAACATTCTCGAAGCCTACCTGCAGGACAAGGGCATCGCGAAGGAAGATATCTTCGTGAACTACACCCCCTTCGGTCAGTCGGACTGGTCGAAGATCGTCTCCGACGTGAAGGCGCTCGGCGCGGACGGCAAGAAGGTCGGCGTGATCTCGACGATCAACGGCGACGCGAATATCGGCTTCTACAAGGAACTCGCAGCCTCCGGCATCACCGCCGAGGATATCCCCGTCGTGGCCTTCTCGGTCGGCGAAGAGGAGCTGTCCGGTCTCGGCGACGCCGATCTCAAGAACCTTGTCGGTCAGCTGGCCGCCTGGAACTACTTCGAGAGCGCCGATACGCCCGAGAATGCGGCCTTCATCAAGCAGTGGCACGAATTTACCGGCGACGACAGCCGCGTGACGAACGACCCGATGGAAGCCACCTATATCGGCTTCAACATGTGGGTGCAGGCCGTCGAGCAGGTCGGCTCCACCGATGTCGACAAGGTCATCGCTGCGATGCCGGGACAGGAGTTCCCCAACCTCACCGGTTCCACAGCGAAGATGCTGCCGAACCACCACCTGACCAAGCCGGTACTGATCGGCGAAATTCAGGAAGACGGTCAGTTCGACATCATCAGCCAGACCGATCCGGTGCCGGGCGACGCGTGGACCGACTTCCTGCCGGAATCGGCGGTGCTCAAGTCGGATTGGCCGGGGCTCGATTGCGGCATGTACAACACCGAGACCGAAACCTGCGTTCAGAAGAAATCGAACTACTGATCGTGTCTTGGCCGGGAGGGCTGCGCCTCTCCCGGCCGTTTCATCCTAAGGGGACGGGATGCGCAAGTTTTTGATCGCGCTCGGGATTGTTCTGGCACTGGCCGTGCCCGGGCTGGCGCAGGACGCGGGCAGCGCGCCGCAGGCGGAGGCCACGCAAGGCGGGACGTTCGGGCTACGCGCCGTTCTTCAGGACTATGCCAAGCAGGTCGCCAAGCCGTCGCGCCGCACCATCGGCCCGGTGATCGAGGCAATCGCGGCTTCGGGCGAGGGGGCCTCGCGCTTCCTGCAGGCCTGGGCCGACAAGCGCGTCGGGCTGCGCGAAAGCGACGGCTCCTTCTTCATCGTGAAGAAATCCGGCAGCGAATACCAACTGAGCGATCCGGTCACCGGAGAGCCTGCGGGCACCGCGCCGAAATCCGATATCGACGAGGTGAAGCCCAATTCCGGCGTGCGCGCCGAGATCGGCGTGGCGCTGGTGCGGTTCCTGCTCAGCGATCCCGATCCGAAGAAACGCCGCGAGGCGCTGATCGCGATCGACCGCAACGGCGAGGCGTCGCATCTGGAGCCCCTGCGCGCCTCGATCCCCGACGAGCCCGATCCCGCGATCAAGGCGCAGAAACAGCGGTTGGAACGCCTGCTGACGATCCGCTTCGGCAAGGATGCCGAGGAGCGCGTCGCCGCGATCGACAGTTTCGGGGCCGATCTGGGGCTGGATTTCCGTGCCACGCTGAACCCTCTGGTGGCGACGACCCGCAAGGTCTTTGAAGGCGCGCCCGAGGGCAATGTCGCCAAGACGCTCAAGCCGGGCCGCGATATTTCCGAAGACGAGGCCTATGCGATGCTGGTCTCGGTCGACATGGCGCCGGCGCGGATTTCGGCCTCCGAGATGCAGCAGGCTTTGGCCGCGCATGTGAAGAATGGTCAGGTGGGCGGGCTGCCGCTTGCCGCGATGTCCGATCCGGTCAAGCGCGAAGAAGCCTATGCGGCGCTGGCCGCCGCCGGAGAGGTGCCGCAGCGCCTGACCAATGCCGAGGCCGAGGCACTGGTCGCCGATCACCAATTCGCCGATATCTATGCCGAGCCCGACCCGGAAGTGACCGCCGCCGCCGAGGCCGCGCTGACCCGCGTGAGCCGCACGGTGGCTGGGATGCAGACGGTCGATCTCGGTCTCGATGCGCTATCGCTCGCCTCGATCTATTTCCTCGCCGCCATCGGGTTGGCGATCACCTTCGGGGTGATGGGCGTGATCAACATGGCGCATGGCGAGTTCATCACGATGGGGGCTTATACCGGCTATGTCGTGCAGCTCTTCGTGCCCGACTATACGCTATCGATCCTGATCGCGCTGCCGCTGGCCTTCGCCATCACCTTCGGCGCGGGCGTCGCGATGGAGCGGCTGGTGATCCGTTATCTTTACAAACGCCCGCTGGAGACGCTGCTGGCCACCTTCGGCATCTCCATCGCGCTGCAGCAGCTGTTCAAGAATATCTTCGGGACGCAGGCCCGTCCTCTGACTTCGCCGCCGTGGCTGGAGGGGGCGTGGACACTCAACGATGTCGTCTCGATCAGCTATATCCGGATCGCGATCTTCGTGCTCGCGCTGGTATTCCTCGCCCTCTATCTCTGGGTGATGCGCAAGACGCGCCTCGGGCTGGAGGTCCGCGCGGTCACGCAGAACCCCTCGATGGCGGCTTCGATGGGGATAAACCCGGACCGGATCAACATGCTGGCTTTCGGGTTTGGGTCAGGTATTGCCGGGATTGCGGGCGTGGCCATCGGGCTTTTCGCGAAAGTCACCTCCGAGATGGGGCAGGACTATATCGTTCAGAGCTTCATGACGGTCGTGGTCGGCGGCGTCGGCTCGATCTTCGGCACGCTCGCGGGCGCGACCCTGATCGGCGTGCTGCAGAAGGGCATCGAATGGCTGAACCCGTCGAATACGCTCGCGGCCCAGACCTACATGATCCTCTTCATCATCATCTTCATCCAGTTCCGCCCGCGCGGCATCATCGCGCTCAAGGGCCGGGCCGCGGGGGATTGAGCATGAGACAGACCGCTTTCCCTTCCTCTTGGTCCAAATATCCCGCGGGAGCGCGGGGGTGCGAAACCCCCGCCGCAACATCGGAGGTTCGCGCATGAAATCCGGATTTCTCGCCAAGAACCCCTCCGTCTTGTGGTTCCTGCTGATCCTTGCGGTCTTCACGCTGGGCGTCACTTTGCTCTCCCATGCCTACGGGCCGGGCGCTATCTCGACCTCGATGGTCAAGACGCTGGGCAAGACGCTGTGCCTGTGCCTGATCGCCATCGCGATGGACCTGGTCTGGGGTTATACAGGCATTCTGTCGCTCGGCCATTTCGCCTTCTTCGGGCTGGGCGGCTACATGATCGGCATGTGGCTGATGTACGAGCGCACCCGCGACATCGTCCTGAAATCGGCGGGCGAGTTCCCGATGACACCGCAGGAGGTGAATGACGCGATCGGCACGCAGATCTTCGGCGTGGTGGGCGGGTCCGATCTACCCGCGATCTGGACCTTCGCGGGCAACCTGCCGATGCAGCTTTTGTTCGTGGTGCTGGTGCCGGGGCTCTTGGCGCTGATCTTCGGCTGGCTCGCGTTTCGCTCACGTGTGACGGGCGTGTATCTGTCGATCCTGACGCAGGCGATGACGCTTGCGCTGTCGCTTTACCTCTTCCAGAACGAGAGCGGGCTGCGCGGCAATAACGGGCTTTCGGGGTTGCAGAACATTCCCGGCGTGAGCGCGGGGCAGGATCATCTGTCGATCTGGTTCCTCTGGGCGTCGGCGATTGCGCTCGCGCTTGGCTATATCGCGGCGTCGCTGATCGTCTCGGGCAAGTTCGGCTCGGTCATTCGCGGCATTCGCGACGACGAGGCGCGGGTGCGCTTTCTTGGTTATTCGGTCGAAGGCTACAAGCTGTTCGTCTTCACCCTGACGGCGGTGATCGCGGCCATCGCGGGCGCGCTCTATTACCCGCAGGCGGGGATCATCAACCCGGGCGAGATGGCGCCCATCGCCTCGATCTACCTTGCGGTCTGGGTCGCTATCGGCGGGCGCGGGCGGCTTTATGGTGCGGTAATGGGGGCGGCCTTCGTCTCCATCGTCTCGAGCTGGTTCACTGGCGGCCGCGTCCCCGATCTGCCGCTGGGCTTCTACACGATCGACTGGGTCGATTGGTGGCAGGTGCTGTTGGGGCTCGCCTTCGTGCTGGTGACCTTGTTCGCACCGAAAGGGCTGTCGGGACTGATCGATCTCTTCGAAGGCATCCGCCGTCCGAACCGCCATGGCGCGCCGCTTGGCCCCGACAAGGGCTCGTTCCGGGAAGAGGAGGCGCAGGAATGAATGTCGCGGTCAAACCGGGGGCGGGAGCGCAGACCCTGCTGGAGGTTTCGGGCATCTCCGTCAGCTTCGACGGGTTCAAGGCGATCAATAATCTCAGCTTCAATATCGGCCCGTCCGAGTTGCGCGCGGTGATCGGGCCGAACGGGGCAGGCAAGACGACATTCATGGATATCGTGACCGGCAAGACCCGGCCCGACGAGGGCTCGGTGCTGTGGGGCGAAAGTTCGACCAACCTGCTGCGGCTCAATGAGGCGAAGATCGCGCGGATCGGGATCGGGCGGAAGTTTCAGAAGCCCACCGTCTTCGAGGATCAGACCGTCACCGAGAACCTGATGATGGCGCTCAAGGCCAATCGCAGCCCTTTCGCGGTGCTGGGCTGGAAGGCGGGGGCTGCCGATCGTGCACGCGTCGAAGAGATCGCAGCGCAGGTGGGCCTCGCCGATCAGCTGCCGCGCAAATCGGGCGAGCTGAGCCACGGGCAGAAGCAATGGTTGGAGATCGGGATGCTCCTGGCGCAGGAGCCGAAGCTGTTGCTGGTCGACGAGCCCGCTGCCGGGATGACCTTGGCCGAGCGCGAGCAAACGACCGCGCTTTTGGTCGATCTGGCGCGCGATCATGCGGTGGTCGTGGTCGAGCATGACATGGAATTCGTGCGCCGTCTGAACTGCAAGGTGACGGTGCTGCATGAGGGGGCGGTTCTGGCGGAAGGCTCGCTCGACCATGTGACCGCCGACAAACGCGTGATCGAGGTGTATCTTGGCCGCTGATCTGACAAAACCCGCGATGCTGAAGACCGAGGGGCTGACGCTTCACTACGGCGGCAGCCAGATCCTGCACGGGATCGACATGGTGGCGCGTGCGGGTGAGGTGACCTGCATCATGGGCACCAACGGGGTTGGGAAGACCTCGCTGCTGAAGGCGATCTCCGGGACGCATCTGCGCTCGGGCGGGTCTGTTACGCTGGATGGCGCGGAGATGGGGCGCGTGCCGCCACAGGCGATGGCGAAGGCGGGTCTGGGTTACGTGCCGCAGGGCCGGATGATCTTCCCGCTGTTGACGGTGCGCGAGAATATGGAGACGGCTTTCGCCTGTCTGCCGAAATCCGAGCATGTCATTCCCGACGAGATTTACGAGCTGTTCCCGATCCTGAAGGACTTCCTCAATCGCCGGGGCGGGGATCTCTCGGGCGGGCAGCAGCAGCAGCTCGCCATAGCCCGCGCGATGCTGATGAAGCCGAAGCTACTGCTGCTGGACGAGCCGACCGAGGGCATCCAGCCCAACATCATCCAGCAGATCGGGCGGGTGATTTCCTACCTGCGCGAAAAGGGGGATATGGCGATCGTGCTGGTCGAGCAGTATTTCGACTTCGCGCATAATCTGGGCGATAGTTTCTACGTGCTCAAACGCGGCGCGGTCGCAATGGAGGGCACGAAGGAGACGCTCACCCGCGAGGCGCTGCGCGAGGTAGTGAGCGTCTGAGGCGGCGGGCGGCGTCCGAGCGTCGGATAGGCGTTTTGACAGCTTCGCCGCTTGTTGCTTTCGCTTTGATGCCTGCATTTTGGTCATGCTCGCGCGGCATCTAAATCGCGCGCTCCCGTGGGGAGGATGGGCGCGACCCCGGGGCAGTCGATGCCAGGTCGCCATGGCGGCGCTGAAGGGGGGGTGTCATTTCATCGCTTGCCCGACTCGCCCCTCCGGGCGCATCCTTTCCCTTAGGTCAGGTGACTTTCGCAAAAGCCCCGACCACAGGGAGAAACGACCCGGGAGAGGGTCGTCTGTCAAAAGGGAGAGGGGGAATACCCATGAAACGCGTCATTACTCTGGCCGCGCTCGCCGCGCTGGCCGGGTCTTCGGCAGGGCTCGCGCAGGAGGTCTCGGTCGAACGAGGCAGGCTGGTCTCGATCACTTCGGGATGTCACGACTGCCACACGGCCGGTTACAACGAATCCGGCGGCAAGATCGATCCGGAGGCGGCGCTCAAGGGCGTACCGCTCGGCTGGCAGGGTCCGTGGGGCACGACCTATGCGGTCAATTTGCGCGACGAGATCAAGGATATGGACGAGGACGGTTTCGTGGAATTCGCGAAGACCTTCGACGCGAAGCCGCCGATGCCGTTCTACAACGTGCATGCCATGCCCGAGAGCGATCTGCGCTCGCTCTACCAGTATATCAAGTCGCTCGGCGAGCCGGGGGATCCGATGCCAGAGGCCTTGCCGCCGGGGGAGGCGCCCAAGACACCCTATATCGTGATGGCACCGCCGATGATGCCGAACTAGGGCCCGGCTCGACCGATCCGGCCCAATGACCGGCGTCATTTCCGAGGGCATCCGGTACCTGCTATCCTGTGCTCAGAGGAGGCGGGATGATCCGAGCCATCGTCATAGGGCTTGCTCTGGTCTGTCCGGAAGCGGTCGGGGCCTGTCCCGCGCCGCTGCCGATCGCTGTGCCAAAGGCGGTGATGGCGCCGCTCACCGCGTGGATCGCAGAACATAGCGACTACGCCGCGCCGGAGGGCGCGCCTGCGATTTTCCTTTGCCAGAGCGGAGAGGTCATCACCTATGAAGGGCGAGATCTCCTCGTCGATGCCGATCTGCGCGCGGCCTACGATTTTGTCGAGGACCGGATCTTCCTTGTCGCGCCTTGGTCGGAGGACGATCCGACGCTGCTTTCCTCGCTTTTGCATGAGCTCATTCATCGCGCTCAGTTTCGAGCCAAGGACTGGCCCTGTCCTGCGGCGGCCGAGCCGGAAGCCTATCGCCTGCAGGAGGCATGGCTCGCCGAACGGGGGATCGATCCGGGCTTCGCGTGGGCCGAGATTTACCTGCGGGCGCGTTGTTCCTCGGACCATCGGCGCTGAAGTCGCGCCGCGCGAGGCTCGAAAAAGTTCCCTACATTACATTTCTGTAAGCGGATATTCGCCAACCCGCTGATCTGCGCCGAATTTCTTCTTCGGTCAAAGCCTGATTCAGGGCTATGCAACGAGGTAACGAAGACGCAACAATTCGACATCGACAGTGATCGCCCATGCTCTCCATCTCTGACCTTGCGGGCCGTGCAGCCCCTCTCTCGCTTGTTCTGATCGCGGCGCTGACCGTCGCGGCCTGTACCCCGACCACCGGCGACAGGATGGGCTTCGCAAGCGCACGGGATGAGGCCGGCGCCGTCAATCTCGAACGCCGTGCATACGCGGTCGAGGTGGCCAAGCAGATGCGCGCCAAGCGCCAGCGGGTCTGGTGCGTGCCGTTCGCGCGCAATGCCTCCGGTATCGACATTCGCGGCAATGCCAAGACGTGGTGGTCGCAGGCGAAGGGGCTCTATGCGCGCGGTCACCAGCCGAAGGTCGGCGCGGTGATGGCCTTCTCGGCGACCCGTCGCAATCCGCTGGGCCATATCGCGGTCGTCTCAGGCGTCGACTCGCCGCGTCAGATCCGGGTCGATCACGCGAACTGGGAGCGTAACAAAGTGTCGCTCGACATGGTCGTGGTGGATGTCTCCGAGAAGAATGACTGGAGCGCCGTGCGCGTCATGAGCAACCCCGGCGCGCTGGGCCGCGTCTATCCGATCACCGGGTTCATCTCGAAAGGCTGAGGTCGATGGGCCCGAGCCGCAGGGCTCAGCCCTCGCTCGTCAGCCGCTCGGCCTTCTTGCGCACCAGAACGCTGCGCAGGTCGTGCATCGTCAGCAACAGCGTATCCGTGATCTCTTCGAGCTGAGCATCGGTCGCCTTCGACTGCGCCCATTGCGCTACGAGATTGAGGTGATCGACCGCGCGCAGAATATCGTCGACATCGCGCTGGGCGAGCACCTCGCGGCGATGCGTCATCCATGCCTCGATCTCGGCACGGTCTTCCTCGGTCAGAACCCGGTCGCCCTGCGGTTTGATCTCGCCGTTGCGGATGTTGATATTGGCGATCGGGTCCATCTCGATCCGGCGCTGACGGTTCTCGATATCGACGCGAAACACCGTCGCGCCATTCTCCTTCACCCGGAAAAAATACTCGGGCAAGTCAGTCATTCGCCAATCTCCCTTGGATAGTCCGCCTTATGTCAGCCCTTCGCAGAAGGCCTTGATGCGGGCGCAGGCCTCGGTCAGGGCCGCGTCCGATGTAGCGTAGCTGATGCGGAAATTCGGTGAAAGCCCGAAGGCCGCGCCGAAGACCACGGCGACGTCGTTTTCCTCCAGCAGCGCGTTGGCGAAATCCTCGTCGCTCTCGATCTTGCACCCGCCTGCGGAGGTCTTGCCGATGCAATCCTTGATCGAGGGGTAGACGTAGAACGCGCCCTCGGGCGTCGGGCAGGAGATGCCGGGGCAGGCGTTGAGCCCGGCCACCACCAGATCGCGCCGCCGCTTGAAGGCGGCGCGGAACGTGTCGATGAAATCCTGTGGTCCGTTGAGCGCCTCGACTGCCGCCCATTGCGAGATCGTGCAGGGGTTCGAGGTCGATTGGCTCTGCACTTTGCGCATCGCCGCGATCAGCTCTTTCGGGCCGGCCGCATAGCCGATCCGCCAGCCGGTCATCGCATAAGCTTTCGAGACGCCGTTGACCGTCAGAGTACGGTTATAGAGCGCGGGTTCGACCTGCGCGGGCGTGGTGAACTCGAACCCGTCGAAGGTGAGATGCTCATACATGTCGTCGGTCATCACCCAGACATGGGGGTGGCGCAGCAGCACGTCGGTCAGCGCCTTCAGCTCGTCGCGCGAATAGGCAGCTCCCGAGGGGTTCGACGGCGAGTTGAACAGGAACCACTTGGTGTTCGGCGTGATCGCGGCGTCCAGCGCCTCGGGGCTGATCTTGTAGCCCATCGCGGGATCACCTTGCACGAAGACGGGGGTGCCGCCGCCGATCAGCACCATATCCGGGTAGCTGACCCAGTAGGGCGTCGGGATCACCACCTCGTCGCCGGGGTTGAGCGTCGCCATCAGCGCGTTGAACAGCACCTGTTTGCCGCCCGAGGAGACCGAGACCTGCTCGGGCGTGTAGCGAAGCCCGTTCTCGCGGGCGAACTTGGCACAGATCGCCTGTTTCAGCTCGGCGATGCCATCCACTGCTGTGTATTTCGTCTTGCCCGCCGCGATCGCGGCTTTCGCGGCACCCTTGATCGACTCGGGCGTGTCGAAGTCGGGTTCGCCGGCGGACAAACCGATCACGTCGCGGCCCGCAGCGCGCAGTTCAGCCACCTTGCCGGTCATCGCGACTGTCGGAGAGGGTTTCACCCGCGCAAGCGTGTCGGAAAGGAATGCCATCGGGTCGCCCTTGATTTGTAACTCGTTCGGCAAACTTCTAGGCTTGGGGCCAAGAGCGTTCAAGTGAAAGCGGGAGAGAGATCATGGTCGACGATTGGTATGGCGAGGCGAGCGCAACATTCGGCGACCGGCTCGCGGGGGCGCGCGAAGCGGCCGGGTTGAGCCAGGAGGACCTGGCGACGCAGCTCGGCGTCCGGCTCGAGACGTTGCAGGCTTGGGAAGAGGATGTGCTCGAGCCGCGCGCGAACCGGCTGCAGATGCTGTCGGGCATGCTCAACGTCACGCTGATGTGGCTGCTCACCGGGTCGGGCGAAGGGCTTGACGGCCCGCCCGAACAGGGAGAAGACGCAAAGGCGGAACGCGCCCTTGTGCGCGAGATCCGGGAAGTGCGGTCCGGCCTCGAGGAGCTCGACGTTCGGCTGGCACGGCTGGAGAAGCGTTTGGTGGCAGGAGAGAGTTGATGGCAGAGACGCGAGAGGCGCGGCTGAAACGGATGAAGATGCGCAGCTGGCGGCGCGGGATCAAGGAAATGGACCTGATCCTCGGGCCTTATGCGGATGCGCGGCTGCCCGAGCTGGATGCCGACACTCTCGAACTCTACGATCAGCTGCTCGAAGAGAACGATCAGGACCTCTACCCGTGGGTGTCCGGCGCGCAGCCTTGCCCGCCGCAATATCTCGATCTGCTCTCCGAAATCGGCCAATTCGCGCGCGAGCGCCACATTACCAAAAGCTGAAAACCGCGCGGAAACCCCGGGTTTTATCGGGTTTTCCGCGAATTTTCAGAGATTTCGGCCCGATTAACGGTATCTTTTCCATTTCCCGCCACTGTCCTGCCTGAGGGGCAGCGCAACTGGCGGAGAGTGCTATGACCGTGCAGAAATCTGCAAGCGACATGACGTCCGTCCCGGCGAGCCCGGGGCTGATGGCGGGATATCTGGACAGCCTATCGCTGCTGGAGCGGCTGCACCGCTTGCTGCTCGATGTGATCAAGGACGAGTTCGAGCGGCTGGGCATCCTCGAGATCAACCCGGTGCAGGCGCTGTTGCTGTTCAACGTGGGCGAAAACGAGGTGACCGCGGGGGAGTTGAAGACCCGTGGCTATTACCAGGGCTCGAACGTCTCCTACAATCTCAAGAAACTGGTGGAGGCGGGCTATATGCACCATCAGCGCAGCGAGATCGATCGCCGCTCGGTCCGGGTGCGCCTGACGCCGAAAGGACGGGGCTTGCGCGACAATGTCGCGGACCTGTTCGAGCGGCATGCCTGCGGGATGGAGACGCGCGGCGTCATCACCTTCGAAGCGATGGAAGAAATGAACCACACGCTGCGCCGGATGGAGCGCTACTGGACCGACCAGATCCGTTATATCTACTGACCCTTGGGCAGGTCGCGTTTGCGCGATGACGCCCGGTTCTCCTTGCCGCGGCGGCGTGCTGCGTGCTTGCTTGCCGTGACGACATGCGATGAGGGGACGTGCGATGAAACAGCTTGGACAAAAGGCGGTGCGCGGAGCGATCCGTGTCGGCATGGCGGCGGCGCTGCCGATTGCGGGGCTCGCTTGGTGGAAGCGCGACGAGATCGCGCGGCTGCGCGCGGTGAACCGGCTGTTCGAGCCCGACCGGATCGTCGGCAATTTCTCCAACATGCCCGCGCTGTTTCATTCGCGCGAGATTGCGCGTGGCGACGGGCCGGTGTCGGACCTGCCCCGCGGGGCGGAGGATGCGCTGCCCGATGGTGTCGACGACTGGATCGAGCGGCGCTGGATCACCGCGCTGGTGAAGCTGCGCCATGGCCAGATCACGCATGAGCGCTATTTCCGCGGCACTGCGCCAGAGGATCTGCGGATCTCATGGTCGATGGCGAAAAGCTTCCTCTCGGCCACGCTGGGGATCCTGCACCATCAGGGTGTCATCCCCGATCTCGACGCGCCGCTCACCCGCTTTGCACCGCAGCTGAAGGGGTCGGGCTATGACGGCGTCACGATTCGAGATGCGCTGGTGATGTCCTCGGGCGTGGCGTTCAACGAGGACTATCTGGATTTCCATTCGGATATCAACAAGATGGGTCGTGTGCTGGCGATGGGGCGGTCGATGGACGCCTTCGCAGCCTCGCTCAAGATCCGCGAGGCGGAGCCGGGGGCGCGGATGCTCTATGTCTCGATCGACACGCATGTTCTGGGCATGGTCATTGCGGGCGCGACCGGGGCCGACCCGGCGCAGGTGATGGGTGAATTGCTGATCGTGCCGATGGGGCTGGAGGCCGCGCCCGTGATGCTGACCGACGGGCTGGGCGTCAGCTTCGTACTTGGCGGGCTGAACCTGCGGACGCGCGACTATGCGCGCTTCGGCCAGATGTTCCTGCAAAAGGGCTTCTGGAACGGCCGCCAGATCGTGCCCGAGGACTGGGTTACGAAATCGACCGCGCTGCAGGCGCCGAAGGGCGAGGGCTACGGCTATCAATGGTGGGTGCCCGTCGACACGGCGGATCACGGCGGCGACTATTTCGCGCGCGGCATCTATGGCGAGCATATCTATGTCAGCCCCGCGACCGACGCGGTGATCGCGATTAACGCCGCCGACTGGCGTTTCAAGGAGGAGGGCGTCGAAGAGGAAAACCTTGCCATGTTGCGCCGCATCGCCGAGGTTTCCTGAAAGGGGAGGGCCGCGCGATGCAGATGTATGAGGCGATCAACGTTCTGGGCGGCCCCTTGCAACCCTGTTCGCTCGAGCCCCGGACCGGGTTTTTCCGTGATGGCAGCTGCAACACCTGCTGGGAGGATAGCGGCTCGCATACGGTCTGCGCGGTGATGACGTCGGAGTTCCTCGCCTTCTCGAAATATCTCGGCAACGACCTGAGCACGCCGCGCCCAGAATACGACTTTCCGGGGCTCAAGCCGGGCGACCGCTGGTGCCTGTGCGCGTCGCGCTTTTTGCAGGCGGCGCAGGAGGGCTGCGCGCCCGAGGTGATGCTGGCCTCGACCCATCGCGATGCGCTGCGGGTGGTGCCGTTCAAGGTGCTGGCCGATCATGCGGCCGAGAAGAAGGGCGGGAAGGGCTGAGGCTCAACCCGTCGCGCCGCCCACCGGAACCCAGAGCACATCCTCGATCTTCGGCGCGCCGGTCGCGAGCATCACCAGCCGGTCGAAGCCGAGCGCGATGCCCGACGCTTCGGGCATGATCTCGAGCGCTGCGAGGAAGTCTTCGTCGATCGGGTAACGCTCGCCGTAGAGCTGTTCCTTCAGGTCCATATCGGCCTCGAAGCGGCGGCGCTGCTCGGCCGGATCGGTCAGCTCGCCGAAGCCGTTGGCGAGTTCTACCCCGCAGGCGTAAAGCTCGAACCGTTCGGCCACGCGGGCGTCATCCGGGGCAGGGCGGGCCAGCGCGGCCTCGGCCAGTGGATAGCGGTCCAGAATCGTCGCGCGGCCATGGCCCAGATGCGGTTCGACCTTCGCGACCAGCAGTTTCGAGACGATGTCGGACCAGCTATCCGCATCGGCAACCGCAAAGCCGATCGCCTCGCATTGCCCGCGCAGGGCCGCCACGTCCGTTTCCGCTCCGTCGCAGGTGCCGAGCAGGTCGATCCCGGCATGGCGTTCGAAGGCGTCGGCCACCGACAACCGCTCAGGTTCGGCGAAGGGATCGCACTCGGCGGTGCCATAGCGCAGCACGGGCGATCCCGCTGCCTCCGCGGCCAGCCGCAGCATCGCCGCGCAATCCGCCATCAGCGCGGTGTAGTCTTCGCCCGCGCGATACCATTCCAGCATGGTGAACTCGGGCGAATGGCGCTTGCCCGCCTCGCGGTTGCGCCAGACATGGGCGAAGGCGGCGATGCGCGGCTCGCCCCCCGCCAGCAGTTTCTTCATCGCGAATTCGGGCGAGGTGTGCAGATACATTCGCCGCGCCGCGCCGTCATTGCCGATCATGTCGGTGGCGAAGGCGTGCAGATGCGCCTCGTTGCCGGGGGAGACCTGCAGAGCGCAGGGATCGACTTCGACGAAATCCTCTGCCGCCAGCCAGCCGCGGATCGCGGCCTGAATGCGGTTGCGCGCGAGCAGGGCAGGGCGGCGGTCGGCGTGGCGCTCGGGCGTCCAGAACGGGGGCATGGAAGGCCTTTCAGGCTGGAAATCGGGGCGCAAATGGTTTAGGCGCTCTGCAATCCGGGCGCCAGAGCCTGTTTTATCCGAATTCAAAGGGGTCCTTTCATGGCGAAAGTCATCGCTTCCTCTGTCCGCAAGGGCAACGTGCTAGAAATCGACGACAAGCTTTACGTCGTGATCACCGCGCAGAACATCCATCCCGGCAAGGGCACGCCCGTGACGCAGGTCGACATGCGCCGCATCTCGGACGGCACCAAGGTGTCGGAGCGTTGGCGCACGACCGAGCAGGTCGAGCGCGCCCATGTCGAAGAGCGTGAATACGATTTCCTCTATGAGGATGGCGAAGGCTACCACTTCATGGACCCCGAGACCTACGAGCAGCTCGCGGTTCAGGAAGATGTGATCGGCGATGCGAAGGTATTCCTGCGCGACGGGATCCGCGTTCATCTTAAGACCTTCCAGGAAAACGCGATCGCGATCGACCTGCCGCAGAAAGTCACTGTCGAGGTCGAAGAGACCGAGCCGGTCGTGAAGGGTCAGACCGCCTCGTCGAGCTACAAGCCCTCGATCTGCACCGGCGGGATCCGCGTGATGGTGCCGCCGCATATCGGAGTCGGTACGCGCATCGTGATCAACACCGAAGACACCACCTATGTGGAGCGCGCGAAGGACTGATCCTCGCAGCGATCTGATAGAAAAGGCGCCCTTCCGGGCGCCTTTTTTGTTTACGGATGGGAAGTGTAGGTCAGGCGGGGCGTTGCGCGGGGCGGGCTGGCCAGACTTCCAGCAGACCAGCTGCGAGTACGAGCGCGCCGCCTGCGATCTCCATAGCGGAGAGCAGCTCTCCTGCGATCAGCGCGGCGGAGACCGCGCCGACCAGGACCTCGCTCATCAGCAAGATTCCGATCCGCGCCGGTTCGAGCCGGACGGTGGCCCACATCAGAGCTGCCGTCGCAGCGCCCCACCAGAACACCCCGGCGGAGATGGTGAGCCCGAGTGCGGCGGCCCAATCGACCCCGCTCGCGGGAAGGGGCGCGAGGAACGGCGCGAGGCAAAGCGCGGTGAGGGCCGCGCCAGCCGCGAAGGTGAAGGTGGCCGGGCCGGGCGAGAGCGTCGATCTGGTGCGCATCCCGGTGGTCGCGACCGACCAGATCACGCCGCCGACGAGGGTCATCCATTCGCCGAGGCTGCTCGGCAGGGGCAGGCCGCCGCCCGCGCCCAGCATCAGACCGAGCCCGGAGAGACCCACGACGATCGCAGCCATCCGCAGCCGCGAGACCGGCCAGCCCATCACGAACCGTCCGATCAGCACCGACCAGACCGGGGTGAGAAACCACAGCAGGATCACCAGCGCGACGCGGCCATAGAGGAAACCGATCGAATAGAGCGCGAAGGCCGCACCGCCGAGCGCGACCGAGGCCAGCGCTGCGGGCGTCGCAGTGGTAAGCTCGGCGCGTTTGGCCCATGCGACCGGCGCCATTGCCGCGCAGGCGACCACGGTGATCGCGACCGTGCCCCAGGCGCCCGCCATACCATGGCCGTCCAGCGCGCGCACCGGCAGCCAGTAAAGCCCCCAAAGCGCGCCCGTGATCAGCGTGATCGCGCTGGCGATGAGGGTGACGCGGGCCTCGCTCATCCTTTGATCCGCTCGATCCACGCTTCCAGCGCGGCCAGCGCCTCGGGTTCGTCGAGGAAGGGGATATGGGCGCGGTCGGCGACGCGGGCATAGATCATGTCCGGGCGGCGGCGCTGCATCTCTTCGACGGTGGCGTCGCTCAGCAGATCGGAATTCGCGCCGTGGATCAGGACGAGCGGCAGCCCCTCGGTCGCCTCGAAGAGCGGCCAGGCGGGCTCCACGCCGCCCTTGAAGGCGCCGAGGAAAGCCTCGCGCAGGGCGGGGTCGTAATTGATTTTCAGCCCCGTCTCGGTCTCGACGTAATGGTGACGGACCTCCATCGCCCAGCGGTTGGGTGGGACGTCGGCGAAGCCGGTCATCGCCTCGGGCAGCTTCTCGGCCATTTCCGCGTAGCTCTTCGCCGCCGGGTTGCGCCCGATATAGTCGAAGATCTTGTTCAGCCCCGTCTCGTCGAGAACGGGGCCCACGTCGTTCAGCGCAAGCCCGGTCATCCGCTCTTTCGCGGTCAGCGCGAGATACATGCCTACGAGCCCGCCGCGCGAGGTGCCGAGGATCGCGGCCTTCTCGATCCCGAGATGATCGAGAAGCTGGAGCGCATCCGCCGCTTCGCGCGGCACGGTGTAGGTTTCCTGTCCGGTCCAGTCGCTCTCGCCGCGGCCGCGATAATCCATGCAGATCAGCCGCACGTCCTTCAGATGCGGGGCGACATAGTCGAAATCTCGGGTGTTCCGCGTCAGACCGGACAAAGCCAGGATCGGCACGCCGCTGCCGCTGTCGCGATACGCGATCTTCGCACCATCATCCGCGGTAAAGAAATCCATTACGCCGCTCCTCTCTGGATTGCTGACCTGTCCGCGATCATAGTGCGTCAGAGGGAGATCGCCATGGCTGACACGCTGGAAAGATTACACGAAAGACTGAGCGCGCTCGAAGACGAGATCGAAGCGGAATGGGACCGTCGCCGCGAGGCGATGGCGTTCCGGCTCGATCATAACCGGGTGGTGTTCGAGGCGGGCGTGCGCGATGCGCACCGGCAGGCGCGTGTGGGCCTGTTGCGCTTTCTGTCCTACGCGCGCCCGATGGTCATTTTGACGGCTCCGGTGATCTATTCGCTGATCGTGCCCTTCGTGCTGCTCGATCTTTTCGTGAGCCTCTATCAGGCAATCTGTTTTCCGATCTACCGTATCGCCAAGGTGAAGCGCTCCGATCATATCGTGGTCGACCGTCAGCATCTGGCCTATCTCAACGCGCTGCAGAAGCTGAACTGCGTCTATTGCGGCTATTGCAACGGGCTTCTGAGCTATGTGCGCGAGATCGCCGGCCGGACCGAGCAGTACTGGTGCCCGATCAAGCACGCGCACCGGGTGAAGGGGCCGCATCTGCGCTACCGCGATTTCGTGGAATACACGGATGCCGAAGGGTTTCAGGCGCAGACGATGCGGCTGCGACGCGCGCTGCGCGAGATGGAGGAGTGAGCGCGGCTCAGAGGTGGTCGGGCACCGCGCGCAGGTCGGTCAGGATCGCCGCGGGTTTATAGGGCAGCCGTTCGACCGGGGCGTTTGCGCGGTTGACCCACAGCACCCGGAAGCCCGCCTTCGCCGCCCCAGCCGCGTCCCAGCCATTCGACGAGATGAAACAGGTCTTCTCCGGTGCGACGCCCATTTTCTGCGCGATCATGTCGTAGACGGCGGCGCGCGGTTTGTAATGGCCGATCTCGTGGATCGAGAGCACCTCGTCGAGCAGATGCCCCACGCCCGCCGCATGAACCGCAGCCCCCAGCATGTCGGGCGCGCCATTCGACAGGATCGCACGCCCGACACCGCGATGGTGCAGCGCATCGAGCATCTCGGGCACTTCCGGGAAAGCGGGCAATTCGCGGTAAAGTGCCATCAGCCGCTCGGCCAGATCGGGATCGTCGAGATCCTGCGCCGCCATCGCCCAATCGAGCCCGTCGCGGGTCAGCTGCCAGAAATCGACGTAATCGCCCATCACCTCCCGCAGCCAGCTATATTCGAGCTGCTTGCGACGCCAGTCTGCTGCAAGGCGCGGCCAGATCTCGGTCAGGCGCGGTTCCTCGGCGGCCAGATTGCGCGCGGCGGCGTCGACGTCGAAGAGCGTGCCGTAGGCGTCGAAGACGCAAAGCTGAATGGACATGATGTTTCCTCCCGAGCTTCACCCTAGCGTCGGTGAGGCCGGGTGCAAGGGTCAGTAAATGTCGCGCGAGGCTTGCGTCGCGGCGACGAGCCCTTCGGCGAGACGCTCGGCAAAGCCATTGTCGCGCAGCGTGGTGAGGCCCTTGGCGGTCGTGCCCGCGTAGTCGATCATCTCCTGCACATGGGCCTGAGGGGGCGGACCCTCGGCCATTATCTCTCCGGCCGAGAGAAATAGCTGGCGCACCGCGCGGTCTGCGATCTCGGGCGGGACGCCCTGATCTTCGGCATGACGCGCCATCGCAGCCGCGCAGGCGGCGACGAATCCCGGCACCGGGCCGGTCATCGCGGTAAAGAAGTCGATCTGTGCCTCGTCGTGCAGTTCGTCCGTCTGCCCGCAGGCCTGGAAGAGGGCGCGGGTGCGGGTGCGGTCTTCCTCGGTCACGGCGTCGCTCGCGAACCACGGCGAATAGGCAAGGCCCTTTGCGGCGGCGGGGCTCGACATGGCGCGGAGCACGCGGGGGCTGGCGCTGATGCGGGTGAGGTCGGCCAAAGGCACGCCCGCCATGACGGAGATCACCAGCTTGTCTTTCGCATCGATCCTGAGATCTCGGGCGGCCGCGGGCGGCACGCAGAGGATCACCACGTCGCAAGCCTCTGCCAGTGCCTGCGGATCGGTCAGCACTTTCTGGGGTGGGAAGCCGTCAATGCCAGGCACGGTGCCGGAGCGGTTGGCCATCAGAAGCGACCTGGGTTCCGCGCGCCAAAGCGCGTCGGCGATCGCTGCGCCGAGCATCCCTGAGCCGATGATGCCGATGGAGAAATCGAGTGCCATGCGCGCCTCCCTGCGTGTTCGGGGCAGCCTAGCGCGGGGCAGGGGATGGGGGAAGGGAGGGAGGTCCGCTTCAAACACGAGACTGCGCCCGGAACGCGGCGAAGCCGCAGGGCGCGCGCGCCGGCCCGTTCCCGCGGGCTGGCGCCTTGGCCAGCCGCGCGAAACGCAGCCATGTTCAAGGTATGTGGCTTGGATAAAGCGCTGCCGAACAGAGCGTGAGCCGCGCCACCCCACGGGCCGGCGCGCGCCCTGCTTGCGATTGGCTGAGCTTACAGGTTCTCCGCCGCGGGCATGCCCATGACGTGATAGCCGCTATCGACCGAGATGATCTCCCCGGAGGTGCAGGCACCATAATCCGAGAGCAGATAGACAGCCGTACCGCCGATCGCTTCCAGAGTCGCGTTGTGGCGCAGGGGCGAATTGTGCTCAGTATGGCGGAAGGTCTTGCGCGCGCCGCCGATTGCGGCCCCGGCCAGCGTCTTCATCGGGCCGGGCGAGATCGCGTTCACGCGGATGCCGTCAGGGCCCAGATCGGCTGCCAGATAGCGCACCGCCGATTCCAGCGCCGCCTTCGCCACGCCCATCACGTTGTAATAGGGCGTCACGCGCTGCGAGCCCATATAGGTCAGCGTGATCATCGAGCCGCCCTCGTTCATCAGTTCCGAGGCACGCTTGGCCACGTCGATGAAGCTGTAGCAGGAGATCGTCAGCGAGTTCTTGAAGTTCTCGCGGGTGGTGTTGATGAACCGTCCCGCGAGTTCGGACTTGTCGGAATAGGCGATGGCGTGGACGACGAAATCGATCGAGCCCCATTCCTCTTTCAGCTTGGCGAAGGCGGCGTCCATCGAGGCGTCGTCATTCACGTCCACATCCAGCAGGAATTTCGAGCCCACGCTCTCGGCCAGCGGTTCGACCCGTTTGCCGAAAGCCTCTCCTTGGTAGGAGAACGCGAGTTCCGCGCCTTGCTCGGCCAGTGCCTTCGCGATCCCCCAAGCGATCGAACGCTCGTTGGCGACCCCCATCACGAGGCCGCGCTTACCCTTCATCAGTTCCGCCATTCCCGTCCCTGCCGCCGTTATAAATTCGTTAGTCCAAATATTTGCTCATCACGAGCGACGCGTTGGTGCCGCCGAAACCGAAGCTGTTCGACAGGACCGAGTCGAACTCGACATTGTCGATCCGCTCCATCGCGATCTCTTCGGCTTTGATCGCCGGGTCGAGTTCGGTGATGTTGGCCGAGGCCGCGATGAAGTTGTTTTCCATCATCAGCAGCGAATAGATCGCCTCATGCACGCCGGTCGCGCCGAGCGAGTGCCCGGTGAGCGATTTGGTCGAAGAAATCTTCGGCACGTTCTCCTCGCCGAAGACGCGGCGCACGGCCTGCACTTCGGTCACGTCGCCTGCGGGCGTCGAGGTGCCGTGGGCGTTGATATAGGAAATCTTGCGGCCTTCGGGCAGGGTGCCGACCGCGAGCTTCATCGAGCGCTCGCCGCCTTCGCCCGACGGCGCCACCATGTCGTGGCCGTCCGAGGTCGCGCCGTAACCGGTGACTTCCGCGTAGATCTTCGCGCCGCGTGCCTTGGCGTGCTCGAGTTCTTCAAGCACGACGACGCCGCCGCCACCCGCGATGACGAAGCCGTCACGGGTCGCGTCGAAGGCGCGCGAGGCCAGCTCGGGCGTGTCGTTATATTTCGACGACATCGCACCCATCGCGTCGAAGAGGCAGCTCAGCGTCCAGTCCAACTCCTCGCCGCCGCCGGCGAAGACGATGTCCTGCTTGCCCATCTGGATCAGCTCGGTGCCGTTGCCGATGCAATGCGCCGAGGTCGAGCAGGCCGAGGTGATCGAGTAGTTCACGCCCTTGATCTTGAACGGCGTGGCCAGACAGGCCGAGTTCGTCGAACTCATGCAGCGGGTCACCATGAACGGCCCCATCCGCTTGGGCGAGCCCTTCTCCATGACGATGCGATGCGCCTCGAAGAAGTTCGAGGTGGACGGACCGCCCGAGCCCATGATCAGGCCGCTGCGCGGATTCGAGATGTCGCTCTCTTCCAGACCGCTATCGGCCAGAGCCTGCTCCATCGCGATGAAGTTGTAGGCCGCACCCGGGCCCATGAAGCGCAGGTTGCGCTTGTCGATATGGTCTTCGAGCGTGATCTTCGGCTGGCCTTTGACCTGGCTGCGGAAGCCGCGCTCGGCATAATCCTCGGCGAATACGATGCCGGATTTGCCGGCCTTCAGGCTGGCGGTGACTTCTTCGGCATTGTTGCCGATGGGCGAGACGATGCCCAAACCGGTGATGACGACGCGGCGCATGCGGGCCTCCTGTCTTGTCTGTCTATGGGGGTCAGCTCTCGGAGAGCGCGACCTTCATGTCCTTGACCTCGTAGATCACGTCACCGTCGGCCTCGACGATCCCGTCGGCGACACCCATGGTCAGGCGACGCGTCTGAACGGCCTTGGTGAAGTCGACCTTGTAGGTCAGCATTTTACGATCC
This sequence comes from Thioclava sp. JM3, assembly GCF_002213185.1. NCBI lineage: Bacteria > Pseudomonadati > Pseudomonadota > Alphaproteobacteria > Rhodobacterales > Paracoccaceae > Thioclava > Thioclava sp. JM3. The sequence goes on from NZ_NBOB01000003.1 coordinate 101,290, forward strand.
GGGCGGACCATGCCGGTGAGCTTGACCTCGCCCACGCCCAGAGCATAGCCGCGACCCTGCCAGCCACGCCACCCCAGGTTGAAACCGGTGAGCTGCCAAAGGCCATCGAGACCGAGACAACCGGGCATTATCGGATTTCCGGGGAAGTGGCATTCGAAGAACCACAGGTCCGGGGTGATGTCGAACTCGGCGACAACGTGACCCTTGCCGTGCTTGCCGCCATCGCCCGAGATATCGGTGATGCGATCCATCATCAGCATCGGCGGCGCCGGTAGCTGCGCATTGCCGGGGCCGAACAGCTCCCCGCGTGCACATTTCAGAAGATCTTCTTTCCCGAAGCTCGTCGGAAACCCAGCCATCGGCGCTCCTTCCCGGTTTTGGCGTGCTTTTGCATCCCTCTATCACCGCGTGGCCGCGCGGCGCAAGGGCGACGGTCGTCGGTCGCGCGCTCGGGCCCGCGCTCGCGCGGTTGCATTGAAACCTGAGTGGAAAAGTCTCATATAGGTAGCGAGGAGACATGACATGGCTGTGACGAATTCGACCGAACAGCGCCGCGGACAGGAATGGCTGACCCGCGGCGGGCTGCGTCCCACCCGTCAGCGACTGGCGCTGGCCACATTGCTCGTGGGCGATGGGGAAAATCGTCACGTCACCGCCGAAAGCCTCTACGCGGCCGCGTGCGACGCTGGCGAAAAGGTCTCGCTCGCGACCGTCTACAACACGCTCAAGGCGTTTTGCGATGCCGGGCTGATGCATGAGATCACTGTCGATGGCGCACGCAGCTATTTCGATACGCGCATGGACGATCACCCGCATTTCTTCTGGGAAGACGACAATCGCCTGTCGGATGCGCCGGCCGAGGAACTGAAACTCGCCTCGATCCCGCAAGCCCCGGAAGGCGCCGAGATTACCCGCGTCGACGTCGTGATCCGCGTCCGCAAGGCCTGATTGCCGCTTCTTCTTGGCGAAAATATCCCGGGGTGAATGGCCGTAGGCCAGAGGGGCAGAGCCTCTGTATTGCGTCGCCCTCAAACCTCACGGCAGGATCGCGAGCCAGCCCCAGATCGTCAGGATCGACAATGCCGTCGCGATCAGCACGGCCGAGGCCGCGACTCTGCGCGCTACCCCGTAGATATTCGCGAAGAGATAGGCGTTCACACCGGGTGCCATCGCCGCTGTCAGCGTGGCCGAGCGAAGCGACGCGGTGTCGACGCCGAAGCCGAAATGCGCAAGGCCGTAGGTGATCGCCGGATGCAGACCCAGCGACAGGCCGGTGATCATCGCGATGGCTTTCGCGTCGCCTTCTGGGCGGTAGCGATAGAGCACGCCGCCCAGCCCGAACAAGGCCGCTGGCAGGGCTGCGCGGGCCATCATGTTCATCGCCTCCATCAGAGGATGGGGCAGGGGCTGACCGGTCAATGTGGTGAGTATCTTGATCACGAAGCCCGTCAGGATCCCGATCACCAGCGGCGTCCGGATCACCCCGATCAGCGCGTTGAGGCCGACGCGCCCGAGCGACGTGCCGGTGCCGGACGACCGCACCATCTCCATGGCGAGGATGCCGATCGTGTAGAGGAAGGGCGAATGGACCGAGATGATCGCGAAGTTGCCCGACAGCGCATCGGTACCATAGGCGCGCTCGGTGATCGGGACGCCCAGCAGCAGAGAATTCGAGAACAGGCAGGCGAAGCCGATCGCGACGCTTTCGGGGCCGTTGCGGCCCATCGCGCGCGCGCCGGTGATGCCGATCGCGAAAGAGATCAGCGCCCCCGCGTAGAAGGCGGCCATCATCGCCCAGTTATAGCTCTGCGTCAGGTCCAGATTCGCGATCGAGCGCGCCAGAAGCACGGGCACCGCGAAATTCTGCGCGAAACGCATCAGCCCGTCGACCGCGCCCTCGGAAAACAGCCCGCGCAAGGCCACGACATAGCCGAAGGCGATCACGAGGAAGACCGGCAGGATGACGTTGATCAGGACGCTCATTAGAGACCGAAATCCAGAACCATTCCGTCATGGGCAGGGCGGATGTGATCGGGCGTCTCGTTGGCGACCGCGTCGTGGTCGAGGTCGATATGCATGTTGGTGAGCACCGCGCTTGCGGGTTGGGCGCGTTCGATCCATTCCAGCGCGCGGGCCAGATGGGCGTGCGTCGGATGCGGCTTGCGGCGCAGCGCGTCGAGCACCCAGCAATCCAGACCGTCGAGATGTTTCCACGCCTCTTCGGGGATGTCCGAGACGTCGGGCAGATAGGCCAGCCCGCCGATCCGGAAGCCGAGCGCGTCGATATTGCCATGCTCGACCCGGAAGGGCTGAAATTCGATCGAGCCGCCCGCGCCGGTGACCTGGAAAGGCCGCTCGCGATGGATCGATTTCAACTCGCAGATTGGTTTGTAATTGCTGTCCGAGGGCTGAACGAAGGCATAGGCGAAGCGGTCCAGAAGCGCGGTCTCGGTATCGGAATCGGCCCAGACGGGCAGGCGGGTGCGCATGTTGAAGACGATCTGGCGCAGATCGTCGAGCCCGTGGACGTGATCGGCATGGCTATGGGTGTAGACCACCGCGTCCAGCTCGCCCACGCCTGCGGTCAGAAGCTGCTGGCGCATGTCGGGCGTGGTGTCGATCAGAACCCGCGTCGTGCCCGATTGCGACACGCGCTCCACCAGCATCGAACAGCGCAGCCGGTGGTTCTTCGGGTTCGCCGGGTCGCACTCGCCCCAGTTGTTGCCAAGGCGCGGCACGCCCCCCGAGGAGCCACAGCCGAGGATCGTGAAGCGCATCCGGCTCATGCAGCGACGCTCCCGCGTTCGCCATGTTCGGCGGCTTTCCAGAACAAACGGTCGAAATTGGCCTGCGTCGCGGCGGCGAATTCCTCCAGCGGCAGGCCGAATACATCGGCGCCGACCTTGGCGGTGTGGGCGGTATAGGCGGGCTCGTTGCGCTTGCCGCGATAGGGCGGCGGCGCGAGATAGGGGCTATCGGTTTCCACGAGGATCCGGTCGAGCGGCGCGGCGGCGAAGATGTCTCGCACTTCCTGGCTTTTCGGGAAAGTCGCGATGCCGGACATCGACAGGTAAAAGCCCAGATCGACAGAGACCTGCGCGAGGCGCGGCCCCGACGAATAGCAATGCATGACACAGGAATAGGGCTTGGCCTTCATCCCCTCGGTCAGGATCGCTTCCATGTCCTCATCGGCGTCGCGCGAATGGATGATCAGCGGCAGGCCGGTTTCCTGCGCGGCTTCGATATGCAGGCGCAGGGAGGTTTTCTGCACCTCGGCACTCTCGGCGGTGTAGTGATAGTCGAGCCCGGTCTCGCCGATACCCACGAATTTCGGGTGCTTCGCCAGCGCCACCAACTCGTTCACGGTTGCCATCGGTTCTTCGGCCACGCTCATCGGGTGGGTGCCCGCGGCGTAGAAGACGCCCTTATGCGCCTCGGCGATGGAGCGCACGGAGGGCTCGTTCTTCAGCTTGGTGCAGATCGTCACCATCCGGGTCACGCCGGCGGCGTTCGCGCGGGCGATGATGTCATCGCGCTCACCGTCGAAATCGGGGAAATCGAGATGGCAATGGCTGTCTGTGATCTCGTGCGGGAGGGTCAAAATCGGCTCCTTTCGCGCCGCATCAGGAGGCGGCGGCTGTGATCTCCAAGACGATATCCATCACGAGCGCGGCAGGGTCAAGGTTGACCGCCCGGCCGTGGGCGGCGCGTGCGCCCATGCTCTGATGAAGGGCGGCCCATTTCATCGCTGCCTGATCGTCGGGCGACAATCGTGCGAGAAGCTGTGCCTCGCCGGGAGCGGCCTCGGGGTGGGGCGGTCCCATCACGCCCGCGCGCGCGGCACGCGAGAGAAAGAGGTCGATCAGGTTGAGCACGAGGATGAAGCGGTTCTCGTTCGCCTTGCCCACGCAGCTTTCGGCCAGCGCCAGCGCGCCCAGACGGTCGAGCCGGGGGAGGGTGCCCATCAGGTCGACGAGCTTGGCATAGGTCGTCATGCCGTCCTGATTGATCAGCCGGATCGCGGCGCCGACGGAGCCGCCCGAGAGCGCGGCCAGCGCGTGGTGGTCGAGGTCCGGCGGCTCGCCATCTTCCTCGGCGGCGGCAATCGCGGCTTCCATCTGCTCGGCCGAGAGCGTGCCCAGTCGCAATTCGCGACAGCGGGAGCGGATCGTTGGCAGCAGCCGCGCCGGCTGATGCGCGATCAACAGGAAGGTCACCCGCGGCGGCGGCTCTTCGAGTAGTTTCAGGAGCGCGTTAGCGGCCTGCGTGTTCATCTCGTCGGCAGCATCGACGATCACCACGCGTCGCCCGCCCTCGGCGGCAGACAGATGCAGGAAGGAGCGCAGCTTGCGCACCTCGTCGACACGGATGTCCTGCGACAGCGCGGATTCGGTGGCGTTGGGCCCGCGTTTGAGCACAAAGATACCGGGCTCCGATCCGGCGTGGATACGACTGAGCGCCGGGTGGTTCGGATCGGGCTCGAGGCTGGTGGGGCGTTCCGGTTCGCCGAACAGGCCCGGCCCATCCTCTTCGGGTTGGGTCATCAGAAAACGGGTGATCCGCCATGCCAGCGTCGCCTTGCCCACGCCGCGCGGTCCGGTCAGCAGCCAGCCGTGATGCAGCCGTCCCATGTTGTACGCGTCGAGAAAGCCCTCTTCGGCCCGCGCCTGACCCACCAGACGCAGCGTGTCGCGCGGGTGTCGCGCACCGGGCGCAAGGGTCGGATCGGGGAGATCGGCGAGGCTCATGGCGGCACTCTAAATGCGCGCGCGGGCGGTTTCCAGCGGGGTTTTCGCGTAAGGCTCGGGGGCTCGGCTATCGCGCGGGGCGAGCAGCCCCGGGTCGCACCCCCTCGGTCCCTAGTTTTGCAGTTCCGCCTGCACGGCGCTCAGCACATCGGCGGCAATTTCATCCGCCTGTCGCGCACCGTCGATCACGCGGAAGCGGTCCGCGAATTCCTCGGCCAGAGACAGGAACCCCGCGCGCATCTTTTCCTGCAAGCCGACGCCGAAATCCTCGAACCGTTCTTCGGTGCCCTGGCGCCCCTTGGCGCGGGCGAGGCCGGTGGCGGGGTCGATGTCGATCAGCACGGTCAGGTCCGGCTCGCGCCCGATCATCAGGGCGTGCAGCTGATCGACGACCGCGCGCAGATCCCCGCGCGAGAGGCCCTGATACATCCGGGTCGAATCTGCGAAGCGGTCGCAGATCACGACCTTTCCGGCGGTCAGTGCCGGTTCGATCACGCGCTCCAGATGGTCGCGGCGCGCGGCAGTGAACAGAAGGATCTCGGTCTCGGCCGACCAGCGGTCGGGATCGCCCTCAAGCACCAGCCGACGGATTTCCTCGGCCCCCGGGGAGCCACCGGGTTCGCGGGTCAGAACGACTTCGCGCCCCGCAGCCCGCAGGGTTTCGGCCAGCATCCGCGCCTGTGTGGATTTACCCGATCCGTCGATCCCCTCGAAGCTGATGAACATGCGCGTTTAGCTGTTCACCCGTTCCATCGCCGCTTCGAACGCCTTGCCCGAGAGCCGCGCCAGAGCCGCTTTCACGCGCACGACGAAGCCGCCCTTCTTGACGTCCTCGGTGGCGACCAGCGGGATTTCGTTGGCATTGTCGAGGCCGGGCACGGTGATCACCAGCTTGCCGACCTCCTGACCCTGCTTGATCGGCGCCTGCAGCGGGCCTTTGAACACGGCCTCGGCGCTGACCTTGTCCTTCGCGCCGGCGGGGATCAGCAGCGACAGATCGGTTTTCGGCGCGAGACCGACGGTCGACTTCCCGCCCAGCCATACCGGCGCTTCTGCGAGCTTGGTGCCCGCTTTGGCAACATCCTTCATCACGAACTGACGGAAGGCCCAGTTCGCGACCGCTTCGCCTTCCGAGCGACGCGCCTGTTCGGAATCCATGCCCGCGAGGACGAAGACGATGCGACGCTCGCCCATCACGGCGGAGCCCACGAGGCCGTAGCCCGCTTCCTGCGTGTGACCGGTCTTCATGCCGTCGGCCTTCCAGTCGGCGGCGCGGATGTCCAGAAGCGGATTGCGGTTCTCGGCATTGGCCGGGGCGCGATCCTTGTAGTTGAAATGGGTCTCGCTGAAGAAGTGATAATATTGCGGGAAATGGGTGATGATCCGGCTTGCGACGATCCCGAGATCGTGGACCGACATGCGCTGACCGGGGTCGGGCCAGCCATTCGAGTTGGCGAACATCGAGTTCTTCATGCCCAGTTCATGCGCGCGCTTGGTCATCAGATCGGCGAAGGAGGACTCCGAGCCCGCCAGCCCCTCGGCCACCACGACGCAGGCGTCGTTGCCCGAGTTGATGATGATGCCCTGGATCAGGTCGCGCACGGTGGGGCGATCGGTCGTGTTGAGGAACATCGTCGAGCCGCCCATCGACTGCGCATGCTCGGACACCGGGAAGGTTGTGTCCATCGTCACCCGACCGTCTTCCAGCGCCTCGAACAGCAGATCGAGCGTCATCAGTTTCGACATCGAGGCCGGCGGCAGCGGGATATCCGCGTTCTTCGCCATCAAGACGGTCTTGGTCGAGAGGTCATAGACCCAAGCGGCATGAGCCTTGGTGTCGAAAGCGGCGGCGGGCAGGGCGAACAGGCAGGCTGCAAGTGTGGCGGCGATCAGGCGAATGAAGGTCATATCTTCTGCGTAGTCCTATTTCGAGACGGGATAGGCGTCGGGGTAGCCCAGCCCGTGAATTTTGGTCTTGAGCGCGTCGAGGTCGGATTTCGTGGGCGCAGGGCCCGCGATCACGCGCCAGAAGGTCTTGGAATGGCTTTGTTCCTTTACGATCTCGGCGATCACGCCGGCCTTCGCCATCTGGCTCTGGGCGCGTTTCGCATTCGCCTCGGCGGAAAAGATACCGATCTGGATATAACCAGCGCCAGTGCTCATCTTCGGCGTGCTGGGTTGTGGAGCCGCTGCGGCCACCGGTGCCGCCGGGGCCGGTGCTGGGGCGGGCGGCGCGCCGATCGCGGGTTTGACGGGCTTGGCCGTGGGCTTCGGCGTGCCCTGCGCCTTGGCGATCCCGGCCGCGGCAGTCGAGGTTACCTCGTCGAGCGACTTCTGTTCCACCGCCTCGGGGGCCGCGATCACCGGCTTGTCGACGAGCGGCGCGGGGTTGTCTTGCTTGACCGGAACCGTCTCTCGGCGCAGCGCCACCACGGACAGCTCGGTCGGCGCGCCCGCCAGAAGTCCCAGCGCATTGGCCGCGTCGGAACTGACCTGCAGTTTCGGTCCCGGATTGTCGTTTTCGCGCTTGAACAGGGCCCCGATCACGAATTTGCCGTTCGACGGGTTGCGGATGATCACCCGCTCGGGATCCTTCACATTCGGATGCGCGACCCAGACTCCGCCGAGCGAGGGACGTCCGTCCCACAGGCCCTTCTCGTCGACCGAGAAGACCTGCGGCGCTTCGACATCTCGCTCGATCATCTTCTGGCCGTTCTCGGTGACGGCCTCGGCCGCACCGGGCGCCGCGGTCTCATCGGTCGGCTTCTTCTTGAAAAGCCCGAACGGGGAGCCGCCGCTCTCCTGACAGCCCGCCAGCGCGATCCCCGCGCCCAGCATAAGGGCAAAGCCCGTTACACGCTTGCGCGTCATTCCCGTCTGCTCACTCATCCTGTGCCCCTTCTCGCGCGGTTCGCCCGCCTCTTGCCTGCGCGTCTGCACCGCTTGCGCCATGCCTTGCGCGCGATCCTAGCGATTTGCAGAGCCCGTGAAAAGCGGCCCCAACGCCCACGCGCGGAAATCGGCGCGCGAGACTTTCAGAATCGCGTGAAGCGGTCTAAGCGAGACCCGTCGGAGGAGTGGCAGAGTGGTTTAATGCACCGGTCTTGAAAACCGACGTAGGTGAAAGCCTACCGTGGGTTCGAATCCCACCTCCTCCGCCACTTGCATGCAAACCCGCAATCTGACCGGGCAGCGGGGCCGTTCCGGAGGGAGAGTGACTGCGATCTCCCGATCTGCGAGTGGCCCTTTCCAGCCTTGCCTGATGAAGATCAAGGCGGAAGTCGCAAAATCGTGTTTCTCTCCATCTGCGCAGCGGGAAGCGGTCACCTGTGATCGCGCTGTCGCATCAACCTGTGGCAAGCGCGCTGCTACAATCGCCTCTATGTTACCCCTTGAAGAGGAACAGTTCGATGGAAGACGACAACAAGTCCGACCGTACCGCCTGGGAAGAAATCGAGGTCGCGGGAAGCCAACTCGTCGATCGCGTCAAGGAATTGGCGAAAGAGGGGAGCGTGCGCCAGCTGCGTATCAGCTCCGCCGACGGGGATCCCTTCGTCGAGGCACCCCTCAATCTCAGCCTCGCCGTCAGCGGGGTCGTGGTGCTCGCCGCGCCTTGGCTGGCCGTCCTTGGCGTGATCGCGGGGCTCGTCACCCGGGTCAAGGTGGAGATCGAGCGGGTCAAGGAGGCCGATGAGGACGATCAGAAGAACGCGTAGGGGCCGGACCGGACGGCCCGGCAGAGCATGAGGACGGGGGCAGACCGATGGGCTTTCGCCAGAAAAGACATGAGTTGGTCGGGCTCGTCGGCGCCATCGGCGTCGTGATCGCGCTGGCCGGCTTTGTCGGCGGTTACCTGAGCACCGGCGCCACCATCGTCTTGACCTTCGGAGTGTGGATCGTCGGCACGATGCTGGTGCGGGTGTTCACCGATCCCCCCGATCCCGGCAAGTGACGACCGATACCGGGTAATATCCGCACGGCCGATTCCGACCCGGGTCTGCGGTTCCGACGCGTTACGGCCCCGGGATCAGCACGATCTTCCCGGCGTGTCGCTTTTGCTGAAACACCTTCTGCGCCTCGGCGATCTGATCGAGCGGGTAGGTGGCCGCCAGCAAGGGGCGGATTTCGGCCTCCTCGACATAGGAGATCAGGTTGCCGAAGACGGGTTCGTCCCATGCGGTACAGCCGATCAGGGTGATGTCCTTGAGATACATGTCGCGCATGTCCAGCTCCACGATTGGTCCCGCAATCGCGCCGGAGGAGGCATAGCGGCCGCCGCGCCGGAGCAGTTTCAGCATCGTCCCGAAACCCGGCCCGGCGACGTTGTCGATCACGACATCCACGCTGTTCTCGCCGATTGCCGCTACGGGATCGTCTTCGCGACAGAGCACCTGATCCGCGCCGATCTCCAGCACCATCTCGCGCTTGGCGGCGCTGGTGACAGCGATCACCTCCGCGCCGCGCCGTTTGAGAAGCTGGATGAGCGCCGAGCCAACGCCGCCCGAGGCACCGGGCACCAGCACGCGCTCGCCCGCGGTGACGCCTGCGCGGTGGATCATGTTCTCGGCGGTGCCATATGCGCAGGGCAGGGTGGCGAGTTCGGCGTCGCTCCAGTCGCTGTCGATGGCGAAGACCTCGCCTGCGGGCACTTTGACGTATTGCGCGAAGGCCCCGTCGAAATTGGAGCCGAGCCAGACGGTGTCCATCGAGGAGAAACCGTTTTGGCGCATGCAGGACCGCACCAGTACGCGAGTGCCGATCAGGGCTTCATCGCCACCCTCTCCCACCGCGATGACCCGCCCACAGCAATCGGTGCCTTGGATGAGCGGGAAGGGCGTGGCCCCGCTCCAGCCGCCATCGGCATGCTCGGCGTCCTCGCGCGACTCCTGCGTGCCGGATTTGACCTCAGAAGAATACCAGCCCAGTCGGGTGTTGATGTCGGTGTTGTTGATGCCCGCCGCCAGCACCTGCAGCAGCACCTCGCCGGACCCCGGCTCCGGCATCGCAACCTCGCGGTATTCGAGCCGCTCGTAGCCACCCGTGCCGGTCGTGACCACGGCCATCATCGTGTTCTTCGGGATGTCGCTCATGCTGCTTTCCTCTCGAAAACGATCCGTCTGTGAAATGAGTTAGGGCGCGGTCGGGATAAACCGAGCCGCGCCCTTTGTTCGTTCGACCTTAGGCGTGCCGCCTCAGCGCGCCACGCAATCCGCGAAGTAATGCGTCTTGCCGTCCTCGCCGGTCTCCGTCACGAGGCCGTGGATGTCGGTCTCGAAGCCAGGGCATTCATGCGCGAATTCACGATTGAAGCGCAGGTATTCGACGATCTTCGAATTGAAGACCTCGCCCGGGATCAGCAGCGGGATGCCCGGCGGGTAGGGGGTCACGAGGCTCGTCGTGATCCGGCCTTCCAACTCGTCGATCGAGACACGTTCGGTCCTGCGCCGCGCGATATGCGAGAAGGCCTCCGACGGCGTCATCTCGGGGTGATGATCGGTCAGGTAGATCTCGGTCGAGAGCCGCGCGACATCGTATTTCGCGTAAAGCGAATGGACGTGCTGGCTGAGATCTTTCAGCCCCATGCGCTCGTAGCGCGGGAATTTCGCGGAAAACTCCGGCATCACGCGCCACAGCGGCTGGTTCTTGTCGTAATCGTCCTTGAACTGCTGCAGCGCCGCCAGGAGCGTGTTCCAGCGGCCCTTGGTGATGCCGATCGTGAACAGGATGAAGAAGCTGTAAAGCCCGGTCTTCTCGACCACGACGCCATGCTCGGCGAGGTATTTCGACACGATCGAGGCCGGGATGCCGCTGTCGTCGAAATGCCCTTCGATGTCGAGGCCGGGGGTGATGATCGTGGCCTTGATCGGGTCGAGCATGTTGAAGCCCGGCGCCATGTCGCCAAAGCCGTGCCAGCTATCCGACCCGGTAGTCTCGACGCCCTCGGCATCGGTCTTCTTGAGAACCCAGTCGCGGGTCTCGGCCATCCCGTCGCCATCCGCGCGGAAATCGGTCGGGCCCCATACCTGAAACCACCAGTCCTCGGGGCCGTATTCCTCTTCGACCTTCACCATGGCGCGGCGGAAATCGAGCGCTTCGACGATGCTTTCCTCCACCAGCGCGGTGCCGCCCGGAGGCTCCATCATCGCCGCCGCCACGTCGCAGCTTGCGATGATCGAATATTGCGGGCTGGTCGAGGTGTGCATCAGGTAGCTCTCGTTGAAGAGATGCCGGTCGAGTTTTTCCTCCTGACTGTCCTGCACCAGCACGTGGCTCGCCTGGGAAATCCCGGCGAGCAGTTTGTGCACCGATTGCGTCGCATAGGTGATCGACTTGGCCGTGCGCTCACGCTTGCGGCCCATCGCGTGATACTGGCCGTAGAACGGGTGGAAGGCGGCATGGGGGATCCACGCCTCGTCGAAATGCAGGTTGTCGACCCAGCCGTCGAGGAGCCCCTTGATCACCTCGGTGTTGTAAAGCACGCCGTCATAGGTCGACTGCGTCAGGGTCATGATCCGCGGCTGCACAGCGTCGATGTCGTAATCGGCCAGAAGCGGGTTCGCGCGCATCTTCGCCTTGATCGCCTCGGGCTCGAATTCCGAGCGCTGGATCGGGCCGATGATGCCCCAGTGGTTCCGCGTGGGTTTCAGGAAGACCGGGATCGCGCCGGTCATGATGATCGCATGCAGGATCGACTTATGACAGTTGCGGTCGACCACGACCACGTCGCCCGGGGCCACCGTGTGGTGCCAGACCATCTTGTTCGAGGTCGAGGTGCCGTTGGTCACAAAGAAGCAGTGATCGGAGTTGAAGATCCGCGCGGCGTTGCGCTCGGACGCGCCGATCGCGCCGTTATGGTCCAGCAGCTGGCCCAGCTCCTCTACGGCGTTGCAGACATCGGCGCGCAGCATGTTCTCACCGTAGAATTGGTGATACATCTGCCCGATGGGCGATTTCAGGAAGGCCACGCCCCCCGAGTGCCCCGGGCAGTGCCACGAGTAGGAGCCGTCCTCGGCATAGTCGAGAAGCTGCTTGAAGAAAGGCGGCTGGATGCTTTCGAGATAGCTTTTCGCCTCACGGATGATGTGTTTGGCCACGAAATCCGGCGTGTCCTCGAACATGTGGATGAAGCCGTGCAGTTCGCGCAGGATGTCGTTGGGCAGATGGCGCGAGGTCTTCGTCTCGCCATGCAGGAAGATCGGCACATCGGCGTTTTTCCAACGCACTTCCTCGATGAAGGCGCGCAGCTTCTCGACCGCCGGGTCGAGTTCGGGACCGGCGGAGAATTCCTCGTCGTCGATCGCCAGCACGAAGGCCGAGGCGCGGCTCTGCTGTTGGGCGAATTGCGACAGGTCGCCATAGCTGGTGACGCCCAGCACTTCGAAACCTTCGGCCTCGATGGCCTGTGCGAGTGCCCGGATGCCAAGGCCGGAGGTGTTTTCGGAGCGAAAATCCTCGTCGATGATGACAATCGGGAAGCGGAATTTCATCAGGTGGGTCCTCTCTCGGGCCAAGCTGGGGCAGGCGAATGGGCGGCATGCGCCGCGCCCCGTTCATTTCAGTCGAATATAGGCAAGGTCAAGCCCGCGCGGGAGACCCTCCCGCCGAGTCAGGGGCAGATCAGCTTTGGACGGGCGCGGAGGCTTTGACCGGAACTGATCGGGGGTGCGCTCCGGCCTTTCGACGTTGGGTCAACCGAGGATCTCGGTCAGAGCGTACGTCTTTACACGAAAACTTCGTCCACTTCCGGTTGACGGCAGGATTTAGCCGAGTAGAGAGGCCATCGCGATTTTGTGCTGGCATTTGCAGTGCGCGATCCGACACAACAAAGAAAAACAAGGCGGGTGCACCCTGCATCCCCACACCTGAGCAGAAGCGAGTTACCCTCGTGTCCGATTCCCTATCTCAGACCGGGCAGAAGCCTGCGCCGGTCTCGGTTCAGCCTTTTCAGTTCCGCGGTCTTTTCCTGACCGCTATCGCGCTTCGGCTCGAGACCGACGCGCCCGATGGTGCGTTCTATGCCGCGCTCGACGCACAGCTTGCGAAAACGCCGCATCTGTTGGCCGGTGCGCCGATGGTGCTCGATTTCGCGCAGGTGCCTGAGTTTTCGAAACCGGCCGACGTGCGCGACATGATCGACAACCTCTTCGCGCGCGATCTGCAGATTTTCGGGGCGCAGAACGCCACCGACGCGCAGCTAAGCGCCGTGAAAGGTTACGGAATTATCCCGATCAAAGTGGGCCGCGAGACCGCGATGCCCGAGCCGAAGCCGCAAAAGCCGCAGCCCGCGGCGAAGCGGACGGCGCCGCCGGTCGCGCGTAACAAGATCGTGCGCTCGCCGGTGCGGTCGGGCCAGATGATCGTGGCCGAACATGGCGATCTGACGGTGGTCGGCTCTGTCGCCTCGGGCGCGGAACTGGTGGCTGCGGGCAATATCCACGTCTACGGCGCGCTGCGGGGACGGGCGATGGCAGGCGCACATGGCGACGAGAGCGCGCGCATCTTCTGCCGCCAGCTCGACGCCGAACTGCTCGCGATCGCGGGCCTTTACAAAACGAGCGAAACCATTCCCGCGGAGCTTCGTCACAAGTCCGTGCAGGTTTACCTCGACGATGACAAACTTTGTGTGGAGGCGTTCGAATGACGCAACTCAAGGATGATAAGCCGCTCGGCAAGGTGATCGTGATCACCTCGGGCAAGGGGGGCGTGGGCAAGACTACCTCGGCCGCCGCAATCTCTGCCGGTCTCGCCAAGCGCGGCCACAAGACCGTCGTGATCGATTTCGACGTGGGCCTGCGCAACCTCGACATGATCATGGGCTGCGAGCGCCGTGTCGTGTTCGACTTCATCAACGTCATTCAGGGCGATGCCCGTCTGAAGCAGGCGCTGATCAAGGACAAGCGGGTCGAGACGCTCTCGATCCTGCCGACCTCGCAGACCCGCGACAAGGACGCGCTGACGCAAGAGGGTGTCGAGAAGGTGCTCGACGAGCTTCGTCAGGAATTCGACTACATCATCTGCGACAGCCCCGCCGGGATCGAGCGCGGTGCGCAGCTGGCGATGTTCTTCGCCGATGAGGCGGTCGTCGTGACCAACCCCGAAGTCTCCTCGGTGCGCGACAGTGACCGGGTGCTTGGCCTTCTGTCGTCGAAGACCCGTCGCGCCGAAACCGACGGCGAGCCGGTCAAGGCGCAGGTGCTGCTGACCCGTCACGATCAGTCGCGCATTGACAAGGGCGAGATGATGACGGTCGAAGACGTGCTGGAGCTTCTGGCAGTCCCGCTGCTGGGCATCGTGCCCGAAAGCACCGCCGTCCTGCGCGCGTCGAACACCGGCATGCCGGTCGTGCTCGACGAGCCGTCGAGCGCCTCTGCCGCCTATGACGACGCTGTCGGCCGGCTTCTTGGCGAGGATATTCCGATGCGCATTCCGGGCGAGAAGCGTCCGGGCTTCATCGGACGGCTCTTCGGGCGGTCCGCATGAGCCTGTTCGGTTTCTCGCTCAAACCCCGCCGCGCGAAATCGGCGCAGACGGCCAAGGACCGTTTGCAGATCCTTCTCGCGCATGAACGCGGCAGCGGGTCGGCGCAGGCCGACTATCTGCCCGATCTGCAACGCGACATCCTCGCCGTGATCCGCAAGTACATGGAGATCGAGGAGGACGGCGTCGATATCCGGATGGAGCGCAACGACGATATCTCGAGCCTCGAGATCAATATCGAGATGCCGTCGGATGCGGAAAAAGCCGCCAAATCCGCGAAGCCCGCGAAACCGGCTGCCAAGCCGGCAGCCCGGAAGTAAGCGGTTCAGAGATGCTCCGGCGCGGCTGACTGGCTGCGCCGGAGGACGCTTTGTCGACGATGGCCTGCGTGCCAGAGATAGAGCGCAAGGCTCCCGATCACGATCGCCCCGCCGATCAGCATCGCGCGGCTCGGGGCCTCGCCAGTGCCCCACCAGACCCAGATCGGTCCGAGGATCGTCTCGAGAAGCATCAGCAGGCTCACATTCGAGGCCGAGGTGTAGCGCGAGGCGAACGAGAGCGACATGAAGGAGACCGGCAGCACGACGCCGCCTGCCAGCGCGATCGCCCAGACCTGACCGCCGGTCACGGCAGAGCCCCCCGTCCAGATCAGCGCCGCGAGCCCTGCCAGCCCGGCCCCGGAGCCCACGGCGAGCAGGATCGGCAGATGCGGATTGCGCCGGATAGTGACGAAGGTCGTCGACAGGCTCAACGCCACGCCGAGACCGGCAAGCGCGCCCAGGATCGGATTGCCGCCAACGCTCGGCGGGGCGGGGCCGAAGACCGCAAGCCCGATCCCGCTGAGCACGGCCGCGATGGCGAGCCATGTCGACCAATGCGTCGTCTCGCGCAGGATCAGCCGCGACAGCAGCGCCGCGAATACCGGCACCGTCGAGACGCTGAACAGCACGATAGACACAGGCGCGGCGGCGATCCCCACCGCGAACAGCGTCATGTTCGAGAAATGGCATGCGACCAGCGCCAGCCCTGCGCCGCTGGCAAGCGCCTTCAGGTCGTGTTTCAGGTGACGCCTGCGCACGACGATGGAGATTAGCCACATTGCGCCGCCCATCAGCAGGCCGCGCCACATCACCATCTGCGCGCCGCTCATCTCCGACCAGCGCATCAGCAGCGTGTCGGGCGAAATCGCCAGTGCGCCGAACAGCGCGAGCAAGATGCCGAACATCGGATGTCTGGTCATGATGGGCTCCCTTCGCGCGGATGGCGCGTCAGGTGATCTCTAGCTGGCCGCGCACGGGGTTCCAAGGTCGGGCAGGAAAACACCGGCCCGAGGGAAGCGGGCCGGTGTTCCAGATCGCAAGGATTTGGGAGATCAGTTCGGCAGCGCTCCGCAGAACCCGCCGCTTGCGACCTGACCGGATCCGAAGGCGAAGGCCGGAGGGGCTTGGTAGGGATTGAGCGGTGCGCCCAATAGATCCGCGCAGATCAGTAGGAGCAGTGCCGCCATCGCGGTGAAGGCTGTCGCTTTCCGGGTCATGCGCGCGCCTCCAGTCCAAGGCGAGGCCGCAGCCAGATGCCGAGATAGGCGCCCGCGAAGGCGGCCGCGAACCAGACCCAGCCGTGCAGGCTGCCTGTCGAGATGCCCGAGAAGAAGGCGCCGACGTTGCACCCGAAGGCCAGACGCGAGGAATAGCCAAGCAGGAAACCCGCCACGATGGTCGCGACCCAGGCGCGCGCCGGATAGCTCGGCAGTTTCTGCGACAAGCCGCCCTGACGCCATGCCGCCACACCGAATGCGCCGGCGATCAGGCCGATATCGGTGAGCGAGGTGTAATCCGTCAGCAGGCTCTCATTCACGCGGGTGATCGAGCCGGGGGCTGCATAGAAGGCCGATTGCGTCAGATCGAAGCCCATCCCGTTCACGCCTTTCGCGACCCAGAGACCCAGCCCGTAGACGACGCCCCAAGGCTGCCCGGCCACCAGCAGGTTCGCGATGGCGAGCGCTGCGAGGACGAGCGCTGCGATGACATAGCGCCGCGGCAGGCTCCGCGAGCCGCGCTTGCCGAGGAAGAAGACCGTGGCGGCCACCAGAGCCAGCAGGATCAGCGTCACCGCGAGCCCGCTCGTGCCGCGCAGGGTCAGGATCGGCAGCGCTCCGAGATTGGTCCACCAGATCAGGCCGTAAGCGCCGAAGAAGCTGCCGACCGCGAAGAACGGGAGCGCGAGCAGCCCGATCGGGTTGCCAGAGCCCGCATTGACCAACGTGCCCGAGCCGCAACCCATCACAACCTGCATCGCCGCGCCGAAGACGAAGGCGCCGCCGACCATCGCGAAGCCGATCGGGGCCTGCGCGCCGGTCAGCTCGCCCGGATGGCTGGTGATCGCGGGGATCGCGACGATGGAGACGAGACCGATCGCCAGAAGCTGCGCGAGGATGCCCGCCGGTTCGCGGCGCACGATCATCGCCCGCCAAGGGCCCGCGAAGCCGAAGCGCAGCCCCTCCAGCGCGATGCCGAAGCCGAGGCCGATCGCCAGCATGAAGCCGTAGCGCGCGCCGCCGAACAGCGCGAGCGCGCCGATGGCCACGAGAGCGGCGAGGATCAAAGCACTGCGCCGGGCGATCCCGCCCGACGCTGCCTGTTTCTCAAGAATGGCCGTGGACACTCTTAGCCTCCGGTGAGTTGGTTCAGCAGGTTCTGCAACAGGCCGGGCGTGTTCGCCATCTTACCGTCGGTCTGGGAATATTCCACCATCGAACCGGGATAGAGCTTGACGTTGTCGATGCCCGCCAGCTCGGACATGGCGAACCAGTCGGTCGCCGCCCAGTGCCCGGTATTGCAGAAGGACACGACCTCTTCGCCGTCCTTGATGCCCAGTTTCTCCTTCAGTGCGGCCGCATCGGCTTTCGCGTCGATCACCGTCGCGCCGGAGCGGAAGAACTTGGTATAGGGCAGGTTTTCGGCGCCGGGCAGGGTGCCGGGACGCGCGGCGGCGGAGTGCGCTTTCTTGCCTTCGAAGAAGGCCGGCGGGCGCGCATCGACGAGCACCGCCTTGCCCTTGCCATTGACGACATCGCTCACGGCCGGGGTTTCCGCCGTCCAGCGGTCATTCCACGTCAGATCGAGATCGGTCGGCATCAGGTTCTCGGTAACATCCGACATCGGCAGCCCGGCATTGGCCCAGGCGGTCGTGCCGCCATTCAGGATCGACAGCTCGGTGAAGCCGGTGCTCTTCAGCGTCCAGTAGACGCGCGCGGCGGCGCCGAAATCGGTGTCCGTGTCGCCCTGTGCGATAATCACGATCGGACGGTCGGGCTCGAGGCCGATCTGCTCGAAGGACGCCTGCAGCTTCGCGATCGGCGGCACCTGGCCGGGGTTGTTGTCCGGGCCACGGAAGAGCGAATAGGGCGCATAGACGGCGCCGTCGATATGGCCTTTCTCATAGCTGCCGGTGCGGATGTCGAGCAGCACCGGATCGAGCGTGTCGATCTCGGCGTTCAGCTCGCTCGGGGTGACGAGCGGGCCGAGATCGCTGGCCATCGCGGCGCTGGCGGCGAACAGGGCAGCGCCGGTGGCGACGGCTGCGGAAATTCGTGCGAGACGGGTCATGGGTAACCTCGCTGGTTAGGGATTTTGTCCCAAATTGTTCAGGATTTTTGTGATGGCAAGCTTTGGCGGTTCGCTGGTTCTATTGCGCGTGGGGACAATGTTCCAAATACGTGATCGTTCGTGAGATATGCGTCCCTTTCCTCGTGGCGGGGTGGACGCGCGGTCCATCGCGACGCTGAACCGCGCGACCGCGTTTTTATTCGCAGCGGAACGCCCTTCGGCCTCGATATCGGGGTTTCGGCGGCGTGACAGCTCTGTGCTGCGAGAATCGTCTGCCCCGGCTCGGGTTGGCAGTCCCCACCCGATACCGTTAAGGATTGGGCAAGATGCGCGTCTGGGGAGGATCAACGTGAGCAAGCTTTTCGTCGGTGTCGATGTTGGAACCGGTTCGGCGCGCGCCGGGATTTTCGACCCGGAGGGCACGCTTCTCGGTGTCGGCAAACATCCGTTGGAGATGTGGCAGGACGATCATGGCCATGTCGAACAATCGAGCGCCCAGATCTGGCAGGCGGTCTGCGATGCCGTGACGGGAGCCCTCGCCGCGTCCGGGGCGGACCCGCGCGATGTCGCGGGGATCGGATTCGACGCGACCTGTTCGCTCGCCGTGATCGGCCCGGAGGGCGGGTTGCCCGTGGGCGATCCTGATGCGCCCGAGCGCGATGTCATCGTCTGGATGGATCACCGAGCCCGCGATCAGGCGGTGCGGATCAATGCGGGCGACCACGCGGTGCTGCGCTATGTGGGCGGCCGCATTTCGCCGGAGATGCAGACGCCGAAGCTGATGTGGCTGCGCGAGGAGCGCCCCGAGATCTATGCGCAGGCGCTTCATTTCTTCGATCTCGCGGATTTCCTGACCTGGAAGGCGAGCGGCGCGCTGGAGCGCTCCGCCTGCACGGTCACCTGCAAATGGACTTATCTGGCCCATGAGAGCCGCTGGGACCCGGAGTATTTCCATGCGATCGGCCTTGGCGATCTGGCCGAGGGCGGCTTCGAACGGATCGGCGCGCGGATTGTCGACCCGGGCACGCCGCTTGGGGCGGGGCTGACCGAGGAAGCCGCCGCGCAGATGGGCCTGACGCCCGGAACGCCGGTCGCCGCCGGGCTGATCGACGCCCATGCCGGTGGGATTGGCACAGTCGCGGCGCAGGGCGGGTCGGGCGATCCGGCGCAATGTCTGGGCTATGTGTTCGGCACGTCCTCCTGCACCATGACCTCGACGCGCGAGCCTGCCTTCGTGCCCGGCGTCTGGGGGCCGTATTTCTCGGCAATGATCCCGGGGATGTGGCTCAATGAGGGCGGCCAATCCGGCGCGGGCGCTGCGATTGCGCAACTGGTGCAACTGCATCCGGCCGCCCAGGAGGCACGAGACCGGGCGCAGGCCGCGGGCAAATCCGTGCCCGAATTCCTCGCTGATCTCGCGCTCGAGAAGGTGGGTTCACCCTCGGAGGTTACGACGCTTGCCGAGGCGCTGCATGTGGTGCCGGAATTCCTTGGCAACCGTGCGCCCTTCGCCGATCCGGACGCACGGGCGGTGATCGTGGGGCAGGGGATGGAGACCGGGCTGGACTCGCTCGTGGCGCTCTATGTGGCGGGGGTCTGCGGGCTGGCCTATGGCCTGCGCCAGATCATCGAGGTGCAGGCCGAACACGGCGCGCCGATCTCGGAGATTTCGATCTCGGGCGGCGCGGGTGCGCATCCCGTCACCCGTCAGATCATCGCCGATGCGACGGGGCGCGATGTCGTGGTCACGCGCTGCGAAGAACCGGTGCTGCTGGGCGCCGCGATGCTTGGCGCGGTCGCGGCGAACGGGTTCGATGACCTGCAAGCCGCGATGGGGGAGATGTCGCAGGTTGCGCCCCGGTTCGTGCCCGCAGGCGGTGTGATAGAACGTCTGCACGCGGCGCGGTTCGACGCCTTCCTGACGCTGCAATCAACCGCCCGATCGGTGCGCGAGAGCATGGCCAATGCGGTCGGGTGACGCGACTGGCTGACGAGGCGTGACGCAGCGGCGCAGCGCGGTCTGGAACGCAGGTCTTGCTTTCGTGGGGCCGGATACGGACACTCTGCAGATTATGGAACGCGTTTCGAAATCCTGATCTTGAAAGCCAAATCGTGACCAGACCCAGCCGCCAGCAAGAGCGGATCGACCAGATAACCGCCTTGCTAGATGTCTCGCCCGCCCTGCGTTTGCGGGATTTGTCCGAGCAGATGGGCGTGACAGAGATGACGCTGCGACGCGACGCGGCCCAGCCCGAGGCGGGGTTTGCCTGCCGGGGTGGCTATATCGTCACCACCCGCACGACCGAGCATTACGACTTCGACGCGCAGATGAACCGCGCCATCGACGCCAAGCGCGCGGCGGCGGGCCATGCGCTCGACCTGGTGCCCGAAGGCGCGGTCGTGTTCCTCGATACCGGCACCACGTTGCCCCATCTCGCGCGGCTCCTGGCGCAAGGCAAAGCGCGGCGAATCATCACCCATTGTCTGACCACCGCGGAGATCCTTCAGGGGCGCAGCAGCGTCCCGGTCGAGTTTCTCGGCGGGGAGATCAAGTCGAGCACACGCTCCTGTCATGCCGGAAATCCGCAGAAGAGATTGGCGCCACTCGGAATCGACGTGGCGTTCCTCTCGGCTGGTGGCGTCGGTTCTGACGGCGCGCTCAGCTGTTCGCACGAGTACGAAGTCCCGTTGAAACGCGCGGCGATCGAGGCTTCGAAACAGTGTTTTGTGGTGGTGGACGCCAGCAAGATCGGCCAGCGCAAGCCGGTCGTTTTTGCGACGCTCGACGAGATTTCGGGCGTTGTGACCGAGGCCGGGCTTCTCGCCAGGATGAGCTTCACGTTGTAGTTGACACTCGCTGCGTCGCGCGAGAAGGTCCGAGTTATGTTGCGATCGTAACATTATCGGGCGGAGCCGCGAGAATTTTCGAACTGACGGAGAAAGAGAATGCCTGAGAAGATTGCCGTCGTCGGCTCGAACATGATGGATCTGGTGACCTATATCGACCGGATGCCGGGTCGCGGCGAAACCTTGGAGGCCCCCGATTTCGTGATGGGCTTCGGGGGCAAGGGCGCGAACCAGGCGGTGGCCGCCGCGCGGCTGGGCTCGGAGGTGGCGATGGTCACTTGCGTTGGCGATGACGGCTTCGGCCCGCAGGTCCGTGCCAATTTGGAAGCGAACGGGATCGACACGACCCATGTGCGGACGGTGGAAGGGGCAGCCTCGGGAGTGGCGCCGATCTTCGTCGAGCGCGATGGCGAGAACGCGATCCTCATCGTGAAAGGTGCCAACGCGGCGCTCGCCCCGGCTGATGTCGATGCGGCATCCGAGACGCTGCGCGCCGCCTCCGCGATCCTGATGCAGCTCGAGGTCGATCTGGAGACCGTCTATCACACCGTGGCCTTCGGGGCGCGCGAAGGCGTGACGACGATCCTCAATCCGGCGCCCGCGCATCCCGACCTGGATATCGAGCGGCTCGACGGGCTCGACTGGTTCTGTCCGAACGAGAGCGAGCTGGCAATGCTCTCGGGGCTGCCGACAGGCACCGAGGATGAAGTGATCGCCGCCGCGCGCAGCCTGATCGAGCGCGGCATCCACAACGTCGTCGTGACGCTCGGCGGTCGCGGTGCGCGTCGGATCACGGCGGACACCGTCGAAGAGATCGCGCCCGTCTCCGTGACCCCCGTGGACACGACCGGCGCGGGCGACGCCTTCATCGGCAGTTTCGCGCATTTCCTCGGACAAGGGACGGAGCCCACCGCGGCGCTGACCCGGGCCGCGCGATATGCAGCCCTCTCGATCACCCGTCGCGGTACGCAAACCAGCTACGCGACGCCCGCCGAATTCGACGACTTTCTTTCCGAGCATGGGCTCGGCTGAAGTATGCTGATCTTGTCCCGATCGCGCGCCCCGGAGATGTCCCCGGACGTGATGGCGAGGCTGTGACGAGTCCCGATTTAGGAGACACGCAATGAAGACCGAAATGAAAACCGAGACGCAGGCGGAAGGGGCTTTGGTGCCCACCGCCAACGCGGCGGGGGAGCATGTGCGCAACCCCGGCATGGCGCTCGATGTGGGGATGTTCGAGGGGCACCGGGTGAACCGCGCCGCCGCCGAACGCCGCTGTGCGACGCTCACTGCCCGGCGCAGCGTGAAGAAGGCGCATCAGGCGGCATGGCTGGTCAACGCGGTGCGTTGCATCGACCTGACGACGCTTGCGGGCGACGATACCGAAGGCCGGGTGAAGCGGCTCTGTGCGAAGGCGCGCAAGCCCTTGGCCTCGCATATCGAAGCGGGCCTCGGACTCAGCCCGGGCGAGCTGACCGTCGGTGCGGTCTGCGTCTACCCGACGATGGTGCCGCATGCCGTCAAGGCACTGGAGGGCACGGGGATTCCCGTGGCCTCGGTCGCGACGGGCTTCCCGACGGGTCTGATGCCGCTGCATCTGCGGCTCGAGGAAATCCGCTGGGCGGTGGCGCAGGGCGCGGCCGAGATTGACATCGTGATCAACCGCGAACTGGCGCTGACCCGGAACTGGCAGGGCCTGCATGACGAGATTGCGGCGATGCGCGAGGCCTGCGGTGACGCCCATATGAAGGCGATCCTGGCCACCGGCGAGCTGGAGACGCTCAACAACGTCTATTCCGCCTCGATGGTGGCGATGCAGGCGGGCGCCGATTTCATCAAGACCTCCACCGGCAAGGAAAGCGTCAACGCGACGCTGCCTGTCAGCCTGACCATGCTGCGTGCGCTACGCGATTACGGGATGGCGACCGGCCACCGCATCGGCTTCAAACCCGCAGGCGGGATGAAGCAGGCGAAAGAGGCGCTGGCCTGGCAGATCCTGATGAAAGAAGAGCTGGGCCGCGACTGGCTCAACCCCGACCTGTTCCGCTTCGGCGCAAGCTCGATGCTGGGTGATATCGAGCGCCAGCTGGAGCACTACGTCACTGGCCGTTACGCCGATAGCAGCCGTCACGCGCTGGCCTGAGGAGAGACAAAAATGAGCATTCAGAGCATCCTCGAAACCATGGAGTACGGCGTGGCCCCCGAAGACGACAGCCAGGCGCGCAAGTGGCTCGCCAAGCATGAGGGCGGCTTCGGCCATTTCATCGACGGCGCGATGACCAAGCCGGGCGATCTGTTCGAAGTCCGTGATCCGGCAAGCGACACGGTGCTGGCGCGCGTCACCCAAGGTTCGGCGTCGGACGTGGATGCCGCCGTCTCAGCCGCGCACAGGGCGCAAAGCGGTTGGGCGAAGCTGTCGGGCCATCAGCGCGCGAAGCACCTCTACGCGCTCGCCCGTCACATCCAGCAGCATTCGCGCCTGCTCGCCGTGCTCGAGACACTCGACAGCGGCAAGCCGATCCGCGAGAGCCGCGACATCGACATCCCGCTGGTCGCGCGCCATTTCTATCACCATGCGGGCTGGGCGGAGATCCTCGAGGACGAGCTGCCGGGCCATACGGCGCAGGGCGTCTGCGGCCAGATCATCCCGTGGAACTTCCCGCTTCTGATGCTGGCGTGGAAGGTCGCACCGGCACTGGCGGCTGGCAATACGGTCGTGCTGAAGCCCGCCGAATACACGCCGCTCACCGCGCTGGCCTTCGCCGAGATCGCGCAGGAATGCGGCATCCCGAAGGGGGTGATCAACATCGTCACCGGCGACGGCGAAACTGGGGCTGCGATCGTCGGCCATGAGGGCATCGACAAGCTGGCCTTCACCGGCTCGACCGATGTGGGCCGCATCCTGCGCGAGCGCACGGCTGGTTCGGGCAAGGCGCTGACGCTGGAGCTGGGCGGCAAATCCCCTTTCATCGTCTTCGAAGATGCCGATCTGGACGCCGCCGTCGAGGGCGTGGTGGATGCGATCTGGTTCAACCAGGGTCAGGTCTGCTGCGCTGGCTCGCGCATCCTCGTGGCCGAGGCGGTGGCCGAACGGTTCGAGACGCTGCTGCGCGCCCGGATGAAGACGCTGCGCACCGGCGATCCGATGGACAAGAGCACCGATATCGGCGCGATCGTGCATCCCTCGCAGCTCGCGCGTATCCGCGATCTGGTCGAGAAGGGCGCAAGCGAGGGGGCGACGCTGACCCAAGGCTCTGCCCCGCAGGGCTGCTACTTCCCGCCGACGCTGGTGACCGATGTCGAACCCGCGAGCGTTCTCGCCACCGAAGAAATCTTCGGCCCCGTGGTCACGCTCACCACCTTCCGCACGCCGTCTGAAGCGGTGGTGCTGGCCAACAACACGCGCTACGGGCTGGCGGCCAGTATCTGGTCGGAGAATGTGAACCTGTGCCTCGACATCGCGGGGCAGGTGAAGGCCGGGATCGTCTGGATCAACTCGACCAACATTTTCGACGCAGGCGCGGGCTTCGGCGGCTATCGCGAGAGCGGCTTCGGTCGCGAGGGCGGGCGCGAAGGCATGCGTGCCTATCTGCGCAATCCGGCAGCAGCTACCGGCAAGGGAAAGGGCACGACGCCCGCCGAGCTGGAGACCGGCCCCGCCGACACGATCAAGGGTGGCGAGATCGACCGCACCGCGAAGCTCTATGTCGGCGGCAAGCAGGCGCGGCCCGATAGCGGCTACAGCTATCAGGTGAAGGGTGGCAAGGCGGTCGTGGGGCTCGCAGGGCTCGGCAACCGCAAGGACATCCGCAACGCGGTCGAGGCGGCGCATAAGGCGAAGGGCTGGGGCAAGGCCACGGGCCATAACCGGGCGCAGGTGCTCTATTACATCGGCGAGAACCTCTCGGCGCGCGGCGCGGAATTCGCCGCCCGTCTGGAAAGCTTCGGCGCCTCGCGCAAAGCCGCCGAGGCCGAGGTCGAGACGGCGGTGGGACGTTGCTTCTGGTATGCCGCCCAAGCCGACAAGTTCGACGGCGCGGTGCACGCGACGAAGTCCGAATTCGTGACCCTCGCGATGAATGAGCCGATCGGGGTGATGGGACTTGTGGCCCCGACCGCGCAGCCGCTTCTGGGGGCGATCTCACTGGTGCTGCCTGCGATCGCGATGGGCAACCGGGTCGTGCTGGTCCCGAGCCAGACACACCCGCTGGCCGCGACCGACCTCTATCAGGTGCTCGACACCTCCGACGTGCCGGACGGCGTGGTCAACATCGTCACCGGCCCGCGCGACGAGCTGGCGAAGACGCTGGCGGCGCATGATGGCGTCGATGCGATGTGGTATTTCGGCAATGCCGAGGGCTGCCGGATGGTCGAGGCGCAAAGCGCCGGGAACCTCAAACAGACCTGGGTCGAAGCCGACGACGCACGCGACTGGGGAGCCCGTGCGGGGCAGGGGCGTCTGTTCCTCGACCGCGCGACGCAGGTGAAGAACATCTGGGTGCCCTACGGCGCGTGAGGCTTCAGGCCCCTGACAGGGAAACGAGAAAGCGGCCCCGAAACGGGCCGCTTTTTTTTGATGAGGGATCGGCGCGCGCAGAGCCGCGCTGTGCCATGAATGGAAACACACGCGACCAAGCGGCGCGCGTGGTGAAATCGCTCTGAAATCGGGGGAGTAGTGGCAGTCCGTAGGGGAATCGAACCCCTCTTTCCAGGTTGAAAACCTGGCGTCCTAACCGATAGACGAACGGACCACTCTGAACCTTCCGGGCATACCTGCCTAAGGTGGAGCGGTGTTTAGGCCAGAGAACCGTGACTCGCAAGAGGGTATTTGCGGATTTTTGGAAAGTTTTTGTCCCTCCGTTACGGCAGCCTCGAAGCCTTGGAATTACAGCCCTTTTCTGTGTGCAATCGTGGGGCGTCGCTTACGCTTCGGACGCGTCCTCGAGCCGCAGCTGCACCTTGTTGCGCCCGCCCCATGTGTTGATCTCCAACCGTCCGGCGAGGTGGAAACGCTTCGCGCCCGGCTGGCTCAGCGCGGGGCCGAGCGGGCAGTCGAACGCGCCGAAGCAGACTGTCTCGATCCGCGCGCCCATACCGTCGCCGAACATGAAGCGCAGATGGCTCTCGCCGATCCGGCGCGCGCCCACGACTTCCATATCCGCAAAGGCGAAACGCGGGGCAGGAGCGCCTTGGCCGAAGGGGCCGGCGCGGTCGAGGTCTTCAATCAGTTGCGCGGTCGCCGCGCCCGGCATCAGCATCCCGTCGAGACGCAGGTCGCGCGGGCCGATCTCTCCCGCACCCTGTTTGGCCAGAAGCTCCGACAGGCGCGCCATCGCAGGCTCCAGCTTGTTTTCCTCCACCGTGAGGCCCGCCGCCATCTTGTGCCCGCCGCCTTTCAGCAGCAGTCCCTCGGCGGCGACGCGCTGGATCGCGGCCCCGATATCGACGCCGGCGACGGAGCGGGCCGAGCCTTTGCCGATCCCGTTCTCCACCCCGATCACGACCGAGGGGCGGTTCGTCGCCTCTTTCAGCCGCGCGGCCACGATGCCGACGACGCCCGGGTGCCAGCCAGCGCCCGCCGCCCAGACCAGCGGCGCGTTTAGCCCGCGTTCCTCGGCCTGCGTCAGTGCCGCCTCCCGCACGGCGTTCTCGACCTCTCGGCGCTCGGTGTTGAGCTGATCGAGCCGTTCCGCGATGGATTGCGCCTCGTGCGGGTCGGTTGTCGACAGCAGACGCGCGCCCAGATCGGCCGCGCCGATCCGCCCGCCTGCATTGATCCTCGGTCCCAGCACGAAGCCCAAGTGATAGGCGGCGGGCGCACGGTCGAGCCGCGCCACGTCCGACAGCGCCACGAGGCCGGGCCGCTCGCGCCGCGCCATGATCTTGAGCCCCTGCCGCACCAGCGCCCGGTTGCAGCCCGTCAGCGGCGCGACATCGGCCACCGTCGCAAGTGCCACCAGATCGAGAAGCGTCATCAAGGGCGGGCCCTGCACACCTTCGTCGCGCAGCTGCCGGTTCGCCTCCACCAACATCAGGAAGACGACTGAAGCCGCGCAGAGATGACCCAGCTCGCCGGTCTCGTCCTGCCGGTTCGGGTTCACCACGGCCAGCGCGGGGGGCAGGGTCTCGCCGCCAAGGTGGTGATCGAGGATGACGACATCGGCGGGCTTCGCTGCGGCCACGGGCTCGTGGCTCAGCGTGCCGCAATCGACGCAAACGATCAGCGGGTGCTCGGCCCCGAGGCTTTCCATCGCGGGCACGTTCGGCCCGTAGCCCTCGTCGATCCGGTCGGGAATGTAGAGCGTCGCCTCGCGCCCCATCGCGCGCAGCCAGTTGATCAGCAGCGCCGCCGAGGCGCCGCCATCGACGTCGTAATCCGCGAAAACGGCGATCTTCTCACCCGACTTCACCGCTTTCAGGAACCGCGCCGCCGCCTGCTCCATGTCGCGCAAGGATCGGGGGTCGGGGAGAAGTTCGCGGATCGTGGGTTCGAGGAAGCCCTCGCTCTCCTCCGGCGTCACACCGCGCGCGACGAGGATGCGGGCGAGGGGCAGGGGCAAGCGCGTCTGCTGCGCCATCGCCTCGGCCAGCCGGTCGGCCTCGGGTGTGGGGCCGATCCAGCGGCGGCCTGTTAGGGATTGCTCGACGGAAAGGAAACTGCTCATGGCGTCGGGTTTAGCCAAATCATGCGGAGGCTGCCAGAGGCGAGCGCGCCGCGCCTAGTCGGGGATGTTCTCCAGCAGCGCCTGGCGCGAGTCCGAGGCGAATTCACGCCGCCAGAGCATCGCCGTGGTGAACAGCGTCGCCGCAATGAGCGCATAGGGCCCGAGCAGCCATGCCAGCGTCGCCAGCGCGAAATAGACGGAACGCAGCCCGCGATTGAAGCTCTTCGCGGCGTTGATGTTCACCTGCGCCGCCTGTTCGGCGCGAGGATAGGCCAGCGGGTCCTCGGGCTCGTTGGGCACCGCCGCCATTGCGATCGCGGCATAGGAAAACAGCCGATGCGACCAGACGAATTTCAGAAACGCATTCGCGCCGAACAGAACGGCCGTCAGGATGCGCGCCTCCCACAGCAGGTCCGGGCCGCGCGCGATGTCGAAATCATCGGCGAGATTCGTCAGCGGCTGCGGGTTCGCGATCAGCGCCAGCCCGGCGCCGATGGCGATCAGCGAAGAAGAGGCGAAGAAGGTCGTCGATTGCCGCAGCCCGTCCACCATGGCCGAATCGAAGATCCGCGGCTGGCGCGTCACCAGCTGGCGCATCCATTCGCGACGGTAATTTTCCATCAGCTTGCCCATCGAAGGGCGGGTGGTGCTCGGATGTTCGGTCGTCCAGCCGATCACGAGCCAGCAGGTGACGAGAAGCGCAAGCGCCGCGAGATCGAGAGGCCCGAGCGGGCCGATATGAAACATCGTCGTCATATCGACAGTTAGCGCGATGCGGCTTCCCTTGTCACCGGGGCTTATTGGTTATATTTTCTGACCAACCGGGAGGAGTTTGCCATGGAAATGCCCAAGCCGAAGGAGGATCTGCTGGCGCGCAAGCCGCAGATCATCGCCCGCTTGCGCGAGGTTCTGCCCGCGGATGCGGTGATCGACGACCCCAGCGAGACGCGCGCCTATGAATGCGATGCGCTTTCGGCCTATCGCTGCCAGCCGCTGGGCGTGGTGCTGCCGCGCTCGACGGCGGAGGTCGCGGCGGCGCTGAAGGCCTGTCACGAACTGGGCGTGCCGGTGGTGCCGCGCGGCGCGGGCACCTCGCTTGCGGGCGGGTCAATGCCGCAGGCGGATTCGGTGGTGCTGGGGCTCGCGCGGATGAATGCCGTTCTGGAGACCGATTACACCAACCGCTTCATCCGGGTCGAGGCGGGACGGACGAACCTTTCGGTGACCGGGGCGGTGGAAAGCGATGGCTGGTTCTACGCGCCCGATCCGTCCTCGCAGCTCGCCTGCGCGATCTCGGGCAATATCGCGATGAATTCCGGCGGCGCGCATTGCCTGAAATACGGGGTGACGACGAATAACCTCCTCGGTGTGACGCTGGTCACGATGGAAGGCGAGGTGGTCGAGATCGGCGGACCGTATCTGGATGCGGGCGGGCTCGATCTGCTGGGGCTGATCTGCGGCTCGGAGGGGCAATTGGGCGTCGTGACCGAAGCCACGCTTAAGATCCTGCCGAAACCCGAAGGCGCACGCCCCGTGCTGATCGGATTCAACTCGAACGAGGTCGCGGGCGCCTGCGTCGCCGATATCATCAAGGCGGGCATCCTGCCCGTCGCGATCGAGTTCATGGACCGCCCCTGCATCCGCGCGACAGAGGCCTTCTGCCATGCGGGCTATCCCGATTGCGAGGCGCTGCTGATCGTCGAATGCGAGGGCTCGGAAGCCGAGATCGACGAGCAGATCGGCATGATCCGCCAGATCGCGACCCGTCACGAGCCGGTCGAGTTCCGCGAGGCGCAATCGGCCGACGAGGCCGCGCGGATCTGGCTGGGCCGGAAGTCGGCCTTCGGCGCGATGGGGCAGATTAACGATTACATGTGCCTCGACGGGACGATCCCGGTCTCGGAACTGCCCTTCGTGCTGCGCCGGATCGGCGAGTTGTCGAAGGATTTCGGGCTCGACGTCGCAAACGTCTTCCACGCGGGCGACGGCAACATGCACCCGCTGATCCTGTATAACGCCAACGAGCCGGGCCAGCAGGAGCAATGCGAAAAGCTGGGCGCGGAGATCCTGAAGCTCTGCGTCGAGGCGGGCGGCTGCCTGACCGGCGAGCATGGCGTGGGCATCGAGAAGCGCGACCTGATGGATGTGCAGTTCGAACCCGCCGACTTGGAAGCGCAGATGCGGGTGAAGGACGTGTTCGACCCGAAATGGCTTTTGAACCCGGCGAAGGTGTTCCCGCTCGGCGCGAGCGCGAGTCGCCGTGCGAGCTGAAAAGGGAGAGGGGCGCTGCCCCGCTCGCTGACGCGAGCCCCCGGGATATTTTTGCCAAGAGGAAGGCAGATTTCATGAGAGTTGAAAGCGAGGCGCAGCTGGCCGAGGCCATCCGGGATGCGGGTGGCGCGCTGGCGGTGCGTGGAGGCGGCACGCGGCCGGTTGGACGTTGTCTGGGCGAGCCGCTGGAAGTCGGGATTTCGGGCATCACGCTCTATGAGCCGGGCGCGCTGACGCTGGTCGTCGGCGCCGGAACGCCCCTCGCCGAGGTGGAGGCCGCGATTGCCGCCGAGGGTCAACGTCTGCCCTTCGAACCAGCGAATTGGGGCCCGGTCCTGGGCGTGCGCGGTCAGAGCACCGTAGGCGGTGTCGTGGCGGCGAACGTCTCGGGGCCGCGCCGGGTGCAGGCCGGGGCCTGTCGCGACAGTCTGATCGGCACGCGTTTCGTCGACGGGCGCGGGCGGATCGTGAAAAACGGTGGCCGGGTGATGAAGAACGTCACCGGCTACGATCTGGTGAAGCTGATGGCGGGAAGCTGGGGCACGCTCGGCGTGATGAGCGAGGTGGCTTTCAAGCTGCTGCCCGCCGCGCCGTCTCAGGCGACGGTGGTGATCGACCTTCCGGCAGGGGCCGCGCAAGTTGCGCTGGCGGCGGCGCTTGGTTCGCCCTTCGACGTGTCCGGTGCGGGCTGGTTGCCCGGCACCGGCGCGGTGGTCCGGGTCGAAGGCCTCGCCGAATCCGTCGCCTACCGGGCGGAACAGTTGCGCAGACTGATGGAGCCGTTCGGCCCGGTTCGGGTCGAGGAAGAGGGCTCGGCCGCGATCTGGCAGAGCCTGCGCGATCTGGAGCCGTTTATCGGCAAGGACGGCGATCTGTGGCGGCTCTCGGTGAAGCCTTCGGAGGCGTCTGACATCGTGGCAAGGCTCGGCGGCGAGGTGCTGCTCGACTGGGGCGGCGGGCTGATCTGGGCGCTTCTGCCGGAAGGCAGCGATGGCCGTGCGCTGGCCTCGCCCTATACCGGCCATGCGACCTGCATGCGCGGCGTGGCGGGCGTGACCTTCGAGCCCGAACCCGCGCCGATCGCCACGCTCACGACCGCGTTGCGGGCGCAATTCGACCCCAAAGGTATTCTGAACCCCGGAAGGATGGGCTGATGCAGACGAATTTTTCGCCCGAACAGCTGAAAGATCCCGGCGTCGCGCGCTCCAACGAGATCCTGCGCGCCTGCGTCCATTGCGGGTTCTGCACTGCGACCTGCCCCTCCTATCAGGTGCTGGGCGACGAGTTGGACAGTCCGCGCGGGCGCATCTACCTGATCAAGGACATGCTGGAGAATGACCGGCCCGCGGATGAGAAGACGGTCAAGCATCTCGATCGTTGCCTGAGCTGCCTGGCCTGCATGACGACTTGCCCCTCGGGCGTGCATTACATGCATCTGATCGACCATGCGCGCGCCCATGTAGAGAAGACCTACAAGCGCCCGATGATGGACCGGCTGCTGCGCTGGACGCTGGCGAAGATCGTGCCCTATCCGGGCCGCTTCCGTCTTGCGATGGGCGGCGCGAAGTTGGCGAAGCCCTTCGCGGGGCTGCTGCCCGACAAGCGCCTGCGCGCGATGGTGGGCATGGCGCCGAAAACCATCCCGCCGGTCAGCCGCAACGATGACGCTCAGGTTTTCGCGCCTATGGGCGAGAAGAAATACCGCGTGGCGCTGCAGATCGGCTGCGCGCAGCGGGCGCTCAACACCGATATCAACGATGCGACGATCCGGCTGCTGCGGCGGTTGGGCTGTGAGGTGGTGATACCGAAGAACCTTGGCTGCTGTGGGGCGCTGTCGCATCACATGGGCCGCGAGAAAGAGAGCCATGCGCAGGCCGCGCACAATATCCGTGCCTATCTGAGCGAGGGCGATCTGGATGCGGTGATCATCAATACGTCGGGCTGCGGCACTACGGTGAAGGATTACGGGCATATCTTCCGCAACGATCCGATCGCCGAGGATGCGGCGAAGGTGGCTGGGCTCGCCTGCGACATCTCGGAATTCCTCGTGAAGATCGGTCTCCCCGAGGGCAAGGGCGGGATGCGAGTCGCCTATCACGCGGCCTGTTCGCTCCAGCACGGTCAGCAGATCAAATCCGCGCCGAAGGATCTTCTGAAACGCGCCGGCTTCGAGGTGGTCGAGCCTGCCGATAGCCATCTGTGCTGCGGCTCGGCGGGCACCTACAACCTGCTGCAGCCGGAGATTTCCGACGAGCTTAAGAAGCGCAAGGTGGCGACGCTCGAGGCGAAGCAGCCGGAGGTGATCGCGGCGGGCAATATCGGTTGCATGGTGCAGATCGGCGGCGGCACGGAGGTGCCCGTTGTCCACACTGTCGAACTTTTGGATTGGGCCACGGGCGGGCCGAAGCCACCCGCGCTTGCGCAAGCGTGATCCGCGCCACAATCTGGCCGCATCGGGGCGCTAAGCAGGACGAAACGCCCCGCAATCTTCGGAGCCCCGATGCGCCTTCTTGCTCTCGCTCTTGCCTGTCTGACCGCCGTTCCTGTGCTTGCGCGGGCCGAGACGATCACCCATGCGACGCCCTTGCGCGCGCTGGAAACCGGCGACGATACGCGCGGCTGGCAGGCGGTCGGGCGGCTCGATCTGGGTCATGGCAGCTTTTGCACCGGCACGCTGATCGCGCCTGATCTGGTGCTGACGGCGGGGCATTGCCTCTATGACAAGCGCAGCGGTGCGCTGATAGACGCGCGGGAGATCGAGTTCCTCGCGGGTTGGCGCAACGGCCGCGCCGAAGCCTATCGCAAGGTGTCGCGCGCGGTGCTGCATCCCTCCTATCACTACGGCGGGCCGGTCGGCGTGAAGCGTTCGGAATTCGATCTGGCGCTGATCAAGCTCGCCCAGCCGATCCGCCTGCCACAGCTTCAGCCCTTCGAAGTGTCGCGCAGCGCGCCTTATCGTGGCGAGGAAGTCGGCGTGCTCTCCTATGCGCAGGGCCGCTCGGAGGCACCGTCGCTGCAACGAAACTGCTCGGTGCTGGAGCGCGCAGGCGCGACGGTCGTGATGAGTTGCTCGGCCGATTTCGGGGCCTCGGGCTCGCCGGTCTTCAGCTTCGCCAACGGCCGCCCCGAGATCGTCTCGGTGGTCTCAGCCAAGGCCGAGATGGGCACGCGCCCGGTCTCGATCGGGGCGCTGGCCATTGGGGTCGCCGATCTGCGGCAGGCCATCGAGAGCCGCGACAACGTCGCCACTACCCGCGAAATTCGCGCGGGCGGGGCCAAGTTCATCAAGGCGAACTGAGCGCGATGGGCGTGAAGCGGGTCATCTTCGGCGTGATCGCTCTGGCACTTCTTGGCGGCATGGGCGAGGCGCAGGAGGCGCGCAACTCCGCGCTCGACCGCCTGTCGCAACGCGCGGATCTCTTCGGCTGGGAGGCGGTGGGCAAGGTCACCATCGGGGCCGAGGGCTATTGCACCGGCGTGCTGATCGCACCCGATCTGGTGCTGACCGCTGGCCATTGCATCTTCGACCGACGCGCGCAGGGGCCGCGCGATCCCGCGACGCTGGGTTTTGCAGCCGCGCAAACCGACGGGGCGGAGGTGGCCGCGCGCCCGGTCGTCGCGATGGTCGCCGATCCGGACTATAACCCGTTCGTGCCGCTCTCGATCGACACCGTGCGCCACGACGTCGCGCTTTTACAGCTCTCCGCGCCGATCCCGACGTCGATCGCCGCGCCTTTTCGCGTCGGCGACGTGCCCGCCGCAGGGGCGGAAGTGTCGGTGGTATCTTATGCGCAGGGCCGGGCCGATGCGCTGTCGTGGCAAAAGGCCTGCCGCGTGTTCGGGCGGGCGAAGGGGCTGATCGGCTTCGATTGCGATGTCGATCACGGCTCCTCGGGTGCGCCGGTTTTCGACCGCTCGGGGCTTGCTGCTGGCGGGCGGGCGCAGATCGTGTCGCTGGTTTCCTCGGGCTCGCGCAGGAATGGCGTCTCGCGCGCCTATGGGATGGAATTGCCCGCGATCGTCGCGCAGTTGAAATCCGCGCTGCGCAGCGGGCGCGGCGTGATCCGCGCCGCCTCCCCCAGCGTCTCCGCCGCGCCGCAGATCCGTCGCACGGAGCCCGGGCAGGGCCAGCCGCGTATACTGTCAGGCGGGGGCACAACCGGCGCGAAATTCCTGCGTCCCTAAGGGCTTGGCCCGAAGCGGCGCCCCTCTTGAAACGTCGCGAGAGATTTCCCAAATTTATGAGTGCCGGAATGCCTGATGAGGGTTCTGGCGCCTAACTGCCCGGCCCCGCAAGGGGCGGGTTTCATAACCATCGCTCAAGAGAGGATGATGATATGCGAAGCTTTGATCTTTCGCCCCTTTACCGCGCCACCGTGGGCTTCGACCGCGTGGCTGATCTGATGGACCGTGCGCTGACCAGCGATCTCGCGCAGCCGACCTATCCGCCCTACAATATCGAGAAGACCGACGAGAATGCCTATCGCATCTCGATCGCCGTCGCGGGCTTCGGTTCGGATGAGCTGAGTGTCGAACTCAGAGAGGGCGCGCTGATCGTGACCGGTCGCAAGGCCGAGGACGATTCCGGTCGCACCTATCTGCATCGTGGCATCGCGACCCGTGCCTTCGAGCGCCGCTTCGCGCTGGCCGATCATGTCAAGGTCACCGGAGCCACCCATGAGGATGGGATGCTCCACCTCGATCTCGTCCGTGAAGTGCCCGAGGCGCTGAAACCGCGGCGGATCGAGATTGCGGGCCCGACCAAGTCCGAGGCCAAGCAGGTCGAGACGGTCGACGCCTGAGGCATCTGCCATCGTTGAAAAATGACGGGCGCGGGGGGAGACTCCCGCGCTTTTTGCTGTCCGGGATCGTCAGGGTGGAGTGAGGTCCTCGCCACCGCGCCTGAACACCATCACATGGTCGCCGCTGCCGGTGAAAGTAACGGTCGAACCATCAACCTGCGCCTGCTTCATGTCGAAGAACAGCTGCGCGAGGCCCGCATCGGCCTTGAACTCCGGCGTCTCCTGCTCGCAGGCGAACGTGGGCGAGGCCGAGGTCGGTCGGATGCCCAATGCGGGGTAGGGGGCGAACATCACCCCGGTCACGCAAAGGCAATGCCCGCAGACGGCGAAGCGCGAATTCTCCCCGATATAAAAGCGGATCGCGCGGGTGGGTGCCTTGCCGTCCACCGTCGCGAGGTCATAGGCGCGCCGGGTCTCCACCTTGGCGGCAAGCGTCTGGGCGTCCGAGACACCGCCCGGCATACAGGCCGCGAGCGCGGCTGCGAGACCAAGGGCGGTAACGCGCGCGGCGGTCTTCGTCGAAAAATCGCTCATGGTTCTGGTCCGTGACTGGGCCGTTTCCGGCAGCTCTCAGCAGGATGCGCGGACTGAGGACCCATCCACATTGATCCGGCGCAAGGCCCGCCGCGGCCTCAATCAGCGACCATTGCGCCGATCAGCGCGATCTCCTCGGCGCCAGCGTCGCGGGCTTTCTGTTCCAACCGGCGGTAGGCTGCGAGGACCGCTTCGCCCTCGGGGGTGAGCGAGGCGCCACCACCCTTCGCGCCGCCGCGCGAGCGATCGACCAACGGTTCCTTGAATCCGGCGTTCATCTCTTCGACGAGCGACCAAGCGCGTTTGTAGCTCATCTTCATCGCGCGGCCCGCCGCCGAGATCGAGCCGTGTTCGGCGATCTCTTCGAGCAGCCGGACCTTGCCGGGGCCCAGCATCGCCTTGTCGAAATAGAGGCGCATCATCAGGCGGGTCAGTTCCATTCTGGCATCTCTCGGGCTCGTCACGTCGTGCGGCGTTTATCCTGAGCCTGTGCCCGGGCCAAGACAAGGGGGCGGAGGCGCGAATGCACAGGGGTATGTGCTCTTGCCATTGCCCGCGCCTTGGGCGAGCGTGCGCGCGAAGGAGCCCCCGCATGTATATCTCGATCGCCTCGCTTGTGGGCGCCTATCTTCTGAGCCAGTTCTACCGCACCTGCTTGGCCGTTCTGACGCCCGTTCTGGGCAAGGAGATCGGCGTGACGCCGGGCGATCTCGCCGTGTCGCTGGGGCTTTGGTACGGGGCGTTTGCGCTGATCCAGATCCCGATCGGCGAGGCGCTGGACCGGATCGGGCCGCGCCGCACCGTGGGCGTGCTGATGGCGCTTGGCGGGGGTGGGGGCGCCGCCGTCTTCGCTATGGCGCAGGGGCCGATGGGCATTCACATCGCGATGATCCTGATCGGGGCGGGCTGTGCGCCTGTGCTGGTGGGCAGCTATTTCATCTTCGCACGCAGTTTCAAGCCGGCGCTGTTCGGCACGCTCGCGGCCTCGATGATCGGGGCGGGGAGCCTTGGCAATCTCGCGGGCGCGGCCCCGCTGGCGGCCTCCATCGAGGCCTTCGGCTGGCGTCCGACGCTTTGGGCGCTCTCGGCGCTGACGCTGCTGGTGGCGGCGCTGATCCTGTGGCTCGCGCGCGATCCCGAGCGGGTGGAGCAGCCCGCAGGCCGCCGAGGCACCGCGCTCGACGTGCTGCGTCTGCCGGGCTTCTGGGTGCTGCTGCCGCTGACGGTCGCGAATTACACCGCCGCTGCCGGGATTCGTGGCGTCTGGGCGGGCTCCTATCTGGCTGATGTCTTCGGAGCGGATGCGAATCTGATCGGCCGGGTGACGCTGGTGATGGGCCTCGCGATGATCGCGGGCAATTTCGCCTACGGGCCGGCGGACAAGATTTTCGGCAGCCACAAGCGCGTCGCGCTTTACGGTAATGCGGTGCTGGCCGTGGCCTTGGCGATGCTCTTCGTGTTGCCGGGACAGTCGCTGTGGCTGGCGACGGTTCTACTGGCCGCGATCGGCTTCTTCGGCGCGTCCTTCCCGGTGATCATGGCGCATGGCCGCACCTTCTATCCGCCGCATCTGACGGGGCGGGGGGTGACGCTGCACAACATGTTCTCGATCATGGGCGTGGCTGGGATGCAATTCGCCTCGCGGCCCGTTTTCGATGCGGTATCGGTGGGGCACACGCCCGCCGTGGCCTATGGGCTGCTGTTCGCGTTCTTCCTTGCACCGCTGGTGATCGGGCTGGCGTTCTACGTTTTCGCCCGCGACAGCGGCGATGGCTTGAGCTAAACCCGTCGCATGACCCGGCTCGGATTTCTGATCAGTCGAACGTTGCGGCGCGAGGCCTCGCTTGCCGCGCTCTCCGTCTCGCAAAAGGCGTTGCTGGACGACCTTGCCGGCAAAACCGTCGCGCTCGTCGGCAATGCCCGCGCGCTGGCCGAGGGACAGGCGGGGGCGGAGATCGACGCGCATGACGTGGTGATCCGGATCAACCGCGCCCCGATGCCGTCGGCGCAGAGCCACGGCAAGCGCACCGACTGGCTGGCGCTCGCGACCTCGCTGCCCGAAGCCGAGCGCGCCCGCATCGCGCCGTCACGCATCCTTTGGATGAGCCACAAGCGCAAGCGGCTGGACTGGAAAACGGCGACCGGCCCCGGTTTCTACCTGCATCCGCTCAACGATTACGAGGGGCTGAAAGCCAAGCTTGGCGCGCAGCCCACGACCGGAGCGATGCTGATCGACATGCTCGCGCGCTCTGATCTGGCGCGGCTCGATCTATACGGGTTCGATTTCTTCGCCTCGCTATCTCTGTCGGGGCGGCGCTCGGCCGACAAGGTGCCCCATGATTTCGTCGCGGAAGCGGAGATGGTCGGCGGGCTTCTTGCCTCCGATCCGCGCATCATTCGGAACGGACTGCGCGTCGAGCCCCTTTCATTTCCTGACGTAAAGCGGTAGTAAGCCGCGTTCTATTGGAGCAAGGAGGTCCTCATGGGCTATAAAGTCGTCGTTGCGGGCGCCACGGGGAACGTGGGCCGCGAAATGCTGAACATCCTGGCCGAGCGTCAGTTCCCGGTCGATGAACTGGTGCCGCTCGCGTCGCGCCGGAGCCTCGGCACAGAGGTCAGCTTTGGCGATCAGACCCTGAAGACCAAAGACATCGAAGGGTTCGACTTCACGGGTTATGACATCGCGCTCTTCGCGATCGGCTCGGACGCCACGAAGAAATACGCGCCGATCGCCGCCAAGCAGGGCTGTATCGTGATCGATAACTCGTCGCTCTACCGCTACGACCCGGACGTGCCGCTGGTCGTGCCGGAGGTGAACCCGGAAGCCGTGGACGGTTACGCGAAGAAGAACATCATCGCGAACCCGAACTGTTCGACCGCGCAGATGGTCGTGGCGCTCAAGCCGCTGCATGACCGCGCCAAGATCAAGCGCGTCGTGGTCTCGACCTACCAGTCGGTGTCGGGCTCGGGCAAAGAGGCGATCGACGAGCTTTGGGACCAGACCAAAGGCATGTATGTGCCGGGTCAGGAAGTGGAGCCGAAGGTCTACCCCAAGCAGATCGCGTTCAACGTGATCCCGCATATCGACGTGTTCCTCGATGACGGGTCCACCAAGGAAGAGTGGAAGATGGTCGCCGAGACGAAGAAGATCGTCGATCCTGCGATCAAGCTGACCGCGACCTGCGTGCGCGTGCCGGTCTTCGTGGGCCACTCGGAGGCGATCAACATCGAGTTCGAAGAGTTCCTCGACGAGGACGAAGCGCGTGACATCCTGCGTGAGGCGCCCGGCATCATGGTCGTCGACAAGCGCGAAGATGGCGGCTACATCACCCCCGTCGAATGCGTCGGCGATTTCGCCACCTTCATCTCGCGCATCCGTCAGGACTCGACCATCGAGAACGGCCTGAACATCTGGTGCGTGTCGGACAACCTGCGCAAGGGCGCGGCCCTGAACGCGGTGCAGATCGCCGAGACGCTGGGCAAGCGCGTGCTCAAGAAGGGCTGAGCGTTCGGCCTTATTTGAATTGGGAAACGCCCGGTCGGAAGATCGGGCGTTTTTCGTTTGGGGCAAAGCGATGAGGGACGCGCCCGAGCCTCGGGCGGGCGCTTTGCTCCGTCTGTGGCTGGGCGCTTTATCTCGCAAGCCCGAATGTCGCTTGTGCCCGCGAGGCCATCGCCAATGCGCCCTCCCGGGGGGAGGGTCGGGCACGGCCCGGGTTGGTCGCCCCGCGCCAGGAAGATCTACCGCACGACCCGCTTAACCCCGAGATACGGCCCTTCGCCCGCTGCCGCGATACGTGCCTTGGCGGCCTCGATGCTCTCACAGGCCACGCTCATCGTTTTGCCGTTGGCATGGATCATCGTCTCGCCATCGCAGGCGAGCGCGACATGGCCTTTCCAGAACAGCAGGTCACCACGTCGCAGGGGCGCACCTTCGGGCACGGTCTCGCCCATCTCCGCCCATTGAAGATCGCTGTCGCCCGGCACGGATTGCCCGCACAGCGCGAAGCCGATCTGCACCAGACCCGAGCAGTCGATCCCCGCGC
Organism: Thioclava sp. JM3; assembly: GCF_002213185.1. Lineage (NCBI taxonomy): Bacteria > Pseudomonadati > Pseudomonadota > Alphaproteobacteria > Rhodobacterales > Paracoccaceae > Thioclava > Thioclava sp. JM3. The sequence goes on from NZ_NBOB01000003.1 coordinate 140,288, forward strand.
GGCTGTTGCCGCCCCAGAGATAGGGCGTGCCCAGCAGTCGCTCGGCCACCGCGAGGGGATCGTCCCCGGGCCGATCGAGCGCGCGCAGATGCTGCCGCGGAACGAAGCCCTCGGCGGTCACCGCGAACATGCCGGTTTCCCCCGTCACCGCCAGCCGCGCGCCCATCGAGAGCTGCATCACTTCGCCGCGCTTGATCGCCGCCTCGCGATAGACATGCGTGGCGGGCGCGGTGACGACATGCGTGGCGGGCTCGGGCGTGGCGAAGGCGTCAGCGGCAATCCAACCGCAATAGCCGTCCCATGCCGCCTGCACGAAGGCGAAGCCGTCGCGCTGATCGATCACCGTCACCTCGGCTCCGAAAAGAAGCTGTCGGTCGCGCAGGCTGCCGGGCTCGGGGCAGAGATCGGTCACGGGTACGATGATCCGCGCGGGCATCCCGTGGGTGAAACCCTCGGCCTCGACCTGTCCTCGCAGCGCCTCCAGCGCGAAAGCACCCGAAAAGGGCAGGCGGCGACGGTCGGTCATTTCAGCAACTCGGGCAGAGCCGCGAAGATCGCCCGCGCGCCTTGACCGACGCCGCCTTTCGGCCGGGCGGGGGCGGCGGCGGGCTGCCAGCCGTAGATGTCGAAATGGGCGAAGCGCTTGGTCTCGGTCACGAAGCGGCGCAAGAAGAGTGCCGCGGTGATAGAGCCCGCCATGCCGCCCGAGGGCGCGTTATCCAGATCGGCTATGCCGGGTTCGATCTTCGCCTCGTAGGGCGCCCAGAACGGCATCCGCCAGAGCGGATCGGCCACCGCCCCCGAGGCCTTCGCCAAAGCCTGCGCGACGCCCTCGTCATCGGTGTAGAACGGGTGAATGTCCGGCCCAAGTGCGACCCGCGCAGCCCCCGTCAACGTTGCCATGCAGACCATCAGGTCAGGTGGGGTTTCATCGGCATAGGCCAGCGCATCGGCCAGCACCAGCCGTCCCTCGGCATCGGTATTGTTGATCTCGACGGTCAGCCCCTTGCGGCTGGTCAGGATGTCGCCGGGGCGGAAACTGTCGCCGCCGACCGAGTTCTCGACCGCCGGGACCAGCACCCGCAGGCGCATCTTCGCGCCGGTCGCCATGATCATATGCGCGAGCCCCATTACGGTGGCCGAGCCGCCCATATCCTTCTTCATAAGCCCCATCGAGGCGCCGGGCTTCAGGTTCAGCCCCCCGGTGTCGAAACAGACGCCTTTGCCGACCAGCGTCAACGCCGGCCCTTCGCTGCCCCAACTCAACTCGATCAGCCGCGGCGTGCGCGGCGAGGCGCGGCCGACGGCGTGGATCATAGGGAAGTTCTGCGTCAGAAGGTCGTCGCCCTTCACGACCTTGACCTCAGCGCCGTGGCGGTCGGCCAGCAGGCGCGCCGCGCCCTCCAGTTCCTCCGGTCCCATGTCGGAGGCGGGGGTGTTGATCAGGTCACGAGTAAAAGCCTCGCCCTCGGCGACGGCCTCGATCTGCGCAGCATCCATCCCGTCCGGGCAAACCAGCCGCGCTTTCGGCGCTGCGGCTTCGGCGTAGCGGTCGAACCGATAACCTGCGAGCAGCCAGCCGAGCGCCGTCTCTGCCTTCAAAGATTCCGGCAAATCGCCCTCGATCCGCCACGCGCCTTCGGGAAGGGTCGACGCCGCGCGCGCCAGCGAGAACCGCTCTCTTGCCCGTGCCGCCGCGGTCCCGAGGCCCAGCAGCGCCGCCTCCGCGCCGTCCGCCCCCGGCAGAAGTGCGACCTGGCCCGCCTTCGCCTTGAACCCCGTTGCCTCGACGAAGGCGCGCTGCGCGGGCGGCAGATCGGCCAGGGCCTGCTCCATATCCTCGGGCGCGACGGCGATCAGTGCGCGGGCAGGCGCGTCGGCTTCGGCGAAGCGCATTGCCGGGCGCGGGGCGAGAAAGGAAAAATCTGCGGGTGCGTCTGCGCTCATGGGGGCGGCTCCTTGGCTCTGGTGGTTTCTTCGCCCCAGAGCCTAGCGCCGCGGCGCCTGCCCGCAAGGCCCGATTGCGCGCACTTCAGGAGGACAGGCCGCCGATGTCCCAGACCTCGGTAAGAGATCGTTCCGCGATCCGGCCCAGCCGCGCCATTACCGCCGCCTGCGCCACCGCATCGCCGGTCGCGATACACTCGGACAGGTCGCGGGCGGTGCGCACCATCGACACCAGACCCACATGTTCCGAGAGGTCGATCACCTTGACGATTGCGCACCGCATCTTGGCGCGTTGGCGCGATTTCGCGGCTTCTTCCAAGGCGGCGAGTTGCACGGCGAGATCCTCGACCGTGGCGCAGATGACCCGCTCCGCATCGACCTGTCCCAGCTCCACGTAGAGCACCGATAGCCGCGTCGTATCCAGCGACATCCGTTCCTTGCAACGCAAACGAGACACCTGTGTCACCACGACACTCCCCTTTGATTTCGCCATCACCCGGGCGGCAATATGGCCGACAGGTCTCAAGATTTCATTGAGCGACGCGGAGAAACCTCTCGTAACCCGGCCTGCATCGCGGTATTTGACGCTGCGATAAGACGCGAGACACCAGACCCAAAAACACCGGGGGACCGATGAGAGAGCATGTGAAGCCGCTGCCGAGCTACCTTGTGAACCGTTATCAGGGATGGCACGCGACTGCGTATGACGAGAACCGCGCCTGGTATCGCCGTCTCGCCTCCGAAGGGCAGCGTCCGCGCTCGATGATCATCGCCTGCTGCGACAGTCGCGTGCATGTCACCTCGATGTTCGGTGCCGATCAGGGTGAGTTCTTCATCCACCGCAATATCGCGAACCTCGTGCCGGAATTCACGCCCGATGGCGATCACCATGGCACGTCGGCGGCGGTCGAATATGCCGTGACCAGCCTGAAGGTCGCGCATCTGATCGTGTTGGGCCACAGCAATTGCGGCGGCATCGCGGGCTGCCACGCGATGTGTTCGGGGCATGCGCCGGAACTGGAGGAGAAAAGCTCTTTCGTCGGCACCTGGCTGAACCTTCTGCGTCCCGGCTACGAGCGCGTCACCGACCTGCCCGAGGATCAGCAGGTGCTGGCGCTCGAGCGTGAGGCCGTGAAAGTCAGCCTCGAGAACCTGATGACTTTCCCCTTCGTGCGCGAGGCGCTCGACGCCGATCGGATGACGCTGCACGGGCTGCGCCACGACATCGGCGAGGGTACGCTCGAGCAATACGTCTCCGGCTCGGATCGGTTCGAGAGGCTCTGAGGCTCTGCAAATTCGTTGACCCCCTTCGCGAGGTCGATTGCTCCGCCTTGGGGAAAACCAATTGGCATTCACGGGCTGTTAAGCTTGATGCGCGAGGCTGCGGGTACCCCGCCCACGCCAACGAGCTTTGACCCGACATGTCACCTGCATCCCGACCGCATTGCCAGCATCGTCTCGTCTCCCTGCGGCTGCCGCTCGATATGATCGATCGCATTGCGGCGGAGGCGCGCGCGTTCGGCCTGCCTCCGGCAGAGCTGATCCGGCGCGTCCTGCAGGAGGGGCTGGCGGAGGAGCCAACCTCCGCCCTCCACACCACGAAAGAGCCGCTGCCGGAAATGGCGGCGGTGCAAGCGGCGCTGGATCAGGCGCGCGATTGGTTCGATCTGCAACATCGGCTGCGGGATGCGGGCTTCGTGCTGCGGCTTGCGGGCGGGGGCGCGCTGGCTCTGCATGCCTGGCCGACGAACCGCTTCCTGTTGCTGCTCGACGAGATCGGGCCGAGCATGACGGAGTTGGTGCTGCGCTTCGCCGCGCCGTTTCCGGGGGATGATGGCGGGCGCACCAAGATCGTCGGCGCGAGGTCTGGGCAGGGCGCGGCGGAAACGGTGACGGCACAGGCCGCCGCCGCCGAGTATGCCGCGGCGCAGGCGGCGGGGGCGCAAGCCGTGCCGGAGGAGAAGGCGGCCAAGGCGACCGAAAAGACCGGCGGTGCAGAGACACAGCCCCCCGAGGCGGCGAAGGCCGAACCGCCCGCGCGCGGGTTCCTGCGCCTGTCGCCAGCGTTGCTCGCGAAACTGCGGGCTGCGGCGAACCCGCGAAACGCAGCCTGATCGCGCGCGGAGGCCTTTGCGTTACGCTGACCTAGCGCAGCACCTTGTCGGTGGGCCAACTCAGCGTGGTCTCGGTGCGGATCGTCTTGGTCTCGTCCGCGCCCAGATCGAAGCGCCATGCGAGCACGCCGCGGCGATGGTCGTAATCGGTCTCGCTCGCGGGCGGGGTCGCCTTGGTGGTGATTTTCAGGTCTTCCTGTTCGGAATAGGGTACCCGGTCGATCACCCGCATCGGCCAGCCTTTGTCCGTCAGGTTCTTCACCTCGATCTCGACGACTTCGCGGCGCTCGTTCGACTTGGAAATGAAGCCGCTATCGCCCTCCATCGTGTCGGGCATGCGGCGGTCCACGCGAATGCCCTCGATCGGCCCGAAGCCCAGCGTCAGGTCATCCCCTGCCGCCACCATCGGCAGATGCGACTGGCCGACCAGCGCGCCATCGGCATAGAGGTTCGCGGGGCCGGGCAACAGGATCTCGCCGGTCTCGTTCTTGCCCTCGGCCACGCGATAGGCCTGCGGATCGGTCAGCGGGGCGGCTTCGGCGAAGACCTCCATCGGGAGGGTCTTGGAATCGAGGCTCAGGCGGAGATCGTCGACCCCGTCGCGCAGATCGACCGCGCTCGGGTAATGGTAGGTCACCGTTTCGCCCTGCATCTGAAGATCGGCGCGGTCGCTGATCGCTGCTTCCGCCATCGGCGCGGCGGCGCCATCCGATGCCGCGAGGGAGCGCTTCATCGGCACCGGTGCGGGCGGCGCATCCGGGTCGCCGATGTGCGCGAGGCGCGGATAGACTTCGCCCGGCTCTGCGCGCCCACCGGGGCGAGCGGTCGAGAGCGTCAGGTCGACGTTACGCCAGTCCTCGCCGGTGGCCTGATGGACCGAGACGAAGCGCTCCATATCCACCGCGCCCTTGTCGCGGTCCAGCCGCAGATCATAGGAGGGCTGCCACCCGGCATTGTTAACGTAAGAGGTGATCGTCAGCGTGCCCGAGCCCTGCACCTTCGCGCTGAGCATCTCTCGATCTTTCGCCGGGTTCAGCAGCGCATCGAGCGCCGCTCGCGCCTGCTTCACCGCCTCTTTCGCGGGGTCGAGCGCGGCTTCCGCGCGGCGCGCTTCCGCTTCGGCGGCGATTGCGCGTTCGGTGGCCGAGAGAATCTGATCCTCCACCATCTGCGCCAGCGCGCGCAGCTGTTCGGGCGCGGTGACCTGCGAGTCGGTGTTCTTGAGATATGTGATCTGGTCGCGCGCGGCCTGCGCCTTGGCGCGGATCACGGCCACCGCGTCTTCCTTTTCCGCAAGGGCTTCCTTTGCAGAGGCCAGCCGGTCACGCGCAGCCTTCACCGCCGCGCTTTCGGTTCCGCTGGTCGCCGGCGCGCGCCCTGAGATCAGGCTCACCGCGCCGATCTGCACACCGTCACCCGACACCCGCAGCGTCGAGATGTCGGTGCCTTCGGGAAACCCCGGAACCAGCAGGTCATGGCTGCCCTCGGGCGCCTTCACCTCCACCTGCCGCACCACCTGCGCGCCCTGCGGAAAGAGCGTCACGGCCGTGATCTTGCCCGGCGCCTCGATCGTGTCGGCCAAGGCGGGCAGGGCGGTCGCGGCCATAAGGGCCGCCGTCAGGGTAATGCGCATCGGTTCCTCCCAAATCCGTTCCGGATCGAGCCTGCGTCGCCCCGCGCGCAGTTGCAAGCCATTGAAATCCGGCGCGGGTCGTCACTGGCGGGAACTCGCCAGAGCGTCCGGGCGCGGATCAGGGGCGCGGTGCCTACTTGCCCTTGCGTCCGAAGCCCCGCGCGCTTAGGTTGCGCCCTACCTCGGGGTGCCAGCGCAAGGCTGGCTGAGATGCGATCCGCGCGAACCCGTTGAACCTGAACCGGTTAAGACCGGCGGAGGGAAGGTAGCCGGATAGTCCGGCCCCACTCCGCCCGGCAAGCCCAAGGAGTGAGGCATGAAAACCCACCTGATGCTTGCGGGAGCCCTGAGCCTGATCGCCACGATGGCGGCGGCCGAGGACAAGCCCGTGCTCACCGTCTATGCGCCTGATTATTTCACGAGCGAATGGGGCCCCGGCCCCGCGATCGAGAAGGGGTTCGAGGCGACCTGCGATTGCGATCTGAAATTCGTGGCGGGCGACGTGCTGCCGCGCATCCTGCTCGAAGGTGACAAGACCTCCGCCGATGTCGCGATCGGTCTGAACACCGACGTGACCGCGAAGGCGCGCGCCAGCGGCCTGTTCGCCCCGCATAACGAAGACACCTCCGACCTGACCATGCCGGTCAAGTGGAACGATCCGATCTTCCTGCCTTTCGACTGGTCTGAACTGGCCTTCGTCTATGACAAGACCAAGCTGAAGAACCCGCCCACGAGCTTCCAGAATCTGCTGGATGCGCCCGACGACGCCTACAAGATCGTCATCGAGGATCCGCGCAGTTCGGTCGCGGGTCTGTCGTTGTTGCTCTGGGTGAAGGACATCTATGGCGACAAGGCCGAAGAGGCGTGGACGAAAATCGCGCCCAAGGTGCTGACCGTGACGCCGGGCTGGTCGGAGGCCTACGGCATGTTCACCGATGGCGAGGCGGATATGGTACTGAGCTATGTCACCTCGCCCGCCTATCACATCATGGCCGAGGACGACGACTCCAAGGCCGCCGCGATCTTCCCCGAGGGGCATTACTTCACCCCCGAACTGGTCGCGCAGCTCAAGACCTCGAAACATCCCGAGCTGGCGCAGAAATTCATGGATTACGTGCTCAGCCCCGATTTCCAAGGCATGATCGCGACGGCGAACTGGTCCTTCCCGGCGAAACTGCCCCACGATCAGCTGCCGGAAGTGTTCCAGAAACTCCCGATGCCCGACAAGACGCTCTATCTGGGTGAGACCGAGGCCGAGAAACTGCGCGGTCCGGCGCTGGAAGAATGGCAACGCGCCTTCTCCAGATAAGAGGCACGCCCATCTGGGCGGTGCTGGCGGGTGCGGCTTTGGCCGCGCTTGTCCTTGGCACTTTGGCGGCAGTGGCGCTCCGGGCAGGCGGGCTGACCGGCTTGCGCGAAACCGATCTCGCCGCGATCCGCTTCACGCTCTGGCAGGCGGCGGCCTCGGCGCTGATCTCCTGCGCGCTGGCGGTGCCGGTCGCCCGTGCGCTGCATCGCCGCCGCTTCGCCGGGCGCGGACTGCTGATTTCGCTCCTGGGGGCTCCCTTCATCCTGCCGGTGATCGTCGCGGTCTTCGGGCTGATCGCGGTCTTCGGGCGGCGCGGGCTGGTCAATGCGGCCCTCGCCCCGCTCGGCATCGATCCGATTTCGATCTACGGCGCGCAGGGCGTCATCGTGGCCCATGTTTTCTTCAACCTGCCGCTTGCGACCCGGATGATCCTGCACGGCTGGGAGGCGATCCCGGCCGAGCGGTTTCGCCTTGCCGCGACCCTCGGCTTCGGCCCTGCGGAGGTCACGCGTCACCTCGAACGTCCGATGCTGCGCAGCGTGCTGCCCGGAGCGTTCCTTGCGATCTTCCTCGTCTGCCTGACGTCCTTCGCGGTGGCCCTGACCCTTGGCGGCGGGCCGCGCGCGACCACGGTGGAGCTGGCGATCTATCAGGCCTTCCGCTTCGATTTCGACATGGGCCGCGCGGCGAGCCTTGCGCTGGTGCAGGTCGCGATCTCGGTCGCGGCGCTGCTGATCGCGGCGCGCGCCACCCTGCCGTCGAGTTTCGGCGCGGGGCATGACCGCCGCGCCGCGCCGATCCCGCAGCTGTCCGGCGGGATAGGGCGTGCGCTCTTCGACGCGCTCGCGATCGGGCTCGCAAGCGCCTTCCTGCTGCTTCCCATCGGCACCGTTTTCGCCCGGGGCATCCCGGCGGTGGCCAACCTGCCCGAGATGGTCTGGCCCGCGACGCTGACCTCTTTGGTGATCGCGCTGCTCTCCACGGTTGTGACGCTCGCCATCGCCCTGCCGCTCGCACTGGTGGCGACCCGGCAGCGCTGGGCGGAGATCGCGGCGATGCTGCCGATGACAGCGTCGAGCCTCGTGATGGGCACCGGCGCCTTCCTGATCGCGCGGCCCTTCGTGAACCCGACGAGCCTCGCGCTGCCAATGGTGCTGCTGACCAACGCCGCGCTATCGGTGCCTTTTGCTACCCGCATCCTGATGCCCGAGATCCGCACGCTGCAGGCCGATTACGACCGGCTCGCCGCCTCGCTCGGGCTGCGCGGCATTGCCCGGCTTCGTCTGCTGACGGTTCCGCGCCTTGCCCGGCCGCTGGGGTTCTCGGCGGGGCTGGCCGCGGCCTTCTCGATGGGCGATCTGGGCGTCATCACGCTGTTCTCGGATGGCCAGACCCGCACCCTTCCGCTGGCGCTTTTCCAGCTCATGGGCTCTTATCGCTTGGATCAGGCGGCGGGCGCTGCGAGCCTGCTGCTGATCCTCACTTTCGCGCTCTTCTGGGCGCTCGACCGCGCGGGGCATTATGCTGACCCTCGATAAGCTTCTGATCGAACAGGGCGATTTCCGCCTCGAAGCCGATTTCACGATCCCGGCCGGCGCGCGGGTCGCGCTGATTGGCCCCTCGGGGGCGGGCAAGTCGACGCTGCTCTCGGTACTTGCGGGGTTTCTTGGGCCGACCCGGGGGCGGGTGCTCTGGTGCGGCGAGGACATCACCGCGGCGCCCCCCGGCGAGCGTCCGCTCTCGATCCTGTTTCAGGATCAGAACCTCTTCCCGCATCTGCGGCTGGAGACCAACCTCGCGCTTGGCTTGAACCCGAAAGGCAAGATCGACGCCACCGATCGCGCCCGGATCGAGACGGCGCTGGCGCGTGTGGGCCTTGAGGGGATGGAGAGGCGCAAACCCGGCGCACTGTCGGGCGGGCAGCAAAGCCGCGCAGGCCTGGCGCGGACGTTGCTCCGCGGTCGCCCGATCCTGCTGCTGGATGAGCCCTTCGCAGCCCTTGGTCCGGCGCTGAAATCCGAGATGCTGGCTCTGGTGGCCGAGATCGCCCGCGAACAGGGCACGACGGTCCTGATGGTCAGCCACGATCCCGAGGATGCGCGTGCGCTCTGCCCGCAGACGGTTCTGGTGGCCGAGGGCCGCGCCCATGCGCCGCAAGCGACCGGGCCGCTTCTCGACGATCCGCCGCCCGCGCTACGGGACTATCTAGGAGAGTAGGGGCTCTGCCCCTCTTCGCTGGCGCGAATTCACCCGGGGATATTTGAACAAGCCCGAAACGGTCTGCGCTTCGGGCTTGCTGGAAATATCCCGGGGGGCCGGGGGCAGCGCCCCCCCGGCCTTGGGGTCAGTAGATCACGACCGAGCGGATCGACTCGCCCGCATGCATCAGATCGAAGGCCTTGTTGATGTCTTCGAGCGGCATAGTGTGGGTGATCATCGAGTCGATCTCGATCTTGTCGTTCATGTACCATTCGACGAATTTCGGCACATCGGTGCGGCCCTTGGCGCCGCCGAAAGCGGTGCCTTTCCATGTCCGGCCCGTGACGAGCTGGAACGGGCGGGTGGAGATTTCCGCGCCCGCGGGTGCGACGCCGATGATGACCGAGACGCCCCAGCCGCGATGCGAGCACTCGAGCGCGTCGCGCATGACGTTCACGTTGCCGGTTGCGTCGAAGGAGTAATCCACGCCGCCGATCTGGTCGCGCTCGGTCTTGGTCAGGTTGATGATTTCCTGCGTGACCGAGTGGTCGAGCTTCGAGGGATTCACGAAATGGGTCATGCCGAACTTGCGCGCCATTTCCTCTTTCGCGTCGTTCAGATCGACGCCGATGATCATATCGGCACCCGCCATGCGCAGACCTTGGATCACGTTCAGACCGATCCCGCCGAGGCCGAAGACGGCAGCGGTCGAGCCGATCTCGACGCCTGCAGTGTTGATTACCGCGCCGATGCCGGTGGTGACGCCGCAGCCGATATAGCAAATCTTGTCGAACGGCGCGTCGTCACGGACCTTGGCGAGCGCGATCTCGGGCATCACGGTGTGGTTCGCGAAGGTCGAGCAGCCCATGTAGTGATAGATCGGCGTGCCATCGAGCATCTTGAAGCGCGTCGTGCCGTCCGGCATCAGGCCCTGACCTTGCGTGTTGCGGATCGCGGTGCAGAGGTTCGTCTTGCCCGACAGGCAGGACGGGCATTCGCGACATTCCGGCGTGTAGAGCGGGATCACGTGGTCGCCCGGCTTCAGCGTGGTGACACCTTCGCCGACTTCGAGCACGACGCCCGCACCCTCATGGCCGAGGATGGTCGGGAAGATGCCTTCGGGATCGGCGCCAGAGCGGGTGAATTCGTCCGTGTGGCAGATACCGGTTGCCTTGATTTCGACGAGCACTTCGCCCGCTTTCGGGCCGTCCAGTTCCACTTCCATGATTTCGAGCGGTTTTCCCGCTTCGAGCGCGACTGCGGCACGGGTTCTCATAAGCGCATACTCCTTGTATAAATTCGGAGAGAGCCTGCGTTATCGGCGCGGCCAATGCAATGAAGGGTGCGACATGTTGAAACGATTTTTCGTCATGGGGTCGATGCTGGCGCTTGCGGCCTGCGACCCCGCCGGTCCGATGAGCGAGACACCCACCGATGGGGCATACCCCGCGCCCCAGCCCTATGCGCCCGCGCCCTATGTCACCCCCCCGGTGAGCGTCACGAAGGGCGGTTTGCAGGAGCGTGAGCCCGACACTTGCGGGGCGGTGAAATATACCTCGGTTCTGGGTCAGCCGGCGGCGCAGATCCGGACGCTCGGGATTACCAAACCCTATCGCATCGTCGAATGGCGCGGCGTCGAGGATCAAGTCTACAACCCGCAGCGCGTCGTGTTTCGTCTCGACTCGCGCGGGAACGTCTACAACATCGATTGCGGGTGAGCCTGATGGAGCGCGGCAGGGCGCGGATCGGGCTCATTGTCACGTTAGGGGTCGCAGCGTTCGGGTTGGCGGCCTGCCAACCCCGCGTTTCGCCGCCTCGGTCGGGCCCGCCCGGCGCGGGAACCTGTCCGCCGCCCGGGCTCGCGGCGCTCCAAGGGCGGCCTGAAACCGTGCTGGCGGCGCTCGATCTCGCGCGGCCGCATCGCATCATTCATCCGGGCGACGCGGTGACGATGGATTACGCCCCCGGCCGGGTGAATTTCGAGATCGACGAGAACGGCACGATCGACGCGGTGCGCTGCTACTAGGCAGGGGGGCGCTGATGCTCTGCACATGAAAGAGCCCCGTGTCTGACCAGGACGCGGGGCTTTTTCTGCAGGAGGGAAAAGCGCCCGACGATACGTACTGGGTGGGGGCTGTTAACCGCACCGTCGGGCTTTAGCGTTTTCCGCTGACTACAGGATGTCGATGAAACCCGGCAGGAAGGCGCAGGAAATCAGGCTTTTTCTAGGTCATAATCCGGCGCGGCGAAGGCGCGTTCAACCTTAGCGCGGGTGGGCTTGATTTGCGCCGCGCGCGATGTACCCTTTGTAAATGACGGTTCAAACGCCTTCCCCCTATCCGAACCCTTCCGGCGCACCGGAGCAGATCGCTTTCGACCGCTCCGAGCTTGGCGTGATCCTGTCACTTTACGGGCGCGCCGTCGCGGCCGGGGAGTGGCGCGATTACGGGATGAGCTTCTTGCGCGATGTCGCGGTTTTCTCGATCTTTCGCCGCGCCGCCGAAGTGCCGATCTACCGGATCGAGAAGCGGCCCGCGCTGCGTGCGAAACAGGGGCAATATGCGGTGATCGGTCAGCAGGGGCAGGTGCTGCGGCGCGGCCATGATCTGCGCCAGGTGCTGCGCGTGCTCGAGCGCAAGCTGATCCGCGCGGTGGAGTAGGGGCGCTACGCGCTTTGAGAGAGTGTCGCCCCGCTGCCATGCACGTTGCCTCGCAGCCCCCGACTTGCTAAGCCAGCGCCGAAGGAAACCTGCGAGGCGCGCGTCCCATGTCGTTCAACACTTTCGGTCATCAGTTCCGCGTCACCACCTGGGGCGAAAGCCACGGGCCTGCGCTTGGCGCGACGGTGGATGGCTGCCCGCCCGGCATCGAGATCGACGAGGCGTTCATCCAGCAATTCCTCGACCGTCGCCGTCCGGGCCAGTCGAAGGAGACGACCCAGCGCAAGGAGCCTGACGCGGTGCGTATCCTCTCGGGCGTGTTCGAGGGCAAGACGACCGGCACGACGATCCAGCTGATGATCGAGAATACCGATCAGCGCTCGAAGGATTATGGCGAGATCGCGCGGCAGTTCCGCCCCGGCCATGCCGATATCACCTATCACCAGAAATACGGTATCCGCGACTATCGCGGCGGCGGGCGCTCGAGCGCGCGCGAGACGGCGGCGCGGGTGGCGGCTGGCGGTGTGGCGCAGGCCGCGCTTCGCCAGTTGGTCCCCGATCTGCAGATCTACGGCTACATGGTGCAGATGGGCGCGAAACATCTCGATCGCGCGAAGTTCGACCGCAACGCGATCCTGCAGAACCCGTTCTTCCTGCCCGACGCCGAAGCAGTGGATGAATGGGCCGATTACCTCGCGGCGATCCGCAAGGGCCAGAATTCGGTGGGCGCTGCGATCGAGGTGGTGGCCGAGGGCTGCCCGGCGGGGCTGGGCGCGCCGATCTACGCCAAGATGGATACCGAGCTGGCCGCCGCGATGATGTCGATCAACGCGGTCAAGGGCGTCGAGATCGGCGAGGGCATGGCCGCGGCGGCGCTGACCGGCGTGGAGAATGCCGACGAGATGGTAATGGGCGCCGATGGTGTCGAATATCTTTCGAATCGCGCGGGCGGTATCTTGGGCGGGATCACCACCGGCCAGCCGATCACGGTGCGCTTCGCGATCAAGCCGACCTCGTCGATCCTGACGCCGCGTCGCTCGGTCAATGTCGCGGGCGAAGAGGTGGAGGTGATCACCAAGGGCCGCCACGATCCCTGCGTCGGCATCCGCGCGGTACCGGTGGCCGAGGCGATGATGGCTTGCGTGATCCTTGACCAGTTCCTGATGGACCGGGCGCAGACCGGCGGTATTCGCGGCACGATCGGCTGAGGGGCGCCGCCCCCGTCGATGGAAGGCGAGATGACCGAGAAAAGAGGGGCTCTGCCCCCGCTCCTGCGGAGCCCCCCGGGATATTTGGTGCCAAGCCGAAACAGGGCGGGAGCTTTAGCGGATTGCCGCGCGCGTGCCGCCATGACGTGACGTTGTGCGACCTTGCGGGATATAAACCGCGCGGTTTATTCTGCGGACCCCGGGGGTCGTTTCCCGGAACCGGAGGACAGATGTCGCAGGCAGATCAGATCAATCGCGGACGCAAATTCGACCAGGTGCTCGAAGGCGCGCGCACGATCTTTCTGCGCGACGGGTTCGATGGGGCCTCGGTCGACGATATCGCCAAGGAAGCGGGCGTGTCGAAAGCCACGCTCTACAGCTATTTCCCCGACAAACGGCTGATGTTCGTCGAAGTCGTGCGCTCGCAACTGAAAGAGCAGACGGACAGCGCCGTCGCCACGATCGATTTCGGCGCAGCCCCCGAAGTGGTGCTTTCGCTTGCCGCGTCGCAGATCGTCGAGTCGATGAGCTGCAAGATGAACGAAGGGCTCTACCGGCTCTGCGTTTCCGAATCCGAGCGGTTCCCCGAGCTTGGCCGCGCCTTTTACGCGGCGGGGCCGGCGCTGGTGCACGAATTGCTGATGGATTACCTGCGCTGCGCGGTGGAGCGGGGCGAGCTGGTGATCGACGATATCGACCTCGCCGCTTATCTGTTCATCGAGCTGTGCAAGTCGGAACTGCATCCGAAGCTGCTGTTCGGGATTTGCGACAGCTTCAGCCGTGAAGAGAAAGAGCGCGTGATCCGCGGCGCGGTCGCGATGTTCCTTGCGCGCTACGGCGTCCCCACCTGAGCGCGGACCGATCTGGCCCGATCAGGCCAGATCGCGCACCATCCACTGATTGCCTTCGCCGCGCTGCAGCTGGAAACGGCCCGTCTTGATCAGCAGGTCGGAAAGTTTCGCGCTGCCATAGGTGCGGGTGTCGAAATCCGGGTTTGCCTGCGTGATGAACTGACCGAGCTGGCCCAGCGAATACCATTCCTCTTCCAGACCGATCGCCTTCATCGCGTTGACGATGATCGGGATCGCGGCCTTCGGCTCCTGCTTGCCACTCGAGGATTTCGGGGCGGCGGCGCTGGTCTTGTCCGAGGCGGGCTTGGTCGCGGTCTCCGCGGTGCTCTCGCCATTGCCGAGGTTCTCGACATAGATGAAGCGTTTACAGGCCTTGCGGAAGGCTTCGGGGGTCTTCTGCTCGCCGATGCCGTAGACATCGAGCCCCTGTTCGCGGATGCGAGCGGCGAGGCGGGTGAAGTCGCTGTCCGAGGAGACCAGCACGAAACCATCGAACAGGTCGGAATGCAGGAAATCCATCGCTGCGATGACGAGGCCGATATCGGAGGCGTTCTTCCCCTTGGTATTGGCAAATTGCTGATCCGCGACGAGGCCGAGTTCGGCGACGCGCTTGGCCCAGCCCGCGAGGCGCTGCGCCGACCAGTCGCCGTAGATCCGGCGCACCGAGGCTTCGCCGAGCGAGGCGATCTCTTCGAAGATCGCTTCGGCATATCCGGCGGGCACGTTATCGGCGTCGATCAGCACGCACAGACGCGGGGCGCGGGAGGCGGGGCTGATATGCGGCAGGTCGGAAATGTCGGGCATTGTTACTCCTCGTGTCCCCTTCCAGATAGCCCGCTTGCCCCCGACATCCAAGAGCGCAACCACATTGCGCGGCGTCAGCGGCAGGCGCGGTTCAGCGCCCCTCCGGACCGTAATACTGCCGTTCGACCTTGGCGACGCGCAGCGCGTAGTGGAGATACCAGCGATCCTTGCCGAGGCGTTGGGCGAGCTGGTGCTTCGCCACCGCCTTCCACGCAATCAGAGCGGTCTCGTCGGCCCAGTAGCTGACGGTGAGGCCGAAGCCTGTCCTGTCGCGTGCGCTCTCCACCCCGAGATAGCCGGGCTGCTGGGCGGCAAGTGCGGCCATCTCCGCGGCCATCGCGCCATATCCGTCGTCGGGTGCACCGCGGAGAGAGGCGAAGATCACCGCGTAATAGGGCGGGTCGGGCAGCGGCGCAAAGCCTGGCGGCGGGATAGACATCGGGCGGCTCCGGGAAATGGAAAACGCCCCCTCGCGGGCGAGGGGGCGTTCATCAGTCTAGCAGGTCGGACCCAGGCTTACAGATCGAACTGCTTACCCTTGTGGGGCGCCCAGAGCTTCTTGTTGGTCAGGTAAAGCAGCGTGCTCAGCACGATCAGCATCATCACCGCCACGAAGCCCCAGCGCTTGCGCGATTCCAGCTTCGGTTCGGCCGTCCACATCAGGAATGCGGAGACGTCCCGGGCCATCTGGTCGACGGTTGCGGGCGTGCCGTCCTCATACTCGATGAGGTCTTCCGAGAGCGGAGGGGGCATCGCGATCCAGCCACCCGGGAAGGCGTGGTTCTCGTAGAAGATCGAGCCCGCTTCTTCCTTTTCCTCGCCGGTGAAGCCGGTGAGCACCGCGTGGATGTATTCGGGGCCACCGATGCCGCGGAAGAACTGGTTGATGCCGAGGCCGTAGGGGCCGTGGAAGCCCGCGCGCGCTTTCGCCATCAGCGACAGGTCCGGACCCATGCCCATGCCGGAGATGAACGGGAAGTGGTCCGTCTCCTTGCCGGGGCGCTCTTCGCCGGTTTCCTTGTCCATCACGGTGAACTCGGCCGCGTAGGCACGCACCCAAGCCGGGTCCATCATCGGGCCGCCCTGATCCGCCAGCGTGCGGAACGCGACGTAGCGCAGCCCGTGGCAGGCCGAGCAGACCTCCCGGTAGACCTGGAAGCCGCGACGCAGCTGCTGCTGGTCGAAGGTCCCGAAGGGGCCCTCGAAGGAGAAGCTGATATCCTCGATATGGCCGCCTTCGGCCGCCACCGCCGGGTTGACCAGGGTGCTCGCCCCGATCACCAGCGCCGAGAGGGCAGAGATCAGAAGATGTTTCATTTTGTGTCCCTCTTCCTTACTCATTCAGCCGGTTTGATATTGTAGTGGTGGTTGAAGTCTTCCTCGATCGTCGCCGGCATCGCTTGCGGCTTCTCGATCAGGCCCAAGAGCGGCAGGATCACGAGGAAATAGACGAACCAGTAGGTCGCGCCGATCAGCGAGATGTAGGGATAAATCCCGTCGGTCGGCATCGCGCCCACCCACATCAGCACCATGAAGTCGATCGCCAGAAGCCAGAACCACCATTTGAACATCGGGCGGTACGAGCCCGAACGCACCTTCGAGGTGTCGAGCCACGGGGCCAGCGCCATCACGAGGATCGCGCCGAACATCGCGAGCACGCCGAAGAACTTGGCGTCGACGATACCGAAGGTGATCCAGTTGACGAACATCACGGCCCAGACGTCCGAGGTGAAGGCGCGCAGGATCGCGTAGAACGGCAGGAAGTACCATTCGGGCACGATGTGTGCGGGCGTCGCCAGCGGGTTCGCCTCGATGTAGTTGTCGGGGTGGCCGAGGTAGTTCGGCATGAAGCCCACGACAGCCGAGAAGACCAGCAGGATCACGGCGAGCGCGAACAGGTCCTTGATCACGAAATAGGGCCAGAAGGGCAGGGTGTCCTTCTCCGCTTCCGCTTTCGAGCCGGTGCGGACCGGAACGCCCGTCGGGTTGTTGTTGCCCGTGGTGTGGAAGGCCCAGATATGCACGATCACCAGGGCTGCGATCACGAAGGGCAGCAGGTAGTGCAGCGAGAAGAAGCGATTCAGCGTCGCGTTGTCCACCGCCGGGCCGCCGAGCAGCCAGGCCTGGATCGACTCGCCGATGCCCGGGATCGCGCCGAACAGGCCGGTGATCACCGTCGCGCCCCAGAAGGACATCTGGCCCCAGGGCAGAACGTAACCCATGAACGCCGTGCCCATCATGCACAGATAGATGATCATGCCGATGATCCAGGTGATCTCGCGGGGCGCCTTGTAGGAGCCGTAATAAAGGCCGCGGAAAATGTGGATATAGACGGCGAGGAAGAACAGCGAGGCGCCGTTCGCGTGGATGTAGCGCAGCATGTAGCCGCCATTCACGTCGCGCATGATGTGCTCGACCGAGGCGAAGGCCAGGTCGACATGCGGGGTGTAATGCATCACCAGAACGATGCCGGTGACGATCTGCAGCACGAGGCAGAACGCCAGCACGATGCCCCAGATCCACCACCAGTTCAGGTTCTTGGGGGTGGGGATCATGATCGTGTCGTAGATCAGCCCGATGATGGGAAGACGCTTGTGCGTCCACTTTTCGAAGCCCGTCTTGGGCTCGTAATGGTCGTGGGGAATGCCCGACATCTAACTGCCTCCTCAGCCCAGTTTGATCGTGGTGTCATCGGTGAACTGGGCCACCGGGATGTTCAGGTTGCGCGGGGCAGGACCTTTGCGGATCCGGCCGGCGGAGTCGTAATGCGACCCGTGGCAGGGGCAGAACCAGCCGTGGTAATCGCCCGACTCGTTGCCGATCGGCACGCAGCCCAGGTGGGTGCACACGCCGATCATCACCAGCCATTCGCCTGCCTCGTCGAGGGTGCGGTTCTGGTCGGTCGCCTCGGCGCCCGGCTTGTTCGCGTTCTCGGCCGAGGTGTCGACCAGTTCGGACAGCGGAACCTCGCGGGCGTATTGAATTTCTTCTTCGGTGCGGCGGCGGATGAAGACCGGCTTGCCGCGCCATTTCACCGTGAGCTGCGTGCCGAGCTCGACGCCGGAAACGTCGACGAAGATCGACGAGAGCGCCTTGACGTCGGCCGATGCATTCATCTGGTTCACCAGCGGCCAGACGGCCGCGCCGGTCACCACCGCGCCGGTGCCGGCGGTGGCGTAGTAGAGGAAATCCCTCCGGGTGCCTGCGTTATTATCTGCGTGGGACACGTTGTCTCTCCTTCCCGGGCCCGCGAGGGGGCCGATAGTGACGTGCCGGGGCACGTCGCGCGGTGCCGCCAAACATGGCCGCTCTCATACCAATCACGAATTTGTCAGTCCAGAACACAATCAACTGAATTTGTGCTGAGGGGCAGTTAAATGTCGCTCTTGCAACAGATCACCCCGGGTCAATGGCCGTGCGTGCCGGGGAAGGGGGCGCCCGGCAAGTTCAATGCACAAATGCCGCTCCCGATTGAGGAAAAGCGATTCGTGGCGTTTTGAACATGGAAAAGTTTCACATGCTTTAGCGTGAACTGACCAGAACCGCCGCCTGCCATGCCACTGCGAGGCGCAATCAAGATGTAGTGTCCGCCTCCGCTCAGTCGGGCGCGAGCATGTAGCCCAGACCGCGCACCGTCTGCAGGTAGCGGGGTTCGCGCGGGTCGCGCTCTATCTTGCGGCGCAGGCGTGTGATCTGCACGTCGACCGCCCGGTCGCCGCCGCCTTCTTCGCCATTCCCCCGCTCGCGGCCCAGTTCCTCGATCAATTCCGTGCGGCTGACCACGTCGCCCGCATGAGTCGCGAAGATGCGCATCAACTGCACCTCTGTCGCGGTCAGCTTCACCGGCGTGTCGCCATCCCACAGCTCGCCCCGGTCCTGATCGTATTTCAGCGGCCCCAGCGAGAGGTATTTCGGGCCGCTCTCGGTTTCCTGCGGAACCCGGCGCAGGATCGCGTTGATCCGCAGCAGCAGTTCCTTCGGCTCGAACGGCTTTGCGAGATAGTCGTCGGCGCCGGCTTCGAGCCCCTCGATCCGCTCGCGCGTCTCGCCCCGTGCGGTCAGCAGCAGGATCGGCGTGCTTACCGATCTGCCGCGCAGGTCACGGGTCAGGCTGAGCCCGTCTTCGCCCGGCATCATCACATCCATCACGATCAGATTGAACTCCAGCCCCGCCAGCAACGAGCGCGCATGGCCCGCGTCGCGCGCCGCAGTGACGAGAAAGCCGTGTCGCTGCAAAAAGCTTTTCAGCAGCGTCCGGATGCGTTCGTCATCGTCGACGATAAGCAGATGAGGTTCGGCCGAGTAGGGCATCAGTCGTCTTTCATCATTTGATAGAGCTTGTGCAGATCGGGGCCCATCATCGCCTCGAGCACCTGCCGGAAACCCGCCACCGCCTGCGGCCCCGCCGCGCGATAGGCAGAGCGCATTCGCCCCCGCTGCGCCTCGGACAGTGCGCGTTCCAGCGTCTCGCCCTCGGCCGTCAGATGCAATCGCCGCTCGCGCTTGTCGCGGGTACCGACGCGGCTTTCCACCAGCCCGTCCTCGATCAGCGTGCGCAGCACCCGGTTGAGTGATTGCTTGGTTACGCCCAGAACTGCGAGCAGCGTCGTCACCGTCAGCCCCGGCTGGCGGTTGATGAAATGCAGCGCGCGGTGATGCGCGCGTCCGTAGCCGTATTCTTCGAGCAGTCGGTCAGGGTCGGCGGTAAAGGCGCGATAGGCGAAGAACATCGCTTCGATGCCCTTGCGCAATTGCTCGTCCGTCAGGAAAAGAAGTGTCTCGCCCCCGGGGCTGCCGCTATCTGCCATATCGTCCCTCTCTTTTGCGTGACTTTATGTCAGCCTTGTTGACTTTCCAAGACTCAACTGTTACCGCAAAGCAGTTTTCGCGCAAGAAAATGTCCACTTCGGACGTAGATTGCGCAATAATCGTAAATTGGCGTGGCTGCAAGGAGAGTAAGATGTCGGGCTCGTATGAGGATCGTGACGGCAAGATCTGGATGGATGGACAGCTTGTGGATTGGCGCGACGCCAATGTCCACATCCTGACCCACGCGCTGCATTACGCGTCCTCCGTCTTTGAAGGCGAACGTTGCTACAACGGCAAGATTTTCAAAGGCGAAGAGCATTCCGCCCGCCTGCGGAAGTCGGCGCAGCTGCTCGATATGGAAATCCCCTATTCGGTCGAAGAGATCGAGAAGGCGAAATACGACATGCTGAAGGCCAATGGCTGGACCGACGCCTATGTGCGCGCGGTCGCATGGCGTGGCGCGGGCGAGGATATGGGCGTCTCGGCGCGCAAGAACCCCGTGCGTCTGGCGATCGCCGGCTGGGAATGGGGCAACTATTACGGGGACGCGAAGATGAAGGGCGCCAAGCTCGACATCGCGAAATGGCGTCGCCCCGACCCGCGCACGATCCCGGCCGAGGCCAAGGCGGCCGGTCTCTACATGATCTGCACCATGTCGAAGCACGCCGCCGAAGATCGCGGCTTCTCGGATGCGCTGTTCATGGATTGGCGTGGCTACGTCGCCGAGGCGACCGGCGCGAACATCTTCTTCGTGAAGGACGGCGAGGTGCACACGCCCAAGGCTGACGTCTTCCTCAACGGGATCACGCGGCGTACGGTGATCGGGCTGCTGGAAGAGAAGGGTATCAAGGTGCACGAGCGCCTGATCGAGCCGACTGAACTGGCCGAGTTCGAGCAGTGCTGGCTCACCGGAACCGCCGCCGAGGTGACCCCGGTCAGCCAGATCCGCGAGTTCAACTTCGAGGTCGGCGCGCTGACCCGCGACATCGCAGAAACCTACGAAAAGCTCGTGCGCACCTGATCCACGTAACGCTTTGAGAAAACAGAAGGGCGTGCTTGACGGCACGCCCTTTCGCGTTTTCGATGCTCTCGAGCGCTGACAGGACGGTCAGGTGACTTCGTTCCGTTCGATGCGCAGGAACTGTTTCATGCGCGCGCCGTTATCCGGCCGCCCACGCTTGCTGAGCTCCTTGATTGCCGGGTGGATACCTTCGCGCCGCTGCAGTTCGAGAAACCGCTTCACGCGCGGCCCTTCGGCCTTGAGTTCGGCGCGGTCGATGATGTGACGGGACATGTCTTCCTCCTCTCGTCATCGCCTCTGATCCTTTAAGTATAACACGGTTCGACCGAGTCGTGTTTCAATGACAGGAGATTTTTTGTCGCGGGCGGATCGGCGCTCAGCCCTGCGGCGTCGCGGCCTTGCGCGCGCGCTTGCGCTCCAGCCCAAGCCAGTGCTCGCGCAGAATGATCGCGATGCCAGCGACGATGATCAGCGCAGCCCCCGCCAAGGTGGCATGGCTCGGCACTTCCGAGAAGACCGTATAGCCGATCACCAGCGCCAGCAGCATCGAGGCATAATCGAAAGGTGCCACCAGCGAGGCATCGGCGAAGCGATAGGCCGAGGTCAGCATGATCTGCCCGGTGCCGCCGATCAGCCCCGCGAGGATCAGGAGTGTCGCTTCCCACGCTGTCGGCATCACCCAGCCGAAGGGCAGCGAGGCCAGTGAGAGCACCGAGGCGGTGCAGGAGAACCAGAACACGATCGCGGAGGTGCGCTCGGAGCCGACCATGCGGCGGATCTGGATCTGCGCCAGCGCCGCGCATGTGGCCCCCGCAAGCGCCAGCCCCGCGCCAAGCGCCTCCGCCCCGCCTTCGGGTCCGCTGCCGCCCAGCCGGGGCCACAGCACGATCAGAACACCTACCATCCCCAGCCCGACCGCCGAGAAGCGGAAGATCCGCACCGTCTCGCCCAGCAAGAGCGCCGCGAAGACGACCGTCAGCAGTGGTGCCGCATAGCCCAGCGCGGTCGCCTCGGGCAGCGGCAGGAAGGCCAGCGCGGCGAAGCTCAGCGCCATCGCGGTGGTTCCCACGACGCCGCGCATGACGTGGTTGATCGGTTTCTCCACCCGCAATCCGCCCTGCAACTCACCGCGCCACAGCAGCCAGAGCAGGATCGGCACAATGCCGAAGAAGGAGCGGAAGAACACTGCCTCGCCTGGTGGCACCCGGTCGGAGACCGATTTGATCAGTGCCTGCATGATGACGAAACCCGTAACCGTGCCGAGCTTCAGCGCGATTCCAAGGAGCGGGCGAGGGGTCTGGGTGGTGACGGGCATCATGACCGCGATGAGATAGGCCGCGACGGGATCGGGGCAATCGGTTTCGTCATGAGACGCGCTCGAGCCGATCAAGAGCCCATCGCGCGGCCTCGGCCACCACCGGATCGGGATCGCTCAGGTGCGGGCGCGCGGCCTCGGCCAGCGCCGGATCGCCGGAATTTCCGATCGCGTAAAGCACGTTGCGCAGGAAACGGTCGCGCCCGATCCGCTTGATCGGCGAGCCCGAGAACCGCGCCCGGAACCCGGCATCGTCGAGTGCGGCCAGTTCTGCCAGGGGCGGCGCGCCGACGCCGCCGTGATAGCGCGCCTCCCGCGCCTCTGCGGCGAACTTGTTCCATGGGCAGACGGCCAGACAATCGTCGCAGCCATAGATGCGATTGCCCATCTTGGCGCGCAGCTCTTCGTCGATCGGGCCCTTATGCTCGATCGTCAGATAGGAGATGCAGCGCCGTGCGTCGAGCTGGTAGGGCGCGGGAAAAGCCTCGGTCGGGCAGATGTCGAGACAGGCCGTGCAGGACCCGCAATGGCTGATCTCCGGCACGTCGGGCGGCAGCTCCACCGTGGTGAAGATCGCGCCGAGGAAGAACCAGCTGCCCAGATCGCGCGCGAGAAGATTGGTGTGCTTGCCCTGCCAGCCGAGACCCGACGCCTCGCCCAAGGGCTTTTCCATCACCGGGGCGGTGTCGACGAAGACCTTGATCTCCGCGCCCTCTGGTGCCTGATCGAGCAACCAGCGCCCGACGCGCTTGAGCCTCTTCTTCACCAGATCATGGTAATCCTTGCCCTGCGCATAGGCAGAGATCACCCCGCGATCGCGCGCCTCCAGCAGGTCCAGCGGGTCGTAATCGGGCGTGTAGGTCTCGGCCAGCATCACGACCGAGCGTGCCTCGGACCACAGCGCCGCCGGATCGCCGCGCCAGCCCATCCGCTCTTCCATCCAGCCCATCTGGCCATGCCTGCCCGCACCCACAAAGGCGGCGAGCCGCTCGGCCGCCTGCGGGATCGCGTCCGGCGTGGTGATGCGCGCCTTCGAGAAACCCTCGGCAAGGGCCGTCTCGATCAACCGCGCTTTCAACTCCGCATTCATGGCTTCGCCTTGGTGCAAATATCCCGGGGGGGGCGCGCCGCAGGCCGGCGGGGGCAGAGCCCCCTCGGCGCGCGCGAAGCCCTCAGAAATCCAACTCAGCATATTGCGGAGCGGGCGGCATGCCGGGCAGCTGATCGGCGAGAAGCGAGCGGAAGGCCGGGCGCGACTTGATCTTCGCATACCAGTCCTTCACGGCCTCTTGTCGGTTCCAGTCCACGTCGGAGATATAATCGAGGCAGCTCAGATGCGCGGCCGCAGAGAAATCCGCAAGCGTCATCACGTCGCCAGCAAGCCAGCGCCGCTGCTCCAGCAGCCAGCCCATGTAATCGAGGTGATACTTGATCGCGGACAGGCCCGCCTTGACCGTCTTGCTATCCGGATATCCTTCCTTGCGGACCTTCTTCCAGACCCGCTCGCCCATGATCCGCTGCGTGACTTCGGTGTTGAACTTGTCGTCGAACCACGAGCACAGGCGGCGCACCTCGTAGCGTGCGGCGGGATCGCGCGGCATCAGTGGCGCGTCAGCATGCGTCTCGTCGATATATTCGCAGATCGCCTGACTCTCGGCCATCATCATGCCGTCCATCTTCAGCACCGGCACCTTGCCCGCCGGGTTGCGACGGAGGAAATCGGCCTGCTGCTCCCAGTATCGTTCCTCGACCAGTTCCACCTCCAGCTTCTTCTCGGCGAGCGTGAGGCGGACCTTGCGGCAGAACGGGGAGAGGGCGACATGGTAGAGGCGGATCATCGGGGCGACGCTCGCAATTCTCGTTGGGGATTTGGGGGAAGTGATAACGGCGGGCGCGGGCGGGTTCAATGGCGACGAGCCCGCCGATGGGCGCTCCCTTGCCGGGAGGGCGCGCGGGCCGCATGGGGCGGATGCCTCCGGCGGGGATATTTTTCCCAAGCCGAAAGGAGCGCTCAGCGCCGGGATATCGGTTTGGACTTCGGTTTCGGGGCGGGTAGGGAGGCCGTCAGAAACTTTTACGCGCGCGCAGCGCCGCCTGGATCGTGCCGTCGTCGAGATAGTCCAGCTCGCCCCCGATCGGCACGCCCTGGGCGAGGCTGGTCACTGCGATGCCGCGCCCTTCGAGCGCCTCGGCGATGTAATGGGCGGTCGTCTGACCCTCGACGGTGGCGTTGAGGGCGAGGATCACCTCGGTGATGCCTTCCTCCGTGGCGCGTTCGAGCAGGTCGGGGATGCGAAGGTCTTCCGGGCCGATCGCATCGAGCGCGGAGAGCGTGCCGCCAAGGACGTGATAGCGGCCCTTGAAGGCGTGGCCGCGCTCCATCGCCCAGAGATCGGCCACATCCTCGATCACGCAGATCTCGCCGGTGGCGCGTTTCGGGTCTTCGCAGATGTCGCAGATCGGCGCGGTGGAGATATTGCCGCAGCGCTGGCATTCGCGCGCGCTGCGGGCGACCCCGGCCATCGCCTCGGCCAAGGGGCCCATCAGCTGCGCGCGTTTCGAGATCAGATGCAGCACCGCACGCCGGGCGGAGCGGGGGCCAAGCCCCGGCAGCCGCGCCATAAGGGCGATCAGCGCCTCTATATCGTCGCGCGCGCCGCTCATAGGATCAGACCGGCAGGTCCATGTTCTCGGGCAGGCCCAATTCGCGCAGAAGGCGTTTCTGCTCTTCCTGCTCGCGGAACTTTGCCTTTTCCTGCGTGTCCTTGATCGCAGCGAGGATCAGGTCTTCGACGACTTCCTTCTCGGACGCCTGCAGGATCGAGGGATCGATGGAGAGCCCGGTCAATTCGCCCTTCGCGGTGGCGCGGGCCTGTACGAGACCGGCCCCGGCCTCGCCGGTGACGACGATGGATTTGAGCTCTTCCTGGAGCTGACCCATCTTCTCCTGCATTTCCTTGGCGGCCTTCATCATCTTGGCCATGTCGCCCATGGCGCCCAATCCCTTGAACATCGCTTTCTCCGTCACGTTTGGCTTGAGTGAGAGATACGCATCGCTGCGCGGAGGAACAAGGGACAAGCTGGGAAAACGGCGCGGCAGGGACGGCGCGTGCGATCGCGCGGGACCGCCCCCGGCGCGGCTCAGCCTTCCTCGAAGGGATCCCATTCGTCTTCGACCTCGGCCAGGGCCTCGGCCTCGATCGCGGTGGTGTCTTCCTCGGGCAGGATTTCGATCTTCGCGCCGGGGAAGCGGGCGAATATCTCTGCGACCAGCGGGTTCTTCATCGCCTCGGCCTCGGCCTTCGCGAGCTCTTCCGCCTTCACCTCGGCTATGGTCGGCGCGCCGCCTTCGGAGACGACCGAGACGCCCCAGCGCGCGCCGGTCCAGCCCTGCAGCCTTGCCGAAAGCGTCGCGGCGAGGTCGCGCGAGGCCTGTGGGGTCGGTTCGAACTCGATCCGGCCGGGGCGGTAATTCACGAGGCGCAGGTTGCTCTCGACCTCCAGCAGCAGGGTCATGTCGCGCATCCGGGCGATCAGGTCGACCACGTCGTCGAAACTGGCGAAACGGGCAAGCGCGTCGGCCATCGGATCGTGCTGTTGGGCAGGGGCGGTGGCGGCAACAGCGCCGCCACCGGCACGCCGGGCGCGCAGCGTCGCGCCATGCACCGGCCCGGTCGAAGGCGCGGGGCCCCGGCCTGCCGCTTGGGTCTGGGTGTTGCCCTGCTGGATCTTCTTGATCAGCGTTTCCGGGTCGGGCAGGTCAGCCACATGGGTCATGCGGATCACGGCCATTTCGGTCGCCATCATCGCATTGGGCGCGCCTGCGACTTCTTCGAGCGCCTTGAGCAGCATCTGCCAGAGCCGCGACAGCACACGCATCGGAAGCGCGGCCGCCATCTCCTGACCGCGATTGCGTTCCTCGGGCGGAACGGTCGGGTCTTCGGCGGCTTCGGGCGTGACCTTGATGACGGAGACCCAATGGGTGATCTCGGCCAGATCGCGCATGATCGCCATCGGATCGGCGCCGTCGGCATATTGCGCGGCAAGCTCGGTCAGCGCCTCGGCGGCCTGACCGTGCAGGATCATGTCGAAGAGATCGAGGACGCGGGCACGGTCGGCCAGACCCAGCATCGCGCGGACCTGTTCCGCCGTGGTCTCGCCTGCGCCATGCGCGATCGCCTGATCGAGCAGCGAGGTCGCATCCCGCGCGGAGCCTTCGGCGGCGCGGGTGATCAGCGCGAGCGCGTCATCGGCGATCTCGGCACCTTCCGCATCGGCGATCCGGCGCAGCAGCGCGATCATCTCCTCGGGCTCGATCCGGCGCAGGTCGAAGCGCTGGCAGCGCGAGAGCACGGTGACGGGCACCTTGCGGATCTCGGTGGTGGCAAAGATGAACTTCACATGGGCGGGCGGTTCCTCGAGCGTCTTCAGGAGCGCGTTGAACGCGCTCGTCGACAGCATGTGAACCTCATCGATGATATAGACTTTGTAGCGCGCCGAGGCCGCCCGGTAATGCACGCTCTCGATGATCTCGCGGATGTCGCCCACACCGGTGCGCGAGGCGGCGTCCATCTCCATCACGTCGACATGGCGGCCCTCCATGATCGCGCGGCAATGTTCGCACACGCCGCAGGGATCGGTCGTGGGGGTGCCGTTGCCGTCGGGGCCGATGCAGTTCAGCCCTTTGGCGATGATCCGCGCCGTGGTGGTTTTCCCGGTGCCGCGAATCCCGGTCATGATGAAGGCCTGCGCGATCCGGTCGGCCGCGAAGGCGTTCTTGAGCGTGCGCACCATCGGTGCCTGTCCGATCAGATCGGCAAAGGTCTCGGGGCGGTACTTGCGGGCGAGAACCTGATATTGGGTGTCGGTCATCGAAGCTCCGGTATCATAAGCAGCCGCCAGACTAGGCGCCCCGGGCGTCGACGTCCACCCGGCTCATTCCCACTCCATCTGGCTGAATACCGCCTGCGCGTTGCGTGTGGCGAGCGTGTCGAAGTCCGCGAGATATTCGAATTGCGACTGGTCCACGTCGACCGAGCCGATGATGTCGCCGCCGTCATCGATATAATCGGCCATCCGGCTGCGCAGATTGGTCAGGTAATCATAGGTGTCGCGAGTCGCCGTCGCGAGATCGGTGGCGGGGCCGTGGCCGGGAACGACATTGGTGGGCTCATAGGCGGCCATCGCCTCGAAGGCTTCGACCCAGCCTTTCGAGGACGACATGTCGAGCACGCCGAGGATGCGGCCCACGAAGACGATATCGCCGGTGAACATCACTTTTTCCGCAGGCAGCCAGACGAAGCTGTCGCCAGGAGTGTGGGCCGGGCCGGGATGGGTGATCTCGATCTCGCGCCCGCCGAGGGTGAGCGTGTAGCGTTCGTCGAAGGTGGTGTCCGCGTAGACCGGCTCCGTGCCCGCGAGCGCGTCCTTGCCGACCAGCGCGTCGAGCATCGTCAGTTCCAGCGAGGCGCGGGCCTTCTGGTCGACGAGCGCATCCGCCGAGGTGATGATCTCGGCGCCATGCTCTTTCCAGTAGCCATTGCCGAGCCAGCGGTGATCCTGCCCACCGGTGTCGATCACATATTTCACCGGCTGATCGGTCAGCGTGCCGATCACCTCGTCGAGCGCCGCCGCCCCCTTGTAGGTGCCGCCCGCATCCACCAGCACCGCGCCCTCATCCGTGACGATCAGCCCGAAGGTCGCGTTATTGCCGAGGTTCTCGGCATCACGCTGCCCGAAGGGGCCCTCGATCGCATAGGTGTCCGGTGCGACTTCGACGGCGGTAAGCGTCCCTGCAAAGAGCGGCACAGGCAGAATGGCCAGAGCGGCCAGAGCAAAACGAAACATGGTGAAACCTCCCCTTTGACGGGAAGCTTAACGCGGCGACATCAGCCCACAATCGGGCATGGTGACGCGCCGACAAGTTTGGTGCGTTTCGTGGAGGAGGAGGGGGGTGAGAGGCTGGACAGCGACCCAAGCGGGGCTCGTTGCGGCTGCTTCCTTCCGGACCTGACCGGGTTGGCGAGGCGCTCGCCCGCGCCAACCTCTCGAGGGGCGATATAGGAAACCCGGATCAGATTCGCAAGCGTTGTGCGGCAAGACTTCGCGGGGAGAAGGGGGCGCTGCCCCCTCGACGCGTCCGCGCCTCACCCCCGGGATATTTCGGCCAAGCCAAAAACGGGAGGGGGACGTGCGGCTCCGGCCTATTCGGGCTGGAAGCCGTGGATCAACTGGCGCAGGCCGATCAACCCGCCGATCACGATGGAGGCCAGCGTGACGGGCGCGGAGAAGGCGAGCACGGCCATCGCGCTTACCCCCTGGCCGATGGAGCATCCGACGGCGATCGTGCCGCCGATGCCCATCAGGGCGGCGCCGCTGACCTGACGGCCCAGTTCGCGCGGATCTTCGCAGGCTTCCCATTTGAAGAGGCCGCGAATGGCCGAGCCGAGGAAGGCCCCGCCGAGAACGCCCGCGACGAGCCCGACGGAGAAGGTGAGCCCTCCCGCGGTGGAGGTCATGAAATACAGGATCGTGCGCCCAAGCGGGGCGGTGAAGGAGGGGGCCTCGACGCCGGTCGCGCCCATGCTCTCTCTGAAGAGGTAGGAGGTGCCGACGAAGCACCAGACCACGGCAAGGCCCGCAGCCACGCCCCAGGCGAGCCTGCGTTTGTCTGCGCGCAGCGGCTGATAGCTCAGCGCCCATGCGAGGAAGCCTGCGGCGACTGGCAGGGCGAAGGTCAGCGGCGGCAGCCCGGTCCGCGCCGAGAGCCAATGCGCGATGCCTTGAGGGGAGGTGGCGGCCTGCTGGTCGAAGATCAGCAGGCGCAGATGCGCGAGGGGGCCGGACAGCGTCACGAAGGCGAAAATCCCCATCACGACGACGATCACCATCGCGCGCAGGTCGCCGCCGCCGAAACGCACCAGCGCCCCGAAGCCGCAATTTCCGGCGAGCGCCATGCCGTAGCCGAAGACCAGCCCGCCCACGATCGAGGCCAAGGGCGACCACTTGATCGTTTGATAGAAGCTGTGGGTGATGTCGGCATAACCCAGAGCCTCGGCTAGGAAGGCGCCGGAGATCGCGACACCCAGCACCACGCCCCAGAGGCGCAGACGCCTCTGGTCATCGCCATAGGCGGCGCTTTCCAGTGCGCCGAGGGTGCAGAAATCGCCCAGGCGCGCGGCGAGGCCGAGAATCACACCGCCGAGCGCCCCGACCAGGGCCGCCATGGCGCCCATCGGAATCTGTTCCATTGCCCTTCTCCCCCCGGATCACTCAGCGTCCGGTCTCATGGCTCACCGAGTTCCGTCGGTGGCGCAGAACATATCGTAAATCGTTTCGACAAGGCGGCGCGCGCGCGGGTCCGAGAGCGTGTAGTAGATCGCCTTGCCTTCGCGGCGCGCGCTGACGAGCCCCTCGAGACGCAGCCGCGCCAATTGCTGGCTGACCGCGGCCTGGCGCGATTCCAGCAGGTTTTCCAGCTCGGTCACCGATTTCTCGCCCGAACTGAGATGGCACAGGATCATGAGCCGTCCCTCATGGGCGAGCGCCTTCATGAGGTTGGAGGCGTCTTGTGCGCGATCGAGTAGCTCTTCTGCATCCATGCGGGCACATCTCGACTCGGCCGTGGCAGAGGCAAGCTTTTCGGCATGACCGTCAGGCACCAGATGCCGCACCGCATCGTCCTTCCTTGGAGCCGCGCGCAGCGCGACCGTATTAATCGAATGTTTCAGGCTTTAGCATGACGATTCGCCGGAACAAAGCCCGAGAGAACAAAAACCCGCACGGGGCGGGCCAAAAGCACGCACATCAAACCTCAGTTTGAGGGGGGCTGATAGTCCGC
Organism: Thioclava sp. JM3; assembly: GCF_002213185.1. Lineage (NCBI taxonomy): Bacteria > Pseudomonadati > Pseudomonadota > Alphaproteobacteria > Rhodobacterales > Paracoccaceae > Thioclava > Thioclava sp. JM3. The sequence goes on from NZ_NBOB01000003.1 coordinate 169,998, forward strand.
GCCATTCTTTTTCAGGGCCTGATCCAGCAGCCCCCAGAAGAAGTCCTCGCTCGCATAGCCTTCGATGCGGGCGACTTCGACCCCGTCCTGCAGCAGGATGAAGGTCGGTGTGAAGAGCGGTTTGCCCCCGGTGATCGTGATGTCGTCAGGGAAGGGCTTGTGCAGATCGACCCGCTGCAGGGGCGCGGTCTTGCCCTCGGGGGTCTTGGGGTAGATCGGCGCGAGGTCGTTGTTCCACATGCGGCAATAGACGCAGCCGACCTGCTCGACCATCAGGAGGCGAAACTCGCTCTCGGCCTTGGCTTCTTCGGTCGCGGAGCCGACATCGGTCGTCGTCTCGGCGGATTGCGACGTGGCGTCGGCCCCCGCGGCGTCGGCCCATGAGGCGTGGCCCGTCGCGCTCAGCGAAATCGCCAGCGCCGCGGCCATGGAAATCGTATGCCAAACAATGCGGAACATTGACGGACCCCTTTTTACATATAAAGATCGTAATGTGTTTGACGGGCCCCTTCAAGGACGGTTGGGAGACCGAGGCTATATAGGCTAGGGCGCGTCACGAGGGAGGAAACAGTGCCGATCGATATTACCTATGGCGGGGCGTTTTTTGCCGGCCTGCTGTCTTTTCTGACGCCGTGCATCTTGCCGATGGTGCCGTTCTACCTGTCCTACATGGCCGGGCTGTCGATGTCGGAGCTGCGCGGTGACGGCAAGATCGCCCCCGGTGCGCAGGCGCGGATGGTCGCCTCTTCGGTCGCTTTCGCGTTGGGCGTGACCACGATCTTCGTGCTGATGGGGATGGGAGCCACTGCGCTCGGGGCCGCGTTCCGCGAATGGATGGGACCGCTGAGCTGGGTGGCAGCCGCGATCCTTCTCGTCTTCGGTCTGCATTTCCTCGGCGTGATCCGGATCCCATTCCTCTATCGCGAGGCGCGAATGGAGGCGAAAACCGATCCCACGACCTTCCTTGGCGCCTATGTGATGGGGCTCGCCTTCGGCTTCGGCTGGACGCCCTGCGTGGGCCCGGCGCTCGCCGCCATCCTTATGGTGGCGTCGGGCATGGGAGAGATCTCCAAGGGCGGGCTGCTGCTTTTTGCCTACGGGATCGGAATGACTTTGCCCTTCATCATAGCGGCCTTCTTCACGCGGCCTTTCCTCGCCCTGATGGCAAAGCACCGCGCCAAGCTCGGCTATGTCGAGAAGGCGATGGGGGTTATGCTGATCCTGTTCGCGGTTCTCATCGTGACCGGGGGGCTGCGCTACATTGGTGAGTTTCTGATCGACGTCATGCCGAGCGGGAGTCTTGGCTGAGGATCTGTTTCAAGGGAGGACGATCATGCGTCATTTTCTGACTGCCGCTTTCACCGCGGCGATGCTGGCCCTGCCGGGTCACGCCGCCGAGATGGGCGATGACGGGCTGCACAAGGAGCCGTGGTTCCACGACACGTTCAAGGACATGTCGGACGATCTCGCGACGGCCAATGACGAGGGCAAGCGCTTCATGGTCATCTGGGAGCAGCGCGGCTGCATCTACTGCAAGAAGATGCATGAGGAGGTCTTCTCCGATCCCGAAATCGCGCAATACATCACCGACAACTACTATGTCGTGCAGATGAACCTGTTCGGCGATGTCGAAGTGACCGATTTCGACGGCGAGGCTCTGCCCGAAAAAGAGATGGCGATGAAATGGGGCGTGATGTTCACGCCGACCATGATGTTCTTCCCCGAAGAGGCCTCCGATCAGCCCGCCAACAAGCAGGCCGTTGCACAGATGCCGGGCGCTTTCGGCAAGGGTACGACGATGGCCTTGCTCGAGTGGGTAAAGACTCACGGCTACGAGAGTGGCGTGAATTTTCAGAAGTACGTTGCCGACAAAGTTATGGCGAAGTGATCGCGAGTTTCGCGAATCTAACAGAGTCGTGATCTCGTGCTCGCGGGCGCAGCATTCGTGCTGCGCCCGCGAATGTTTCTGATTTCGCTTAAGAAATCTTGGGTATGCTGCGGTATGCGCCGATATGTTCCGGAGAACATATTGGAAAATATGCGGATTTTTGAATTTATCCATTGCGCCGCTGTGACGCGCTCGCTTAAAAGTGAGTCAGGGAGAGAATTTGGGAGGACTTCTATGAAACGCCACGTTGCGTGGGCCGCAATGGCCGCCACCTTCGCAGCCAGCGCCGCGATCGCAGAAACCGCGCCGATGGATGTCAAATTCACCGATGTGGGCGCGGTGACCGAGTCGCTGACCGGTCAGCCGGGCGATCCCGCAAAGGGCGCAGAAGTCGCGGCGACCAAGTCGCTGGGCAACTGCGTGGCCTGCCATAAGGTCTCGGCGCTCGACGCGTCGTTCCAAGGTAATGTCGGCCCGGAGCTGAACGGCGCGGGCGACCGTTGGGACGAGTCGCAGCTGCGCGGCATCGTCGTCGACGCCAAGCACACCTTCGAAGGCACGGTAATGCCGGCGATGTACAAAACCGGTCCCTTCATTCGCCCCGGCGACGGGTACACCGGCAAGGCTGCGCCTGCCGATCTGCCGCCGATCTTGAATGCACAACAGGTTGAGGATGTGGTCGCTTTCTTGATGACCCTCAAGGACGAGTGACCCTCTGAACGACAAACCCGAGAGGAGAAGATACAACATGACCATGACCAGACGTGACGCGCTGGCGCTGGCGATGGGCGGCGTTGCCGCTTCCATGCTGCCGCTGCCCGCGCTGGCCGATGCCGGTGCTGACGCCATCGCCAAGTTCACCGGCGGCGCAGATGCCGCAATGGGTGACGGCGTCACCCTGACCGCGCCGGAAATCGCCGAGAACGGGAATACCGTTCCGATCTCCGTCGATGCGCCCGGCGCAACCGAGATCGCGGTCTTCGCGCCCGGCAACCCGACGCCCGACGTCGTGACCTTCAAGTTCGGTCCGCTGGCCGGCTCGCAGATGGCCTCGACCCGGATTCGCCTCTCGAAGACCCAGGACGTCATCGCTGTCGCCAAGATGGCCGACGGCAGCTACGTCCAGGCGAAATCGACCGTGAAGGTCACCATCGGCGGCTGCGGCGGCTAATTTTTTCGGTATCTGAGGAGACAAGACCATGAAAGGCGTGAGACCCCGCGTAAAAGTGCCGAAAAAAGCTTCGGCCGGTGACACGATCACCATCAAGACCCTGATCTCGCACCCGATGGAATCGGGTCAGCGCAAGGACAAGGACGGCAACGTCATCCCGCGCGAGATCATCAATCGCTTCACCTGCGACTTCAACGGCGAGAACGTCATCGACGTCACCCTCGAGCCGGCGATCTCGACGAATCCCTACATCGAATTCGAGGCGAAAGTCCCGGAATCGGGTGAGTTCAAGTTCACCTGGTACGATGATGACGGTTCGACCTACGAAGACAGCCAGAAGATCGAAGTGAGCTGATCGGCCGAACGGCCAGCGGCGCGTGAGGGAGCGCGCCGCCTCACCAAGAACAGAGAACCGCGCCTGTTTGGGGAGATCGATGGGCGCGGGGCACACCCAGGGAGGACACAGAATATGACGTTGCGCACCAGCCGCACCATCCTTGCCGCCACTGCAGCCTTCGCGCTCAGCACCGCGGCGCTGCACGCCGAAATGGCGGATGACGAGCTCGTCATCAACGGCGACACCCCGATCACGGTGAAGGCGCCCGCCGCCGATCACCTCAAAGGGCATCTCGACGAGGTCTATTCCGGCTGGCTCTTCCGCACGGACGAGACCCGCGCGATGGAACAGGACGACTTCGACAACCCGATCATGATCTTTGCCGAGCAGGGCCAGGAAACCTGGTCGACCGCCGACGGCTCCGAGGGCAAATCCTGCGCGGATTGCCACGGCGACATCAGCGAAGGCATGAAGGGCGTGCGCGCCTCGATGCCTAAGGTGAACGAAGCCGGCAAGCTGTGGTCGGTCGAGGATTACATCAACGATTGCCGCACCAACCGCATGGGCGCCGAAGCCTGGGGTTGGGACAGCGCTCCGATGCACAACATGACCACCGCGATCGCGGTCGAGTCGCGTGGCATGCCGGTCGCGGTCAAGATCGACGGCGAGGCCAAGCCTTTCTGGGAGAAGGGCAAGGAGATGTACTACACCCGCTATGGCCAGCTCGAGCTGTCCTGCGCGTCGTGCCACGAAGAGAACTACGGCAACTACATCCGCGCTGACCATCTTAGCCAAGGCCAGATCCAGGGCTTCCCGACCTACCGTCTGAAGAACGCGGGCGTCGTGTCGATCCACAACCGCTTCAAGGGCTGCATCCGCGACACGCGCGCGGAAACCTACAGCCCCGGTTCGGACGAGTTCCGCAATCTCGAACTCTACGTCGCTTCGCGCGGCCTGGGTCTCGACATCGAGGGTGGCGGCGTCCGTCCCTGACCTGTGAATTGATGCGCGGGGCAGGGCCTCCCTGTCCCGCGCGTTTCGTTTCAACATATTCAAAATTTCATATCTGTCTGAATTCGTTTGTCTATTTACCCGAATGAAACGACCGCCGGGCGCACTGGCCCGGTGAGAAGAAGGAGACACATCGCATGATATCCCGGCGGGAATTTCTTCAGGCGAGCTTGGCCGCCTCGACCATCCTCGGTGCTTCGGGCCTGTCGCGCTGGTCGCGCGCCATGGCGCAGCAGTCGATTACCCAAGACCAGCTCCTGCAGTTCGAGCCGCTGGGCAATGTCACGCTGATCCACATCACCGACATCCACGCGCAAGCGATGCCGATCTATTTCCGCGAGCCGGAAATCAACCTCGGCGTGGGCGAGGCGAAGGGACGTCCGCCGCATGTGACCGGCGCGGATTTCCTCAAGATGTTCAACATCGAGCCGAACACGCCCGATGCCTACGCGCTGACCTACGAGAACTTCACCGATCTCGCCAAGAGCTACGGCAAGATGGGTGGCATGGACCGTGTGGCGACCGTCGTGAAGGCGATCAAGGCCGAACGCCCCGACGCGCTGATCCTCGATGGCGGCGACACCTGGCACGGTTCGATGGTCGCGCTGAAGACCAAGGGCCAGAACATGGTCGACATCATGAACAAGCTCGGCGTCGAAGCGATGACCTCGCACTGGGAATGGACCTATGGCCAGGACCGGGTGAACGAGATCGTCGACGGCCTTCCCTTCCCCTTCCTCGGTGCGAATATCTTCGACGCCGAATGGGACGAGCCCGCCTACGAGCCCTACAAGATCTTCGAGCGCAACGGCACGCAGATCGCGGTCATCGGTCAGGCCTTCCCCTACATGCCGATCGCGAACCCCGGCTGGATGTTCCCCGACTACTCCTTCGGCATCCGCGAAGAGCGTATGCAGGCGATGGTCGACGAGGTTCGTGCGAAGGGCGTCGATCTGGTCGTCTGCCTGTCGCATAACGGCTTCGACGTGGACCACAAGATGGCGAGCCGCGTGAAGGGCATCGACGTGATCCTCACCGGTCACACCCATGACGCCGTTCCGGAGCCGATCCTCGTAGGCGAGACGATCCTGATCGCCTCGGGCTCGAACGGCAAATTCGTCTCCCGCGTCGATCTCGACGTGCGCGACGGCAAGATGATGGGCTTCCGCCACAAGCTGATCCCGATCTTCTCCGACGTGATCGAGCCCGACAAGGAGATGACCGACGTCATCATGGGCCATCGCGAGCCCTACAAGGCCGAACTCGAGGAAGTCGTGGGCGAGACCAACTCGCTGCTCTATCGCCGCGGCAACTTCAACGGCACCTGGGACGACCTGATCTGCGAGGCGATGCTCGAAGAGCGTGACGCCGAGATCGCCATGAGCCCGGGCGTGCGCTGGGGGCCGTCGCTGATCCCCGGGCAGAAAATCACCATGGAAGACGTGCTCAACGCCACTTCGATGACCTATGGCGAGAACTATCGCTCCGAAATGTCGGGCGAGATGATCAAGACCATCCTCGAGGACGTGGCCGACAACATCTTCAACTCCGACCCCTACTACCAGCAGGGCGGGGACATGGTTCGAGTGGGTGGCATGGGCTACCACATCGACGTTTCGAAGCCGATCGGCGAGCGGATTTCCAACATGACGCTGCTGAAGGACGGCTCCGATATCGACCCGGCACGCAACTATGTCGTGACGGGCTGGGCCTCGGTCAACGAAGGTACCGAAGGGCCGCAGATCTGGGACGTGATCGCCGATCACCTGCGCAAGATCAAAACCGTTGACTTGAAACCGAATGACTCGGTGGTCGTGACCGGCATCTGAGCCGGTCCCGCCCGTCGATGATTACGCCCCGCAGGGGTTAGAGACTGGAGGAAAACACATGGACGACAAGGAACGCCAGGGCAACCCGGCCACCAATGCCGCCCTCAGCCGCCGCGGATTCCTCCGCGCAGGGGCTGCGGTCGGTGCGATGGCCGCAGGGGCTGGTGCCGCGCGCGCAGAACAGCAACCCGATCCGTTGATCACCGAAGTTCAGCCTTGGGCTTCGGGCTGGGGCGACGGCGTCGATGCCACCCCCTACGGCCTGCCGATCGAATTCGAAGATGACGTCATCCGCCGCAATGTCGGCTGGCTGACCGCGGACGTGATCTCGTCGATCAACTTTACGCCGATCCACGCCCTCGACGGCACGATCACCCCCACCGGCTGCGCCTTCGAGCGTCACCATTCGGGCGCGATCGAGCTGAAGAAGGAAGACTACCGCCTGATGATCAACGGCCTCGTCGACAAGCCGCTGGTCTTCACCTACGAGGATCTTGAGCGTTTCCCGCGTGTGAACCGCACCTACTTCCTCGAATGCGCCGCGAACTCGGGCATGGAATGGGCCGGTGCGCAGCTCAACGGCGCGCAGTTCACCCAGGGCATGATCCACAACATGCAATATTCGGGCATCCCGCTGCGGACGCTGCTCGAAGAAGCGGGGATCACCAATCTCGGCGACCAGATCAAGGACAAGTGGGTCTATGCCGAAGGCGCCGACGCGTCCTCGAACGGCCGCTCGATCCCGCTGGAGAAAGCGCTCGACGACTGTCTCGTAGCCATCAAGGCCAATGGCGAAGCGCTGCGCAAGGAGCACGGTTATCCGGTGCGCCTCGTGGTTCCGGGTTTCGAAGGCAACATGTGGGTGAAGTGGCTGCGTCGTCTCGAAGTCACCGACGAGGCCGTGCAGTCGCGCGAAGAAACCTCGAAATACACCGACACGCTCGCCGACGGCACGTCGCGCAAGTGGACCTGGGTCATGGACGCCAAATCGGTCGTCACCTCGCCCAGCCCGCAGATGCCGATCAAGCACGGCAAGGGTCCGCTGGTCATCACCGGCATGGCCTGGTCGGGTCGCGGTCACATCACCAAGGTCGACGTTTCGCTCGACGGCGGCGCGAACTGGCAAGAGGCCCGTCTGGCCGAGCCGGGCGCCGACAAGGCGGTCTCGCGCTTCTATCTCGAGATCGACTGGGACGGTTCGGAAATGCTCCTGCAGTCCCGCGCTACCGATTCCACCGGCTACGTTCAGCCGACCAAGGACGCGCTGCGCGCGATCCGCGGGGAGAATTCGGTCTATCACAACAACGGTATCCAGACCTGGTGGGTCAAGGAAAACGGGGAGTCCGAGAATGTCGAAGTGTCGTCGTAATCTGCTGCTGGCCACGCTTCTGGCCGCTCCGCTCGTCGCGACGCCCGCCCTGGCCGAGAAATTCGGTCTGGGACGCGAAGCGCTGCCCGAGGAAATCAACGCCTGGACCGTCGAGGTCTTCCCCGATGGCAAGAACCTTCCCGAAGGCTCGGGTTCGGTCGCCGACGGTGAAAAGATCTTCGCCGACAACTGCGCGGTCTGCCATGGCGACTTCGCCGAGGGCGTCGACAACTGGCCGAAACTGGCCGGGGGCGAAGGGACGCTGGCCAACAAGGATCCGGTGAAAACCGTCGGTTCCTACTGGCCCTACCTGTCCACCGTCTGGGACTATGCGCACCGCTCGATGCCGTTCGGCAACGCGCAGACGCTGACCGTCGACGAGACCTATGCCATCGTCGCCTACATTCTCTACTCGAACTACCTCGTGGAAGACGATTTCGTCCTCACGAAGGATAACTTCCTCGACGTGGAGATGCCGAACGCGGACGGGTTCATCGTGGATAACCGCGACGAGGTCGAAGTGCCGAAGTTTTCGGAAGCCGCTTGCATGAGCGACTGTAAGACCGACGTGCACATCACCAAGAAAGCCACCGTGCTCGACGTGACGCCCAACCAGGGCGGCGGCGAAGATACGGCGGCTGCGGACGATAGCGCTCCGGCCGACGTCGTCGTCGCAGGCGACGCTACCCAGAGCGACGCGGCCGAGGCGATGGCGCAGGACGCTCCGGCGGCGGCGCAGGTGGAGAAAACCACCTCCGAGCCGAAGGAGACGCTCTCTGCCGATCCGGCGCTGGTCGAGGCTGGCGAGAAGGTCTTCAAGAAGTGCAAGGCCTGCCACCAAGTCGGCGAAGATGCGAAGAACCGCGTCGGCCCGGTGCTCAACAACCTGATCGGCCGTCAGGCCGGGACGGCTGATGGGTTCAAATACTCGAGCGCGATGAAGCAGCACGGTGAAGACGGTCTGATCTGGACCGAACAGACGGTCGAGGAATATCTCGCCGACCCGAAGGGCTACATTCCGAAGAACCGGATGTCCTTCGCCGGCCTGAAGGACCCCGAAGACGTCAAGGCGGTGCTCGCCTATATCGAAAGCCAAGGTGGCTAAGACCCTCCCCGGGCGGGGGCCTCGGCTCCCGCTCACTTAAACCGACAGGGCCCTTCCGCCTGATCGTGTTTCGACGCCCGCGCTCCCCGCGGGCGTCTTTTCGTTTCTGCGCCACCGCGAGGACTGCCTTCGCCTGGCGCACTTGCACCCCGGCGCCCCCCGGGCATAGTTGGGCAAAAGCGAAGGGAGAGGGCATGGATCTGGATGCACGCGCACGCGAGCTGTTCGATATCGGAGTGAAGGCGGCCGATCCGGCGGGGGGTGTGTCCCGCGCGATGGGCTGGGCGATGGACAACCCGCCGGGGCCGGGCGGGCGCTGGCAGGTGGTCGCGCTCGGCAAGGCGGCGCTGGCGATGAGTGCTGCGGCGCTGGAGGCTTTGCCCGAAGATGCGCAAGCGCTCGTCGTGACCAATCCCGAGAATGCCGAAGCGGCCGCGCCTCGTGCGGGTGTCACGCTGATCGCGGGCGATCACCCTGTGCCGGGGGAGGGCAGTGAACGGGCAGGGCGCGCGATCCTGGAGTGCCTGCAAGCCTGTGGCCCGGAGGATCGCGTTCTTGCGCTGATTTCCGGTGGCGGCTCCGCGCTCGCGGTCGCACCCGCAGAGGGGCTGAGCCTGTCGGACAAAGCCGAGGTCAGCCGACTTCTCCTCGGTTGCGGGGCCGATATCACGCAGATGAACCTGATCCGCCAGCAGCTGTCCCAGCTCAAGGGCGGCGGCTGGCTGTTGGCCTGCGCGGCCCCCGTGACGGGGCTGATCCTTTCAGATGTGCCGGGCGATGATCTGCGCGTCATCGCCTCGGGGCCCACTGTCGAGCCGATCGGCACGCGGGCCGAGGCAGCGCAGCTGTGCCGTGATCTCGGGATCTGGGACGCTTTGCCCGCGCCTGTGCGGGCGCATCTGGAAGCCTCCGGCGCGGAGCCAGCTCTGCCTGCGGCGCGCAACCGTCTGATCGGGGCGAACGGGCTGTCGGTCGCGGCGATGGTGTCGGCCGGAGCCGAGGCCGCGCCCTTCGCGCTTGACGGGGACGTGGCCGATCTCGCGCCGCAGATCGTGGCCCTTCTGCGCGATATGCCCTCAGGGGCGCTCGTCATGGGGGGCGAGACCACCGTGACGATCAAGGGCGACGGGCTGGGCGGTCGCAATCAGGAACTGGCGCTGCGGGTGGCTTGTGCGGCGGAGGCGGCGGGTCTCGAGGGTGATTGGCGCTTCCTGTCGGGCGGTACCGATGGCCGCGATGGGCCGACGGATGCGGCGGGCGGTCTGGTGGGGCCGGGGACCTGCGCGGCGGCGCGGGCGGCTGGCGTCGATTGCGATGCGGCGCTTGCCCGCAATGACAGCTATCACGTCCTGCAGGCGGCGGATGCGCTGCTGATGACGGGGGCGACCGGCACGAATGTGGCCGATCTCGCGGTTCTGGTGAAAGGCTAGCTTAGCCGCGCTCTGCTTCGGCAGAGCGCATCATCGGGCGCAGACGGAGATAGGCTTCGCGGATGACGGCGACGGTGATGATCGCAAGCGCGAGGGTGTCGAAGGCAACCATGGGCGTTTTCCTCGTAACGAAGCCTGGAGGGCCGAGCCTGAACGGCGGCCACCTTGGGACCCTCGACAAAGATTGAGGCGCAAAAAAGGCACGATCACGGCGATTGAGGGCCGGGTCCGCTTAGCGTTCGAGGATCAGCGTGCCCCGCGCGAATTCCACTTTCGCGAAGCGGGTGAGGTAGGTCATCCCCAGCAGTGACGTGTCCATCGATCCGCGATTGACCACGGCGCGCAGGTTGCTGTCGTGGATCGGGCCCAAATCGAAGCGCTCCAGCCGCACCGGCGCAGTCGCGACGATGCCGTTGGCTGTGCGCGCCTGCCCGATATAGGCGAGATCGGCGGTCTTGATGCCCGCGCGTTCGGCGGCGCGCTGGGTCAGGACGATCTGGCTCGCGCCGGTATCGACGACGAAGCGGATCGGCGTGCCGTTGACCTCGGCGGTGAGGTAGTAATGCCCGTCGGGCGCTTGCGGCACTTCGATCCGCCCATCACGCATCACGGCCTGATCGGGGATCGAGACCTGTCGCTGGATGTCGGTCCAAAGCCCCACGGCGGCGAGCGTGCCCAGAAAGATCAGCCCCCAGATCGCGGCCTGTTGCAGCGTGCGCCCCGGACGGCGACGGATTTCCAGCAGGAAATACCCGCCCACGGCGACGAGCAGGAGGCCCAGATAGACGAGCCGTCCCCAATTCTCGCTGATGATCGTCTCGACCATGATCCTCGTTACCCCTACCAACCTAATTCAGATAGGATCGCTTGCGCGGCTTTCCCAGAGGGCGGATTGCCTCAGCTTACCGGGCCCCCGCCCATCAGCCCCGCGCCATGCAGCCCGTCGAGGATGAACTGGATCGCCAGCGCCGCCAACAGCATCCCCAGAAGCCGGGTGACGACCATCGTGCCGGTGCGCCCTAGCGCGCGCTCGATCGGCGTGGCGAGCAGGAACATCACGAAGACGCAGCAAAGCACCAGCAGCATCATCGCGATGATGACCACGACATGCAGCCAGTCGCCGCCCTCGCGGCCGGCCAGCAGGATCATCGTCGCCATCGCGCCGGGCCCGGCGAGAAGGGGCGTCGCCAGAGGGAATACGGAAGGGTCTGTTTCGGGGTCGGCCTCGTGCTCCTCGCCCTGCGCCTCGCGGCGTTTGGTGCGGCGTTCGAACAGCATGTCGAGCGCGGTGAGGAACAGCAGCACCCCGCCCGCGATGCGGAATGCGGGCATGGAGATGCCGATCCCGGCGAGAATCTTGTCACCGAAAATGCCGAACAAGGTCAGCAGCACGGCGGCTATGATGAGGGCGCGCAGGGCGATGCGCAGTCGCGCGCGATGGCTTTCACCCAAGGTCAGTGCGATGAAGACCGGGGCCAGCCCGATCGGATCGATGATGACGAAAAGTGTCACGAAAGCAGTGATGTATTCGGCACCGATCACGCAGGGGCATCCCTTCCAAGTTTCGCAGTCGAGCCTAGCCTCATCCCCGATCGCCCGCCAGACCTTCCCCGGCGTCTTCGGCAGATGGCTCGGGGGGCGCGGAAGGCAGGGCGGCGCGGATCTTAGCGGCCAGGCTCGCGGCGCCTCCGGCAAGGCGCGGATCCTCCATCGCCTCGGCGAGATCGAGCAGATGATCGAGCGCGGCCAACTCCTCGCGGGTCAGCACGAGAGGCGGCAAGCCAACCGCCCGGCGCAGGATATAACCGACGCCGCGTTCGCCCTCGACCGGCACGCCATAGGCCGAGATTTCCGCCATGTCGCGCCAGATCGTGCGGACCGAGACTCCCAGCCGCTCAGCCAGATCGCTGGCACGGTGCATCTTGCCGTCGCGCAGGATGGCGATGATCTGTTGCAGCCGCTCGTCGCGGGTCATCGGTCTCTCCCGTCAGGTCAAGCTAAGGGTAGCGCGGGGCGGGGCAACTGACAATGAACTGTCAGTAATCTGCGCCTCACAGCGCCGTTTGGGCGGAATCGGTCTAGGATTGAGGCCCGCATGATCCTAAAACTCGGGACCGACATAAGGCGCGGGCGGCGGGCCCGTGACCAGAGGAGAGACAACAATGCTCAACAATATCGGCCTTCCCGGTCTGCTTCTGATCGCCGTCGTGGTTCTGGTTCTTTTCGGCCGCGGCAAGATTTCCTCGCTCATGGGTGAAGTCGGCAAAGGCATCACCGCCTTCAAGAAAGGCGTGAGCGACGGCACGAAGGAAATCGAAGACGGCTCCGTCGACGAGGCACGCGACGTGACCCCGGCTGACGAAGTTCAGAAAGAAAAAGACAAGGCCTGAGCCTGATCGCTTTTAGGGGTTGCGGGCTGATGCCCGTTTGCCTTTGCGTCCTCATTTGGCCGGAGGCCTGAGCACTCATGTTAGACATCGGTTGGAGCGAGCTTCTGCTGATCGGCGTCGTGGCGCTGATCGTCGTGGGGCCGAAGGATCTGCCCAAGATGTTCCACCAGCTTGGCCGCATCACCGCGAAGGCCAAGTCGATGGCGCGCGAATTCTCGCGGGCGATGGAAGATGCGGCGAAGGATACCGGGCTCGACGAGGCCGCAGGCTCCGTGCGCGACCTGAAATCGCTGGCCTCGAAGAAGTCGCTCGGGCTCGACGCGCTGGAAAAGGCGACCGACGCTTTCGAGAAATGGGAGCCGGGCCGGTCCGAGCGGACCTCGCTCAAGCCAGATCCCGAGGCGGAGCCGCCCAAGCCAGAGGCTGCCCAACCCGAGGCGACCGCAGCCGAGACGGCCAAACCCGAGACTTCCAAGACGGCAAGCAAGCCGGCGGCCAAGCCCGCTGCGAAGAAAGCCGCGTCGAAGACCGCAGCCAAGACTGGCGCGAAGACGGGCAGTTCGACCGCAGCGAAATCCAGCGCCAAGCCGGCGACCAAGTCGAGCAGTAAACCTGCCGCGAAAACCGGTGCCAAACCGGCGGCCAAGAAGACGGCGGCGAAGAAACCCGCCGCGAAGAAGGGTGACGCATGAGCGACCATGACGAAATCGAGGACAGCGCCGCCCCGCTGATCGAACACCTCGCGGAACTGCGCACGCGCATCCTCTATTCGCTGGGGGCCTTCATCGCGGCGATGGTGGTCTGCTACACGGTCTGGAACCCGATCTTCAACTTCCTGACCCGGCCGGTCTGCTCGGCGCTTGAATCGCGCGGCGAGCAATGCGGCCTCTATCTGATCAAGCTGCAGGAAGGCTTCTTCGTCGCGATCAATATTTCCTTCCTCGGCGGTTTCGCCCTGGCATTCCCGATCATCGCCTACCAGATGTGGCGTTTCGTGGCGCCGGGCCTTTACCGCAACGAGAAGAACGCGTTCCTGCCGTTCCTGATCGCCTCGCCGGTGATGTTCTTTCTTGGCGCGGCGTTCGCTTATTACATCATCCTGCCGCTGGCCTTTAACTTCTTCCTCGGCTTCCAGCAGGGCGAGATCGGCGCGACGTCCGGCGCGAACGAGATGGCCGCCATCGGCTTCCAGGGCTCGGTGCAGGAATATCTCAACCTGACGATCAAGTTCGTCATGGCCTTCGGGATCTGCTTCCAGCTGCCCGTCCTGCTGTCGCTGATGGGCAAGGCGGGTCTGGTCTCCTCGCAAGGCCTCGCGAATATGCGCAAATACGCCGTGGTCGCGATCCTTGTCGTGGCCGCGATCGCGACGCCTCCGGACGTGATTTCCCAGGTCATCCTGTTCTCGGTGGTCTACGGTCTCTACGAGATATCCATCCAACTCGTGAAGCGGATCGAGAAGACCCGTGAAGCTCGAATGCGCGCCGAAGGCACCTGGATCGATCCCGACGAATGGGATGAAGACGAAGACGACGAGGATACCAAGGGATGAATGACGCGACGCTGACCCGGATCGCCACGGCACTGGAGCGGCTCTCGCCCGCGCCACAGCCCGCGCCGGATTTCGCCTCGGCCAGCGCCTTCATCTGGCACACCGCGCCGGATCGGCTGGAGCCCGTGCCTCAGGTGAACCGCGTCGACCTGAGCCTGCTGCACGGCATCGACCGCTCGCGCGATACGCTGCTGGCCAACACGCTGCAGTTTGCGCGCGGTGCGGCGGCGAATAATGCGCTTCTCTGGGGCGCGCGCGGGATGGGGAAATCCTCGCTCGTGAAGGCGGCCCATGCGGCGGCAGTGGCCGAGGGGCTGCCGCTCAAACTGGTGGAGCTTGCGCGCGAGGATCTGCCGTCCGTCGGGCGTCTGCTCGCGCATCTGCGCGACGCGCCGGAGATGCGCTTCATCCTGTTCTGCGACGACCTGTCGTTTAGTCATGACGACCAGCATTACAAATCGCTCAAGGCGGTGCTGGATGGCGGGATCGAGGGGCGGCCCGCGAACGTGATCCTCTATGCCACGTCGAACCGGCGTCACCTGATGCCGCGCGACATGATCGAGAACGAGCGTTCGACTGCGATCAGCCCCTCCGAAGCGGTGGAGGAGAAAGTCTCGCTGTCCGATCGGTTCGGGCTGTGGCTGGGCTTCCATCCCTGCAGCCAAGACGAGTATCTCACGATGATCCGCGGCTATTGCGACAGCTATGGCGTAGAGATCTCCGACGAGGAGTTGCGCGCCGAAGCCATCGAATGGCAGGCCACGCGCGGGGCGCGTTCGGGCCGCGTGGCATGGCAGTATTTCACTGATCTGGCCGGACGGCGCGGGATCGCGCTGTAAGCGCGTCTCTCCGCATCGTCCAAGGCGCGGGTAGGGGGCTTACACCCCCAGCCGATCGCGCAGAGCATACCACCACGACCCCGCGACGGAGTAGGGCACGCGGAAAGTGCGCCCGCCGGGAAACGGAATCCACGGCAGTTTCGCGAACGTATCGAACCGGGTCAGGTCGCCGTTGATCGCCTCCGACAGGATGCGCCCGAAAGTATGCGACCCGGTCACGCCGTGGCCGGAATAGCCATGCGCGAAATAGGTGTTCTGCCCGATCCGGCCCATCTGCGGCACGCGGCTGAACGAGAGCGCGAAATTGCCCGACCACGCGTAGTCGATCTTGGTGTCTTTGAGCTGCGGGAAGACTTTCTCGAGGTTCTTCCAGAGCTTCGCCTTGATGTCTTTCGGGTCTGCCCCGCCATAGACCGTGCCGCCGCCAAACAGCAGGCGGTTGTCGGCGGACATGCGGTAATAGTCGAGGATGTAGCGAACGTCCTCGATGCAGACATCTGACGGCATCAATTCGCGTGCCTTGGCCTCGCCCAGCGGCTCGGTCGCCATCACCTGCGTCGAGACGGGCATCACACGGCGCTCCAGCGTGGGCACGACATGGCCGAGATAGGCGTTGCCGCACAGAACCAGCGTCTTCGCGGTGATCTGCCCCTTCGCGGTCCTGATCACCGGGCGCGTGGCTTCGGTGTCGACGAAATTGACGGGGGACATCTCGTAGATCGTGCCGCCCAGTTTCTCGACCGCCGCCGCCTCGCCAAGCGCGAGGTTCAGCGGATGCAGATGGCCGCCCTTGTGGTCGATCATGCCGCCCGCATAGAGGTCGGAAGCCGCGTGCTCGCGCATCTGCTCGCGGCTCAGCATCTCCTGGCTTTCGATGCCGTAGCTGCGCCAGAGTTTCCAGCGCGCTTCCAGCTCCTGCATATGCTTGCCGGTGAGCCCCGCGAAGACGTTGCCGGGCTTCAGGTCGCATTGGATGTCGTAGGTCGCGACGCGCTCGCGGATGATGTCGCCGCCTTCCATCACCAGACCGGCGACGAAATTCGCGGTGTCCTGTCCGTAGCGGCTCTCGATCACGTCGAGGCTCGCGTTCAGCCCGTTGACGACCTGACCGCCATTGCGGCCCGAAGCGCCCCAGCCGATGCGTGCGCCTTCCACGACGGTGACGCTATAGCCCTTTTCGGCCAGATGCAGCGCGGTCGAGAGGCCCGAAAAGCCCGCGCCCACGACGCAGATATCGGCCTCCACCGCGCCTTCCAGTTCCGGACGGAGCGGGGCCGGGTTGGCCGAAGCCGCGTAGTAGCTGTCGGTGTGTCTGCCGTCGCCCGCATAGGGGTGGGTCTTGTCGGTCATGTCGCGCTCTCGTCTGAAAGGGGCGTTTCGCTTTCGGTGCCACGCGCGCGCGTCAAGCGCAAGCGGGCTCAGCCCGCCCGCGTCAGCATCCCGAACAAATCGCGCGGATCGTCGGGGTCTGCCATAAGATCGAGCATCTGCGCATAATCGCCACCCTTCACGCGGTCATGGATGTAGCGCAGCGCGCTGAAATCCTCGATCGCGAAGCCCACGCTATCGAACAGCGTGATCTGTTTCGCGTCGCGGCGGCCCTCGGCCTCACCGCGCATGACCTTCCACAACTCGGTCACCGGGTGATCCTCGTCGAGCGCCTGAATCTCGCCCTCGATGCGGGTCTGCGGCGGGTATTCGACAAAGATCTCCGAGCGGGTGAGGATGTCGCGATGCAGTTCGGTCTTGCCGGGGCAGTCGCCGCCGATTGCGTTGATGTGGATGCCCGAGCCGACCATATTGTCGGTCAAGATCGTCGCATATTGCTTGTCGGCGGTGCAGGTGGTGATGACCTGCGCACCTTCGACCGCTTCCTCGCCGGAGCGGCATTTGGTGACGTTGAACCCCTGCGCGATCAGGTTCTTCGCGGCTTTCTCGGTCGCGCTCGGGTCGATGTCGTAAAGCCGCAATGTGTCGATGCCGCAGATCGCGCGGAAGGCCAGCGCCTGAAACTCGCATTGCGCGCCATTGCCGATCATGCCCATCACCGTCGCGCCTTTCGGGGCGAGGTATTTGCCCACCAGCGCCGAGGTGGCGGCGGTGCGCAGTGCGGTCAGTATCGTCATCTCGGTCATCAGAAGCGGATAGCCCGTCGCGACCGAGGACAGCACACCGAACGCCGTCACGGTCTGGTGCCCGGTGCGGCCGTTCTTGGGGTGCCCGTTGACGTATTTGAAACCGTAATTTTCGCTATCCGCGGTCGGCATCAACTCGATCACGCCCTCCGCAGAATGGCTCGCGACGCGCGGCGTCTTGTCGAAATCCGGCCAGCGGCGGAAATCCTCTTCGATATAGGCGGCGAGGTCGCGCATCACCTGTTCGGGGCCGATCTCGTTCACCAGCTTCATCATGTTGGCGACGGAAACGAAGGGCACGAAGGCCAGTTCGGAGGGGGCGAGCGGGGACTTGTCCATCAAAAACTCCGTGTCATGCGGTCAAGAACGCGGCGGCCGAAGAGGCTGGCCGCGAGGTCGCACAGCAGTTTCGCCGTGCGGCCGCGTTCGTCGAGGAAGGGGTTAAGCTCGACAATGTCGAGTGAAGTGACGAGGTCGCTGTCGCCGACCTCTTCCATGATCAGATGCGCCTCGCGGAACGTGGCGCCGCCCGGCACGGTCGTGCCCACGGCGGGCGCGATCCCGGGGTCCAGGAAATCGACGTCGAAGCTGACATGCAGAAGGCCGTTGGCTTCGCGCACACGGTCAAGGAAGGCGCGCAGCGGAGCCAGCACGCCGGTCTCGTCGATGGCGCGCATGTCATGGACTTCCAAGCCGATCTGCTTGATGCGCTCGCGCTCTGCCGGATCGACAGAGCGGATGCCCATCATGCAGAAGTTCTTGGGATCGATGCTGGCTTCCAGCGGCGGGAAGGCCTCGAAATCCGGCTGTCCCGTGACGTAGGCCACGGGCGTGCCATGCAGGTTGCCGCTGGTCGTGGTTTCCAGCGTGTGCAGGTCCGGGTGGGCGTCGAGCCACAGAACGAAAAGCGGGCGATCCTGGGTTTTCGCATGACGCGCCAGCCCGCTCAGCGTGCCGGCAGCCAGCGCGTGGTCGCCACCGATGAAGATCGGGCGGTCGTGCTTCTGGGCGGCGTCGAAGGCTGCGTCCGACAGCGCCTCGATCCAGGCGCGGGTCTCGGCCAGATCGTGGATCGCGGGGTTCTTGTGCGGCACCGGGTCTTGCGCCGGGATCGACAGGTCGCCCAGATCGTTCACCTCCCAGCCCAGCTCGGTCAGGATATCGCCCAGACCCGCGATGCGCAGGCTGGCCGGTCCCATGATGCAGCCGGGTTGCGAAGCGCCAGTTTGAATAGGCGCGCCCAGAATCGATACTGTGCGTGTCATCGTGATCTCCCTTGTTGGACTCAGTCTGACGAAATGGCGCAGAGGTTTCGCTTGTCAATTTGCGCAAATCGGAACTAAATTCGATCAGTTTGGCTAATTGATTGATCAAAACGGAGGGGCGATGCAGCTCGACGATACGGACCGCGCGATCCTGACCGCATTGCGGGCGGACGCGCGGCTCTCGGTGACTGATCTTGCGCTGCAGGTGGGGGTGTCGCGCACCACAGCACGCGCCCGGCTGGAGGCGCTGGTGGCGTCGGGGCAGATCCGGCGCTTTACCATCGAGACCGAGACCGATGTCGAGGGGCAGGTGCGTGCGATCACGCTGGTCGAGTTACAGGGCAAGATGTCGCGCGCTGTGATCCGGGCGCTGCACCGGATCCCGGAGGTCACGACGGTTTTCGCGACCAATGGAAACTGGGATCTGGTGGCGGAAATCCGGGCCGAGACTCTGGGCGAGTTCGACCGGGCCTTGCGCGATATTCGGGAAATTCCGGGGGTGCTCAACAGCGAGAGCTGTCTGCTGCTCGCGCCTGTTGCGGGCTAGGCGGGCAGGGGCGCGGGCAGACCGGAATATCTCCGGCCCGCCGCGCAAGATCAGTTGAGGTACGGCATCGGATCGACGGAATCGATCCCCTTGCGGACCTCGAAATGCAGATAGCCCTGATCGCCGGACGCGACCTTCGCGATGGTCTGGCCGCGCTTGACGCTCGCGCCTTTCTTCACCGTGATGCCGGTCACGTTGTAATAGACCGTCACCAGATTGTCGGGATGCTTGATCGCGAGGAAGGCGACATCGTCGGTGTCCTGGCTGATCAGCAGCACGGTGCCGCTCTCGGCGGCTTTCACCGCAGTTCCGGCCGACGCGGAGATATCGACACCGTCGTTCTTGCCCTTCTTGTAGGGGCGGATGATCGAGCCGGGAACCGGCATCATCATCTTCGACGTGTCCGACGCCTTGGTGCGATCGGTGCTCATGTCCGGGGTCTGGGTCTTGACCGGCTCGGAGGCTTTCGGCGGCGTCTTGTCGGGCAGGGGCTCTGCGGCGGAGGGCGGTACCGGGGTCGGCGAGCCGGTGCCGGGCGCCGTCGTAGCCGTAGCGGTCTCGACCTTCGGAGGTTGGCGGCCGGAGGCGACCGGGATGATCAGCATCTGACCTTCACGCACGCGCAGATCGTTGGGTAGCCCGTTCCATTCGGCCAGTGCCTTCACCGGCACCGAATAGTAGCGCGCGATGGAGTAGGCGGTCTCGCCACGCGCGACCTTGTGGCGGATCGGCTCGGGGCTGGTTGTGGAGACCGGGGCCGAAGCCGGGGTCGCCTTCGCGGGCTGGTTCGCCTGCGCCTTGTCGATCGCGTTCGACGCGAGCGAGGTGATGTCGATCGTCTCTGAGGTCAGTGCACTGGAATTGCCCGGCGCCGCGGTGCCGCCTGTCGTCGCGACCTTGTTGGGCAGGGCCAGCACTTCGCCCGCGTTCAGCACCGCGTCGGGCGCGACCGCGTTGTAGCGGGCCAGCGCGCCGGGATCGGTGCCGATGCGTTGTGCGACGGAGTTGACCGTATCGCCGCGGCGCGCCACGACGACCTGATAATTCGGGTAGGTGATGATGCCCTGCGCATTCGGGCGCGGGCGATCCTGTACGGCCTGCCGGGCAGCCGCGCTCGTGTCGAGCCCGCCATTGCCGTAGCCGCGCATGTCCAGATCGAACCCGTTCGGGTTACAGGCGGCCAGCGCCGTCAGCGCGACTCCACCTGCCAGGATCAGCCGCAGCCGGGAATTCTTCGTTGCCATCCGCTCGTCCTCACTGTCTCTCAGACCTCTACGGGGTCCGTTCTTGCCTGCCACTCAGTCGTTTGCCACGCCCTCTACAAGGGGGACGAAGCGCACCGGACGCAATTCTTCGTAATCGAAGCCCGTCTCGAGCCGGCGCACCCGGATCAGGCTTTGCACCGTGTCCGACTGGCCCACGGGCAGAACCATGATACCCCCGATCTTCAGCTGGGCCAAGAGCGGCCCGGGAGGGTCTTCCGCGGCGGCAGTCACGATGATTCGATCAAAGGGCGCCTGATCGGGCAGCCCATGCGAGCCGTCGCCGGAAATCGCAACGATATTGGTGAGCCGCAGCGCCGTGAAGACGCCCTCGGCCTCGCGCACGAGGCGCTTGTGGCGATCCACCGTGTAGACCCGTCGGGCGAGCTGACTCAGGATGGCTGCCTGATAGCCCGATCCGGTGCCGATCTCGAGCACGGTATCGCGCGAGCCGACATCCGCGGCCTGGGTCATCAGCCCCACGATCGAAGGTTGCGAGATGGTCTGTCCGCAGGCGATCGGCAGGGGCATGTCCTCATAGGCACGATCGGCGAAGATACCGCGCACAAACTGGCCGCGGTCGATCCCCTCCATCGCGTGCAGCGTGCGCGCGTCGGTCACGCCCTTGGAGCGCAGTGCGAAGAGGAACCGCATCTTGCGCTCGGCCAGATCCTCTTCCGCATCCTCGCTCATCCCAGACGGGCCTCCAGATCGGCGATCACGTCATGCGCCGTCAGATCGGCGCGCATCGGCGTGACCGAGATATAGCCGTCGAGGTTGACGGCGGCATCGGTGCCCGGCTGCGTCGGCGTATGCTGCGGGCCACCCTTGATCCACAGGAATCGCCGCCCCGAGGGCGCGTGGTGCGCCTCGGTCGAGAAGAAGCAATCCTTGCGGAAGCCTTGGGCGGCGACCTTGTGGCCCTTGACGTCGGCTGCCAGCACCGGCGGGAAATTGACATTGTAGAACACCCGGTAATCGCCATCGTCCCAGATGCCCTGATCGAGGAGCTTGCGCACGAGCCCCGCGCCATGCACCCGCGCCGCCTCGAACATGTCGGGGGCATTGAAGACCTCGGGGCCGATGAATTGAGACAGGGCAATCGCGGGCACCCCTTGCAGCGCCGCCTCCATCGCGCCGCCCAACGTGCCGGAATAGAGCGCGTTGTCGGCGGAGTTGTTGCCCCGGTTCACGCCCGAGAGCACCAGATCGGGCCGCTGCCCTTCCAGCACGTCGTAAAGCCCGGCCATCACGCAGTCGGCGGGGCTGCCTTCGGCTGCGAAACGGCGCTCTGCCAGCTTCGAGATCATCATCGGCCGGGTGTAGGAGATGCAATGGCCCACGCCCGATTGCTCGAAGGCGGGCGCGACCGTCCAGACCTCTCCATCGGGACCTGCGAGTTCTTCGGCGATCTCGAGAAGAACGGCCAGACCCGGCGCGTCGATGCCGTCGTCATTGGTGATGAGAATACGCATGTTGCCCCCAGTTCCCCGTCGCGTCACCCGATGCTTACCTTGCAGTGGATGAAGGGTAAAGCGGGGGCAGGCAACAGCCTGGATGTGTCGCCAAAGCGCCGCAGGCCAAGCGGTCCGCGGCGTTTGGCCGGGGCGTCAGAGCGTGTCGAGGATACGCCGTGCTTCGGCATGGCGATCGGCGAGAGCGTCGCGATCCTCGCCGGGGAAGAACCGCCCGCGCAAGGCGGTCGCCATCGGCGCAGGCTCGGCGATGACCACGCGCGGCCCGATCTTGACGGTCTCCGCCTGCCACGAGCGCAGCATCGCCATCTGTGCCGCTTTCGTCGCCCCGTAGATGCCGAAGAATTTCTGGCCCGCACGCGGATCGTCGAAGGCCAGCGCGGTGCCTTGGCGGGCGAGCAGCAGCGGCTCGATCAGCCCGATCAGCTGCGCGGTCGCGGTCACGTTCACCTTGACCGAATTGGCCAGTTCCTTGGCGTCGATATGCCCCGTCGGCGAGAGCGGCGCGGCATGGATCGCGGTATGCACCCAGAGATCGAGCCCGCCCCAGCGCGCGCCGATCGACTGTGCGAGATGCGCCATCTGATCGGGGTCGGTCACGTCCAGCGGGCCGAGCGAAGCGGTCCCGCCCTTCGCCTGAATCCGGTCGTCGAGTTCTTCCAGCGCGCCGGTGGTCCGCGCGACGGCCATGATATGCCAGCCGTCTTCGGCCAAGGCCTCTGCAATCGCCCCGCCGAGGCCACGCGAAGCGCCGGTGACTAGCGCCAGTTTCTTGCCCTGCGAAGGGTCTTGGGTCTGATCCGTGCTCATGGCGCGTTTCTTGCCACCACGCCCGCCTTCGCGCAAGCGTCAGATGCACGATCCGCGCCTCTCCCGATGATTTGCGAATTTGCGCGCGGGCGAGTCGGCCCGCTTAGCAATGCTGCGCAATGGCGGTTGCGCCACTCGCCGTCGCGGGTAGCTGGTCGGCGCCGCGCAGACGCGGCGGAACCCTGCCTCGAAATCGAAGCGCTGCCCCCGGCTGGGAATGGCGTTACGCTTTGCCCTGAAGCCGAGCGAGAGCGGCTTCGCACATGCCCTCGCTCAGCCATTGGCACTCGGCGCAGATCGTCTGGTGGACATCGGCGGGCAGGGCGGCCATCCGCTCCAGCGCCTCGCCCCAGCTGAGCACATCGCCCGGCGCAATTCCCAATGCCTTCGCATGGGCTGCATCCAGCCGGTCGATCTTCGCCTGCCCGGTGCAACCGGACCCGCGCCGCGACGGGCAGGGACCGCAGATGTCATCGGCCGCGCCCACCACTTCGATCTCCACCGCCGCCCCTTCCGCACGCCGCAGTCGCCCCTCGACGATATCGGTCATGTTCGCAGTGAAGGCATCCGAATATCCCTTCCCCATGAACCCGAGCGAGCAGAGAAAATGATGCGGGCGGTATGTCAGACGGTCAGCTATGTCTTCGCTCTTTCGTGATTATCCCGGGGGGAGGCCGGCGCAGCCAAGCGGGGCGCCGTCCCCTGTCACCGGGGTAGCAGAATGGAAAACGGGCCGGAAGGTTTCCCCTCCGGCCCGCAATGATCTGGTCTATGCTCAGCGCTTCTCGAGATCGACGTAATCGCGGTAGGTCGCGCCGGTATAGAGCTGACGCGGGCGACCGATCTTGCCGGTCGGATCCTCGATCATCTCTTTCCACTGCGAGATCCAGCCGACGGTGCGCGACAGCGCGAAGATCGGGGTGAACATCGAGGTCGGGAAGCCCATCGCCTCGAGGATGATGCCCGAGTAGAAGTCGACGTTCGGATAGAGCTTCTTGGAGACGAAATATTCGTCCTCCAGAGCGATCTTCTCCAGTTCCTTGGCGACCTGAAGCGTCTCGTTGTCGTGGATGCCGAGCAGGTCGAGCACCTCGTCCGCCGATTCCTTCATGACCTTCGCACGCGGGTCGAAGTTCTTGTAGACGCGGTGACCGAAGCCCATCAGGCGGAAGGGATCGTCCTTGTCCTTGGCGCGCTTGATGTATTCCGGGATCTGGTCGACGGTGCCGATTTCGCGCAGCATCTCGAGGCAGGCTTGGTTGGCGCCGCCGTGGGCGGGGCCCCAGAGGCAGGCGATGCCGGCCGCGATACAGGCGAACGGGTTCGCGCCCGAGGAGCCCGCCAGACGCACGGTCGAGGTCGAGGCGTTCTGCTCGTGATCGGCATGGAGCGTGAAAATCCGGTCCATTGCACGGGCCAGCGCAGGCTCGATCTTGTAGTCTTCGGCCGGGACCGAGAAGCACATGTGCAGGAAGTTCTCGGCGTAGCTCAGCTCGTTCTTCGGATAGACGAAGGGCTGACCGATCGAATACTTGTAGGCCATCGCGGCGATCGTCGGCAGTTTCGCGATCAGGCGGATCGAGGCGACTTCGCGTTGCCACGGGTCCGAGATGTCGAGGCTGTCGTGATAGAAGGCAGACAGCGCGCCCACGACGCCGACCATGGTCGCCATCGGGTGGCTGTCACGGCGGAAGCCCTGGAAGAACTGCTTCATCTGCTCGTGGATCATCGTGTGACGCGTCACGCGGAACTCGAAATCTTCCATCTGCGCCTTGGTCGGCAGTTCCCCGTAGAGCAGCAGGTAGCACACTTCGAGGTAATGCGACTTCGACGCGAGTTGGTCGATCGGATAGCCACGATACAGCAGCTCACCCTTGGCACCGTCGATGAAGGTGATCTTGGATTCGCAGGCTGCGGTCGAGGTGAAGCCCGGATCGTAGGTGAAGACGTCGGCTTGGCCATAGAGCTTGCGGATATCGAGCACGTCGGGACCAGCCGAGGGCGAGAGCACGGGAAGCTCATAGGTTTGTCCGTCAAGCGAGAGCGTGGCGGTCTTCGAGTTGTCTGCCATGTAAATTCCCTTTCATCCTCCGGCTGGGCCGCGCCGGTCTATCGCGTCCGGACAGTCGTCCGGAGAGGGCGGCCAGGCCTCAGGCCGCCTGATCGTCGAGTCGAGCCAGAGTCTCCTCCCGGCCCAAAACGAGCATCATATCGAATACGCTGGGGGTTGCCGCACGTCCCGCCAAGGCCGCCCGCATCGGAGCTGCGACCTTCCCAAGGCCAAGCCCATGCGCTTCGGCAACCTGTCCGACAGCGGCTTCCAGGTCTTCCCGCGACCAATTAGCGCGTTGCAGCGCAAAGGTCAATTCACTCAGTATACCACGGGATACATCATCCAGTGCCTTGGCCGCTTTCTCTTCGATCTCGATCGGGCGCTGCGTCAGAGAGAAGTGTGCCTTTTCAATTAGTTGCGGCAGAAGTTTCGCTGATCCCTTTACCACGGGAAGCGTGCGCATAAGCGCAGATTTCTGTGCGTCATCCAGCGACGGTTTTTCTGCAGCTGCGAGATAACCTTCGATTTCGCGCAGCAATTCGGCCTCGTCGGTGACCGCGATATGCTGGCCGCAGATATTCTCGAGCTTCTTGAAATCGAGCCGCGCCGGCGCCTTGTTGATGCCGGTGATGTCGAACCATTCCTTCGCCTGTTCGTCGGTGAAGAATTCGTCGTCGCCATGGCTCCAGCCGAGCCGCGCGAGGTAGTTGCGCATGCCCGTCGCCGGGTAGCCCATCGCCTGATACTGCTCGAGGCCCACCGCGCCGTGGCGCTTCGACAGCTTCTTGCCGTCGGGACCGTGAATCAGCGGGATATGCGCAAAGGTCGGCACGTCCCAATCCATCGCGCGATAGACCAGCATCTGCCGCGCGGCATTGACGAGATGGTCGTCCCCGCGGATCACATGGGTCACGCCCATATCATGGTCATCGACGACAACGGCCAGCATGTAGGTCGGTGTGCCATCCG
The DNA here is from genome assembly GCF_002213185.1 of Thioclava sp. JM3. Classification (NCBI taxonomy): domain Bacteria; kingdom Pseudomonadati; phylum Pseudomonadota; class Alphaproteobacteria; order Rhodobacterales; family Paracoccaceae; genus Thioclava; species Thioclava sp. JM3. The sequence goes on from NZ_NBOB01000003.1 coordinate 195,435, forward strand.
AACGTAAACAAATCATGTCATCGAGCTGATCGTTGCGGATCGTCACTTCGCCCTGCACCGCGTCCTGGATCACGGTCGTGCCCTCGCGCGGGGCTTTCAGCCGGATCACGTAGGGCGCGTCCGGATGGGTCGCGGGATCGGCGTCGCGCCACGGCGAGGGGAACATCTGGCCCTTGTTCGCCGGGTCCTCGCGGAAGGCCGCGATCTCTTCCTGCGTGGAGAAACATTTGTAGGCGTGGCCTTTCTCCAGCATCTTATGGGCGACCTCGGCGTGGCGGGCCGCGCCCGCGGCTTGGCTCACCACCTCGCCGTCATAGTCGAGCCCCAGCCATTCGAGCCCCTGCAGGATCGCTGCCGTCGCCTCCGGGGTCGAGCGTTCACGGTCGGTATCCTCGATACGCAGCAGGAATTTACCGCCGCGCCCGCGTGCATAGAGCCAGTTGAACAGCGCCGTGCGCGCACCGCCGATATGCAGATAGCCGGTGGGCGAGGGGGCGAAACGGGTGACAATCTGGTCGGACATGTCGGAGCCTTTCTTCGCGGGCTCTCACCGGCCCGCCTTTACCTTTCGGAAACCATCAAGCGCATAGGCTTTCTCGGCTCGATGCATAAGCAGGGACGGGGCCGAGGACAAGCATGGCGATCAATGCGGAACCGGGCGACTGGGCGCTGCCGGAGGGCGCAAAGGGCGCGGGCCGCAGCTCTCGTCTGATCGCGGCGCTTTTCGCTGGTCTCTCCGATCCGCTTGGTGCCTTGGTGCGGGCGCGGGCGCAGCTTTTCCTGTGGATGCCGGTGGCGCTCGGGGGCGGGGTCGGTGCGTATTTCACGCTCAAGGTGGAGCCGGGCTGGCTTATCTACCTGACCGCGCTCGCGATCTGCGCGATCTCTCTGACGCTTTGGCTGCGTGGCGCGGTATGGTTTCGGCTGCCGGCGGCACTCATTGCCCTCGCGGCTCTGGGCCTGTTGCTGGCGGGGCTACGCGCCCATCTCGTCGCAGCGCCGGTGCTGCAATACCGCTATTACGGCCCCGTCGCCGGGCGGATCGTGAAGATTGACCGCGCGCGCTCGGACCTGATCCGGCTGACGCTGGATCAGGTGCGGATCGACCGGGTCGCCCCCGGAAATACGCCCGCGCGGGTCCGGGTCACGCTGCATGGCGATCAGAGCGAGTTCACCCCTGAACCCGGCGCGCAGGTCATGCTCACGGCGAATCTCTCGCCCCCGCCGCCGCCAGCCGCGCCCCGGGACTACGATTTCCGCCGCACCGCCTGGTTCGATCGCCTCGGCGCGATCGGCTATACCCGCGCGCCGGTGATGCGGGTCGCGCCGCCCGATCCCGGTGATTGGGCGATGGCGGCGCATCGCGCGCGGATGCGGCTCTCTACGGCGATTCAGGCGCGGATCGCGGGCCAGCCCGGTGCGGTCGCCGCAGCGCTGATGACCGGCGACCGCTCGGGTCTGAGCGAGGCCTCGCGCGAGGCTATGCGCCGCTCCGGCCTCGCGCATCTGATCGCGATCTCGGGGCTGCATATGGGAATCCTCGCGGGTTTCGTCTTTGGACTCGTGCGCTACGGGCTGGCGCTGGCAGGCCGACCCGCGCTGATCTGGCCCACGAAGAAATTGGCCGCCATTGCGGCGCTGATCGCGGCCAGCGCCTATCTGTGGCTCGCGGGGCCTGCGGTATCGACCCAGCGGGCCTGGATCATGGTGTCGATCATGCTCCTCGCCGTTCTTTTCGACCGGCGCGCGCTGAGCCTGCGGACCGTCGCGCTCGCCGCCACGCTCTTGCTGATCTGGCAACCAGAGAGCCTGACCGCGCCCGGCTTCCAGATGTCCTTCGCGGCGACAACCGCGCTGATCGTGATGCTCGGGCCGTGGACCCGCGCCGCGCGCTACCTGCCGCGGCTTCTGCGGCCCGCGCTGATGCTGGTCGCGACCTCGCTCATCGCTGGAGCGGCTACGGCGCCGATCGTGGCCGCGCAGTTCCACCGGCTGTCGGAATACGGGGTTCTGGCGAACCTGTTCGCGGTGCCCGCAATGGGGCTGGTGATCATGCCGATGGGGGTCCTCGCGGCGCTGCTGGCCCCCTTCGGTCTGAGCGGCCCCGCGCTTTGGGCGGTGGGGCAGGGTACGGCGTGGATCTTGCGCGTCGCGCGATGGGTCAGCGACCTCGATGGCTCCGTTCTCGCCATCGTTCAACCGGGGCCTTATGTGCTGCCGCTGATCGCGCTTGGAGCCTTGGGGCTGATCCTGACCCGCGGCGCGGGACGGACAGCGAGCATTGGCCTGATTGCCACGGCTTGCGTGTTTTGGCTGCGCGCCGACGACGAGCGACCTGCACTTCTGATCGCACCCGAGGGCCGGCAGGTCGGGGTGATGACGCCGCTAGGCCGGGCTCTGTCGAAACCCGGCGCGGGGTTCATCTCGGACCGCTGGCTTGCGGCGGATGGCGACGCGGCGACGCTGGAGGTGGCGGCCGCGCGGCCTGCATTCTCCGGGCCGCGCGGCGCGCGGATTGCGCAGTTTCGCGGGGCGCAGCTTGCCCATTTCACGGGAAAAGCCGTGCAAGACGCCCTGCCTGCGGTCTGCGCCAAAGGCGGAATTGTCGTAACCTCAGCCAAATTCGACAGCGCCACAGGCCCTTGCGATCTGTGGGACGCGCAGCGCCAGCGCGGAACCGGCGCGGTCGCGATCAGTGCAGCCGGGGAAATCACGACGACCGCGCAAGTCAAGGGTCGCCGTCTCTGGACGCGCCCCTGACCTTCGCTCTTCGCAAATATGCCCGCCGGAGGCTCCGCCCTCTGCCACCGGCGCAGCAAATGAAAAAAAGCGCCCCGCAGGACGCCCTTTTCCAGAAACTCAATGGATGTCAGTAGCTGCGGATCAGCCCGACGAGGCGACCCTGCACCTTCACCTGATCGTCGCGCAGGAGCCGCGTCTCATAGGCCGGGTTGGCGGCCTCCAGCGCGATCATTCCGCTGCGACGGTAGAAACGCTTCAGCGTGGCCTCATGGCCTTCGACCAAGGCAACCACGATATCGCCGTTATCCGCCGTGCCCTGTTCGCGGATCACCACGACGTCGCCATCGTTGATCCCGGCCTCGATCATCGAGTCGCCTTTGACCTCGAGCGCGTAATGCTCCCCGCGTCCGCTCAGCATCGAGCCCGGAACGGCGACGTGATGCGAAACTTCCGAAATCGCCTCTATCGGGACACCGGCGGCGATCCGGCCCATCACCGGCAGTTCCAGCGCGTGGATCACGTCAACCGGCATCGCGCCGCGCGGCGGATCGGCCTTGTCCCCCTCGATCACTTTGGGTGCGAAGCTTCCTGTATCCTCGGTCGCTGGCGCGCCGAATTTCTTCTCGAGCGCCTCGGGCAGTTTCACGATCTCGATCGCGCGGGCCCGGTGGGCGAGACGGCGGATGAAGCCGCGTTCTTCCAGTGCGGTGATCAGCCGGTGGATACCGGACTTGGAGCGCAGGTCCAGCGCGTCCTTCATCTCGTCGAAAGAGGGCGGAACACCGTCCTTCATCATCCGTTTTTGAATGAATTCTAGCAATTCCAGCTGCTTGCGCGTCAGCATCCGCGACCCTCCGTTCCCCGGTCAAGGCACATGTTCAAGGATTGTTCTACCCTTGTTCACGGGGGCTGTCAACGGCCGAGGCGGGCGCGGCTCAGTCGAGCGGCAGGATCTCGACCGTCTCGCCCGCCTTGCGCGGCCCGTCGCCGATGGGGCGGATCAGCAGGCAATCGGCCTGCGACAGGAGGCTCAGCATCGCGGAGTCCTGGTTGTCGAAGGGCGTGACGCGGGGCAGGGGATCGCCGGGCACGAGCGTGGCGCGCATGTAATGCGTGCGCGGACCGGTGGGGCCGGTATCGGTCGCGAGGATTGCCTGTTTCACGCGCGTTTCGGGCGGCAGGCCCGAAAGCTTGCGCAGCATCGGGCGCAGGAACAGTTCGGCACAGACCGTTGCCGAGACCGGGTTGCCCGGAAGGCCCAGCATCGCGGCCTCGCCCATCCGGCCCGCCATCAAGGGCTTGCCCGGGCGCATCGCGATCTTCCAGAAGCTGCGTTCGAGTCCCAGTTCCTCGGCCACGTCGCCCACAAGATCATGCGCGCCGACCGAGGCGCCACCGGAGGTCACCACCATATCGGCGCCCTTCGCGAGGTCGAACACGGTGCGCAGACTGTCGCGGTCGTCGCGAGCGATCGGCAGCATGCGCGCTTCTGCGCCCATGCGCTCGGCCAATGCCGCGACGATGAAGCTGTTGGAGCAGATGATCTGGTCCGGCCCCGGCTCTTCGCCCGGCATCACCAACTCGTCTCCAGTCGCGATGATCGCGACGATGGGGCGGCGGCGCACGGTGAGGGCGGGCACGTTCATCGCCGCCAGCAGCCCGAGGTCGCGCGCGGTCAGCGGGCGGTCGGGGCAGAAGCTCTCGCCTTGCGCGAAATCCTGACCCTTCGGCCGGATATTGGTATTGCTATCAAGCTCTTGCGGCAGCGTGATCGTGTCGCCTTCGCGCGTCACGTTCTCCTGCAGCACGACCACGCCATTCGGCCCCGGCACTGGCGCGCCGGTGAAAATGCGTACCGCCTGGCCGGGCTTGGGCTGACCCTCATAGCCGCGACCCGCGGCGGCTTCGCCCTCGACGGTCAGCGTCGCGCCGGGCAGGTGGTCGGCCTTGTCGAGCCAATAGCCATCCATCGCCGAGCCCGAGAAGGGCGGCTGGGTCAATTGCGCGGTCGCGGGCTCCGCCATCACACGACCGAGCGCATGACGCAGGCTCACGCGTTCGGTACCCAGCGGTTCGACCAGCGTCAGAACCTTTTCAAGCGCTTCTTCGACGGGCAACAGGCTCATGTTGCGCTCCCTTCAGCCTCGTATTTGCCGGATTTCCCGCCGTCTTTCAGCACGACGCGGATACCCTCGATCTGCATGGATTTCTCGACCGCCTTGAGCATGTCATAGACCGTCAGCGCCGCCGCCGACACGGCGGTCAGCGCCTCCATCTCGACGCCGGTCTGCCCCGAGGTTTTCAGGGTGGCGCGGATGCGCACACCGGGCAGCGCCTCGTCGGGTTCCAGATCGAGCGTGACCTTGGTGATCGGCAGCGGGTGACAGAGCGGGATCAGATCGGAGGTCTTCTTCGCGGCCATGATGCCCGCGATCCGCGCGATGCCCAGAACGTCGCCCTTCTTCGCGGTGCCCTTCAGGACATAATCCAGCGTCTCGGGCAGCATCACCACGCGCCCCTCGGCCACGGCGATGCGGTCGGTCACGTCCTTATCGGAGACGTCGACCATATGGGCCTGACCGTCCTTGTCGAAATGCGACAGACTCATGCGACCTCCAGAAGCGTCCGGGTGGCGCCCGCGACATCGTCCTGCCGCATCAGGCTTTCACCGATCAGGAAGCGGCGCGCGCCGACCTCGGCCATCGCGGCCATGTCGTCGCGGGTGAAGATGCCGCTTTCGCAGACCAGATCGCGGCCCTCGGCGAGGATGCTCGGTGCAAGTTCGCGGGTCACGTCGAGCGTGACCTCGAAGGTCTTCAGGTTGCGGTTGTTCACGCCCAGAAGCGGCGACCTCAGGTGTTTGAGCGCGCGTTCGGTCTCTTCCATGTCATGCACTTCGACCAGCACATCCATGCCCCAACCAAAGGCTGCGTCTTCCAGCTCAGCCGCAAGATCATCCTCGACCGAAGCCATGATGATCAGGATGCAATCGGCGCCCCAGGCGCGGGCCTCCGCGACCTGATAGGTGTCATAGAGGAAATCCTTGCGCAGCGCGGGCAGCGAGCAGGCCGCACGCGCCGCCGACAGGAATTCCGGCGCGCCCTGAAAAGACGGCGTGTCGGTCAGCACCGACAGGCAGGCCGCGCCGCCTGCCTCATAGGCTTTGGCCAGCGCGGGCGGGTCGAAATCGGGGCGGATCAGTCCTTTGGACGGCGAGGCCTTCTTGATCTCGGCGATCAGCCCGTAGCCCGTTTCCGCCTTCGCGGTCAGGGCGTTGGCAAAACCGCGCGTGGGCGCCTGCGCCATGGCCTGAGTTTCAACCTCGCTCAGCGGGCGGGCGGCTTTGGCCGCTTTGATCTCTTCAAGCTTGTAGGCCTTGATCTTGTCGAGGATCGTGCTCATCCGGCGACCTCCTGCGTGATGCGGGCCAGCGTTTCCAGAGCGGTCTTGGCCTTTCCGCTGTCGATGCTCTCGGCCGCCATTTCCGCCCCGGATTTCAGGTCCGAGACCTTGTCGGCCACGACGAGCGCGGCGGCGGCGTTGAAGATCACCGCGTCGCGATAGGCCGAGGGCTCCCCCTCGAGCAGTGCGCGCAGGGCGGCGGCGTTCTCGGCTGCGGTGCCGCCGATCAGATCGCGGAAGCGATGGACGGGCAACCCTGCATCCTCGGGGTGGATCTGGATCGACTCGATCCGGCCGTTTTCCAGCGCGGCGACTTCGGTCGTGCCGCAGATGGTGATCTCGTCGGTGCCGTCCGAGCCATGGACAAGCCATGCCTTCTCGGCGCCGAGCATCTGCAACGTCTCGGCCATCGGGAAGATCAGGTCGGGCGCGAAGGCCCCGGTCAGCTGTCGCTTCACGCCTGCGGGGTTGGTCAGCGGGCCGAGGATGTTGAAGATCGTCTTGCAGCCCAACTCCTGACGCACCGACCCGACATGACGCATCGCGGGGTGGTGGATCTGCGCCATCATGAAGCCGATATTCGCCTCGGCCAGACCGCGCTCTGTCGCCTCCGGCCCCGCCATCACGTCAATGCCGAGCTCGGACTGCACATCCGCCGTGCCCGATTTCGACGAGGCCGCGCGGTTGCCATGCTTTGCGACCGGAACGCCCGCGCCCGCCACGACGAAGGCCGCAGCCGTCGAGATGTTGAGCGTGTGCATCCCGTCGCCGCCGGTCCCGACGATGTCGATTGCGCCTTCGGGGGCTTTGACCGGCACGCATTTCGCGCGCATCGCGGCGGCGGCAGCGGCATATTCCGACACGGATTCCCCGCGCGCCCTCAGCGCCATCAACAAGCCGCCGACCTGCGCGGGAGAAGCTTCGCCGTTGAACAGGATTTCGAAGGCCATCTCCGCCTGCGCGCGGCTCAGCGGACCCTCGGAGGCCGAGTAGATCAGCGGCTTCATCGCTTCGCTCATGGGCTGGCTCATGCGGGCACCTTCAGGCTGACGCCTGCCTCTGTCAGGAAATTCTTCAGCATAGCGTGGCCATGCTCGGAGGCGATGGATTCCGGGTGGAACTGCACGCCCTCGATCGGCAACTCGCGATGGCGCAGCCCCATGATCGTGCCGTCATCCAGCTCGGCGGTGATCTCGAGGCAGTCGGGCAGGCTCTCGCGCTCCACGATCAGCGAGTGGTAGCGCGTGGCTTTCAGCGGAGAGGGCAGGCCCTTGAAGCAGCCTTTGCCCTCGTGGCGGATCTCGCCCATCTTGCCATGCACGATCTCGGAGGCGCGCACGACTTTCCCGCCGAAGGCCTGACCGATGGTCTGATGCCCCAGACAGACGCCGAACAGGGGTAGCTTGGCCTCGGCCGCGGCCATCACCAGCGGCAGGCAGATGCCGGCTTGATCGGGATCGCAAGGGCCGGGCGAGAGTACGATCGCCTCGGCACCCATGCCCATCGCGTCCTGAACGTTCAGCGCGTCGTTACGCCAGACCTTCACATCGGCGCCCAGCTCGCCAAAATAGTGCACCAAATTGTAGGTGAAGCTGTCATAATTATCGATGAGCAGCAGCATGGCCGGGCCCTTTCGTTTGTTGGCCCCCGGTGTCCCCGATGCGGTCAGGCGCGGATGCGCCTATCAAGGGGGGTGAACCGGGGATCGGGTCGGGCTATAGATGCTATCAGCGAAGGGCCGGGGTCAAGGGCAGTCCCCGGGAAAAGCCGCGTATCAAGAGCGGTGAAGATGGAGGCAGGCAATGATGCGATCTGTGATGAAGGGCGGGCTGGCCGGTCTGCTGGTCGCGGTTTTCGGCACGGCGGTGATGTCGTTGATCTTCCCGGCCCCGAAAGAGCCCGGCGCGGAGATCAAGCTCGCCGGAAGCCCGACGCCCGAAGAACCCGCGAATGTGGACTTGCCCGCGGGCTCCGATTTCTCGCGCCCGGCGACCGATCGAACGCCCGCGATGCCGACCCCGGACGGGGCGCCGCTGTCGGCGCCAACCCGGGCGCCCCGCGTGTCCGAGCCGCAGCCAAGCCTCGCGCCGCCCAGTGCCGACGAAATCCAAAGCGCCGCGCGCCCCGAGATGTCGACCGACATGGCCGAGCCGCGTCCCGAAGCGCAAGGCGAGACGGTCGCGCTCGCCGCGCCGATCGCGCCGGAGGCGGGCGCGCAACCGGCCAGCGTCCCGCCTTCCGCTCTGCAAGGTGCGCCTGCGCCCGACACCGCACCCGAGGTTGCGCCGGTGATCGAGCCCGCGCCTGCGCGCGAGACATCGCCGGAAGCCCCGAATGTCGCGTCGGCGAAGAGTGCGCCGACAATGGACACACCTGCGACGACGCCCGCCGCCCGCGAGGCGCAGCCGGATATGACTGCAGAAAATGCGCCCGCAGCCGAGATGCCCGCCTTGCCGGAGGTGAGCTTGCAGCCGCCGAAAGCGCCCGAGAAAGCAACGCCGCCCGCCGATCAGGGGAATACGGCTGTCGCCGCGACCGATATACCCGCACTGCCCGGGGCCAAACTGACGCCCCCCAAAGCGGAGCCCCAAACGGCTCCGTCCTTGGCGGACATGCCCGCACCTGATCGGTTGCCGTCCGACGGGGAGGGGATCGACACCGCGCAGGCGGATAAACCCGAGATTTCGACCGACCCATCGGCAAGCCCGGACCTGCCCGCTGGGCGCGCCCTCCCGCAAGGCGGGGATGCGGTGCCGACCAAGCCGCGCATCTTCTCGTTGCAGGATGTGCCCTCGATGCCGGGCAAGCCCGCGAGCGGGTTCAAATCAGCGCCCGGCGTCGTGGTGGATCGCTTGCCGCAGGTGACGCCTTCGGCGCCGCCCTCCCTCGGGGACGGACCTGACGGCGGCGGCGCGCAGGATGCGCCGGGGACCGCGCAGGTCGATGCGGCTGACCTGAGCCCGATCGAGAAATTCGCAGCCCCCGCGCCAGCCGGCGACAAGCCGGAGATTTCGCTGGTTCTGATCGATCCGGGCGTGGCGAGGGGCGGGCTCGATCCGGCGACGATCACGGCGAGCGATCTGCCGATGACCATCGCGATCGATCCAACCCGGGACGGCGCTGCCGAAGATGCCAAAGCCTTCCGCGCGGCGGGGTTCGAGGTCGCGATCCTTGCGTCCGGTCTGCCCGCCAATGCCGCCCCCGAGGATGTCGAGGTGGCGCTCGAGGCGTGGCGTCACGTGATCCCCGAGGCCGTCGCCGTCGTGGAGCCGCCGGAGCCGCAGTTCCAGAACAACCGTCCGCTCGCGCGTCAGATGGTCTCGGCGCTCGGGCGCAGCGGGCTGGGCGTGGTCACGCAGAAGAAGGGGTTCGACAGCGCCAACCAGATCGCGACCTCCGCCGATCTGCCGCGCGCGCAGGTCTGGCGCGTGATCGATGACGGGCGCGAGAAGGCTGCCGTGATCTCGCGGATGCTGGCGCGCGCCGATTTCGAAGCAGAGCGCAATGGCTCGGTAGTGGTAATGCTGTCCGCTTGGCCGGAGTCGTTCCAGGGGATCGAGGATTGGTATGTTGACGCGCAGGACAAGGTGACGCTCACCCCGGTCTCGGCGCTCGCACTTGATACCGTGACGCAAGCTGCGCCCGCCCCGGAGACCGAGCCGAAAATGGAAAACGCGGGCCAGTAAGCCCGCGTTTCTCTCTTTTCGCCTGTGGTGACGGTGCTCAGCCGTTGCCGCGTGTCGCCACGAACAGCCCCGCATCCTCGGCGGCCTTGCGCAGCGCTTTGGACTTATTGACCGTCTCCTGCCATTCCGCCTCGGGGTCGCTGTCATAGACCACGCCGCCGCCCGCCTGAATGTAGAGCGTCTTGTCCTTCACCACCGCCGTGCGCAGCGCGATGCACATGTCCATCTCGCCATTGGCCGCGAAATAGCCCACGCCACCGCCATAAATGCCGCGCTTCTCAGGCTCCAGCTCGTCGATGATTTCCATTGCGCGAACCTTGGGCGCGCCCGAGACAGTGCCCGCGGGCAGACCGGCCAGCAGCGCCGAGAGCGCGTCCTGATCGTCGCTGAGCTCGCCCACCACGTTCGAGACGATATGCATGACGTGGCTGTATCGCTCGATGATGAACTTCTCGGTCGGGTGCACGGAGCCGATCTTCGAGACGCGGCCGACATCGTTGCGACCGAGATCGAGCAGCATCAGGTGCTCGGCCAGCTCCTTCTTGTCGGCCAGCAGATCCTCTTCCAGCGCCTTGTCCTCGGCAGGGGTGGTCCCGCGCGGGCGGGTGCCCGCGATCGGGCGGATCGTCACCTCGCCCTCGCGGACCCGCACGAGGATTTCAGGCGACGCGCCCACGATCTGGAAGCCTCCGAAGTTCAGGAAGAACATGAAGGGGGAGGGGTTCGTGCGTCGCAAGCTGCGGTAAAGCGCGAAGGGCGGCAGCGGAAAATGCGCCGACCAGCGCTGCGCCGGAACCACCTGGAAGATGTCTCCCGCGCGGATGTAATCCTTCGCGGTCTCCACGGCGGACATGTAGCCCTCCTTGGTGAAGTTCGAGCGCATCTCGCCGACCTGCAGGCTCTCGCCCAGATCCCGGCTCTCGACCGGCGTGCGGTCGAGATCGCGCAGCGCATCCGAGACGCGCTCGGCGGCCTGCGCATACGCGGCGCGCGCCGACAGACCGGCCGACTGGAAGGCCGGCGCGCAGATGATCACGTCGCCCTTCACCCCGTCGAGCACCGCGACGACCGACGGGCGCAGCAGCATCGCGTCGGGTACGCCCAACGGATCGGGGTTCACGTTCGGCAGCTTCTCCACCAGCCGGATCGTGTCATAGCCGAGATAGCCGAACAGACCCGCCGCCGCGGCAGGCAGATCGTCGGGCATGTCGATGCGACTCTCCGCGATCAGCGCCCGCAGGCTATCGAACGGGTGGCCCGGAAGATCTTCCCATGCCTCGTCGAAGCGCGCCGAGCGGTTGATCCGCGCCTGTTCGCCCCGGCACTCCCAGATCACGTCAGGCTTCATGCCGACGATCGAGTAGCGTCCGCGCACCTCGCCACCGGTCACCGATTCCAGCATGAAGGAATTCGGCTGCGCCTCGGCGAGCTTGAGCATCAGCGAGACGGGCGTGTCCAGATCGGCCGCGAGCCGGGCGTAGACCAACTGATTTTCACCCTTGGCCCAGCGTTCCTCGAACGCCTCGAAAGAGGGGGAGAGAGCGACCACGACGGGCCTCCTTACTGCATCTGCGACTGCACCGCGGTCACGGTCTGGCTGTCGAGATCGAGCCCGGCCTCCGACTCCACGGCGGTCGCGTAGAAATTGAGCAGGTCATTGGCCAGCGAGTTCGACAGCTGTTTGCCGATCTGACCCGAGATCAGCTTGGTGTCAGCATCTTCCATATCCGCCGGGATGACCTTGTCGGTGACGAAGACATAGACCTTGCCGCTGGCGGTGATCTGCGCCGGCTTGCCCGGTTCGGTCTTGAAGACCTTCGAGACCACGGGCGGCGGCAGTTCGTCGGAATAGCCGCCGCGCCCGATGCTCGCCACCTTGGTGGTCAGCACGCCGGTCTCGCCCAGCGACTTGCCGCCCTCGACCGCAGAGACGATCTCCTTGGCGCGGGCCTCTTCCGCCTGCACGACCTGATCGGCGCGCCACGCATCGGCCACGTCGCTCTTCACCTCGTCGAAGGGCTTGGGCTGGGGCGGCACGATCTTGTTCAGGCGCAACGCGAAGACGCCGCCATCCGACAGGGTCTGCAGCTCGGGATAGGCGTCGGTCGTCGCCTCGTTCGCCGCCTTGCGGAATTCGTCATATCCCGCGATGCCGTCGGTGCTGTCGGCGGTGAAACCGATCTGGCCAAGCTCCATGTCGGTTTCCTTGGCCATCTCCTCCAGAGTCGCGCCTCCGGCCAGACGGTCCTGCAGGTTTTCACTCATCTTGCCGATCTCGTTGCGCGCCTTCTCGGCCTCGGCATCGCCCGCCAGTTCGTCGCGCGCGTCGGCGAACGAGGTCTCCTGAGCATCGATGATGCCGTTCACCTTGAACAGCGCCGGGCCCAGATCGGTCTCGACGGGGCCGACCACGGTGTTGTTTTCGGCGGAGAAGACCGCGTCGGCGGCCTTGCCCAGATCGTCGCGAGTCACGTCGCCCAGATCGGCATCGTCCAGCGTCAGGCCGCGATCCTTCGCAAGATCGGCAAAGGTCGCGCCGCCGTCCAGCTTGGCTTTAGCGGCTTTCGCGGCATCCATGTCGGAATAGACGAGACGCTCCACGAGGCGCTTTTCGGGCTGCTTGAACTCGTCGATCCGACGCTCGTATTCGGCCTTCAGCGTGGCGTCGTCGATCTTCACCTTGTCGGCCAGCATCTCAGGCGTCAGCCAGGCATAGGTGATGTCACGCGTCTCGGGCGCGGTGAACTGGTCGATATGGTCGTTGTAATAGGTTTTGAGCTGCTCGTCCGTCGGATCCGGGATCGCCTTGGTCAGATCGCTCTCCGTCACTTCCGCCCAAGTGAAGCCGCGCTTCTCGCCGACATATTGCGTATAGGCATCCACGACAGGCTTGGGGGCATCCACGCCGCCCGCGACTGCGCCCTGAATGATCGAGCGGGCGAGATCGTCGCGCAGCTGCGCTTCGAATTGCTGCTCGGAATAGCCTTGCTGGCGCAGCGCGAACTTGTAGGTCTCGCGGTCGAACTTGCCCGAGGCGTTCTGGAAGGCCGGGATGTCGTAGATCTTCTGTTGCAGCTGCTTGTCACCGACCGAGACGCCAAGACGCCGCGCGCCCTCACCGATCGCGGCCTGACCGATCAGCTTGCCCAGCACCCGCTGGTCCGCGCCCGACGCCTTCATCTGCGCCATCGTCACCGCCTGGCCAAGCTGCTGCGAGCGCTGCTGCATTTCCTGACGCAGCGCGCGAGCGTAATCGTCCACGGTGATCTTGGTCTCGCCGACCGCGCCGACCGACTTGGCCGAACCGGAGAAGCTGCGTAGCCCGAAACCGCCGAGACCAAGGATCAGCATGGCCAGCAAGATCCAGACGACGACACTCTTGCCGTGGCTGCGCATCTTCATCGGGGGTCCTCCTCGGGAATTGTCTTTTGGCGCTGTTTAGGGCTTTGATTACTGGCCTGCAAGGCTAGCTGCGCGCGAGGCTCGCCAGCCGGTCGCGCAGCGCCGCGATCCCGTCACTGTCGACATTCGCGAAGGCGATCCGCATCTGCTGCGCGGCTCCGTTTGCGCCCTGCGGCATGAACATCGTGCCGGGCAGCATCAACACGCCCGCCTCGCGCACCAGAGCCTGCGCGAAATCAGGAGAGGGCCGCGGATCGGGATGGGTGACATAGGCGAAATAGGCGCCGCAGCCCAGCATCTTCCAGCCTTCCAGATCGGCGAAGGCCGCCTCCATCGCGGTGCGGCGGCGCAGGATTTCCTCGCGCTCGCCCGCGACCCATTGCGACAGGTGGACCATCCCCCACAGCGCTGCCATCTGACCAAGCTGCGAGGGGCAGATGGCCACCGTGTCGAGGAATTTCTCGACCTCTGCAAGGCGCGCCTCGCCTGCGACGATGGCGCCGACGCGATGCCCAGTCAGGCGATAGGCTTTCGAGAAGGAATAGAGATGGATGAAATAGTCCGGCCAGTCGGGATCGGAGAACAGGTCATGCGGAGCTCCATTGCGCGAGTCGAAGTCGCGATAGGTCTCGTCCACGATCAGCGCGAGCTTGTGACGCTTGGCCAGATCGGCGAAGGCGCGCAGCAGCTCGGCCGGATATTCCGCCCCGCCCGGGTTGTTGGGCGAGACGAGCACGATCGCCCGGGTCTTGCCGGTGATCTTCGCGGCGGCCTCCTCGGGATCGGGCAGTAGCCCCGCGCCGGGGGCGAGCGGCACCGTGTGCACGCCCGCCATGTCGAGCCACATCTTGTGATTGAAATACCAAGGCGTCGGCAGGATCACCTCGTCGCCCGGGCCTGCGAGCGTGGCCAGCGTCGCGCAGAACGCCTGATTGCAGCCTTGGGTGATCGCGACCTGACGCGCGGCGACCTCGCCGCCATAGGCCAGCGACCATTGATGCGCGAGTTCCGCGCGCAGATCGGGAAGGCCCAGAACGGGGCCGTAGAGATGCGCCTGCGGATCGTTCAGCGCGGCCTCGGCGATGGCTTGGCGCAGCGCCTCGGGCGGCGGATCGACGGGGGCTGCCTGCGAGACATTGATCAGCGGGCGATCGGCGGTGAACTCGACCCCGTCGAGCCAGCGCCGCGCCTCCATGACCGGGGGCGGGAAGGTGGCGGCGAGGGCGGGGTTGAGCGGATGGGGCATGAAGGTCCTCTTGGCTGATCGGCGCGAGATCAGCAGAGCGCCGCGCGCTTGGCAAGAGGCGGGAGCCTCCGGTGGGGATATTTGGATCGAGAAGAAGAGGGCTGCGCTTCCTCTTGTCGGGAATATCTCGGGGGTGAGGCGCAAACGGAGGCAGAGAAGGGGCGCAGCGCGCCCTAGCTGCGTCCCTCATGGTGGTTGCGCCATGCGAAGCTGTGCCGCACATACCACTCGCGTAGGGTCAGCGCGATGACCACGAGATCCAGCACCGTCAGCGCCAGCATGCCCGCGCCATGGTTCAGACTGTAGAGATACATCTGGTAGGCCACGAAGCCGGTCATCATCACGATCGCCATCGGGTAGGCCCAGATCAGTCCGCGGATCAGCAGGATCACCACGACCAGCTTCAGCAAGCCGTGGCTGGTGAAGTAGAAGCCGTAGAAATCCTGAGTCTGGATCGAGAAGTGATGGGCCGCGTTGAGGAACGCATTGGCGATGCGGTCATTGGGATCCTCGCGCAGCTCTCGCGCGGTCAGCCAATGCGCGGCGTCGAAGACCGCATTCTTCGGCAGCCCGAGAAGCGCGAGGCCGGACAGCGTTTCCGCAATCTCGAAGATCGCCTTGATGATCAGGCTGACCTCGAAAAGCCAGTGCAGGAACCGCCCGAGAGGGGTTCCGGGTGCGCCGAACCGCACTGATCAGTCCGTGCCGCGATAGGGTTGCACATATTGCAGCGCCATGTCCCAGGGGAAGAAGATCCAAGTGTCCTGGCTGACTTCGGTGATGAAGGTGTCGACCAGCGGTGCGCCCATCGGCTTGGCGTAGACGGTCGCGAATTGCGCCTTCGGGAAGAGGTCGCGCACCAGCTTCAGCGTGTTGCCGGTATCGACGAGGTCGTCGACGATCAGCACGCCTTCGCCGCCGTTTTCCATCAGGCTCTCCTGCGTGGGCTTGATGACCTGCGCTTCGCGTTGTTCCTGATGGTTGTAGCTTTTGACCGAGATCGTATCGACCGTGCGGATGTCCAGTTCGCGCGCGACGATCGCCGCCGGAACGAGGCCGCCACGGGTGATGCCTACCACGGCGCGCCAGCTGCCGTCGCCCGGCCCCTTCCCGTCGAGACGCCATGCCAGCGCACGGGCGTCCCGGTGGATTTGGTCCCAGCTGACGTGGAAGCCTTTTTCATGCGGCAGACGATCGGACATCGGGGGTCTCCTCAGCTCAGAGCGAGTTTCAGACCGAGCAGCGCCAGCAGGCCGCCGAAGCAGCGCTCGATCACGGTTTTCAGGTTCAGATAGGCCGCGCGCGTCTTCTCGAGCGAGAATATCCGCGCGACGATGACGTTCCATCCCGCATCGTTGAACATCACGATGCCGAGGATCGCGGCATAGGCCCATGCGGGCGCCGAGGGCGGGATGAAGGTCAGGAAGACGGTGCCGAAGAATACGGCGGGTTTCGGGTTGGCGAGCTGGGTCGAGATGCCGAGCCAGATCAGACGCGGAGCCGAGCGGGTGCGGGGCAGGTCGGGAATCTCATCGTCCATCGGATCGTCCGCGTGGCGCCACATCTTGTATGCGAGCCACAGCAGATAGGCCGCGCCGGCGATTTTCAGCGTGGTCAGCAGGGCAGGGGCGATCTTGAAGACGAGGGCGAGACCGAACAGCGCCGCCGCCGCCCAGATAACCGCGCCCAAGCCGATCCCGAGTGCGAGCCAGATGCCGCGCTGGAACCCGTCGCGCAGTCCCGTGCGCGCGGCCAGCAGCACAGCTGGCCCCGGCGACATCGCCGCGGCCAGATGCACGAAATAGATCGCGGTGAGGGCCGCGAGGGTCATCTCATTCCTTCCGCTTGGTGACCACGTCGATATCGGGCGCGTCGACCGCTTTCATGCCCACGACGTGATAGCCCGCGTCGACATGCAGCGTCTCGCCGGTGGTGCCGGAGCCGAGATCGGAGAGCAGGTAGAGCGCGGCCTTGCCGACCTCTTCCTGCGTCACGTTGCGGCGCAGCGGCGAGTTCAGCTCGTTCCACTTCATGATGTAGCGGAAATCGCCGATGCCCGAAGCCGCGAGCGTCTTGATCGGACCGGCGGAGATCGCGTTGCAGCGGATTCCGTCCTTGCCGAGGTCCTCTGCGATATACATCACGCTGGCTTCCAGCGCCGCTTTCGCCACGCCCATCACGTTGTAATGCGGCATGACCTGCTCGGCACCGTAATAGGTCAGCGTGAGCAGCGAGCCGCCCTCGTTCATCATCGCAGCAGCTTCCTTGCACACTGCTGTGAAGGAATAGACCGAGATGTCCATCGTGGTTTTGAAGTTGTCGCGCGAGGTGTCGACATAGCGCCCGCGCAGCTCCGACTTGTCGGAGAAACCGATCGCGTGGACGACGAAATCGATGCTGTCCCAATGCGTGCGCAGCGTCTCGAAAAGGCTCTTGATCGAGTCACCGTTGGCGACGTCGCATTCGACGAGGATCTCGGAGCCGAGCTGTTCGGCCAGCGGTCCCACGCGCTTCTTGAGCGCCTCGCCCTGGAACGAGAAGGCGAGTTCCGCTCCCGCATCCGCGAGGGCCTTGGCGATGCCCCAGGCGATGGATTTGTCATTCGCAAGGCCCATGATCAGCCCGCGTTTGCCCGCCATCAGGTTGTTCGACATGTCAGGTTGTCCCCCGCTTCGCTCTGGTAAGTCCGAATGCTTTAGGCGAAAGGTGAAGACGCATCAAGGCTACTGACCTCCGGTCAAGCATGATCGTGTGGATCGTGTTGCCGATCGGAGCGTTGGGCACGGTGTGCCATGCGACGGGCCAGACTGGAGGCGAGTATGAGTGACAGAACCGGAATTTTCGCGGGCGACGATCCTTTCGCGATCGCGCAGGCTTGGCTGAGCGAAGCCGAAGAGACCGAGATCAACGATCCCAATGCGATAGCGCTGGCGACGGTCGATCCGGACGGGATGCCCAATGCGCGCATGGTTCTCCTCAAGGAAATAGAGGGGCGCGACATGCCCTCGGGCGGGGCGTTCGTCTTCTACACCAACTACGGATCGGTGAAGGCGCAGGAGATCGAGAGCGCCGGAAAAGCTGCTTTCGTGATGCATTGGAAGTCATTGCGCCGCCAGATTCGGGTTCGCGGTATGGTTGAACGCGAGGAAGGGCCGCAGGCCGATGTCTATTACAAGTCACGCTCCTTGAAATCGCGTCTCGGGGCGTGGGCCTCGCGACAAAGTGAGCCGCTGAGCTCGCGCAGCGCGCTGATGGCGGAGGTCGCGAAGGTGACCGCGGGTCATGGCACAAATCCGGAACGACCGCCTTTCTGGGGAGGGTTCAGAATCAAGCCCTTGGAGTTGGAATTTTGGGCGGACGGCGCATTTCGCCTTCACGATCGTTTCCGTTGGAGCCGGCAAACCCTTGCCGATGCGTGGGAAGTGACCCGCCTAAACCCCTGAAACTCGCGCTTCGTGAATTGCATAGGGTCTTGAAACTTTGAGAATTCTCTTGAAGTGTCGCGTGAATACCGCATCTCCTGAGTGAGGTGCGGGCGGAAATGCGAACAGGAAAGCCCGAAGTATGCAAACGGGATGGAAGATGCTGGGGGAGTCGGAGGCCGAGCCTCGCGAAGTCACCGGCACCGTTAAATGGTTTGACCCAGTCAAAGGGTTCGGCTTCATCGTCGATGGCGAAGGGGGGCCGGATATCCTTCTACACGCGAATGTGCTTCGCAATTTCGGCCAGGGCTCGATTGCTGACCGCGCACGGATTCGTGTCCAGATGCAGCTGACCCCGCGCGGCGCGCAGGCGGTCGAGGTCTTGGAGATTTTACCCCCGGAAGGCGAGCCCGTCGCGCCGATCGAAGATTTGGGTGACAACAGTTTCGACGATATCGCGGCCCTGCCGCTGGAACCGGCGCGGGTGAAGTGGTTTGAAAAGGCCAAGGGATTCGGCTTTGCCAACATCTTCGAAAACGAAGAGGATATTTTCATTCACATGGAAGTTCTGCGTCGGTCGGGCTTCGCCGATCTCAGCCCCGGCGAAGCGGTGTGCCTGCGGGTGATCGAAGGCAAGAGGGGGCGGATGGCGGCACAGGTGCTCGCATGGGATGCTGGTTTGAAATCCGGGCGCTGAGCGCCGCCCTTCTTCTGAGTTTGGCGCCGGGCATCGCCGCGGCGGACGGAGCGCAATGCCGCAACGATGTCGCGATTCTGCGCACGGATGGCCAGTTGGTGAATTTCACCATCGAGATTGCCGATGACAGTGCAGAGCGTGCGCAGGGCCTGATGGGTCGGCGCGAGATGGACGCGGGGGCAGGAATGCTCTTCATCTATGACCGCCCGCGCGAGGTCGCCTTCTGGATGCACGACACGCCGCTGCCGCTCGATATGGTTTTCATCGATCCGGCAGGGCGCGTGGTGAAGGTCGCGGCGAACACCACTCCCAATGACGACACGCCGATTCCCTCCGGCGCGCCGGTACGCTACGTGCTCGAGATCAATGCCGGGATGGCCGCGCGCTACGGGATCGCGCCGGGTGCGGAGCTTGCGCATCCCAGCGTCGATCCGGCACAAGCCGCATTTCCCTGCGAATGACCCTTTCCTTGTGCCGAACCTCTTTGTAAGGAGAGGGCGTCGGGGCGTAGCGCAGCCTGGTAGCGCGTCTGTTTTGGGTACAGAAGGTCGTGAGTTCGAATCTCGCCGCCCCGACCATCCCTCCAAATTGCCGATTCCGGCCCTGACTACATCTAGTGGCAGGCCTTGATTGTGGCACTAGCGACACGATCCGCGAATTTGCCCATTTTTTGCGCAAAGCCGGCGCGGCTATCCACAAGATATTGCGTGCTGTGGATTGAAATTCCCAGATGAGCCGCAAACGCGCGGGAATCCTCAATGAAATTTGGCCCTTATTGGTGCCGCAGCGCGGCGTCCTAGCGTTAACCAAATGTGGAGGAATCGTGCAGTCCGCTTCCCTTGGGGCCGGTCAACTGAAAAATGGACTGACTCAAGGTGAAAGTTTCGTTGACGGCTCGGTGCGCCTACGGCAGGTTGTGTGGTGTCGGAGGCCAACCCACCAGATGTAGTGGAGCCTAGGGCCAAGGGACAGATTTCGGACATTGCACCCCCGAATCCGGGGCGCGCAGCCCTCGCGGTGTCGACTGCGAGGTCCGGGCTTTCTGTTCTCTGCGGCTCCCGCCGACACCGGATTTGACTGACTGCAAACGGGGACAGGGCAATGAAGATCGAACGCAAGTTCACCACCGACGAAACCGGCGCCTACGGCGCGCTGGAGTTCACGACGACCGCATCCGAGATTCGCAATCCCGACGGCAAGGTGGTGTTCCGTAACGAGTCGGTCGAAGTGCCCAGCGGTTGGAGCCAGGTCGCCTCGGACGTTCTGGCGCAGAAATACTTCCGCAAGGCCGGCGTCCCGGCGGCGCTGAAGAAGGTCAAGGAAAAGGGCGTGCCGGAATTCCTGTGGCGCTCGGTTCCCGATGAAGAGGCGCTGGCCCAACTCCCCGAAGAGGCGCGCTTCACGGGCGAAAGCTCGGCCAAGCAAGTGTTCGACCGTCTCGCCGGTGCCTGGTGCTATTGGGGCTGGAAGGGCGGCTACTTCACCACGGAAGCTGATGCGCAGGCTTACTATGACGAGATGCGCTTCATGCTGGCCGAACAGATGGCCGCGCCGAACTCGCCGCAATGGTTCAACACCGGCCTGCACTGGGCCTACGGCATCGACGGTCCCGGTCAGGGCCACTTCTATGTCGATCACAAGACCGGCAAGCTCACCTCCTCGACCTCGGCCTACGAGCATCCGCAGCCCCATGCCTGCTTCATCCAGTCGGTCTCGGACGATCTGGTGAAAGAGGGCGGGATCATGGACCTCTGGGTCCGCGAGGCGCGCCTGTTCAAATACGGCTCGGGCACGGGCACCAACTTCTCGAGCCTGCGCGCCGAAGGCGAGAGCCTCTCGGGCGGTGGTAAATCCTCCGGCCTGATGGGCTTCCTCAAGATCGGCGACCGTGCGGCGGGCGCGATCAAGTCGGGCGGCACCACGCGCCGCGCCGCGAAGATGGTGATCTGCGACATGGATCACCCGGATATCGAGGAATTCGTCAACTGGAAGGTCATCGAAGAGCAGAAAGTGGCCTCGCTGGTCGCGGGCTCCAAACTGCATGAGCGCGAGCTGAACGGCATCTTCGCCGCGATCCGCGAATTCGACGGCTCCGACGAGACCTCGGTCGATCCGACTCAGAACGAGGCGCTGAAAGCCGCGATCAAATCCGCCAAGCGCGTGATGATCCCGGAGACCTACATCAACCGCGTGCTGCAATATGCACGGCAGGGCTACAGCTCGATCGAATTCCCGACCTACGACACCGATTGGGACTCGGAAGCCTATGTTTCGGTTTCGGGCCAGAACTCGAACAACTCGGTGCGCGTCACCAACGCCTTCCTGAAAGCGGTGAAGGACGATGCCGATTGGGAACTGATCCGCCGCACCGACGGCAAGGTCGCGAAGACCGTGAAGGCGCGCGAGCTGTGGGAGCAGGTTGGCCACGCCGCATGGGCCTGCGCCGATCCGGGCATCCAGTTCCACGACACCGTCAACGAATGGCACACCTGCCCCGAGGACGGCCCGATCCGCGGCTCGAACCCGTGCTCGGAATACATGTTCCTCGACGACACGGCCTGTAACCTTGCCTCGATGAACCTGCTGACCTTCTACAAGGACGGCAAGTTCGACGCGGAAAGCTACATGCACGCCACCCGCCTGTGGACCGTGACGCTGGAAATCTCGGTGCTGATGGCGCAGTTCCCCTCGAAGGAAATCGCGCAGCGCAGCTACGACTTCCGCACGCTGGGCCTCGGCTATGCCAATATCGGCGGCCTGCTGATGAACATGGGTCTGGGCTACGACTCGAAAGAGGGCCGGGCGCTGTGTGGCGCGCTGACCGCCGTGATGACCGGTGTCTCCTACGCCACTTCGGCCGAGATGGCGGGCGAGTTGGGCGCGTTCCCGGGCTACGAGAAGAACTCGAAGCATATGCTCCGCGTCATCCGCAACCACCGCAACGCCGCTTACGGCAAGACCGATGGCTACGAGAGCCTCGAGATCAAGCCGGTCGCGCTCGATCACAAGGGCTGCCCCGATCAGGAACTGATCGCGCTGGCCAAACAATCCTGGGACGAGGCGCTGGCCCTGGGCGAGCAGCACGGCTACCGCAACGCGCAGGTGTCGGTGATCGCGCCAACCGGGACGATCGGTCTGGTAATGGATTGCGACACCACCGGGATCGAGCCGGACTTCGCGCTGGTGAAATTCAAGAAGCTTGCAGGCGGCGGCTACTTCAAGATCATCAACCGCTCGGTGCCGGGCGCGCTCGAAACGCTGGGCTATAGCTCGGCGCAGATCGAAGAGATCATCGCCTATGCCGTGGGCCACGCCAGCCTTGGCAACTGCCCCGACATCAACACCACCGCGCTGATCGGCCACGGTTTCGGCCCGCGCGAGATCGAGAAGGTCGAGGCCGCGCTGCCGACCGCCTTCGATATCCGCTTCGTCTTCAACCAGTGGACGCTGGGCGAGGAGTTCTGCACCCAGACGCTGGGCATCCCGGCCGAGAAGCTGAACGACCCGACCTTCGACATGCTGCGTCACCTCGGCTTCACCAAGAAGCAGATCGACGCCGCGAACGACCATGTCTGCGGGACGATGACGCTGGAAGGCGCGCCGCACCTGAAGGACGAGCACCTGAGCGTGTTCGACTGCGCCAATCCCTGCGGCAAGAAGGGCAAGCGCTACCTCAGCGTCGAGAGCCACATCCACATGATGGCTGCCGCGCAGAGCTTCATCTCGGGCGCGATCTCGAAGACGATCAACATGGCGAACCACGCCTCGATCGAAGACGTGAAAGCGGCTTACGAGCTCAGCTGGTCGCTCGGTATCAAGGCTAACGCGCTCTACCGTGACGGGTCGAAACTGTCGCAGCCGCTGGCCGCCGCGCTGGTCGAGGATGACGAGGAGGCCGAGGAAATCCTCGCCACCGGCTCGACCCAGGAAAAGGCCGCCGTGCTCGCCGAGAAGATCGTCGAGAAGGTGCTGGTCAAGGAGATCGTCCGCAGCCACCGCGAGAAGCTTCCGGAACGTCGCAAGGGCTACACCCAGAAGGCGGTCGTGGGCGGTCACAAGGTCTATCTGCGCACCGGCGAATACCATGACGGCACGCTGGGCGAGATCTTCATCGACATGCACAAGGAAGGCGCTGGCTTCCGGGCGATGATGAACAACTTCGCGATCGCCGTGTCGGTGGGCCTGCAATACGGCGTGCCGCTGGAGGAGTTCGTGGACGCCTTCACCTTCACCAAGTTCGAACCGGCCGGGATGGTGCAGGGCAACGACTCGATCAAGAACGCGACCTCGATCCTCGACTACGTGTTCCGCGAACTGGCCGTGTCCTATCTCGACCGCACCGACCTTGCGCATATCAAGCCGCAGGGCACCAGCTTCGACGATCTGGGCGGTGGCGAGAACGAGGGCAAGCGCGCCGACGGCAATGTCGAGCCGATGTCCGAGAACGCTTCGAAGTCGCTCGAAGTGCTGCGCCAGATTTCCTCGACCGGCTATCTGCGCAAGCGCCTGCCGCAAGAGCTGATGGCTCTGCAGGGCGGCGTGGAAGTGGTGACCTCGCAGATGCCCGCGCAAAGCGCGCAGGCCCGTGCCTCCAGCTCCACCGCGGTCTCCTCGGGCTCGGTCCAGATGGATGCCCGCGCCAAGGCGAAGATGCAGGGCTACGAGGGCGAAGCTTGCGGAGATTGCGGCAACTACACGCTGGTGCGCAACGGCACCTGCATGAAGTGCAACACCTGCGGGGCGACCAGCGGTTGCTCTTGAGGGACAGGGGTCTCGGTCTGGCGGCCGGGGCCCCGACGACGACGGCGCGGTCCGGTCTGTCCGGGCCGAGGGAAGACGGGCGCGGCCCGAGGGACAGAAACGACCGCCAAAGGCGGCAAGGAGCGGAAATTGGACCTGATCGTCGGCAATAAGCGGGTGACCCCCAAAACGACGCGCCGCATCCCCGGTGGCATCGAGGCCGAGCTGGTGGGCGAGGGGCTGACCTCGCTGATCGACGCGACTTTCACGGGCACCGAGATCGCCTGCCTCGGCGGCGACCTCGATCACCACGCGCTTGACGTGACCGATATCCGGATGGGCGGCGGTGCGACCACCGTCACCCTGATGACCGCGCGCGAGATGGCGCTGCACTGAGCGCCGCCGTGCGCAACAACGAGATCCGGGGCGGGTGCGCTCGTCCCAGACGCCGAGAAGGCCCAGGCGAGACTAAAAACAGCTCGGGCGGTAAACTAATGAGCCTGATCGGCGAAACTGGCCCTCTCCGCCCCCCGGAGAGGGCCTCTTTCCGTTCGGGGTGAAACTGGAAGGTGCGGCCGCGCTCTGGCCATTTTCGCCATCCCGCGTCACGATGTCCGGTGTGGCCCGAGGCGGCCGAGGAATGAAACCCGCAACCGGAAGGACCGCAGATGACCGCATCCGGACCGACAGTCTCCTTCACCCAGATGAAAGACGGCACCCGCGAAGATTACGAACTGCTCGAAGAACTGGAGAAGCCCTTCCTTGCAGGAACGGCGGATCGGTTGTTGCGCGAACTCGCCGCGCAGGCGGAGGAGACGCTGTCGGGCTACCAGATCACGCGGCTCGAACACGGGCTGCAGGCGGCGACCCGGGCGCGGCGGGACGGGGCGGATCTTGACTGGATCGTGGCGGCACTGCTGCACGACATCGGCGACCGGCTCGCGCCCCAGAACCACGACCGGATGGCGGCGGAAATTCTGCGGCCCTATGTCCGCGAGGAGGTCTCGTGGGTGGTCGAACATCACGGCATTTTCCAGATCGCCTATTACGGCCATCACTACGGTTGGGACCCGGAGGAGCGCCAGAAATTCAAGGACCACCCCTGTTATCGCAGCTGCGAGCAATTCTGCGAGCGCTGGGATCAGTCGAGCTTCGATCCGGCCTATCCGATGGACCCGCTGGAGAGCTTCGTCGAGGACGTCCGCGAGGTGTTTTCCCGCAAGGCCTATGCGCCAGAGGTCCTGCGCGCTGGCGAGGTTCACGGCTTGCCCGATCCAGCCTGAGCGGGCCGGAGCCGCACAGATCGCTTCCCGCTTATTGTCGCAGGAGAAAGATTTTTCTGGCGATAACAGGCGCGCGAGACTAAGGGCATGACCCATGAGCGATACCTTGCCCCCGTGCCCCGAATGCAACTCGTCCTTCACCTACGAGATGGACGCCCTGCTGATCTGTCCCGAATGCGGCCATGAATGGTCGGCCTCGGGTGACGCGGATGCGCCCGCGGAGGTGCGCGACGCGGTGGGCAACGTGCTGAACGACGGCGACACGGTGACAGTGATCAAGGACCTCAAGGTGAAGGGCTCCTCCTCGGTGGTGAAGGTCGGCACCAAGGTGCGCGGCATCCGCCTCGTCGACAGCGATCACGATATCGACTGCAAGGTGCCCGGCATCGGCCAGATGGGGCTGAAGTCCCAATTCGTGAAAAAAGTTTCCGAGTAAGCCTCCTCATTGTCGCGTCGCGACCCAGGTGCCGCTGCACCCGTCGACGTTTTGATAATCCCCCACGAGGCGCCCTTTGACCAGCTGCCCCTTGAGTGAGCCGACAGAGCGCGTTCGGAAGTAGAAATTCCCGACGATCCGGTCGGCTCCGACGACTTGCCCGGTTACCCTGTAGGAAGCTCCGTAGGTGTTGGTGGCCTGGCCCGAAACCCGGCCGTCCCGGATGAATATCCCGCCGTAGCCCGGCGTGCAGGGCCGATCCATCACACGCATGCTCTGAGGGGTGTACCTACCGACCCAGTGCCCGTCGAGCGGGCTTGGCCGTCCGTCGGGTGGCTCTGGAACGCAGGCTGCGAGCGCGCTCAGGGTCACGCCCGCCAGGGCCGCGGTGGCGGCCCTGCGTGTGAGTGTCGTCCTCTTGGTCATTGGATTGTCCCTCCGGTTCGCGCCCGCGCTCACTCGATCCCGACGATCATCGTGAAGGGGGCAGGGGCGTCGCCGATATTGTACACCGTGATCCGGTTTTCGCCGTTGAGCCAGAGCTGTCCGCGATAGTCGCGCCTACCGCCGCGGCTCTCGTAGAGAAGCTGGCCGTCCGGGGTGAAGATGTTGAAATGCACCGCAGGCGAGCCTGTCTGGAGCTGCGCCGTGAGGAACTGCTTGGCCCGCGCGCCGAGCCGGTAGTTGACCGCAGCGCCGGGGGCGAGGGTTGATCTCAGCACCGCGCCGCTCGTGCCGGGGGCGAACTGGACCTGCTGATCGCGGGTCTCGGGTTCGGCCACGCGCGGTGGCGGGGCAGAGCCTTCTCGCAGATAGCGTCCTGCGACCCAGCCGGTCAGATAGCCCTCGGTGGCCGCGACCTGGCACCAGCGCTGACCCTCGGCCATTCGGCAGCCCATGTTGCGCAGGATCGCCCCCTCGGGGAACCGGCCGAGGATCGTAGCCCCGGTCGAGGGCCTCGCGCGCAGGTTCAGCGGATCGTTGATATCGCCGGTCTGGACCTGCCAGAAATCCGGCCCGCCCTGCAGCCCGTCGGCATAATCGCCCTGCACGATCGCGCCGGTCTCGCCGGTGATCCCGATCCGGATGTCGAAATTCGCAACCTCGTCGCGCCGCGCCGCCGAGCGCATCATGTAGACCGAGATCTTGTATGTCCCCGAGCTGGGCAGCGTGCCGGTGTAGTGGTTCAGCTCGGGCGTGAACTGGCTGTTGATGATCGCCTGATCGCCGGGCCCGCTCCCGGGACCGTAGAGGTTGAAATACGTGGCGGTGTGGTTCGTGGACAGCTTGATATCGATCGTCTGACCGGCCTCGGCGCCGATCGTGTAGATCACGCTGTCATAGCCCTTGATGCGATCGCTCAGAACCGCGTTATCCGCTCCGGCTGAGAAATACACCGGAACCTCGCGCATCTCCTCCGCGAGGGCAGGCGTTGCGAGTGAGAGCGCCGCGACGAAGACATAACCCAGAAACCGGTTCATACCGATCCTCCCTCTTTGGTTTATGGCGCGCGTCATCGGAGAGTGTAGCACGAAAATCGTACAGAGGCGCGGCGTCAGGCAGTGCTGGTGAGCGGGCGTCCGAAATAGGCCCGCAGATGGGGTAGGGCGGCAAGTTGCGCCGCGATCAGGAGCAGCGCGATCGGCCAGATCAGCAGCGTGCCGGGCGCGGCAAGTGTAATCAGCGGGATCGCGACCAGCACGAGTGCGGTCGTCAGCGCAGCGCGGCCAACCTGTGGCAGCGCCATGACCCGCGACAGCCGCCAGAGCGCCACGCCGAGACCGATCGCCTCGCCCGTGACCCCGAGCCAGATCACCGGCACGATCGAGCCGGTCTGGGCAAGCGCCCAATAGCTCAGCGGGAGAACCGCGATCCGGGGCAGGTTCCCCCAAAAGCCGTTATCGGTCTGCCCCGCCGAGAGCGCGACCGTGCTCGGCCCGTTCTTGATCGCGCGGAGCGCGTTCATAAGCGCGAAGGGGATCAGGAGCGGCAGGAGGCTTGCATATTTCGTCCCCAGAAGGGCGGTGACGACGAACGGTCCGATCAGGACCGTGCCCAGCAGGAGGGTCGATCCGGTGAGGAACATCCCCTCGAATGTCGCCCCGGCAAGCTGGCGATGCGCGGAGGCGTCCGCACGGCCATGTGCGGCCGAGAGTTTCGGTAAAAAGAGGTTCTGCACCGACTTCGCGCCGATCAGCGTGGGCGTCAGCGTCAGCGTCATGCCCATCGCGAAGACCGCCAGCGCCTCCATTCCTGCCAGACGCCCGACGATGATCTTGTCGCCCTGAAAGACGAGATACATCAGGGCCGCATTGGCCAGAAGCGGCGCGCCGAAACGCAGGTTCGCGCGCATCTCGGCGCGGTCGAGGCGCAGGCGGTAGCGGCGCTCGGCCATCAGGTGCGAGACCAGAACCCCGAGGGCCGCGTGCAGCAGGATCGCCCAAAGCGCCACCTGCCAGTCGTCGAAGGGACGCGAGAGCGGCCAGATCGCGATCAGCGCGGCCAGTGCGGGCAGGGCGCCTGTCAGCAGCATCGGGCGATAGTGGCCCCAGCGCTGGGCGCGGTGGATGTCGAAATGCTGCGCCGCCGTCAGGAGCGGTACCAGCGCGAGCCAGCGATAGGCAGAGGCGGCCTCCGGGATCGCGAGGAAGTCGGCGATCGGCCCCGCCAGCACGAACAGCGCCGCCGCCGCGATCACGCCGCGCAGCAGTTGAAAACCTTGCAGTGCGGCCTGAAACGCCGGGTCGTCGCCGCGCTTCGACTGCACGATCTGCTGCTGCAGCCCCAGCGTCGAGCCCATCTCGATCACCGCCATCACCATCGCGAAGGTCGCGGCCACGCCGTAATCGGCGACCGGGATCAGTCGCGCGATCACGAGGTTGCGCGCGAGCATCAGCGCCGAGGTGGCGGCGTTCCCGCTGAGGATGAGGATCGCGGTGCGAAGCATGTACTGTCCGATATGGGGCGGGGTTTGGCCGCCCGCGCATGTTTTGCGCCCATAATCCCGCCCCGGCTACCGCTTGGTCAAGCGCGGCATTACGGCTGTGGCCTGACGGCCACGTCAACCGAGGTCTCCGGCGGTATGCCGCCTTGCCAGATTCCCGGCTTTGCTGTTCAACTTCGTGAAAAAGCAGAGCGGCCGAGCATGAACCATCACAGCCATTTTCCGACACCATCGAGCGATGCGCTCTCGCAAGTCGCGGCGGGTGATCTCTGTGCAGGCTGCGGGCTTTGCGCGGCGGTCGCGCCTGACGAGATCGCCATGGCTCCGGATACGCGCGGCTTCCTGCGCCCGCTGCAAAGCGCCGAGATTTCCGCCCGCGCCGAGGCCGCCATCGCCGCCTGTTGCCCCGGCTTGGGCCAGAGCGCGCAGCGCGTCGCGCCCGGAGAGGAGCCGCTTTGGGGGCGGTTCATGGAGATGAAGAGCGGCCATGCCACCGACCCGGACCTGCGCCATGCAGGGGCCTCGGGCGGGGCGCTCTCGGCGCTGGCGCTGCATCTGCTGCAATCGGGTCGTGTCGATGCCATCGCCCAGATCGAACCCGACCCCGAGAAGCCGATCGGAAACCGGATGCGGCTGAGTACCACGCGGGACGAGGTTCTGGGGGCGGCGGGTTCGCGTTATGCGCCCTCGGCCCCACTGGCCGATCTGTCGTCGCTGATCGCGGATGGACGGCGCTTCGCGGTGATCGGGAAGCCTTGCGATGCGGTCGCACTGCGGGCGCTTGTGGCGCGCGATCCGAAACTCGCGCGGACTTTCCCGGTGATCCTGTCCTTCTTCTGCGCGGGCGTTCCCAGCGCGGAGGGCGCGCGGGAGTTGCTGGCGGAGATGGGCGCGCCCGAGGATCAACTGACAGGCCTGCGCTATCGCGGCAATGGCTGGCCGGGCAAGACGGTGGCCACGCTGCATGATGGCGCCACCCGCGAGACGAGCTATCACGCGGCCTGGGGCGGGGTGCTCTCGCGCCATGTCCAGCATCGCTGCAAGATTTGCGCCGATGGCACCGGGGTTGCCGCCGATCTGGTCTGCGCCGATGCGTGGGAAGCCGATGACGAAGGCTATCCGCTGTTCGAGGAGGCGCCGGGGCGCAGCCTGATCGTGGCGCGCACGCGGCTCGGCGCGGACATTCTGAGGGAGGCCGAGGCGGCAGAGGCGGTCGAGACCGCGCCGTTCGATGTGGCGGACCTCGCCGCGATCCAACCCGGTCAGCGCGAACGCCGCCGCGCCCTTTTCGCGCGTCTCGCCGCGCTCAAACTGATGGCCCGTCCGATCCCGCGCTATGAGGGGATGAACCTGCGCGCCTGTGCATTGCAGAACCCGGTCACGCGGAACCTGCGCAACTTCGCAGGCACGATGCGCCGCGTCTGGCGAGGACGGATATGAGCCGCACGCTGCGCGTCTGCCTGATCTTCCACTCGACGCGCTCGGACAATCTGGGTGTCGGCGCGCTGACCGTGTCGGAGATCGCCCTGCTGCGCGATCTGGCCACGAAAGCGGGGCGCGAGATCGCGATTACCGTGCTCGACTGGAAGGACCGGCGCGCGCCCTATGTCGCGGGCGATGACCTGCGGCTGATCGAGGTGGATGGCGCGTTTCTGAAATCTCCCAAAGGGTTGTGGGCCGAAGTTAAGGCCGCCGATCTGGTGATCGACATTGGCGGCGGCGACAGTTTCGCGGACATCTACGGCACCTCGCGGCTGGTGAAGATGTTCTGGATGAAGTTCGCCACCCATCTCGCGAGCACGCCTCTGGTGGTCGCGCCGCAGACGGTCGGGCCGTTCACCAAGGGCTGGTCGAAGCGGCTGGCGCGGATGAGCCTCAACCGTTCGGCTCTGGTGGCGGTGCGCGACGAACGCTCGCGCGCGGCGCTGGACGATCTGGGCTATCGCGGCGCGCCGGTTCTGGCCTCCGATCTGGCGCTGCGGCTGCCTTTTGATCCGCCCGCGCCGCGTGATGGTGGGCCGGTGCGCGTCGGTCTCAATGTCTCGGGGCTGTTGATGGCGGGGGGCTATCACGGGAGCAATGATTTCGGGATGGCGCTGGATTATCCCGCGCTGATCGCGCGCGCGATCGACTGGTTCAAGGGGCAGGGAGCGGAGGTCCATCTGGTCCCGCATGTGATCGTGCCCGAAGGCCCGATGGTGATCGAGGATGACCTGCGCGCCTGTGAGACGCTGGCGGACGAGCATGATGTGATCTGCGCGCCTGCCTTCGCAAGCCCCTCCGAGGCCAAGAGCTATATCGCCGGGCTCGATTTTTTCACCGGGGCGCGGATGCATGCCTGTATCGCGGCATTTTCGGCGGGCGTCGCGGTGGTGCCGCTCGCCTATAGCCGCAAGTTCGCGGGGCTTTTCGGCGCGCTTGGCTACGATCACACGGTCGATGCGACCACGGCGGATGCGGATACGGTGATGGCGGCGCTGGAGCGAGGGCTCGCCAATCGCGAGACGCTGGCCGCAGAGGCGCAATCGGCGCTGGCGCGGGGGATCGACCGGCTCGCCGCCTATGACGCGGCGCTGCTAAACCTGATGAAGGCGCTGTGATGGCCGAGGCCGCGATCATCATCCCGCATTACAATGACGTCTCGCGGCTGATGCGCTGCCTCGAGACGCTTGCGCCGCAGCTGGATGCGCGTTGCGAGCTGCTGGTGGTCGACAATGGCTCGACCGATGATCTTGGCCCCGTCCGCGCGGCCTATCCCGACCTTCGGATCGTCACCGAGACCAAAAAGGGCGCGGCAGAGGCCCGCAATCGCGGCGTGGCGGAGACGACGGCGGAGCGGCTGTTCTTCATCGACAGCGATTGCGTGGCCGATCCTGACTGGATCGCGACTGCCTTCGACGTGGCCGGGCAGGGCGATCTGGTCGGCGGTCATGTCTTCGTCTTCGACGAGACCCCGCCGCCGCGTTCCGGCGCGGAGGCGTTCGAGACCGTCTTCGCATTCGATTTCCGCCGCTATATCGAGGAAAAGGGGTTCTCCGGCACCGGCAACCTGCTGACCCGCCGCGATGTTTATGAGGCCACCGGCCCCTTCATCGTCGGGCTGTCGGAGGATCTGGACTGGTGCCACCGGGCGACCGCGAAGGGGTATTCTCTGGTTTATGCAGAAAGGCTGCGCGTGGGCCACCCGTCGCGGCAGGATTGGGCGGCGCTGTCGCGCAAATGGCGGCGCCTGACCGAGGAAGGCTTCGGCGTGAATGGTGCGAGCTTGCTCGCGCGGCTGCGTTGGGGCGCGAAGGCGCTGTTGATGCCGGTGTCGATACTCGCCCATCTGCCGAAGGTCCTGCGCCATCCCGAGCTGAACGGTGCGACCGAGCGTCGCCGCGCGGTGGGGACGCTCGCAAGGCTGCGGCTCGCGCGGATGGGCTGGATGCTGCGGCAGGCGATTTTCGGGCGGCTTTAGCGGCGCGAAGGCCACAAAGGCGACGTGAAAAGTTAAATCTGGGTTAAAGCGCTTGCTGCCTTGATCGCCCTCACGCTAGCGTGACGTCAAGACATCAGAGCCGCAAGAAGCGGCCCGGGACAGGCAGGCAGCGATGGAGCAGATCGCATTCACCACGAGGCATGCGGCCCGCGTCGGATGGCGTGGGCTTTTGGCCGTCGGATTTGTCATGCTCGGCGCATGGCCCGCAATGGCGCGCGATTGGCAGGTCTCGGATACGGAAGCACTCGCGCGGATCGGGGCGAAGCTGGAGCCGGGCGATACGGTCCTGATCGCGCCGGGCGACTATGACGCTCTCGAGCTGCGGGGTATGGCGGGGCGCGAGGATGCGCCGATCACCTTTCGCTCTGCCGATCCGGGCAACCCGGCGGTGATCGCGCGAATGGACCTGCAGGAGGTCAGTCATGTCGTGATCGAGGCGGTGATTTTCGACTATCGTTACGCAGAGGGCGACCGGTCCAACACGCGCCCGTTTCAGGTCTTTACCACGCGCAATCTGACAATCCGCAATGTGGTGTTCGACGGTGACCTCGCGCCGCCCGATCCCGAGTTGATCGAGCAGGGCCCGCTGCCGACTGCTTTCGGCCTCGCCGTGCGCGCCTCGACCGGGATCACGGTCGAGAGCTCCGAGTTCCGACGCTTCTATCGCGGCGCGATCTTCACCGATTGCACCGATCTGAATCTGGTCGGCAACGACATCCACGACATGCGGATGGACGGGCTGAACTTCGCCCAAATCGAGCGCGCCGAGATCGCGGGCAACCACATTCACGATTTCCGTCGCGCGGTCGCGTCCGGCGATCATGCCGACATGATCCAGTTCTGGACCGCAGGCACCGAACGCCCCAGCCGCGACATCGCGATCCGGGGCAATCTGCTCAATTCCGGGGAGGGCGGCTTCACCCAGTCGATCCTGATGCGCAACGAGCTGGTCGATCGCGGCAAGGCCGGGGCGGAGATGTTCTACCGCAACGTCGAGATCAGCGGGAACGTTATCATCAACGCCCACCTGCACGGGATCACTTTGGGGGAGGCGGATGGCGTGAAGATCGCCAACAACACGCTCATCCATGATGTCTATTCCGAGGGCGAGAAACGCGACCCGGTTCTCTGGATCCCGCAGATCCGCGTGGCGCGCGACGCCCGCGCCGTCGAGATCGCCCGCAATGTGGTGAGCGAGATCGCAGGGCCCGCGGGGCAGCCCGACTGGAGAGTACGGGACAACCTGCTGATCCAGGACATCACGCCGCAGCGGGCGGGCTATTACGACGATATTTTCGTCGCCGCGCGCACCGGTGCGCCGCGTGAGATCGCGAATTACGCCTATCTGCCGAGTGGTCCATTGGCCGGGAGCGGGATCGGTGCGCCGATGCTGGATATCCTCGGCGGTCCGGATGCGTTCCAGCCGGTCATGCGGTTTGCCCGCGGCGAGGGAGGCGGCACGACGCTGCAATTCGATGCGCGCGCGAGTGTGCTTCCCGAAGGCGTGGACCCCGCCGAGGTCGCCTATGAATGGCAGATCGACGGGCAGGCCAGTCTCGAAGGTTCGCAGGTGCCGGTGGGCTTCCGAATGCCGGGTCGGCACAAAGCGACCCTCTCGCTCACGCTGCCCGATGGGCGGAGCGCGCAGAGCACCGGCTACGTCATGGTCCGCGACGACCGTATCCTCAGCTACGATCCGCAACTGGGCCGGGTGATCTCGCATGCCGGGTCGCAGCCGAAAGTGCTCGACTCGATCCCGCTCAGCCCCGGCGCGTTGGAATTCGGGCTCGGCGGGGGCGCAGTGGTGATCCCGCGCGAGATGGTCGCCCCTCTCTTCGGAGCAGATCGCTTCTCGCTGCATATGAGCCTGCGAGCGATGGGCGATTACAAATCCGCGGGAGAGCTGTTGCGCCTGCATCAATCGCTGATCGTGCGGGTTACCGGGCGCGGTACCTTCGAGGTCGAGTTCTGGCCCGAGAGTGGGCAGCGGCTGTTCCTTCGCACCAAACGCGTGCCGATCTATGACGGAAAATGGCACGACATCACCTTCCGCTACGCCTCGGAGGATAGTCTTTTCGAGGTGCTGGCGGGCGAGGAGGTGATCGGCAAAGGCACCGTCTCGGGGCGGCTCAAGCCGATGGAATATTGGGGCCTTGCGCTGGGCAATCCCTTCGGCAAGGGCAGCTTCCACGGCGAGCTTGAAGCCCTTGATCTGACCGCGAGCCGCCCGGCGGTGAGCGGGGCGATGCGCTGATGCGCGCCGGGGCGCTCGGTGGCACCATGCCGGAGCATGCGCGCCCGACACGCCGTGCTGGTGGGCGAAACCGCATTGCCGAGACCGCCGCGCTCGCGACCGCGAAACTGCCGTGGCCGGTGCTGCTGTTCGTGCTGTCGATCCTGCTGCCCTTCAAGTTCAACCTCGGCCCGCTTGCGATCACCGGAAGCCGTCTCGTGCTGATGTTCTTCATCCTGCCCGCCTTCGCGCGGGTCTTCAGCGGGCGCGCGGGGCGGATATTGCCGGTGGACTGGCTGTTCCTGTTCCATGCGCTGTGGCTGTCGGTCGCGCTCGCGGTCAACAACCCGGATCGCGTCATTCAGCAAGCGGGCTCGGTGGGGCTCGAGGTGCTGGGAGGCTACCTGATCGGGCGCGCCTATATCCGCTCGCGCGAGGATTTCGCGGCGCTGGGCAAGGTGCTGATCTGGTCGGTGCTGATCCTGACGCCATTTTCGCTTTACGAGACCAAGACCGGCACGACCCTGATCCCGACGCTGATCGACAAGCTGCCGGGAATGAGCACGATCACCTACAACTTTCAGGAGCCGCGCTTGGGGCTGGAGCGTGTGCAGGGCCCCTTCGCCCATCCGATCCATTTCGGGCTCTATTGCTCGGTCGTCTTCGCCTTCGCCTTCGTGGCCTTCGACGGGATCAAATCGCTCGGGTGGCGGGTGGTGGCGAGCGGGATGATCCTGCTCAACGGCTTTCTTGCGCTGTCTTCGGGCGCGCTTCTGTCGCTGCTGCTGCAACTGGGGCTGATCGGCTGGTATATCACCTTCGTGCGGATCGAATGGCGCTGGTGGCTGCTGACGGGGCTCTTCGCTTTCGCCTATGTCACGGTTGACCTGCTGTCGAACCGCTCGCCGATCATGGTGTTTCTCAGCTACGCGACCTTCTCGGCCCATACCGCCTATTGGCGCACGATCATCTTCGAGTGGGGGTTGAAGAATGTCTGGGCCAACCCGGTCTTCGGGATCGGCCTGAACGACTGGGTGCGACCGTGGTACATGTATTCTGGCTCGATGGATAATTTTTGGCTGGTGATGGCGGTGCGCTATGGCATCCCCGGCTTCCTGCTGGTCACGAGCGGCTATGTCTGGGGGCTGTTCAAGGTGATGTTCCGGGATTTCAGCGGCGATACGCGGATGCAAAATTTCCGTCGCTCCTGGGTGTTCACCTTCGCGGGGATGACCTTCACGCTCTGCACCGTCTATGTCTGGGAGTCGATCTACGCCTTCACCTTCTTCCTGTTCGGCGCCGGCATGTGGATGCTGACCGAAGCGGTGAAAGAGCGGGCCGACGCCCCCGAGGACGCGGCGCGGCCTGAGGCGCGTGCCACCAGCTACACGCGGTTTGCACAGAGTCATCGGCGGGATTAACGGCCGATCTTTGCCCGCGCCTCCGGGCTGAGCGCGGCCAGAACCGGATCGGGCGGTGCCATTCCGAAGAAACCCCGCAACAGGGCCGCGGCTTCCGCTCCATGCCCCTGCGCCCGCAATTGCGCGGCTTTGGCAAGCGACCACGCCGCGCCGCCGATCAGCCCGGCGGGGAAATGGCGGCGCAGGAACATCGCCCGTGCGCGATGCTTGAAATATTGCGAGAACGGCGAGGCGACCGAGCCCATCCGCTGCGAGCCGATCGCCGTGCCCGCAACGTGATGAACGATTGCGCCTTCGCAATAGGAGATCGGCAGATTGCCCCGACGCAGCGCCCAGTCGACCTCC
This sequence comes from Thioclava sp. JM3, assembly GCF_002213185.1. Lineage (NCBI taxonomy): Bacteria > Pseudomonadati > Pseudomonadota > Alphaproteobacteria > Rhodobacterales > Paracoccaceae > Thioclava > Thioclava sp. JM3. Next base: position 230,915 of record NZ_NBOB01000003.1, read on the forward strand.
TCGTAATAGAGGAAATAATCTTCCGTCAGAGGCCCCGCGCGCTCGAGATGGGCGCGGGTGGCGACGAGGCTCGCGCCGGTGACGAAGTCGATGTGCTCCGGGTCCGGAGCAGGGCTGTCCGCGGGGGCAAACTGGTTCAGGTTATGGGTGATCCCGGTGCGCCGGTCGATCACTCCGCCGTCAATCTGGATCGTATCGGGCGCGTCACCATAGACCACCCGATGCGCGATCATCGCGGCGCCTCGCGGTCCGGGATCATGCGAGGCGAGGGCGGCAGGCGTCTCGGGCGGCACCACGCAATCGGGGTTGAGCAGCCAGAACCGGTCGAGCGCGGGATTGGCCGCGAGCCGCGCCAGCCCCAGATTGATGCCCGCCGCGAACCCGCCGTTGGCCCCCGCCTCGATCAGCGCGATGCCGTCCTGACCCGCCTCCGCGGCCCCCATCAGATCGGGGACGGCTGCACGGATCACCTCGACCGTGTCATCGGGCGAGGCATTGTCGACTACCACCACATGCAGCGCCACGCCGGTCGCCGCCCGCAGCGAGGCGATGCAAGCCGCGATCACGTCCGAGGACCGATAGGTGACGATGACGACACCCAGAGCAGGACCGGTGGCGGGATGCGGCTCGGCCATGTCGCTCGGGCTCAGGCCCCGCGCGACAGCGCCGCGACCCCGGTGCGGGCCACTTCGGCCAGACCCAGCGGGCGCATCAGATCGGCGAAAGCGTCGATCTTCTCGGGCGTGCCGGTGATCTCGAAGACAAAGCTCTCCAGCGTCGAGTCGACCACATTGGCGCGAAAGATCTCGGCCAGACGCAGCGCTTCGATACGCTTGTCGCCGGTGCCTGCGACCTTGATCAGCGCCAGTTCGCGCTCGACCGGATAGCCCTCGACGGTCAGGTCCTTCACTTCATGAACCGGCACGATGCGGCCCAGCTGTGCCTTGATCTGGTCGATCACGTTCTCGGTGCCGCGGGTGACGACGGTGATCCGGCTGCGATGGCCCTTATGGTCCACCTCGGCCACGGTCAGGCTGTCGATGTTGTAGCCGCGGCCCGAGAACAGCCCGATCACACGGGCCAGAACCCCGGCCTCGTTATCCACGATCACGGCGAGCGTATGGCTGCGCTCAATCTGATCGTGGCTGTCGCGCAGGTCGTAAGCGGAATGGCTCGAGGAGCCTTTCTTGATTTTCAGAGCGGCCATTGCCTCTCTCCTTTTCCTAGTTCGGACCCGATCTTCGGCTTGGTCCAAATATCCCGGGGGTCCGGGGGCAGAGCCCCCGGCGTCGCTCACACCAGCGCCGCGCCTTCCTTGAAGACATCGGCATCGGCCGCCAGCAGCATCTCGTTATGCGGCTTGCCGGACGGGATCATCGGGAAGCAGTTCTCGTGCTTCTCCACGAGGCAGTCGAACAGCACCGGGCCGTCATGCTTGATCATCTCCATGATCGCATCGTCGAGATCGGCGGGGTCGGAGACCTGCATCCCCTTCCAGCCGAAGCTCTCGGCGAGTTTCACGAAATCGGGCAGGCTTTCGGACCAGCTATGCGAGTACCGCTCGCCATGCAGCAACTCCTGCCACTGGCGGACCATGCCCAGACGCTCGTTATTGAGGATGAACTGCTTCACCGGTACGCGGAACTGGGTCGCGGTGCCCATCTCCTGCATGTTCATCAGCCAGCTCGCCTCGCCCGCCACGTTGATCACGAGGCTCTCGGGATGGGCGATCTGCACGCCGATCGAGGCGGGGAAGCCATAGCCCATCGTGCCCAAGCCCCCGGAGGTCATCCAGCGGTTCGGATCCTCGAAGCCGAGGAACTGCGCGGCCCACATCTGGTGCTGACCCACCTCGGTGGTGATGTAGCGATCCATGCCCTTGGTCAGCTCTTCGAGCCGCTGCAGCGCATATTGCGGTTTGATCGTCTTTTCCGAGTTGGTGTAGGCGAGGCAGTTCACCTTCTTCCACTCGTCGATCTTCTTCCACCATTTCTCGATCGCGGGCTTGTTCACCTTGCGCCCGCGCGACTTCCAGACCTTGAGCACGTCTTCGAGCACATGGCCGATGTCGCCGAGGATCGGCAGGTCGACGGCGATGATCTTGTTGATCGAGGAGGCGTCGATATCGACATGCACCTTGGTCGATTTCGGCGAGAAGTCCGCCACGCGGCCGGTGATCCGGTCGTCGAAGCGCGCGCCGAGGTTGATCATCAGATCGCAGCCATGCATCGCGAGGTTGGCTTCATAGAGGCCGTGCATGCCGAGCATGCCGAGCCAGTTCTTGCCCGAGGCGGGGTAGGCGCCCAGACCCATCAGCGTCGAGGTGATCGGGAAACCGGTTGCGTCGACCAGCTCGCGCATCAGCTGGCTCGCAGCGGGGCCCGAATTGATCACGCCGCCGCCGGTATAGAAGACCGGCTTCTCGGCGGTTTCGATCAGCTCGACCAGCTTGGTGATCGCGTCGAGATCGCCTTTCACCTGCGGCTGGTAATGGTCGACCTTCGCGGCTTTCGGCTCGCAGTAAGTGGCCACCGCGAATTGCACGTCCTTGGGCATGTCGATCAGCACCGGGCCGGGGCGGCCCGAGGTCGCCACGTGGAAAGCCTGATGGATCGTCTCGGAGAGTTTCGCGGGGTCTTTCACCAGCCAGTTATGTTTGGTGCAGGGGCGGGTGATGCCCACCGTGTCGGCCTCCTGGAAACCATCGGTGCCCACGAGGAAGGTCGGCACCTGACCCGACAGCACGATCAGCGGGATCGAGTCCATCAGCGCGTCGGTCAGACCCGTCACCGCATTGGTCGCGCCCGGGCCCGAGGTCACCAGCGCCACGCCCGGCTTGCCGGTCGAACGCGCATAGCCTTCGGCCATGTGGATCGCGGCCTGCTCGTGGCGGACGAGAATGTGACGGATGTCGTTTTGCTGGAAAATCTCGTCATAGATGGGAAGGACCGCGCCGCCGGGATAGCCGAAAATTACCTCGACCCCGTGATCCTTCAGCGCCTGAACCACCATCTTCGCGCCGGTCATCTGCCGTGCCATATGCTCACTCCATCCTTGCGCGAGGGCCACGCCGCCCGCCGCTACCTCTCAAGCGTCCAATCGTCCAATAAAAAGCCCCCGGCTTTGAGGCGGGGGCGCATGGGAACCTTCATGGTCTAACCGTTACCGGCCCATGCGCTTGGCTCCTACGACGACAAGAAGAATCGCATCCATTGCGGATCCCTTTCGGACTGCTTTGCGCGGACATTATGAGCGGGTGCAGGAGGCGTCAATGCCCAAACGCTGAATAAAATGTCGCTAAGGGAGGAAATTTCTTCCCGATTGTTGCGCATCGCGACCTGCGAGTCGCAACTTTGAGAAATCATAAGCGGCATGCGACGCGGGTGCCGCTAGGTCAGTCGCATCAAAGTGATCCCGTTGACGCTTCGTCAGTCGCCAGGTCGGCGCTGGGGAGCGATGTTTTTAGGTCGATCTGGTCAAGTGAACAGACCAGATAGGGCCTTAATTGCTTGACCTTTCGCCTCCACTCGGCCAATCACGGGCAAAGCCTCGGGCAGGCTTTCGGGACAAAATTAGGGAGGAAGTGAGATGGGCGCTTTGCTGGCCCTTTCACGCGCGATCGACCGGATAAACGAGACCATCGGCAAGGCGGTGTCGTGGCTTATTCTGGTGTCGGTCCTCGTGAGTGCGACCAACGCCATTGTACGCAAAGCCTTCGACATGTCGTCGAACGCTTGGCTGGAATTGCAATGGTATCTTTTCGGCGCGGCGTTTCTGGGCGCTGCCGCTTACACGCTCAAGCAAAACGAGCATATCCGCATCGACATCATCTATGGTGCGTTCTCGCGGAAAGTGCAGCACTGGATTGATCTGCTCGGGCATATCTTCTTCCTGATGCCGTTCGTCGTGCTGATGCTGTTCAAGCTGACTCCCTTCGTGATGATCTCGATCCGCTCGGGCGAGATGTCGACGAATTCGGGCGGTCTGATCCTGTGGCCGGCCAAGCTCCTGCTGCTGATCGGCTTCTGGCAGCTGTTCTTCCAGGGCGTGTCCGAGATCATCAAGAAGATCGGCGTGATGCGTGGGTTGATCGCGGATCCCCATGCCGACAGCGCGGGCCATCACGGCCATGATCCCATCGCCGAAGAGGAGGGTCTGTAATGCTCGAGCTTATTGCTCAGAACATGGCCCCGATCATGTTCATCTCGCTGATCGTCTTCCTGCTGATCGGCTATCCTGCGGCCTTCGCGCTCGCGGCCAACGGTCTTTTGTTCTTCGTCATCGGCGTTGAACTGTCGGGCTATTCCGGCGGGACGATCAATCTTGACTGGCCGTTGTTGAATGCGATGCCGCAACGGTTCTACGGGGTCTTGTCGAACGAGACCCTACTTGCCATTCCATTCTTCACATTCATGGGCATCGTGCTCGAGAAATCGGGCATGGCCGAGGATCTCCTCGACACGATCGGTCAGTTGTTCGGTCCGGTGCGCGGCGGTCTCGCCTATGCGGTGATCATCGTGGGCGCGCTTCTGGCGGCGACCACGGGCGTGGTCGCGGCGTCGGTGATCGCTATGGGCCTGATCTCGCTGCCGATCATGTTGCGCTACGGCTATGATCGGAAGGTGGCCACAGGTGTCATTGCGGCGTCTGGGACACTGGCGCAGATCATTCCGCCTTCGCTGGTGCTGATCGTTCTGGCTGACCAGCTGGGTGTTTCGGTGGGTGACATGTACAAGGGCGCGCTGATCCCCGGTATGGTGCTGACCGGCATCTACCTCGGCTACGTGCTCGTGATGTCGATCATCAAGCCGAAGTCGATGCCGGCCCTGCCGAAAGAGGCGCGTACGCTCGGCTCGGGTGTGATGTCGCTCCTCGTCGCGCTGGCAGGTGCGGTCGCGGTCTTCATCTTCGCCGAGAAGTATTTCGAGGCGAGCGGGTCGAGCGTCAACAACTCCGAGATCCTGGCTGCCGGTGCCGCCGTGATCGTCGTCTATATCGTGGCCTTGCTCGACAAGGCGCTGAAGATCAACCTGATGAGCCGTCTGGCCCAGCAGGTGGTCATCGTGCTGATCCCGCCGCTGGCGCTGATCTTCCTGGTGCTGGGCACGATCTTCCTGGGTGTTGCGACTCCCACCGAAGGCGGCGCCATGGGCGCGGTCGGCGCGCTGGTGCTGTCGGCGGTCAAGAAGCGTCTGACCTTCCCCGTCGTGCGTGACGCGCTGGCGGCGACGACGCGTCTGTCGGCCTTCGTGCTGTTCATCCTGCTGGGCGCGCGGGTCTTCTCGCTCACCTTCTACGGGGTGAACGGGCAGGTCTGGGTCGAGCATCTGCTGACCTCGCTTCCGGGTGGCCAGTTGGGCTTCCTGATCGTGGTGTCGTTCCTTGTGTTCTTCCTCGCCTTCTTCCTCGATTTCTTCGAGCTGGCCTTCATCATCGTGCCGCTTCTGGCGCCTGCCGCGCAGGCGCTGGGGATCGATCTGATCTGGTTCGGCGTGATCCTGGGCGTGAACATGCAGACCTCGTTCATGCACCCGCCCTTCGGCTTCGCGCTGTTCTACCTGCGCTCGGTCGCGGCCAAGGTGCCCTATATCGACAAGGTTACCGGCAAGAAGATGGAGCCGGTGAAGACCTCGCAGATCTACTGGGGCGCCATTCCCTTCGTGTTCATCCAGGTTGCGATGATCGCCATCGTGATCGCCTTCCCGGCCATGGTGATGCACTACAAGGGGCCGCAGGTTGATCTGAAGGACGTCGAGATCAAGCTGCCCCAGATGCCGGGCATGGGCGATGGGGGCGGCCTCGGTGGACTGCCGTCTCTGGCGCCGCTCGGTGGGTCGACCTCTGGCGGGTCAAGCTCGGGAAGCGCGGCTCCGGGCGGGCTGCCCCCGCTTCCCACACCGGGCAGCAACTGATCGACCGTAAAATGAAAGATCGGGGCGGCCTTCAGGGGCCGCCCCTTTTTTATAGAGAGAGAGTGGAGGGCGAGGGATGCGGTATCCTCTTCTGGTGATTTTCGGGGTTTCGTTGCTTGCGCTGGCGGGCTGTGGTGAGACCAAGGAGCAGCGGGCGGCGACGGGCGGCGTGGCCGGTCTCGTCGTGGCGGGCCCTGTCGGAGCGGTCGTCGGGGCCGGGCTAGGTGTGGTGACGCGCAGGAACTGACGAGCAGCCTTTCACGGAGCTTGGGAACCGCGAAAGGCGTCTCGGCGTCTTGTCCTTGAGAAGGTCGCGCGTTGCGGCTGCTATCGAAAGGACGAGAAGATGCGAATTGCGACGATTGTGATGGCGGGCGGCCTGCTAGTTTCGCTCGCGGCCTGTGGAGATACCACCACCGAACGCGCAGCCACTGGCGGCGTCGGCGGGCTTGTCGTGGCCGGACCCGTGGGGGCCGTGGCAGGCGCGACGGCAGGGGCCGCGACCACGAAGTGAGGTCGGGCCGCACCCGGATCGAAAAAGGCCCCGGGGCGCGAACCCCGGGGCCTTCTCGTTTCACGCTGGGCGTGGTTCAGATCTTCAGATTGCCGGCAGCCTGCTGGCGCATCATGAAGTAGTCGAAGTTGAACTCCGACAGCTGCCACCAGCCATAGGCGTCGTTGCGGAAGCTGAACTGGCTGTCGTAGATCTTCTTGAACGCCTCGTTCGAACTGTTGATCTCGTCGTAGACCTCGTTCGCGGCGTTGAAGCAGGCTTCGAGGATATCCTGGCTGAACGGACGCAGCTGTGCCCCTTGGCCGAGGAGCTTCTTCAGCGCGGTCGGGTTCTTGTAGTCATAGGACGCCATCATATCCGAGTTCGCCGCCTGCGTCGCTGCCTGCAGTGCGACCTTGTAGGCCTCGGGCAGTTGCTCGTAAGCGTTCTTGTTGAACATGGCGTGCAGACAGGCGCCGCCTTCCCACCAGCCGGGATAGTAGTAATAGGGTGCGACCTTGTAGAAGCCGAGCTTCTCGTCGTCATAGGGGCCGACCCATTCGGTGGCGTCGATCGTGCCTTTCTCGAGCGACGGGTAGATGTCGCCGCCGGCGATCTGCTGCGGCACGACGCCGAGCTTCTCCACGACCTTGCCGCCGAAGCCGCCGATCCGCATCTTGATGCCCTTGAGGTCTTCGGGCGTGTTGATCTCCTTGCGGAACCAGCCGCCCATCTGGGCGCCGGTGTTGCCACAGGGGAATGCGGTGATGCCGTAGTTCGCGTAGAACTCGTTCATCAGGTCGTTGCCGCCGCCATAGTAGAACCAGGCGTTCTGCATGCGCATGTTCAGGCCGAACGGCACTGCGGTTGCGAAGGCGAAGGTCGGATCCTTACCCCAGTAGTAATAGGACGCGGTGTGGCAAGCCTCGACGGTGCCGTTCGACACCGAATCCATGGCCTGCAGGCCGGGCACGATTTCGCCCGCCGCGAAGACCTGAATGTTGAATTTCCCGTCCGTCATTCCCTTGACGTAATTCGCCATCGTCTCGGCGGCGCCGTAGATCGTGTCGAGCGATTTGGGGAAAGACGAGGTCATGCGCCACGTCACGGTAGGGGTTTCTTGCGCGATAGCAGGTGCGGCGAGTGCGCTACTGGCAGCTGCGGCTGCCCCGCCAAGCGCACCTTTGCGCAGGAAAGAACGACGATCCATATGGTTTCCTCCCAAGTCGTGGATGTCTGTCAATTTTTCTGACCACACCGCTCCATTGATGGCGTTCCCTCCGGTGTGGACATTGCGGTCACTTTACTTGACCGGTTCCGGGTGTAAACCGGGCATCACGCAATTTTATGTCGTGTGTGGTCACAGTTCTGAAACCATGCTGCAATGTAGCATTGCGCGCGCAGAATGTCCGCCCGGCGCCTGGTCTCGTGCAGGCATAGAAAAAGCCCCAGCGCGCAGCGCGTCGGGGCTTCGGTTCTCTGGCTTGACCAGTTTGGCGGCTTACAGCTCGCCCTTGTTGGCTTCGCTCATCATGAAGTAATCGTAGTTGAACTCGGCCAGCTGCTCCCAGGTGAACCAGTCCTTGCGGAAGTCCTTGATCGAACCCCAGATCTTCGCGAATTCGGGGTTGTTCGCTTCCATCTCCGAATAGACCTCGTTGGCCGCCTTGAAGCAGGCCTGCATGATCTCCGGCGAGAAGGCGCGCAGTTGGGTGCCGTTGGCGACGAGGGTCTTGAGCGCCTTCGGGTTCTTCATGTCATATTTCTGCAGCATGTCCGCATCGGCGGCCTGAGCGGCGGTGTGGAGAAGTTGCTGATACTGCTTCGGCAGGCCTTCCATCTTTTCTTTCGAGAACATGAAGTGGACCGTCGGGCCACCTTCCCACCAGCCGGGGTAGTAGTAGTAGGGCGCGACTTTATAGAAGCCGAGCTTCTCGTCATCGTAGGGGCCGACCCATTCGGTCGCGTCGATCGTGCCTTTTTCGAGCGCCGGGTAGATGTCACCGCCGGCGATTTGCTGCGGCACGAGGCCGAGCTTTTCCATCACCTTGCCCGCGAAGCCACCAACGCGCATCTTGAGGCCCTTGAGATCCTCGACCGTCGAGATCTCCTTGCGGAACCAGCCGCCCATCTGTGCGCCGGTGTTGCCGCCCGGCAGACCGTAGAGGCCCTGCTTGCCGAGGAACTCGTTATAGAGCTCGATACCGCCGCCGTGGTAGTGCCAGGCGTTCATGCCGCGCGCGTTGAGCGAGAACGGCACTGCCGCGCCGAGCGCCCAGGTCGGATCCTTGCCCCAGAAGTAGTAACCCACGGTATGGCAGGCTTCGACCGTGCCGTTCATCACAGCATCTGCGACCTGAAGACCGGGGACGATCTCGCCTGCGGCGAAGACCTGGATCTTGAAGTTGCCGTCCGAGGCTTCCTCGACCATCTTCGACAGGACTTCCGAGCCGCCATAGATCGTGTCGAGCGACTTCGGGAAGGACGAGGCGAGACGCCAGGTGATCTGCGGGTTGCTTTGTGCGATCGCGGGGGCTGCCAGCGTGCTCGCAGCCGCACCACCCAGCGCGGCTTTCGTCAGAAAGGAACGACGGTCCATTTAGGATCCTCCCATTATTGCTCCGTTGCGCGAGGACGCGCCTCGCCACCCACCTCGTATCCTCCGTGGCGGGTCTGCCGGGACCGTTTCACCACAGGCCGGGAGTGTCCAGAGTTCACGCGCGCGTAATCAACGGAAGTCGTGGAAAAGTTTTAAAAAAAATCATTTGACATACGGCGAGTGCCGAACGGTTGAGCAGTCGTCTGCGAGAGCGTCGGCGGCGCGTGGTGGTGGCTCAACTGTTGCGTGTGTCGGGGAGCTGGATTCGCGCGACCTGTTCTGCGATCGGCGGCACCGAGAGCGGATGCGTCTCGGTCTCGTGCTTGGCGGGATCACCGATATCGGTCCATTTGCCGCCCTTGTAGATCTCGAGCGCGGAGAAGTTCGCCTTGTAGTTCATCTTCGGCGAGCCGGGTACCCAATAGCCCAGATAAACGTAAGGAAGGCCCACGCGCTTCGCGATCTCGACATGGTCGAGAATGAGGTATGTCCCGAGGGAGTCGCGGATGCGTTCAGGCTCGTAGAAGGAATAGACCATCGACAGCCCGTCATCGAGCACATCGGTCAGGCAGGTCGCGATCAGCGCGCGCATGCTGTCGGGAGTGGCCGCGGTCTCGCGATATTCGATGACCCGCGATTTCACGGGCGTCTCCTCGATCATCGCGGCGAATTCGAAGATATCCATGTCGGCCATGCCGCCATCGGCGTGGCGCGCATCGAGATAGCGGCGGAACAGGGCGAATTGCTCTTCTGTCGCCCAGGGAGACGTCGCGGTGCGCCGCAGGTCGCCGTTCTTTTTCATCACCCGGCGCTGCGATTTCGACAGTTTGAAATCGGCGACCCGTATGCGGGCCGACAGGCACGCGGTGCAATCGGCGCAGGACGGCCGATAGAGCACGTTCTGTGACCGGCGAAAGCCTTGGCGCGACAGCGCGTTGTTGAGCTTCTCGGCGGACTCGCCCTGCAAGGCGGTGAACAGTTTTCGTTCCGACCTGCCGTCCAGATAGGGGCAGGGCTGCGGCGCGGTTACATAGAACTGCGGTGCAAGCGGAAGCGAATGGCGCATCAAAAGCCTCGTTGGGGAGGGGTGGCGGCAGGCTAGCAAAGGAGCGCTCACCCGCCAAGTGTTTCATGGTGACGACATAGAAAGCGCCCCGGTCAGGTCAACCGGGGCGCTGAATTCGCGTCGCGAACTGTCTATATGGTTAGGCTTTCGCCTCTTCGGAGGTGTTCTCCGACTGGGCCGCTTCCTTGGCGCGCTCTTCCATGTACTGGTCGAACTCTGCCTTGTCGCGGGCTTCGCGCAGACGGCCGAGGAACTCTTCGAATTCCTGCTGTTCGCGCTGCAGTCGCTCGAGCGTGTCGGCCTTGTAGGCGTCGAACGCGGCGTTGCCGGTCGAGCGCGAAACATGGACGCCACCGGCGCCGTAGCAGCCGAAGCCGCGTTTCTGCACCGCCTGACCCGTGCGCCAGCGACGCCCGAAGCGGCCGGTGAACAGGATGAAGGCGAGAATGACGAGGCCGAGGGGGCCTGCGAAGATGAAGCCGGCCACCATCAGCGCGATCCAGGCGCCGGGGCCGTTCCCATCCATCCAGTTAACGGCGCGGGTAAACCAGTTACCAACCGCGACGGGCATGGAGTTGGTGGAATAGGCGGACATTGGAACCTCCGGGTTGAGTATGTGAATTCCTTTCACATCTCCAAGATCGGAAGTCGGACCGTGTCTTGCAAGGGGGGATGTAAACGATTTTTACATTTTTGCCGCAAGGCACCGAAATTGCTTTGTTTTATTCGGTGAAATCGGCCCGTTTCGCGCCGCTGATCCGTTCCAGATCGGCCGGGGCGATGGCAAAAACGTGCCGAGGCGTGCCCGCTGCGGCCCAGACGGTATCGAAATCGAACAGCCGGGGGTCGAGGAAAGCCGTTACCGGCCCGACATGACCCAGCGGCGCGACGCCGCCGATCGCGAAGCCGGTCTCCGCGCGGATCAGCCCCGCGTCTGCCTTGCCCAAGGGCTGGCCCGCGACAGCGCTCGCCTTCTCGGCGCTCACCCGGTTGCCGCCTGCGGTGATGAAGAGCACGACATGGCCGCTGTCTTCTCCGCGAAAGATGATGGATTTCGCGATCTGGTCGACCTCGCAGCCCACCGCCTGCGCCGCCATCTCGGCAGTTCGGGCCTCGCCCGGTTCGGTGATCTCGAAAGGCGCGCCTGCGGCTTCGAGGGCGGCACGAACGCGTTTCAGGGATTTGCTCATGGCGAGGCTCCGGACGGTCTGCGGTCAGGGCGCGGATGCGCCCCGGGGCGGGGTGTAGTTATGGCCAGATGGCGCGTGACAGCAATCCCCATTGACCGGCCCGCTTGGCGGCGTAAGCATGGCGCCATGCCGTTTGCCTCGCGTCTCACCCGTTCGCCCCTGCCTTTCGAGCCCGACCGCGCCGCCGAGGCCGAAGAGCTGTTTTCCGATCTCGCGCCGGAGTTGCGCGAATTGTTAGGGGGCACGGCGGGTTGCAGCCCATATCTCAAAGGCCTGATGGAGAAAGAGGCCGAGTGGCTGCGGTCTGCGATTTCAGTCAATCCGGAAGCTGCGCTGGCCGATGAATTCGCGCGGATCACGCCCGTCAGCCTCGCCGATCTACCGAGCGAACTGCGCCGGGCGAAGCGGCGGGTCGCGCTGCTCGCGGGGCTGGCCGATCTCGGTGGCGTCTGGTGTCTCGAGGAAGTGACCGGCGCCTTGACGCGGCTTGCCGATATCGCGGTCGATCTGGCGATGAAGCGGCTGGTGGCCGAGGAAATCCGCCGCGGCAAGATACCCGGTGCGAGCGACGATGATGTCGAGAGCGCCGCCGGGATGGTCGCGCTCGCGATGGGCAAGATGGGGGCAGGGGAGCTGAACTACTCCTCCGATATCGACCTGATCTGCCTTTTCGATGAAAGCCGGTACGACCCCGATGACGCGATGGAGGCGCGCAGCGCACTGATCCGGGCGACGCGCAAGATGGCGGCGATGCTAAACGATCGCACGTCCGAGGGTTACGTCTTTCGCACCGACCTGCGCCTGCGCCCCGATGCCGCCGTCACGCCGGTCTGCATCTCGATGGGATCGGCGGAGCTCTATTACGAGGCCGAAGGCCGGACATGGGAGCGCGCGGCCTATATCAAGGCACGTCCCTGCGCGGGGGATCTCGCGGCGGGGGAGCAGTTCCTTGAACGCCTGCGGCCTTTCGTCTGGCGCAAGCATCTCGATTTCGCGGCGATTCAGGACGCACACGACATGCGCCTGCGCATCCGCGAACATAAGGGGCTGCACGGTCCGATCGAGGTGGCAGGCCACAATATCAAGCTCGGTCAGGGCGGCATCCGCGAGATCGAGTTCTTCACGCAGACCCGGCAACTGATCGCAGGCGGGCGCGACGAGACGCTGCGCGACCGGACCACGGTGGGCGGGCTGCGTGCGCTCGCCGCGAAGACTTGGGTGGCCGAGGATGTCGCGGAGGAACTGATCGGTCATTACCGCGAGCATCGCGAGATCGAGCACCGTCTGCAGATGGTGGGCGACGCCCAGACCCAGATTCTGCCCGGCAATGAAGAGGGGCTCGCCCGGATCGCCGCTATGATGGGCGAGGGCGATGTGGCCCGCTGGCGCGATCGGCTGCGCGACCGGCTGGAGCGGGTCGAAAGCCTGACGAATGATTTCTTCGCCCCCGATGCCGCCGCCGAGCGCCCCGAACTGAGCGACGCCGCGCGTGAGATCGTCGAGGGCTGGACGGGCTATCCGGCGCTCCGATCCGAACGGGGGCGCGCGATCTTCAAGCGGCTGGAGCCGGAACTGCTCGACCGGATGCGGCGCGCAGCAAACATGGAGGAAGCACTCACCCAGTTCGACGGCTTCCTCAAGGGGCTGCCCGCGGGCGTGCAGCTGTTCTCTCTGTTCGAAGCCAATCCGCAACTGGTCGATCTCATTGTCGACATCTGCGCCACGGCGCCGGGGCTCGCGAGCTACCTGTCGCGCAATGCCGGGGTGCTGGACGCGGTTCTCGGCGGCTCGTTCTTCGCGCCCTGGCCGGGAAAATCTGCGCTGGAAGCCGATCTCGCCCGGCTGATGGAGCGCGCCGACGATTACGAGGCCGCGTTGATTGCGGCGCGGCGTTGGGCGAAAGAGTGGAAATTCCGCGTGGGCGTGCATCATCTGCGCGGTCTCGTCGATGCGTCAGAAGCCGCGGGCCAATATGCCGATGTGGCCGGCGCGGTGCTGGGCGCGCTCTGGCCGGTCGTGCAGGGCGAATTCGCGCGCCGCTACGGGTCATGCCCGGGCAAGGGGGCGGTGGTTCTGGGCATGGGTAGCCTCGGGGCCGAGCGGCTGAATGCGCAATCCGATCTCGATCTGATTGTGATCTATGACGCCGATGGGGAGGAGTTCTCGGATGGCAAGAAGCCACTTGCCTCAAGGGCTTACTATGCGAAGCTCACGCAGGCGCTGATCACCGCGCTCAGCGCGCCGATGCCGGAAGGGACGCTCTACGAGGTGGATATGCGGCTGCGCCCCTCGGGCAAGCAGGGGCCTGTCGCGACCTCGGTGCAAAGCTTCGATAGCTACCAAATGGAGGAGGCCTGGACCTGGGAGCATCTGGCGCTCACCCGGGCGCGCCCGGTCGCCGGCAGCGCCGATCTGGCCGACCGGGTCGAGGCGATCCGTCTCAAGGTTCTGGAGGCGAAAGGCGGCGGCGCCGAGGTGCTCCACGAGTTGGCGCAGATGCGGGCGCGGATCTTCGCGGCCAAAGCTCCCGATGGCGATTGGGAGGCGAAGGTCGGCCCCGGGCGATTGCAGGATATCGAACTGCTCGCCCAGAGCTTCGCGCTGCGCGCGGGCGTCCCGGCGCGCAAGGTCGAGGCGCAACTGCGCGCAGGCCCCCGCGGCGGGTTCGTGACCCGCGAGGAGGGCGAACAGCTCGCCACTGCCTATCGCTTCTTGTGGCGGTTGCAGGCAGGCGGGCGCTTGCTGAGCGAAAAACGTCTGGATATGGCGGCGATCGGAGAAGGCGGCCGCGCTTTCCTGTTGCGCGAGACGGGGCTGGATGATCTCGATGCTCTGGCGGCGCGTCTGAGCGAGGTCACGACCGAGACAGCCGCCATCGTGGACAGGGCTCTGGAGGGCTGAATGGCGCGCAAACTTATGGAATTGAGCGAGGCGGACCCGAAAGGGCTGATCCGCGAGAGCTTCAAGATCGACGGGATCACTATGGAAGAGTGCCGCTCGATCTTCATGGACTGGGCGTTGAGCCTCGGGCCGGGGATGGATGCGAGCGAAGCGATGCGCACCGTGCTCGCGGCGTATCAGGCGCCGCCCGAGCACCCGATGACCCGGGTGCTCGAAGAAGGTCTGACCCGCGAAAGCGCCCCGCCGATGCGGCGCGGCGGCTGGCGGGCGCGTCGTCCCTAGCAGGGTGATTAGCGCGGCAGCGCCGCCGCCTCGCGCGCAAGCGCTTCGATCCCGGCCCAGTCGCCCGATTGCACCATTGCATCGGGCGCGACCCAGGAGCCGCCTGCGCAAAGAACGTTGGGCAGGCTCAGGTAATCATTGGCGTTCTTCATGCTGACGCCGCCCGTCGGGCAGAAGCTGACCTGCGGGATCGGGGCCCCGATCGCCTTCAGCGCAGGCGCGCCGCCCGAAGCTTCCGCCGGGAAGAACTTCAGCACGTCGTAACCCATCTCGAGAAGCTTCATCACTTCGGATGCAGTGGCCGCACCGGGCAGCAGCGGCAGGCCTTCATCTTCGCAGGCCTTCACCAGCGTTTCGGTCGCGCCGGGCGACACGCCGAATTTCGCGCCCGCGGCTTTCGCGGCTTTCACATCGGCGGGGGTCAGCAGCGTGCCCGCGCCGACCACGCCGCCTTCGACATCGGCCATGGCGCGGATCGCGTCGAGCGCGCAGGGCGTGCGCAGCGTCACTTCCAGCGCAGGCAGGCCGCCCGCGACGAGCGCCTTGGCAAGAGGGGCGGCATGGGCCACATCCTTCACCACGATCACCGGCACGATCGGGGCCAGTTCGCAGATCTTGCGGGCGGATGCGGATTGTTCACTCGGGGTCATCGGATCACTCCAGTCTGGGTCGCCCATGCGGGCGGAGAGGGCAGGACGCTCCGCGGGGGATATTTCTTGCCAAGCCGAAAGCAGAACCCTGTTTTCGCCTTGGCGGAAATATCCCCGCCGGAGGCAAGAAAACTCAAAGCACCACTGAGGCGCCTTTGGTGGACGGGCCGACATGGGTGCGGAAGGCGCCGAACAGCTCGCGGCCGAGGCCGAACTGGTTGCCGCTGAGGTCGGGTTCGACCGGCGCGCGGCTCTCGAAGCCTTCGCTCAGGCAGGTCAACTCGCCCGTCGTCGCGTCGAGCCGCACCATATCGCCGTCCTGCAGCTTCGCAAGCGGCCCGCCATCGGCGGCCTCGGGGGAGACATGGATTGCTGCGGGAACCTTGCCCGATGCGCCCGACATCCGGCCATCGGTGACCAGTGCCACTTTCAGCCCGCGATCCTGCAGCACTGCGAGGGTCGGCGTGAGCGAGTGCAACTCCGGCATCCCGTTCGCCTTAGGTCCCTGGAAGCGCACCACGACGATCGTGTCCGAGGTGAATTCGCCCGCCTTGAAGGCGTCCTTCACCTCGTGCTGTTCCTTGAAGACGCGGACCGGCGCCTCGATCACATGGCGCTCCGGCGCGACGGCGGAAACCTTGATCACGCCGCGGCCGAGATTGCCTTCGAGCTGCTTCAGGCCACCGGTCTTCTGGAACGGATCGGCGGGTTTGCGCAGAATCTTTTCGTTCTGGCTCTCGGGATCGGCCTCTTCCCAGACCAGACCGTCCTCGGTGATCTTCGGCTCCTGCGTGTAGCGGGTCAGCCCGTCGCCCGCGACGGTCTTGGCGTCCTCGTGCAGCAGGCCCGCGTCGAGCAGATGACGGATCATGAATTGCAGACCGCCCGCGGCGTGGAAGTGGTTAACGTCGGCGAGGCCGTTGGGGTAGACTTTCGCCATCAGCGGCACGACCGAGGAAATCTCGTCGAAATCTTCCAGATCGAGCACGATCCCGGCGGCGCGCGCCATCGCCGGCAGGTGCAGCACATGGTTGGTCGAGCCACCGGTGGCCATCAGCCCCACCATGCCGTTCACGAAGGCCTTCTCGTCGAGCACTTCCGACGCCGGGCGGTAGTCATTGCCGAGCGCGGTGATCTCGGCGGCGCGCTTCGCGCCTGCCACCGTCAGCGCCTCGCGCAGCGGTGTGTTCGGGTTCACGAAGGAGGCGCCGGGCAGGTGAAGACCCATGAACTCCATCAGCATCTGGTTGGTATTCGCGGTGCCGTAGAAAGTGCAGGTGCCTGGACCATGATAGGAAGCCATCTCTGCGGCCATCAGCGCGTCGCGGCCGACTTCGCCGGCGGCGAATTGCTGGCGCACCTTGGCCTTCTCGTCATTGGGCAGGCCGGTCGTCATCGGCCCCGCGGGGATGAAGATCGCCGGGATATGCCCGAAGGTCGCGGCGGCCATGATGAGCCCGGGCACGATCTTGTCGCAGACGCCGAGGTAGAGCGCCGCGTCGAAGGTGTTGTGGCTGAGCGCCACCGCCGCGGCCATCGCGATCACGTCGCGCGAGAAGAGCGACAGGTCCATACCCGGCTGGCCCTGTGTGACGCCGTCGCACATCGCGGGCACCCCGCCCGCGACCTGTGCCGTCGCCCCCACCTCGCGCAGCGCAGCCTTGATCGTCTGCGGGAAGGTTTCGAAGGGCTGGTGGGCCGAGAGCATGTCGTTATAGGCGGTCACGATGCCCACGTTGGGGGCGCGTTCGCCGGCGAGCTTGTCCTTGTCCTCTCCCATCGCGGCATAGGCATGGGCCTGGTTGCCGCAGCTGAGATGCGCCCGGGCGGGCCCTGCATCGGCGGCGGCCTGCATCCGGGCGAGATAGTCGCCGCGCGGGCCTTCGGAGCGGGCGCGGATTCGGTCGGTCACACGGGCGATTGTGGCATCGAGGGTCATCGGCGGGGCCTTTCCTTGCTATGCATCTGATGCGGAACATGCAGCCCGTAAGGGCCGCTCGCGCAGCGGGCGCGGATCGCGGTTGCGTCCTCGCTATCATGTTAGCGCTAACGTCGCAACCCGTTCCCTTTGTCGATTATCTGGGGCAGAGCGGGGATGCGGCAAGCGCGAGGCCTTTCGCGCCGGGTCGCTTGGCGCTAGGAAGGCCGCGCCTGAGACAGCGCGCGCAAGGAGCCCCCGATGAGCCAGTCCGAAGACCCCGCCACCCGTCCGACCGTCCGGCTGCGCCCGAAAGCCGAGGCCCGCGCGATCCGCCACGGCTTTCCCTGGGTTTATGCGGACGAGCTGGTGACCGACCGCCGCACCAAGACGATCGCGCCCGGCACGATCGCGACGCTGGAGGATGGCGAGCGCCGTCCGCTCGCGACGGTTACGGTCAATCCGAACTCCAAAATCATCGCGCGGGTGATGAGCCGCGACGCCGAGGCGGTGATCGATCGCAACTGGATCACTGTGAAGCTGGCCCGGGCGCTCGAGATGCGCGTGCGCCTGTTCGATGCGCCTTTCTATCGCTTGGTCCATGCCGAGGCGGACGGGCTGCCCGGTGTCATCATCGACCGGTTCGGTGACGCGGCGGTGATCCAGCCGAACGCGGCATGGTCGGAGGTGATGATCGCGGATCTCGAGGCCGCGCTGGCCGAGGTCACGGGCGTCACCACGATCATCAAGAACGGCGCGGGCCGGGCCCGCAATCTCGAAGGTCTCGACGAGGAGATGGTCACGCTCCGTGGCGGGATCGACGCCCCGGTCGAGGTGCCGATGAACGGTGCAATTTACCTCGCCGATCTGATGGGCGGGCAGAAGACTGGGCTTTTCTACGACCAGCGCCCGAACCACGCATTTGCGGCGCGGCTGGCCGAGGGCGCGCGGGTGCTGGATGTCTTCTCTCACGTGGGCGGCTTCGCCTTGGCCGCGCTGGCCGGTGGCGCGCAATCCGCTTTGTCGGTCGATGCGTCTGCGTCGGCGCTCGAGCTGGCAAGCAAGGGCGCCGAGGCGATGGGCGCAAGCGCCCGGTTCGCGACGCGTCAGGGGGACGCCTTCGATACGCTCGACGCTTTGGGTCAAGAAGATGAGCGGTTCGATCTGGTGATCTGCGATCCGCCCGCCTTCGCCCCCGCCAAGCCCGCGCTGCAAGCGGGGCTGCGTGCCTATGAGCGGATCGCCCGGATGGCCGCGCCGCTGGTCGAACCGGGCGGCTATCTGGTGCTGTGCTCCTGCTCGCACGCCGCCGATCTGTCGCAATTCCGCGCAGCTTGCACGCGTGGCATCGGCAAGGCGGGGCGGTCCGCGCAGCTGATCCACACCGGTTATGCCGGGCCGGACCACCCGATGCTGCCGCAGCTGGCGGAATCAGGTTACCTGAAATCACTGTTCTTCCGGCTCGACTGATGCGGGTCGTGCTCGATGCCTGCGTGCTCTACCCGACGGTGCTACGCGAAATTTTGATCGGGGCGGCGAAGGCGGGGCTCTATCGTCCGCTCTGGTCGGCGCGGATTCTCGAGGAATGGGCGCGGGCCGCCGCGCGCCGCGCGCCCGCCGACGAAGCGGTTGCGCGGGGCGAGATCGCGCTGCTGCGCGCCACCTTCCCGAAGGCCGAGGTGGCGGCGCAGCCGGGGATCGAGGACCGGCTGGTCTTGCCCGACGAAAACGATCTGCACGTTCTGGGCGTGGCGATCGCGGGCAGCGCCGATGCGATCCTGACCTTCAACGCGCAGGACTTCCCGCGTGGGACACTGGCGGGCGAGGGGCTGGAGCGGCGCGATCCGGACGGGTTCCTCTGGCAGCTTCTGTCCGAGCACCCCGAGCAGATGCGTGCCATCACCGAATCCGTACGCGCCGAGGCAGAGCGTTTGTCGGGCGAGCCGCAGCCGATCCGGGCGCTGATGAAACGGGCGCGTCTGCCGCGCTTCGGCAAGGCGCTGGCGGCGTGATCTTGCGCTCCGTCTCAGGGCGTGGCCCCTTGACCGCCCGCGAAAGCCTCGCCAAACAGGCGCAATGATCGGGTTCATCACATGCCAAGAGCGCGGCGCGGCCGACAAGCTCCTTGCCCAGCTCGCCGACAGGCTACTGTCGCAAGGGCGCGACGTGATTGGCATGGTGCGCGCCGAGGTGCCGCAGCGGTTCGAGTGCGAGATGCATCTGCGCATCCTCCCCGAGGGCGAAACCCGCACAATTTCGCAGGATCTGGGGCAGGGCGCGGGGGCGTGTTCGCTCGACGCGGGTGCGCTCGAAGAGGTCGTCGCACAGGTAGGCTATGCGCTCGAGATGGCGCAACCGGGCACCATCGTGATCCTCAACAAGTTCGGCAAACAGGAAGCCGCGGGGCGCGGCTGTCGCGACCTGATCGCCCAGGCGATGGCCTCCGATTTTCCGGTGCTTCTGTCCGTTCCGCCCGAAACGCGCGCGGATTTCGCGGCGTTCACGGATGGTTTGGCCGAAGAAATCCTGCCGGATATTCAGGCGCTTGAGGCATTTCTCTCGCGTGAGAGCGCTTAATCCGCGCCCTTACGTTGTCTCGCGCCGCTGCCATGCTAGACTTGTTCCGCTAAGGTGAGTACAAGGGGGTCGTTAGCGCTAACGGACCCCAAACACGGAGCAGCCCATGGTTTCGCGCGTCATTCCCGTCGAACGTTTCGACCTGGTGATTTTCGGCGCCACTGGCGACCTCGCCAATCGCAAAATTCTCCCCGGCCTGTTTCGGCGCTATTGCGCGGGACAGATTCCCGAAGGCTCCACCATCATCGGTGCCGCGCGCTCGGAGATGACCCCGGATGAATTCCGCGATCAGGTCCGCGCGGCGATCGCCGAATTCGGTGGCAGCAAATGCGACGACGAAGGAGCGCTGGACGGGTTCTTGCCGATGCTCGACTATGTCGCGATCGATGCGAAAGGCGATGGCGGCTGGGATGATCTGAAATCGAAAGTCCGCGGCGACACGGTCAACGCGTTCTACTTCTCGGTGGCGCCCTCGCTGTTCGGCGACCTCGCGGAGCGGCTGCACAAGCGCGGGATCGCGGGGCCGGATGCCCGGATCGTCGTGGAAAAGCCCTTCGGGCGCGACCTCGCCTCTGCCAAGGCGCTCAACGCCGTCCTCGCGGAGTATTTCGACGAGACACAGATCTACCGGATCGACCATTATCTCGGCAAAGAAACCGTGCAAAACCTGATGGCGGTACGCTTCGCCAACATCCTGTTCGAGCCGCTCTGGAACAGTCAATTTGTCGATCATGTGCAAATAACGGTCGCCGAAACGGTCGGCGTAGGCGGTCGCGGATCGTATTATGACAAGTCGGGCGCGATGCGCGACATGGTGCAGAACCACCTGATGCAGCTTCTGTGCCTGATCGCGATGGAGCCGCCTTACCACTTCGACCCCGATGCGGTGCGCGACGAAAAACTCAAGGTGATCCGGGCTCTGCAGCCTGTCGCACCTGCCGATATCGTGCGCGGCCAATACGTGGCGAGCAAGGACGCGCCCGGCTATCTGGAAGATGCCGAGGACCCGGAGTCGACGACCGAGAGTTATATCGCGATGAAATGCCATGTCGCGAACTGGCGCTGGGTCAACACGCCCTTCTACCTGCGCACCGGTAAGCGGCTGCGGGCCCGCACGTCCGAGATCGCGATCACCTTCAAGCAGCCGCCGCACCAGATCTTCGACGAGGCCGAGGGCGAGTGGCGCGAGAACGTGCTCGTGATCCGGCTCCAGCCCAACGAGGGTATGAACCTGAAGATGATGATCAAAGAGCCGGGGCCGGGCGGCATGCGCCTCGTGCAGGTGCCGCTCGATATGTCCTTCGCGGACGCTCTGGGCGAAGAGGCCGACATCACCGACGCCTACGAGCGGCTGATCATGGACGTCATCCGCGGCAACCAGACGCTGTTCATGCGTGGCGACGAGGTTGAAGCGGCTTGGGCCTGGACCGATCCGATCATCGAAGGCTGGGAGTCGCGCGGCGACAAACCTCAAAGCTATGACAGCGGTTCGTCGGGCCCCGATGACGCGTTGATGCTGATGCATCGGGACGGCCGCCGCTGGCGGGAGATTCGCGAATGAATTTCGAAAGTTACCCCGATCGCGAGATGCTGATGATGGGGCTTGCGGACCGCATCGCGAGCCAGCTTCGCGCGGCAATCAACAACGAGGGCCGCGCGACCTTGTCGGTGCCGGGCGGCTCCACGCCCGGACCGATATTCGATATCCTCTCGGATATCGATCTCGACTGGTCCAAGGTCGCGGTGCTGCTCAATGACGAGCGTTGGGTGCCCGAAACCTCGGAGCGGTCGAATACGCGCCTGATCCGCGCGCGGCTCCTGACGGGCCGGGCGGCGGCGGCGACGCTGGTGCCACTCTATGCTGAAGCGGAGCGGCCCGAGGACAAAATGACGGAACTGGCCGCCGGGATCGAACCGCATCTGCCGATCTCCGTCCTGCTTCTGGGTATGGGCGCGGATATGCATACGGCGAGCCTGTTCCCCGGTGCCGACCGCCTGAAAGAGGCGTTGTCGAACGACGCGCCGATCCTTTTGCCGATGCGCGCCGAAGCTGCGGGCGAGCCGCGTATCACGCTCTCGGCACCGGTGCTGCGCGATGCGATGCACACGCATATCCTGATCACAGGGCCGGAGAAGCGCGCGGCGATCGAAGCGGCGGAAAAGCTCCCCGTGGAACAGGCGCCGGTGCGCGCCGTTCTCAAGGACGCGACCGTGCACTGGGCTGAATAAGGGAGCACTTTCACCGATGACCATCTGGCAAGACCTCCTCGACAAGGCGCAATCCGTGCAGTCCCGCGAAATCGCGGAATTGTTCGAAAAGGACAATCGCGCGTCCGGTTTCAGCCGCGAAACCGGGCCATTCCTGTTCGATTTCTCCAAGACCAACATCGACTCGGAAACGCTCGACCTGCTGGTGAAGCTGGCCGAGGAGAAGGGCGTCGCGGCCCGCGCGGAAGCGATGTTCACCGGTGAGAAAATCAACGACACGGAAGGCCGCGCGGTGCTGCATACCGCGCTGCGCAATCTCGACACGGACGTGTTCGTCGATGGCGAGAACGTCATGCCCGAGGTCCGCGCAACCTATGCCCGTATGGAAGCGTTCGCCCGCGACGTTCGCGAGGGCAAGTTCAAGGGGGAGGGCGGCAAGATCACCGATGTGGTCAATATCGGCATCGGCGGCTCGGACCTTGGCCCGGCGATGGCGACGCTGGCGCTTGCGCCTTATCACGACGGTCCCCGCTGCCATTTCGTGTCCAATGTGGACGGGGCGCATATCCATGACACGCTGGCAGGTCTGAGCCCGGAAACGACGCTGGTGATCGTCGCCTCCAAGACCTTCACCACGATCGAGACGATGACCAACGCCGAGACGGCAAAGCGCTGGATGGCCGAGAAGGTCGCGGACCCGGCGCAGCAATTCGCAGCGCTCTCGACCGCTGCCGACAAGACCGCCGCATTCGGCATCGACGAGGCACGGGTCTTCGGGTTCGCCGATTGGGTTGGCGGGCGCTATTCGATGTGGGGGCCGATCGGGCTGTCGCTGATGATTGCGATCGGGCCGGAGGATTTCGCAGATTTTCTCAAAGGCGCCGCTAAGATGGATGCCCATTTCCGCGCCGCCGATTACAAGGACAACCTGCCGGTTCTGCTGGCGCTGGTAGGTATCTGGCACAACCAGTTCTGCGACTACGCTACCCGTGCGGTTCTGCCCTATGATCAAAGGCTTGCGCGGCTGCCAGCCTATCTTCAGCAACTGGAGATGGAGAGCAACGGCAAGCGCGTGAGCATGGATGGCAAGAACCTGCCTTACAATTCGGGCCCCGTCGTCTGGGGCGAGCCGGGCACCAACGGCCAGCACGCATTCTACCAGCTGATCCACCAGGGTACGCGGGTCATTCCCTGCGAATTCATGGTCGCGGCCGAGGGGCATGAGCCCGATCTGGCGCATCAGCACATGTTGCTCGTGGCCAACTGCCTTGCCCAATCCGAGGCGCTGATGCGGGGCCGCTCGCTGGCCGAGGCGACCGAGATCATGCGCAAGAAAGGCTTCGAGGGCGATGAGCTGGACCGTCAGGCGCGGCACCGTGTTTTTCCGGGCTCGCGGCCATCGACGACGCTGCTCTATCCGAAACTGACCCCCGAGGTCTTCGGCGGGATCGTCGCGCTTTACGAGCATCGCGTCTTCGTCGAGGGCGTGATCCTCGGCATCAACAGCTTCGACCAATGGGGCGTGGAGTTGGGCAAGGAACTGGCGCTTGCGCTCGCGCCGGTGCTCAAAGGCGAGGATGCGGGAGAGGGCAAGGACGGCTCGACCCGGCAGCTTGTCGCCCGGGTCCAGTCGCTGCGCGGCTGATCCAAACGTGTTCGGCGGTCCCGCCTGCGGGCGGAACCGCGTCGGTTATCCTTCCGTTCATCTTGCAGGCCGGGACGCTCCACCCGCCAAGGTTCGAGTGAAGGATTTTCGCGATGATCGAGAAGATGGAAGATGGACCCGAAGGCGTCGCGGCACTCCGCGCGTCGGGCACCGTTCTCAAGCATGACGTGACCGAGGCGATGCGCCTCGTAGGCACGGCGGACCGGATGATGGTCGTCGTCGCGCCGCGCTTCGATGGCTACATGGCCGAACTGATCGGCGGGCTGCGCCAAAGCTGCGAAGACGGTCAGGCCGGGCGCTGCGCGCTGGTCGTGCCGGAGGATATGCGCTCCGAGGCGGATTTGCAGGGCGAGGGCGGCGCGTTCCGCATCTTTACCGTGCAGGCGGAGGCGGAACGCTGGCTCGGCTCTTAGCGCAGGCCGATTTCCGAGAGCGCCACGGCGAGCTCGCGGGGCAGAGCCTCTTCGCGGGCACGGCCCTTGGGCAGATCGCGGGGTGCATCCTCGGGGCTGAGATAACGCCAGCCCTGGAAGGGACGACGCGACAGGGCCTCTGTCCGGATCACCTCGCGGTCGAGCACGATGGCGCAGCGCGCGATCCCGTCCGCGCCCATCACCTCGGACAGTTCCAGAATGCGCTGGCGCGCCAGCACCGCGCCCTTGAAGACCCAGTACAGCGACCCGCCGTTGAGGATTTCGTCCGCGCGTTTCGGCCACATGCGCGTGACATGCATCGCCGGCCCTTTGCCATATCGGCTGGCCTGCCACGCGATCAGGTCTTCGACCTTCTCGGCACCGACGCACAGTTTTATCAGATTCACCACTTTGTCACCCATGCCCCTTAACTAGGATTTCGTTCCCGCGACGGCAATGTCCGATTTGCGTCTGGTCATGCGAGGAGGCCTTAGGTATAGTGTCAGCCCGCCCCCGACGCACGATATGCGGCGGGGGCTTTCGATTTCTGACCTCACTCGAACTGCTGCCACGAGGACCTCATGAGCCGTTTTGCCGCCCCGATTGCCGAACAGATCTGGGACATGAAATACCGCCTGAAAGAGCAGGACGGGACCCCGATCGACGCCACCGTGGAAGACAGCTGGCGGCGTATCGCGCGCGCCTTGGCCGAGGTCGAGGATAAGCCCGCGAAATGGGAAGAGAAATTCTACGGCGCGCTGGAAGATTTCAAATATCTCCCCGCCGGCCGGATCGCCGCAGGTGCCGGCACGGGCCGCGCCGTGACACTGTTCAACTGTTTCGTCATGGGCACGATCCCCGACAACATGGGCGGCATCTTCGACATGCTCAAGGAAGCCGCGCTGACGATGCAGCAGGGCGGGGGAATCGGCTACGACTTCTCGACCATCCGTCCGCGCGGGGCCGAGGTGAAGGGTGTCGCCGCCGATGCCTCCGGCCCGCTGAGCTTCATGGATGTCTGGGATGCGATGTGCCGCACCATCATGTCGGCGGGCTCGCGCCGTGGCGCGATGATGGCGACGATGCGCTGCGATCACCCCGATATCGAGAGCTTCATCACCGCCAAGCAGGATTCGGCCCGTCTGCGGATGTTCAACCTGTCCGTGCTGGTGACCGACGCGTTCATGGAGGCCGTGAAGGCGGATGGTCCGTGGGATCTGAAATACGGCGACAAGGTCTATCACACTCTGAACGCCCGCGATCTGTGGAACAAGATCATGCGCGCGACCTATGACTACGCCGAGCCGGGCGTGATCTTCATCGACCGCATCAACAAGATGAACAACCTCAACTATGTCGAGCAGATCGCCGCGACCAACCCCTGCGGCGAGCAGCCCCTGCCACCCTATGGCGCCTGCCTGCTGGGCTCGATCAACCTCGCGCGGCTGGTGACGAACCCGTTCGAGGCGGATGCCGGGCTGGATCCCGAGCAGCTCGACGAGATGGTGCGCCTTGCGATCCGCATGATGGACAACGTGGTCGACGCCTCGCGCTTCCCGCTGGAGCAGCAGCGCGAAGAGGCGCAGAACAAGCGCCGCATCGGGCTGGGTGTGACCGGTCTGGCCGACGCGCTCCTGATGCTGGGCCTGCGCTATGGCTCGGAAGAGGCCGCGGCACAAACCGAAGCCTGGATGAAGCAGATCGCGCGGGCGAGCTATCTCGCCTCGGTCGATCTCGCGAAGGAGAAGGGGCCGTTCCCGCTGTTCGACGCCGAGAAATACCTCGCTTCGGGCAACATGATGCAGATGGATGACGACGTGCGCGAAGCGATCCGCGAGCACGGCATCCGCAATGCGCTGCTGACCTCCATCGCGCCCACGGGCACGATCTCGCTCTACGCGGGCAACGTATCCAGCGGCATCGAGCCGGTCTTCGCCTATGCCTACAAGCGCAAGGTGCTTCAGCCCGACGGTTCGCGCACCGAGGAAGAAGTCGTCGATTACGCGGTGCAGATGTGGCGCGACAAGTTCGGAGACAAACCGCTGCCCGACTATTTCGTCAATGCTCAGACGCTCGCGCCGATGGACCACGTCCGGATGCAGGCGGCGGCGCAGAAATGGATCGACAGCTCGATCTCCAAGACCATCAACTGCCCCGAGGATATCCCCTTCGAGGCGTTCAAATCGGTCTATATGGAAGCTTGGGACACCGGCTGCAAAGGTTGCACCACCTACCGTCCGAACGACGTCACCGGCTCGGTTCTCAGCGTTTCCGAGAAGTCCGAAGACGCGCCGGAAGTCGATGAGGGCGCCGATGTGGTCTACCTGACCGAGCCGCTGGACCGTCCCGCGGCGCTCGAAGGCTCGACCTACAAGATCAAGTGGCCGGGCTCGGAGCACGCGATCTACATCACGATTAACGACATCGTCCAAGGCGGCCATCGCCGTCCCTTCGAGGTCTTCATCAACTCCAAGAACATGGAGCATTTCGCCTGGACCGTGGCGCTGACCCGGATGATCTCGGCCGTGTTCCGGCGCGGTGGCGATGTCTCCTTCGTGG
Organism: Thioclava sp. JM3; assembly: GCF_002213185.1. Lineage (NCBI taxonomy): Bacteria > Pseudomonadati > Pseudomonadota > Alphaproteobacteria > Rhodobacterales > Paracoccaceae > Thioclava > Thioclava sp. JM3. The sequence continues at coordinate 257,349 of NZ_NBOB01000003.1, forward strand.
TCGAGGAGCTGAAAGCCGTGTTCGATCCGCGCGGTGGCGCTTGGATGCAGGGCAAATACATCCCCTCCATGCTCGCGGCGATCGGCGGCGTCATCGAGCGTCACATGATCTCCATCGGCTTCCTCGAAGGCGAGGGCATGGGCCTGAAATCCGACCCCGAGGCCGACCGTATGGCCATCGGCGAAGCCCCCCGCGGCAAGGCCTGCCCGTCCTGCGGCTCCTACGCCCTCCGGATGGTCGAAGGCTGCATGACCTGCGCCGATTGCGGCCATTCGAAATGCGGCTGAGCTGATCCGGCTATTGATTTGAAAAGATCTGCCCCTGACCGTCTGGTCAGGGGCTTTTCTGTTCCAGCGGGTTACGATCTTCGATCTGATTTCATTCGCTGGATCGGCATCAATCCAGCGTCTGCCGGTAGCGCAGCAGCGAGATGACGATGATCGCCACGCCGATGATCAGGATCGCGCGCAGGTCGCCGGTGATGTCGGCCAGGTGGGCGCCTTTGAGCATCACCTTGCGCACGATCCGCAGGAAATGCGTGGCCGGGATCGCCGCGCCGATTGCCTGTGCCCAGCCCGGCATGCCTGCATAGGGGAACATGAAACCCGAGAGCAGGATGGTCGGCAGGATCGTCATGAAGCTCGCCTGCATCGCCTGCATCTGGGTGCGCACGAGGGTCGAGATCAGGAAGCCGAGGGCGAGGTTCACCACGATGTAGAGGTTGAAGCCGATGAAGAAGGCCAGACCCGATCCGAGGAACGGCACCCCGAACAGAAGCTTCCCGGCGATCAGGAACACTATGGTCTGGATGTAGCCTATCACAACATAGGGCAGGATCTTGCCCAGCATCACCTCGAGCGGTCGGACCGGTGTCGCGATCAGGGTCTCCATCGTGCCGCGCTCCGTCTCTCGTACGATCGCGATGGCCGTGATCAGCACCATGGTCATCGCGAGGATCACGGCGATCAGCCCCGGCACGATGTTCAGGGAGGTTTCGCCTGCCGGGTTGAATTGCTTGTGCACGACGACCGAGAACGGCGGCGACTGCCCCGCGACCGGGGCGAGGGGGCCCTCGAACGTTTGCTTCACCGCGGTGTCGACGATCCCCGACAGGGCCCCTACGGCCGTCCCCACCGCCGTCGGGTCGGAGGCATCGGCGCTGACCAGCAGCTTCGGCGAGAGGCCCCGCACGATGTCGCGTTCGAAATTGGGCGGAATGACCACGACGAAATTCGCGGTGCCGTCGCGAAGCGCGCGAGCGCCCTCTTCGGCGCTGGTCACGATGCCCTCGAATTTGAAGTAATCCGAGGTTTCCATGCCTGACAGCACCGCGCGCGCCACCGGGCTCTCGTCGGCCATCTCGATCAGGGTTGGCAGGTGATGCGGGTCGGAATTGATGATGTAGCCGAACATGATCAGCTGCAGGATCGGGATGCCGATCATCATCGCGAAGGTCATCCGGTCGCGCCGCATCTGGATGAATTCCTTGTAGAGCACCGCTCCGAAACGCGACAGAGAGAACCAGCTCATGCGGAGGGGCCTCCGTTGACACCGAAATTGTCGGCCGCTGTCGCCATCAGGTAGATGAAGACCTCTTCGAGCTCGGCCTCTTTCTTCTCCCATTTGCGTGCGTCGTTTTCGTTCCGCTTTTCAGCGACGACCGCGTCAAGCCCGGCGCTGTCGGTCGAGGAGACATGAAGCTGGGCGCCGAACCGCGCCACCTGTTCGACCCTGGGATCGGCGCGCAGATCGTCTTCTAGCTGGATCAGATCGCGGCCGGAGACCCGCCAGGTGGTCAGGCCGACCTGATGGGGGATCTCGGCCGCCGGCCCGTCGATCAGCTTCTTCCCGTAGGCGATATAGGCGATGTAGTCGCATTGCACCGCCTCATCCATGTAATGCGTCGAGACCAGCACCGTGACGCCCTGCTTGCTGAGCTGGCGGATCTCGTCCCAGAAGTCGCGTCGCGCCTTCGGGTCGACCCCGGCGGTGGGTTCGTCGAGCAAGAGGAGCGCGGGTTTGTGCTGCATGCACGCAGCCAGCGCGAGGCGCTGTTTCCAGCCCCCCGACAGCGTGCCTGCCAACTGCTTGCCGCGACCCTCGAGGCCGAGCGTGCGCAGCGTCTCGTCCACCACCTTCTTGCGGTTTTTCACCCGATACATCCGCGCCATGAAGTCGAGGTTCTCACGGATCGTCAGATCGCCATAGAGCGAGAACTTCTGCGTCATGTAGCCGACGTTTTCCTTGATCAGGCGCGCGTCCTTGCGGATGTCGTAGCCAAGGGTGTGACCTCCGCCACCATCGGGGGTGAGCAGGGCACACATCATCCGGATCGTGGTGGTCTTGCCCGAGCCGTTGGGTCCGATAAAGCCGTAGATCGCGCCTTTCGGCACCGACATGTCCACCGCGTCCACGACCTTTTTGCCACCATAGATTTTCGTCAGCCCGCGCACTTCGATCGCGGGTTCGGGCTCGGAGGTCGCGGCGGGCGTCGTGGTCATTTCACTCGCCTCAGGCTGACCGGCTGGCCGGGCAGGAGCGTCGCGCCCGCAGGAATGCGCGCCTCGGCGCGGAACACGAGCCGCGACCGTTCTTCGCGGGAATAGATGATTGGCGGCGTGTATTGCGGCTCGGAAGCCATCTTGCTGATCGTCACCTTGATGCCGGTGTCACAGCCGTCGCACTCCATCTCCAGCTGATCGCCGAGCGCAAAGTCGGCGCGCTCGGCCTCGGGCAGGAAGAACAGGACCTTGAGCGCGTTCGGCGGCAGGATCGACAGCACGGGCGCCCCCGCTGCGGCCACTTCCCCGGCCTTGTAATAGACCGTCTCGATCCGCCCCTCCACCGGCGCGGCGACCGTCATGTCATCGAGTTGCGACCGCGCGAGATCGGCATCGGCCTGTGCTGCCTCGAGGGTTTTCTGGGCAGCCAGAAGCTGTGCGCTGCGCGCGGGCAGGGCGGCCACTTCGAGCTGAGCCTTGAGTTGGGCGACCTGCGCCTCGGCCTCTTCGAGCGCAGCGCGGTCGACATCCACCTTGGCCTGCGCGACGATCTCGCCGGCGAACAGATCTTCGGTGCGCTTCAAAGCGGATTCCGCGAGATTGCGATGCGCGATGGCCTGTTCCAGCGAGGCCTTGATTACCTCGATCTCCGGGTCGCGAGAGCCGGTTTCGAGGTTGTTCAGATTGGCGCTCGCGGTCCCGATCTTGGCTTCGGCGGCGCGGACCGCAGCCTGCTGCTTGGTCGAATCCATGTCGAACAGGAACTGGTCGGCCTTCACCGTGTCGCCTTCCACCACCGCCAGCGTCTTGATGCGTCCGGTGACCGAGGGGGCGACGTAGACATATTCGCCTTCGACATAGCCCGAGTAATGCGGCATCGGGGCGTCCCCGTAGCCGGGAATGATCGCGGCGAGCAGTGCGCTGATCCAGGCGAGGATGGTATCAAGCATCGGTCGAACCTTCTGTGGACAGGAAAACGCCGTGGAACAGGATATCGAGGTGGTTCTCGATCAACTGGTCGATCGCGAGCCCCCCCTCCGGCACGACGTTGAAGATTTCCGCAAGCAAGAGATGCACGACGATCGGACCGATGACCGAGCGCAGGGTCAGTTCGGGATCGACCGGGCGTAGTTGGCCTGACGCGATGCCCTGCCGCACCATTTCAGTCGCTGCGGGCAGGACGTGGTCGAACACCTCGCGCCGATACATCGCGGCGATCTCGGGGGCGACGACGGCTTCGCGGATCACGACCTTGGGGATCGCCAGCACCTTCGGGTCCGAAAGCGAGGTCGCTATCAGCGAGAACAGCGCGCGCAACGTGCCGCGCGCGTCGTCGGAGCTCAGTTCGACAAGGGCTTGCGCCCGCGCGGCGATCGGAGAGACAGCCCGCCGCACCAAGCCTTCGAGAATGGCCTGTTTCGAGGGGAAATAGAGGTAGACCGCCCCCTTGGAGAGCCCTGCGGTCTTGGCGATCTGGGCCACGGACGTATGGGCGTATCCCTTCTCTTCGAAGAGCGTGAGGGCCGCGTCGAGCACCTCGTCGGGCCGCGCCTCGGCGCGACGGCGGAATTTGGGCTCGGGCGAGTCGGAGGTCGTCATGGAAAGAAAGTAACTGACCGGTCGGTCAGTAGCAATGATTTTGAATACTTCCTCGCCGGTTCAATGCAGTCCGCGAAAGAGTAGGGCTCGGTGCCGGCCACGCTGTGGTCGCTGGATAAAGGTGCGGTCGGGAGTGCGGGAGATGGAGAGCGGATCCAGCCGCTTGCGACGAGCGGTACTCGCGGAAGCCGCTCGCATCGTTTCGTTCTTGGAGAGAAGGCCGAGCCGCGCGGGCCCGGCCATCAGGGTCAGCCGTTATAGTCTTCGTCGGCGACTTTCTCGAGCCATGTGACCGGCGAGCCGTCGATGCTCTCCTGAATCGCGATATGGCTCATCGCGGTCTCGGACGAGGCGCCGTGCCAGTGCTTTTCGCCTGCCGGGAACCAGACGACATCGCCCTGGCTGATCTCTTCGACGGGGCCGCCTTCGCGCTGGACGCGGCCGCGCCCGAAGGTGACGATCAGGGTCTGGCCCGCCGGGTGGGTGTGCCATGCGGTGCGCGCGCCGGGCTCGAATGTGACATGGCTGCCCGAGGTGCGGCCGGGCTCTTCGGCCTGAAACAGCGGGTCGACGCGGACGGTGCCGGTGAACCAGTCTTCGGGACCCTGCATCGAGGCGTTGGTGCCGGAGCGAATGATCTTCATGGGAAAACTCCTTTCTTGGGGGAGGGGGGTGCGGGGCTCAGCCGCGCAGGTTCTCGAAATCAGAGCTGCCCGCCATAGACGGGACGTTTGAAGTGCACGACCTCGGTTCATGTCCTGCAACCTAGTGCGGCAGGGGCGACAGGATAACCGGTGGAATCTTTACAGCACTCATGAGCAAGAGCCATGAATGCGCAGGTTCATTCAACCGAGCGTGATAATGGGAGCCCGGTCAACTGCGCTCCCGCAGGGCTTCCAGAACCGCCCCGAAGGCGGAGGGCGGGCGCTATCGGCTGGGGTAATAGAGGTGGCGCGTGGTTCATGACGTCCACGGATTATACAGTGCGTCATTTCAGGTAGCCTGCGTCGCTACCTGCGCGCCCCAGGTCGCAACAGCTGAGCGCCGTTCATCTGTGGCAGTATTGCCTCCAGCAGCGTGAGGCACCGGCCATGCGCTTTCCGAGGTTTCTCAGACCCGTCGCGGCGCTGTTAACGTCGCGAGCATGGCCAGCGATCAGGAAGCGAAAGGAGACAGCATGATCCCGATCATAGTGACCGTGACCGCAGGCGAGACGGTGCTGACCGCGAAGCTGGACGACACGCCCGCGGGAGCGCGATTTCGCGAGCCTGATCCGCTGGGGCTGACCCTGTGAGACGTCCACGGCGTCGAGAAGATCGCCGACCTACCGCGCGAACTCGACACGACCAACGCGCCTCGGAGCTATGAGCCGAAGACGGGCGACATCACGCTTGATGCGCCGTGGGGCAATCTCGCGATCTTCTACAAGCCCTTCGCCAACTCGCCGGGCCTCGTGCGGCTGGGTACGTTCGACGGGTCGGTCGAGGTGCTGATGAGTAACCCGACGGTGCGGTTCGAACTGGCCGAGTGATCGCATATCTTCTTCGCGGCGTAGATCGGTAGTCCTGACCCAAAAGGAGACGCCGTGACTGCAGCCGAGCCTTTGCCATGTTTCGCCGCCACCCGCGCTGCGGGCGAAGAGCGCCTCGCGCGCTTCACGCCGAGGATGGGCGCGGCTTACGCGCAGGGGCGCAATTTCGATCACGGGGCCGGTCGGCACAGGGATGTCTCGCAACTCTCTCCCTATCTGCGCCGCCGTCTTGTGCTGGAGCGGGATGCGGTGGCGCGGGCACTGGACGCCCATGGGGCAAAAGCTGCGGAGAAATTCGTGCAGGAGGTTCTCTGGCGAGGCTATTTCAAGGGCTGGATGGAGCATCGTCCGGCAATCTGGATGCGCTATCGCGACGGCTTGGCGCATGACCTCGCGACTCTCGAGGAGAGCCCCCAGCTAGCGGCGCGTCTGAACGACGCCGAGGCGGGACGCAGCGGTATCGCCTGTTTCGACGCATGGGCGACAGAGCTGCGCGAGACCGGTTATCTGCACAACCACGCCCGGATGTGGTTCGCCTCGATCTGGATTTTCACGCTTCGGCTGCCGTGGCGGATCGGGGCGGATTTCTTCTATCGCAACCTGCTCGATGGCGATCCGGCCTCGAACACGCTCAGCTGGCGCTGGGTGGCGGGGCTGCATACGCGGGGCAAGTTCTATGCCGCCGAAGCCGCCAATATCGCGCGCTATACCGGCGGGCGGTTCGCGCCCGATCCCGCACAATTTGCGGCGGTGAGTGCGGGGCTGGAGGTGCAAGAGCCAGAGGGGCTGCCCCCGGTCGCCCCGTTACGCGCGCCGCGCGCCCCGCAGCCGGGGCTGCCCACGGCGCTTCTGATTACCGAGGAAGACTGCCGCGTCGAGGATTTCGATCTGGGCGCGCTCGACCTGCGCGGGGTGGCGACCGTCAGCGCAAGCCATCTGCGCTCGCCGCGCGCGGTGGCCGAACATGTCGCCCGGTTCGAGCGTGACGCGCTCGCCGATGCTACGGTTCGCTCAGGAATCTCTGAAGGGCGGCCCATGGGAGCCGACGATCTGGCCGTGCTCGTGGAATGGGCGCTAAGCCTTGGCGCCAAGCAGATCGTCACGCCCTTTATCCCGGTCGGTCCGCTTGGCGACTGGCGGGAGAGGGCGGACGCGGCGCTGGGCCAGCACGGTATTGCGCTGTGCGAGGTCAATAGGGATTGGGATCGCGCTATCTGGCCCCATGCCACGGCCGGTTTCTTCAAGATCAAGAAGAAGCTCCCGCGCATCCTCGAGGAGCTCGACCTGACCTGAGGGCGGTGGCCATTGCGCCTGCCCTTGCCGATCATCGCCGAGTGATCGCGTCGCAGTTGAATTTTCCTAGTCATCTCAAAGCTTTTGGGCTACGATTCCATCCAGACCCGGAAAACGGGCGTATTCGAGGCAGTAACGGCAGTATAGCCCATGACAGAAATGGCATTCGGCACCGTCCCCGTGCGGGTCGGTGAACCCGTCTTACCGAAATGGTGGCGCACGATCGACAAATGGGCGCTCGGCGCCGTTTTGGCGTTGTTCGGCCTTGGCATGCTTCTGGGGCTCGCAGCCTCGGTGCCGCTGGCAGAGCGCAACGGACTCGAGCCCTTCTATTACGTGAAACGACAGGCGGCCTTCGGCGTGTTGGCGCTGTGCGTGATGCTGGGCATCTCGATGCTCGATCCGAAACAGGTGCGCAGGCTCGGCGTGATCGGCTTCGTGGGCGCGTTCATCGCGGTGATGTTGCTGCCGGTGCTGGGCACCGATTTCGGCAAGGGCGCGGTGCGCTGGTATTCCTTCGGCTTCGCCTCGATCCAGCCCTCCGAATTCCTGAAACCCGGTTTCGTCATCATCACCGGCTGGTTCATGGCTGCAGCGCATGAGGTCGGCGGGCCGAAGGGGCGGCTCTATTCCTTCCTGCTGATGGTGATCATCGTCGTGGCGCTCGCGCTGCAGCCCGACTTCGGTCAGGCCTCGCTGGTGCTCTTCGCCTGGTCGGTAATGTATTTCATCTCGGGCGCGCCGATCGCGCTGCTGACGGGGATCGGGGCGATGACCGTCGCAGGCGGCTTCTTCGCCTATAACTTCTCGGAACACTTCGCGCGCCGGATCAACGGGTTCCTGTCGACGGATGTCGACCCGCGCACCCAGATCGGCTACGCGACGAATGCCATCCAGGAGGGCGGGTTCTTCGGCGTGGGCGTCGGGCAGGGGTCGGTGAAATGGTCGCTGCCCGATGCGCATACCGACTTCATCATCGCGGTCGCCGCCGAGGAATACGGCCTCATCCTTGTCCTCGTCATCATCGCGCTCTACGCGACGGTCGTGATCCGGTCGCTGCTGCGCCTGATGCGCGAGCGCGACCCGTTCACCCGGCTCGCAGGCGCGGGTCTGGCATGCGCCTTCGGCGTTCAGGCGATCATCAACATGGGCGTCGCGGTGCGCCTTCTGCCCGCGAAAGGCATGACTTTGCCGTTCGTCAGTTACGGGGGCTCTTCGGTCATTGCTTCGGGGATTGCGGTGGGTATGTTGCTCGCGCTGACTCGGACCCGGCCGCAGGGGCAGATTTCGGATATTCTCGCCCGGCGCGGTCGCTAAAACCCTCAGGAGGGGGACATGGCCAAGGACACGACCCCGCTACTGCTGATCGCCGCTGGCGGCACCGGCGGGCACATGTTCCCCGCACAGGCGCTGGCCGAGGCGATGGTGCGCCGGGGCTGGCGCGTCAAGCTGTCCACGGATGCGCGCGGGGCGCGCTACGCGGGCGGCTTTCCTCATACGGTGACGGTAGAGCAGATCGCCTCGGCGACCTTCGCGCGCGGCGGGGCGCTCGGCAAGCTGGGCGTGCCCTTCAAGATCGCGGGCGGTGTGGCCTCGGCCATCCGCAAGAACCTGTCGGACAAGCCGACGGTGGTCGTGGGTTTCGGCGGCTATCCGACGATCCCGGCGCTGTCCTCGGCGGTCGCACTCGGCATTCCGCGTGCGATCCATGAACAGAACGGCATCATGGGCAAGGTGAACCGCGTCTTCGCCAAGAGGGTGAACCGCTTCGCCTGCGGCACCTGGCCGACCGATCTGCCCGAGGGCGTGCAGGGCGAGCACACGGGCAATCCGGTGCGGGCTTCCGTGCTGGAGCGTGCGGGGGCTGCCTATATTCCACCGGGCGATTACCCGATGTCGGTCCTCGTGATCGGCGGCTCGCAGGGCGCGCGCATCCTGTCTGACACGGTTCCGGCCGCGATGGCGAGCCTGCCCGAAGCCGCCCGCGCCAATCTGCGCGTCTCCCATCAGGCGCGCCCCGAAGATCTCGACCGGGTCGTGGCCGCCTATGAGGCCGCGGGCATCACCGCCGAGGTCGAGCCCTTCTTCAACGACGTGCCGCGCCGCCTCAGCGAATGTCAGCTGGTGATCTCGCGCGCGGGCGCATCATCGGTCGCGGATATCTCCGTCATCGGGCGGCCCGCAATCCTGATCCCCTATGCCGCCGCCGCTGGCGATCACCAAGCGGCCAATGCGCGCGGTCTCGCGAAGACCGGCGGCGCGATCACCATCCCCGAAAGCCAGCTCTCGGCAGAGAGCCTCGCGGATCAAATTTCACTGGTGCTGGACAACCCTGAGGGCGCGCTGCAGATGTCGCGCGCGGCCCTCTCCTACGGGGTGCCGGACGCCACCGAGCGGCTTGTCGCCCTCGTCGAAGACCTAGCAGGAAAGACTCAATGAACGCGACCAAACTGCCCGGAGAACTCGGCCCCATCCATTTCGTCGGTATCGGCGGGATCGGCATGTCCGGCATCGCCGAAGTGCTGATGACGCAGGGCTTTACGGTTCAGGGCTCGGATGCGAAATCCTCGAAAATTACCGACCGCCTGGCCACGCTGGGCGCGACCATCTTCGAAGGCCAGCGCGCCGAGAATATCGGGGAGGCTGGAGTCGTGGTGATCTCCACCGCGATCAAGCCGGGCAATCCCGAGCTGGAAGAAGCGCGCCGCCGCGGTCTTCCGGTCGTGCGCCGCGCCGAGATGCTGGCCGAGCTGATGCGCCTGAAATCGAACATCGCGATCGGCGGTACCCACGGCAAGACGACGACCACGACACTGGTCGCGACGCTTCTGGACAAGGGCAATTTCGACCCGACCGTGATCAATGGCGGGATCATCCACGCCTATGGCTCGAATGCGCGCGCAGGCGCGGGCGAGTGGATGGTGGTGGAGGCCGACGAGAGCGACGGCTCGTTCAACCGTCTGCCCGCGACCATCGCCATCGTGACCAATATCGACCCCGAGCATATGGAGCACTGGGGGTCCTTCGACGCGCTGCGCAAGGGCTTCTACGATTTCGTTTCGAACATCCCGTTCTACGGGTTGGCTGTCTGCTGCACCGATCATCCAGAGGTGCAGACGCTGGTCGGCAAGCTCAATGACCGCCGCGTCGTGACTTTCGGCTTCAACGCGCAGGCCGATATCCGCGCGATCAACCTGCATTACGAGGCGGGCGTCGCGCATTTCGACATCGCGCTGCAGGGCGAAGAGGGCAAGCCGGTGATCGAGGGCTGTACGCTGCCGATGCCGGGCGATCATAACGTCTCGAACGCGCTGGCCGCCGTCGCGGTGGCGCGCCACCTCGGGATGAAGATGGACGAGATCAAGGAGGCGCTTGCGGGCTTCGGCGGTGTGAACCGGCGCTTCACCAAGGTGGGCGACGTGCTGGGCGGGGTGACGATCATCGACGATTACGGTCACCACCCGGTCGAGATCGCCGCGGTGCTGAAAGCGGCGCGTCAGGCGGTGAAGCCCGGTGCGCGTGTGATCGCGGTCCACCAGCCGCACCGATATTCGCGTCTGCATTCGCTGTTCGACGATTTCTGCACCTGTTTCAACGAGGCTGATGTGGTCGCCATCGCCGAGGTCTTCTCGGCGGGCGAGGAGCCGATCGAGGGGGCGACGCGCGACGATCTGGTCGCCGGTCTGATCGCGCATGGTCACCGTCATGCTCGTGCCATCTTGTCGGAAGATGATCTGGCCCGGCTGGTGCGTGAACAGGCGCGTCCCGGCGATATCGTCGTCTGTCTCGGGGCGGGGACGATCTCGACCTGGGCGAACAACCTGCCTGCGAAGCTGGGGGGCTGAGCAGGCGCCGGGGTGACCCGGCACGACATCCAAAAGGCTTGCGGCGCTGCCACGTCGTCTCATGTGGGCAAGGAAAGCCACACTATGCGTGACGAGGCGCATCTGAAACGTCGATTGGGTCCGTGGTTGATGACCGGCTACGGGGTCGGCGTCATGGTGGGCGCGGGTATCTACGTGCTGGTCGGCGCGGTCGCGGCGCAGGCAGGGATCTGGGCGCCGCTGGCCTTCGTGCTTGCGGGGCTGATCGCGGCCCCCTCGGCGCTTTCCTATGCCGAACTCTCTTCGCGCATCCCCGAAGCCGCCGGGGAGGCGGCCTATGTCGAAGAAGGGCTGCGCAGCCATGCGCTGGCTCTGATCGTGGGGCTGGGCATTGTCGTGGCAGGCACGGTCTCCGCGGCGGCGGTGCTGCGCGGTGGGGCGGGGTACCTGACGCTGCTGGTGCCGTTGCCGGTCGAGGGCGTGATGATCGCCTTCGGGCTGGCGCTGATCGGCGTCGCATGCCTCGGCGTGCTCGAATCCGTCGGTCTCGCCGCGGCGCTGACGCTGGTCGAGGTGGTCGGGCTCGCGCTGGTCATCTGGGCGGGGCTCTCCGCCGATCCGAGCCCCGATCTCACGCCGCTGCCCGCGCCGCACTGGGCCGGGATCGCGGCGGCCGCCTCGCTCGCTTTCTTCGCCTTCATTGGTTTCGAGGACATGGTGAACATGTCCGAGGAGATGCGCGACCCCATCCGCGACATGCCGCGCGCGATCCTCGCCGCGCTCGCGATCACCGCCGTTCTGTATCTGACCGTGAGCTATGCCGCCGTGCGTGCGGTGCCGCTGGCCGATCTCGCCCGCTCCGAACAGCCGCTGGCGCTGGTATGGCAATCGGCGGGGCACGCGCCCGGAATCCTCGCCGCGATCGCGGTGGCGGCGGCGCTGAACGGGGTGCTCGCGCAGGTGGTGATGGCGGCGCGCGTGCTGTTCGGTCTCGGTCGCCGCAGCCCCGCGCTTTCGGTTTTTCATCAGGCGCATCCGCGCTTTGGCACGCCGGTTCTCGCGACACTTCTTTGCGGCGTGGCGATGATTGCGCTTGCGCTCGCCGCCCCGGTCGAGCAATTGGCCGGTATTACCTCGAAGGTGCTTCTGGGCGTCTTCCTTCTCGTTAACTTGTCGCTTGTCGCGCTGAAAAGCCGGTCCGACTATGCGCCGTTCAAGGTGCCGATGGCGGTTCCGGTGGTGGGCGCATTGGTCGCCGGAGCGGCCCTGATTGCAGCCTTGGGAGGTTTCTCATGACCGTCTCGCTCTTTCTCGCTTGTGTCTGGGCACTCATAGCCACGCTGATCGCGATGGGGCCGCGGCGGTTTCATTGGCCGGGCGCGTGGGGGCTGATCGCGGTGGGCGTGCCGCTGGTCGGCTGGGTGACCTATCAGAACGGTCCGATCTGGGGGCTGCTGGTCATGGCGGGCGGGATGTCCGTGCTGCGCTGGCCGGTCATTTTCCTCGTCCGGGCGCTGCGCGGCACGCGCGACACTGCTGAGTGAGCTCACGATCGCTTGCTTCGCCCCGCGCGCGAGGCTACGAAACGCGCCATGACCGATTGCCCCTCGACCTATACTCCGCGCGGCGCTCTGACGCCGAACCGTCCGCTTGACTCGCTGACCTGGCTTCGCGTGGGCGGCCCGGCCGACTGGCTGTTCCAGCCTGCCGACGAGGATGACCTTGCCGCCTTCCTGAAAGGCCTGCCCGAAGAGATCGCGGTCTTCCCGATGGGCGTCGGCTCGAACCTGATCGTGCGTGATGGCGGTCTGCGCGCGGTGGTGATCCGCATGGGGCGCGGTTTCAACGGCATCGACTGCGAGGGCGAGACCGTCACCGCAGGTGCGGCGGCGCTGGACGCTCACGTTGCGCGCAAAGCGGCGCAGGCGGGGCTCGATCTGACTTTCCTGCGCACGATCCCCGGCGCGATTGGTGGCGCGGTGCGGATGAACGCGGGCTGCTACGGCAGTTACGTGGCCGACCACCTGATCGAGGCGCGTGCGATCACGCGGGCAGGGCAGCGGGTCACGCTCACGCCCGCCGATCTGAACTTCGCCTATCGTCAGAGCGATCTGCCCGAGGGCTGGGTGCTGACGGGCGCGACATTCCGCGCCGAACCCGGCGATCCGGCGGCGCTCGAGGCGCATATGGCTGAACAGCTGGCCAAGCGCGACGCGACCCAACCCACCAAGGAGCGCACCGCCGGATCGACCTTCCGCAACCCGGCGGGCTTTTCCTCGACGGGACGCGCCGATGACACGCATGAGTTGAAGGCGTGGAAGGTCATCGACGACGCCGGCATGCGCGGCGCGCGCATCGGCGGCGCGCAAATGTCGGAAAAACACAGTAACTTTATGATCAACACTGGCGGGGCGACCGCGGCCGATCTCGAAAATCTCGGGGAAGAGGTGCGCAAAAAGGTTGTGCAATCGAGCGGAATTTCGCTAGAGTGGGAAATCATGCGTGTAGGAGAATTCGAGGCATAAGACCTCCACCCTACAACGCAATTACCGGACGGGGGCCAACCCCCGCATGAGGCGAAAGTAGCGGGTATGTCGAGCAGGGCATCCCACCGTGTGGCGGTTCTTCTGGGCGGCCCTTCTGCTGAGCGGGAGGTGTCTCTGTCCTCGGGGCGCGAATGCGCCAAGGCATTGCGCACGGCGGGTTTCGAAGTGATCGAGATCGACGCGGGAGAGGATCTTCCGCAACGGCTGAACGATGCCGCGCCTGACTGTGTTTTCAATGCTTTGCACGGTCGCTGGGGCGAAGATGGCTGCGTTCAGGGCATGCTCGAATGGCTCCGTATCCCCTATACTCATTCCGGCGTTCTGGCCTCTGCGCTGGCCATGGACAAGGCCCGCGCCAAGCAGGCCTATGCCGCCGCGAACCTGCCCATCGTGCAATCGGTGATCGCCTCCAGGGGTGACGTGATGGCGCGGCACGTGCTGCCCGCGCCCTACGTCGTGAAGCCGAATAACGAAGGATCGTCCGTCGGCGTCTACCTGGTGATGGACGGCGCGAATTCTCCGCCGCAGCTGTCGGCCGAGATGCCCGAAGAGGTGATGGTCGAGACCTACGCCCCGGGCCGCGAATTGACCGTTTCCGTGATGGGCGAGCGCGCGCTCTGCGTGACCGAAATCATCACCGAGGGCTGGTACGACTATGACGCGAAATACCGCCCCGGCGGATCGCGTCACGTCCTTCCCGCCGAAATCCCCGTCGAGATCACCGAAGCCTGTCTCGATTACGCAATTCGCGCACATCAGGTGCTGGGCTGCCGGGGGCTCTCGCGCACCGATTTCCGCTGGGACGAGGGCAGGGGGCTCGCCGGTCTCGTGCTGCTGGAAACCAACACCCAGCCCGGCATGACGCCCACCTCGCTTTCGCCCGAACAGGCGGCCCATTGCGGCATCGACTTCCCGGAGCTTTGCGCCTGGTTGGTGGAGGACGCCTCATGCGGCCGCTGAACGGGACCCCGCCGCGCGAAGCCCCCGGGCATCGCAAAGGCCCCCCGGGCGGCATGGCTCCTCGCGTTTACCAACGCTCCAAACGTCCCGCGCGCCGCGATCCCGCGCCGTCGCGGCTCGCTTTCAAGCTCGAACGGCTGTGGCTGACGCCCGCCGTGCGCGCCTTCACCCGGATCGGCCTTCCGCTCGTGTTGATCGTTGCGGGGCTAGGGGTATGGCTCGGCGATCCCGGCCGCCGCGCCGAGCTGGTCGCGCAGGTGCAGGATGTGAAGGACGCGATCGAGCATCGCCCCGAATTCATGGTCAAGCTGCTCAAGATCGAGGGTGCGAGCCCCGAGGTCGCGCATGCCGTGCGCGCGATGCTGCCGGTGGGGCTGCCCGCGTCCAGCTTCGACATCGACCTTGATGCCTATCGCGATACGATCCGCCGACTCGATGCGGTGGCTGATGCGCGCCTCGTGATCCGCCCCGGTGGCGTGCTCGAGGCCGACGTGACCGAGCGCGTGCCCGCGATCCTCTGGCGGCAGCCAGCGGGTCTGGAAATGCTCGACGCCTCCGGCCACCGGGTCGCCACGCTGATTTCGCGCGACGCGCGCCCCGATCTGCCGGTGATTTCCGGCATGGGCGCGGACAAGGCGGTGCCCGAGGCGCTGGAGATCATCGCCGATGCCGGTCCGATCCTGCCGCGCCTGCGCGGGCTGGAGCGGTTGGGCGAGCGGCGCTGGGACATGGTGCTCGATCACGATCAGCGCATCATGCTCCCCGAGACCGATCCCGTCGCCGCTCTCGACCGCATCCTCGCGCTCAATACCGCCGAGGATCTGCTCGCCCGCGATTTCACCGTGATTGATTTTCGAAACAAGGACCGTCCGACGATCCGGCTCAGCGATAATGCGCTCGCCGAATTCCGCCGGGTGCAGTCAGACATTCTCAAAGCGAGGGCCACGCAATGACCGATCTCTACGAGTTCCAGCGCGCAATGCGCAACATGCGTAAGGCAGCGATGCAACGGGGCGTGATCGCGCTCCTTGATGTCGGCAGTTCCAAGATCGCCTGCCTCGTTCTGAAGTTCGACAATCCCAACGGGACCGAGGATGAAGGCTCGCTGGCGGGTCACGCCTCCGTGCGTGTGATCGGGGCCGCGACGACGCGCTCGCGGGGGGTGCGCTTCGGCGAGATCGACGCGATGGCCGAGACCGAGCGCGCGATCCGGACCGCCGTGCAGGCGGCGCAGAAGATGGCCAATACCCGTGTCGATCACGTCATCGCCTGTTTCGCGGGCGCCGAACCGCGCTCCTATGGTCTCGCCGGTGAAATCGAAGTGCAGGGCGATCAGGTCACCGAGGTGGATGTGAGCCGCGTGTTGGCGTCGTGCGATATCCCACCGCTCGGGGCAGGGCGCGAAGTGCTCCATGCGCAGCCAGTGAACTTCGCGCTCGACCATCGCTCGGGTCTGGCTGATCCGCGGGGCCATGCGGGGCAACGGCTCGCGGTCGACATGCATTTGCTGACCGTCTCAGACACTGCGATCCAGAACCTGATTTACTGCATCCGGCGCTGTGATCTCGAACTCGCGGGTATTGCGAGTTCGGCCTATGTTTCCGGCGTCTCCAGCCTTGTCGAAGACGAGCAGGAACTGGGCGCTGCCTGCATCGACATGGGCGGCGGTGCGACCGGCGTGTCGATCTTCATGAAGAAACACATGATCTATGCCGATGCGGTGCGTCTGGGTGGCGAGCATGTCACACGCGACATCGCGGCGGGGTTGCGGGTGCCGATGTCGGTGGCCGAGCGGATCAAGACCTTCCACGGCGGCGTTGTCGCCACCGGCATGGACGATCGCGAGATGATCGAGCTGGGCGGCGACTCCGGCGACTGGGAGAAAGACCGCCGCCAGGTAAGCCGGGCCGAACTGATCGGCATCATGCGTCCGCGCGTCGAGGAAATCCTCGAAGACGTGCGTGCGATCCTCGATGCCGCAGGGTTCGAGCATCTGCCCTCGAAGCAGATCGTGCTGACCGGCGGGGCGAGCCAGATCCCCGGCCTCGACGGGCTGGCTGCGCGAATCCTCGGCCAGAATGTAAGGCTCGGGCGACCGATGCGGGTGCAGGGGCTGCCGCAGGCCGCGACCGGGGCGGGTTTCTCTTCCGTGGTGGGGCTCTCGCTTTTCGCGGCGCATCCGCAAGACGAATGGTGGGATTTCGAAATGCCGCCCGAAACGCTGGGCGGGCGCTCGCTGCGCCGGGCCATCCGCTGGTTCCGCGATAATTGGTGAAATGTTGCAAAAGTGAAAATCGACTGATCTCAGACGCCTGTCGCGCGAACTTCAAGTTCGCGTAGCGGCGGCGGTCTGACCGCACGATCCACACAATATCCTGACGTTTGCGCGAAATACCGCTGGTCACGGAATCTGGAGCTCCAGATTTTGTGGTTCGGGACGGTTTTTTGCGTGACGCTGCGGCGATTCATCGCTAAAATCGGTCTAATTTCCATCGAAATCGGCCTGGGACAGGGTCGGGCAGCAACAACAGGCGGACATACCACATGGCGTTGAATTTGATGATGTCAGAGCACGAGGACCTCAAGCCCCGGATCACCGTATTCGGCGTCGGGGGCGCGGGCGGGAACGCGGTCAACAACATGATCGAGCAGCAGCTCGAGGGCGTGGAGTTCGTGGTCGCGAATACCGACGCTCAGGCGCTGCAGCAGTCCAAGTCGCAGGCCCGGGTCCAGATGGGCACCAAGGTCACCGAGGGGCTGGGCGCAGGCGCGCGTCCCACGGTGGGCGCGGCCGCGGCCGAAGAGAGCATCGAGGCGATCGTCGATCACCTTGCCGGTGCGCATATGTGCTTCATCACCGCCGGCATGGGCGGTGGCACCGGCACCGGCGCGGCGCCGATCATCGCGCAGGCCGCGCGCGAGCTTGGCGTGCTGACCGTTGGCGTCGTGACCAAGCCCTTCCAGTTCGAAGGCTCCAAGCGGATGCGTCAGGCCGAGCAGGGCCTCGAGGAGCTCCAGAAGGTCGTCGACACGCTGATCATCATTCCGAACCAGAACCTGTTCCGTCTGGCCAACGAGAAAACCACCTTCACCGAAGCCTTCTCGATGGCCGACGACGTTCTGTATCAGGGCGTGAAAGGCGTGACCGACCTGATGGTCCGCCCGGGCCTCATCAACCTCGACTTCGCCGACGTGCGCGCGGTGATGGACGAGATGGGCAAGGCAATGATGGGCACCGGCGAAGCCACCGGCGAGGATCGCGCGGTTCAGGCGGCCGAGAAGGCGATCGCGAACCCGCTGCTCGACGAGATCTCGCTCAAGGGCGCGAAAGGCGTGCTGATCAACATCACCGGCGGCTACGACCTGACGCTGTTCGAACTCGACGAGGCGGCGAACCGGATCCGCGAAGAGGTCGACCCGGACGCAAACATCATCGTGGGTTCGACGCTGGATCCCGAGATGGAAGGCGCGATGCGCGTCTCCGTCGTCGCGACCGGCATCGACGCGCTGGCGAGCCCGGCGGAAATCCCGGTGCCGCGCCGCTCGCTGGCCGAGCCGCTGAAGCCCGCGGAAACCGCAGCCGAGGCCACCATCGAGCATGCGCCCGCCGCAGCCGCCGCTCCGGCGCCGCAACCGGCACCGCAGCCTGCGCCGCAGCACGCGCCGGCCGCTCAGGCAGCCCCGCAGCCTGCGCCGCAACCCCAGCAGACCGCGCAAGAGCGGACCCTGTTCGATGCGCCCGCGGCGCGCGCCACGATGGATCAGCCGCGCGCCCACGAGGCCGCCGACGATCTGCCGCCGCCGGCCTACCGTCCGCAGCCTGCGCCCACGCAGGACCTGCATGTCGAAGACGGCGCGCATGACTATGTCGCACCGCGTCCGCGTCAACCCGGCACCCCTTCGCCGGAGGCGCTGCGTCGCCTCGAGGCGGCGGTGAACAAGACCCCGTCGAACGCGCCCGCGCAGCGTCCGATGGCTGCGACTCGCCCCGCAGCGCAGCAGCAGCCGCAGCCGCAGGCAGAGCGTCCGCGTTTCGGGATCAACTCGCTGATCAACCGCATGACCGGTCACGGCCATGGCGAGCAGGGCCACGCGCCGCAGCAGCACGCTCCGCAGCAGCCTGCGCCGCAGCCCCAGCAGCAGCGTCCGCAGACAGCTCAGCCGCGCGCGGAAGCCTATGATGACGAGCAATCCGACGATCAGGATCGCATCGAGATCCCGGCATTCCTGCGTCGTCAGGCGAATTAATCGGTCACAAAGACTTCACGAAACATCGAAAAGGGCCTGCGCGAGCGGGCCCTTTTCTATTGGAGAACAAAGGTTTACGTCCTCATACGCGGTGTTCCGCCAGATCACGGTCGCAATGTTTCAGGCCGTTACAAAGAGTGAATTGTTAACCGCGCCCTCTCTGACTAACTGATGCTGCGGCTCCCGAACCCGTGTGTTCGTTGATCGCCAGAGAAAAAAGTTGTGAGGTCTTTCGTGCAGACGACGCTTGCCAAATCCGTGGCCTTTTCCGGCGTTGGGCTCCATTCGGGCGCCCCGGTCGAGATGCATGTGCATCCGGCGCCGTCGGGCCATGGCATCGTGTTCCGTCGCACCGATGTGTCCGGCGTGAACCCCCGCGTACCCGCCTTGTGGAGCAACGTGCCGAGCGCGACGCTCTGCACGCTGATCGAAAACGAGGATGGCGTCCAGGTCTCGACGATCGAGCATCTGATGGCGGCACTCGTCGGTTCGGGCATTCACAATGCGCTGATCTCGCTCGACGGGCCTGAAGTGCCGATCCTCGATGGCTCTTCGGCCCCGTTCGTCGCCGAGTTCTGCGAAGCCGGTCTGCGGCACCTCGCCGCGGAACTGCGCGCGATCCGCATCCTCAAGCCAGTCGAAGTGCGCAACGGCAAGGCCGTCGCGCGGCTCGAACCGGCCGCCAGCCTCGAGATCGATTTCGCGATCGACTTCACCGACGCCGCCATCGGCCGTCAGAGCAAGCGTCTCAAGATGGCCAACGGCGCCTTCGTGCGCGAGCTGATGGACAGCCGCACCTTCTGCCGCCTCGCCGATGTCGATGCGATGCGCGAGAAGGGGCTGAGCCTCGGCGGCACCTTCGAGAATGCCGTGGTCGTCGATGGCGACAAGGTTCTGAGCCCCGGCGGTTTGCGTCACGCGGACGAACCAGTGCGCCACAAGATGCTCGACGCGCTTGGCGATCTCGCGCTCGCGGGCGCGCCGATCCTCGGTCGTTATCGCGGCAACCGCGCGGGTCACGCGATGACGAACCAGCTTCTGCGGGCGCTGTTTGCGCGCCCCGATGCGTGGTGCTGGGAAACCTGCTCGCCCGCACAGGCTTACAGCCTGCCCGGAGCTGGTGTATGCTCGGCAGCGGCACTGGCATCGGCCTGAACGCATCGCGGCCCGGTCACGGGTTCGCGGGCATCGGGAAAAGGGGCATCAAAACCCGCAAAGGCATTTTGCGCCCCGGATTTTTCTGTGCTAGGACATGCCGAACGGCCTCCGAACCGGGGCAGTGATTGACGGGTCCGGGGCCTTTCTCCGGCAACGAAAGAGGGATGGGGCAGGGCATGGCGCGCGGCAAATTAGCGGCAGCGAAACTCGGGGCTCTTGGTCTTGTTATGGCGCTTTCCGCCTGCGGTCCTGATCCGAACAAAGCACCGAACCTCGAAAACTTCACGGCCAAGCAAATCTACGAGCGCGGCGAATACGAGCTCGAGGTCGGCAATCCGCGGCGTCCCAACACCGCGCTGAAATATTTCTCCGAGGTCGAGCGGCTTTACCCCTATTCGCAGTGGGCCAAGCGCGCCTTGATCATGGAAGCCTATGCTCAGCACAAGGCGAAGAATTACGAAGAAGCCCGCGCCTCGGCGCAGCGATTCCTCGACACCTATCCGGGTGACGAAGACGCGGCCTATGCGCAGTATCTTCTGGCGCTCAGCTATTACGATCAGATCGACGAGGTCGGTCGCGATCAGGGCCTGACCTTCCAGGCGCTGCAGGCGCTGCGCGACGTGATCGAGAAATACCCCGATTCCGAATATGCCCAGTCGGCTATGCTGAAATTCGACCTGGCCTTCGATCACCTCGCCGGCAAGGAGATGGAGATCGGGCGCTACTACCTCAAGCGCGGTAACTATACGGCGGCGATCAACCGCTTCCGCGTTGTGGTGGAACAGTTCCAGACGACGACCCACACGCCCGAGGCGCTGGAACGTCTGGTGGAGGCCTATCTCGCGCTCGGCATCACCGATCAGGCGCAGACCGCCGCGGCGATCCTCGGCCACAACTTCCAGTCCTCGCCCTTCTATCAGGACGCGTACAACCTGCTGCAAAGGCGTGGGTTGAAGCCCGAGGCGAAGGGCGACGGGTGGCTGTCCAGCGTGTATCGACAGGTGATTCAGGGCAAGTGGCTCTGATCTGGGCCCTCATGGTCTGACATGCTTCATTCGCTGGATATCCGCGACATTCTGATTATCGAGAGGCTCGAGCTGGACTTCGGTCCCGGCCTCAACGTGCTGACCGGCGAGACCGGGGCGGGCAAGTCGATCCTGCTCGATTGCCTGGGCTTCGTCCTTGGCTGGCGCGGGCGCGCGGAACTCGTGCGTCGGGGCGCCGATCAGGGCGAGGTGACAGCGGTGTTCGAACTGCCCTCCGATCACCCCGCGCGCGACGTGCTGGCCGAGGCCGGTATTCCCGTGACTGACGAGTTGATCCTGCGTCGGGTGAATGCGCGCGACGGGCGCAAGACCGCGTGGATCAACGACCGCCGGGCGAGCGGCGACGTGCTGCGGCAAGTCTCTGCCTCGCTGGTGGAACTGCACGGTCAATCCGACGATGGCGGCTTGTTGAACGAACGCGGCCACCGCGCGCTGCTCGATGCCTTCGCGGGCCATTCCGAGCTGCTGGAGGCTACCCGCTCCGCCTGGAAAGCGCGCGCAGCTGCGGCGCGCAAGCTTGAGGCGGCGCGTAGCTCACTTGCGGCCGTGAAAGAGGAAGAGGAATTCCTGCGCCACGCCGTGAAGGAATTCGACTCGCTCGATCCCAAGCCCGGAGAGGAAGCCGAACTCGACGGTCAGCGCCGCCTGATGCAGGGCGCCGCAAAAATCCGCGAAGATGTGTCCCGCGCCTTTGCCGCTCTGGGCCCGGAAGGGGCGGAGGGGATGATGCGTGACGCCGATCGCTGGCTGCAGGGCGCTGCGGACCGGGCCGAAGGGCGCCTCGACGCGCCGCTGGAGGCCTTGGAGCGCGCGTTCCTCGAATTGGGCGAGGCAGCCCAAGGCGTGGAGACCGCGCTTGATGCGCTCGATTTCGACCCGCATGCCTTGGAGGCCTGCGAGGAACGTCTGTTCGCGATCCGCGGTTTGGCCCGCAAGCATGGCGTGCTGGCCGATGAACTGGCCGATTTCGCCGAAGGCCTGCGCGAGAAGCTTGCTGCGCTGGACGCGGGCGAGGAGGGGATCGGTGCGCTAGAAGCCGACCTCGCGAAAGCCGGTGCAACCTATGACAAGGCCGCCGTGGCCCTGTCGCTGGCGCGCGCCGAGGCTGCGGGGCAGCTCGATGCCGCGATGGCGGGCGAGTTGGCTCCGCTGAAGATGGACCGCGCCGTGTTCGAGACGCGCCTGTCCGAGGGCGAGCCCGGGCCGGAAGGCATCGATACCGTGCGCTTCACCGTCGCCACCAACCCCGGCGCGCCGGCGGGCCCGCTCAACAAGATCGCCTCGGGGGGCGAATTGTCGCGCTTCCTGCTGGCGCTGAAAGTCGTGCTCGCGCGCGGCACCGATACGCTGACCCTGATCTTTGACGAGATCGACCGCGGCGTGGGCGGAGCCACCGCCGATGCCGTGGGGCGCCGCCTCGCAAAGCTGGCCGAAGGGGCGCAAGTCCTCGTCGTCACCCACTCTCCGCAGGTCGCCGCCCGTGGCGCCACCCATTTCCGCGTCGCGAAATCGGTGACTGACGGCATGACCACGTCCGAGGTCCGCGCGCTGGCCACAGCAGAGCGCACCGACGAGATCGCCCGGATGATCGCCGGTGCAGAAGTCACCGACGCCGCGAAGGCTGCGGCGCTGGACCTGCTGAAGGGGTAGGGGAGCGCCGCTTCCGCTCACTCCAAGTCTATCGGATATTCGGTCGGAGCGAGGCTTACCCCGCCTCCACGACGAACTGCGCGGCGACGATTTGCCAGCCATTCGGCGTCAGTTCCAGCGTTGCGGCCAGCGTGCAGCCGATGCGGCCGGCATCGGCGCCGTTCTCGGTGATGATCCCGGTCAGGACGAAGCGCTGCAGTACGACCGCTGCCTCGGCGCCGACAGGGCGCGATTTGGCCTTGCCGGTCACCAGCCGCGCGCGCGAGAAGGCGCCGGCGAGTTCGCCTGCGAACAACTCCGCGATCTGGGTGCGACCGGAGGCGACTCCACCCGTCAGCGAGATGAAATCGGCATCTTCCGCGAAGAATCCCGCAAGCGCCTGCGCATCGCGCGCGCCCCAGGCTTTTGCGAAGGCGCGGGGCAGCGCGTCCGGGGTCTCGAAGCTCATTCGTCCTGCTCCACCAGTTTACCGGGATTGAGAATGTTCTGCGGGTCGAGCGCGCGTTTGATCTGGCCCATCACGTCCCAGCCCGCGCCATGCTCGTCGCGCATGTAGCCCGTCTTGCCCATGCCGATGCCGTGCTCGCCAGTGACGGTGCCCTGCATCTCGAGCGCGCGTTCGGCCATCTTCGCGGCCACTTTCTTTGCGCGTTTGAACTCGTCCTTATCCTCGGGATCGAGCAGCAGGACAGAGTGGAAATTCCCGTCGCCGACATGGCCCACAACGGGACCGATCAGCCCGGCCTCGATGATGTCGCGCTTGGTCGCGGCCACGGCCTCTGCCAGCCGCGAGATCGGCACGCAGATATCGGTCACCAGTCCCATGCAGCCGGGGCGATGCGCGATCGTGGCGGGGTAGGCGCCGTGACGCATCTTCCACAGCTTATTGCGGTCCTCGGTCGTCGTCGCCCATTGGAAATCTGCGCCGCCCATCTCGGCCACGACTTCGCCGAACCGCTCGGAGGCCTCGGCCACACCGCTTTCCGAGCCGTGAAACTCGATCATCAGATGCGGTTTCGCGGGGAAATCGGTGCCGTTGGCCTCGTTGAAGATCTGCGCGGTGAGGTCGTCGACGAATTCGATCCGCGCCATCGGGATGCCCATCTGGATCGTCATCTGCACCGTCTCGACCGCCGCTTCCAGCGTATCGAAGGCGCAGACCGCAGAGGAGATAGCCTCGGGCTGGCCATGCAGGCGCAACGTCAATTCGGTGATGATTCCGAGCGTGCCTTCCGAACCCAGCATCAGCGCGGTCAGGTCATATCCGGCGGAGGATTTCTTCGCGCGGCTGCCGGTCCGGATGATGCGCCCGTCGGCCAGCACCACTTCCAGCGCCGCCACATTTTCGCGCATCGAGCCATAGCCCACCGTCGTCGTCCCGCTCGCCCGGGTCGCCGCCATGCCGCCAAGCGAGGCATTCGCGCCCGGATCGACCGGGAAGAACAGCCCCGTCGCGCGCAGATCCTCGTTCAGCGCCACGCGAGTCACGCCGGGCTGGACGCGGACCTGCATATCCTCGGCCAGAACCTCCACCACTCGGTCCATCTTCATCAGGTCAAGGCTGACCCCGCCGCGCACCGGCACGGCGTGTCCCTCCAGCGAGGTGCCCGTGCCGTAGGGCGTGATCGGCACGTCATGCGCGGCGCAGATCTTCACGATCTGGCTGACCTCTTCGGTGCTGGTCGGATAAGCCACGGCATCGGGGGGTGAGAAGGGAAACCACGTCTCGTTGCGGCCATGTTGGTCGCGCGCGCCTTTCGAGGTATCGAGCCGGTCGCCCAGCAAAGTTTCGAGTTCCGCCAGCGCCTCTGCCAGTGCCATGCAACGCCTCCCATGTCTTGCTGCCAAAGGTTTAGGCTCAGCCGCGCGGGAGTGAAAGGGTTTCAGCGGATTGTCGGCGGTTTTTGTCTCGGATCAAGGATTTGTCGCGAATCTTTGCCTAGGCAGCAGCGTGCAGGTCTCGCAGACTTGCAGTGCAGGAAAAAGAAGGAGCGCGCCAATGATGTTCGAGAGCCGGAAATGGGACGAGATCGAGGTCGGCCAGTCAGCCGAATTGAAGCGGCTATGCACTGCCGACGATTTCTACGTTTTCGCCGCCGCCTCCGGCAATCACAACCCGGTCCATCTCGAAGACGAGGATGGCGATGGCGATGGCCAGAAGGAGGCCTACGCGCCGGGCATGTTCGTGGCCTCTCTGATCACCGCCGTGCTGGGCAACCTGCTGCCGGGGCCGGGGACGCTCTACCGCGCGCAAAGCCTGCGCTTCCATGATCACGCGATGGCGGGTCAAGAGCTCTGCGCCCGCGTCGAGGTTCTCGAGAAGCTGCCCGGCGAGCTGCTGCGGATGAAGACGGAAGTGCGCCGTGTGGGCGATGACGCGCTGATCGTCGAGGGCGAGGCCGAGGTCCATGCCCCGCAGAAACACCTGAAATTCGATGCGCTCGAAGTGCCCGGCCTGATCTCGCAGCGCCATCGCCATTTCGAGAAACTGCTGGAGAAGGCCGAGCCGCTGCCCGATCTGGTCACCGCCGTCGTCTGCCCCGAAGAGCCGGTGTCGCTCGACGGTGCGCTCCTCGCCGCCGAGCATCACCTTATCGAGCCGCTGCTGATCGGCCATCCCGAAAAGATCATGTCGGTCGCGAAAGAGCTCGGCCGCGACGTGACCAAGTTCGAGATCCTGCCCGCCGAGACCGCCCGCGATGCCGCGCGCATGGCGGTGCAGCTGGTCAACGAGGGGCGCGCCGGCGCGGTGATGAAGGGCCATCTGCATACCGATGCGCTCTTGAAGCCGATGCTCGACAAGAATACCGGGCTGCGGATCGGCAAGCGCTTCACCCATGTCTTCGTCATGGATGTGCCGGGCGTTGTGCATCCGCTGATCGTTACCGATGCCGCGATCAATATCGCGCCGGATCTCGAGACCAAGGTGCATATCGTGCAAAACGCGATCGACGTGGCGATCTCGATCGGGATCGAGGTGCCGAAAGTGGGCGTGCTGTCTGCAGTCGAGACCGTGACGCCCGCGATCCCGTCGTCCCTCGATGCGGCGCTGCTGTCGAAAATGGCCGAACGTGGGCAGATAATCGGCGGCGAGGTCGATGGCCCGCTCGCGATGGACAATGCCGTCGATCTGGCCGCCGCGCGCACGAAGGGCATCCGTTCCGCCGTGGCGGGCCGGGCCGAGGTGCTGGTCGCACCCGGGATCGACTCCGCGAATATGCTGGCCAAGCAGCTCGCTTACATCTCCCACGCGGAAGGGGCGGGGCTGATGCTGGGCGCGAAGGTGCCGGTGATCCTGAACTCGCGCTCCGATAGCGGGATGGCGCGGCTGGCCTCTGCCGCCGTGGCCTCGATCCACTACCACCGCACCTGCGGGGGCCGCGCATGAGCACCCGTGCGATCCTGACACTGAACTCCGGCTCGTCCTCGCTGAAGCTGGGGCTGTTCTCGGAAGACCTCGAGACGCTCGCGCTTGGCCATGTCGACCGGATCGGACGGCGCGAGGCGGCGATGAAACTCGGCGGACCCGATGGATCGCCACTGCCGCTGCCCGCCTCCGCGCCAGATGACTTCGTCACCAATGCGGCGGCGCTACACACTGCGCTTGCGGCCTTCCAGTCGGCCTTTCCCGGGCTGGAAGTGATCGCGGTCGGCCACCGGATCGTGCATGGCGGGATCGACCACGCCGCGCCGGAACCCCTGTCCGAGCCGCTCATGGCGGAATTGGCCAAGCTCGCCCCGTTCGCGCCGCTGCACCAGCCACATAACCTCGCCGGTGTCCGTGCCGCGGTCGATACCTTCCCCGGCACGCCGCAGGTCGCCTGCTACGACACCGCCTTTCATCGCGGCCATCCCTTCGTCAGCGACACATTCGCGCTGCCGCGCCGCTATTACGAGCAGGGGGTGCGCCGCTACGGCTTCCACGGGCTGAGCTATGATTTCATCAATGGCGAACTGACGCGGACCGAGCCCGAGTTGCACAAGGGGCGGATGATCGTGGCGCATTTAGGCTCGGGTGCGTCGATGTGCGCGATCGAGAACGGCCAGTCCGTCGCCTCGACAATGGGGTTCTCCGCGCTGGAAGGCCTGCCGATGGGCACACGCCCGGGCGAACTGGACCCCGGCATCCTGCTCTACATGATGGATCAGGAGGGGATGAGCCCGTCCGAGATTTCGACGCTGCTCTACAAGGAATCGGGCCTATTGGGCATGTCCGGCATTTCCAACGACATGCGCACGCTCGAGGCCTCGGACGATCCCAAGGCAAAAGAGGCGATCGACTATTTCTGCTTCCGCATCAAGCGTCAGATCGGCGCGATGGCGGCGGCGATGGGCGGCTTGGACGGGATCGTCTTTACCGGCGGGATCGGGGAGAACTCGGCGCGCGTGCGCGCGCAGGCCTGCGGGGGGCTGGGCTTCCTCGGGGTCGCGGTCAATGCCGACGCCAATGCCGAAAATGCGCGCGAGATCGGGGCGGGCGCGGTTCGGGTTCTCGTGATCCCGACCAACGAGGAAATCGTCATCGCGCGGGCGGCGAAGGCGGTACTCGACCTTTAGACGACGGCGCATGCGGCCCCTGCGGGACGCTCCGCGGGGGATATTTAGACCAATACGAAAGAGGGGACCCAGCTTTTCGGCTTGGTAAAAATATCCCCGCCGGAGGCATCCCCGGCATACTGTGCGCGCAGCCTCAGATCGGCGCGCAGGCGGTTTGCAGCCACGCCTTGGCGCCCTCGCTGACCTTGGGCCCGATACGCTCCAGAACCTCGGCGTGATAGGCGTTGAGCCAGTCGCGCTCCTCGGGGCCGAGCAGATCGATGTCGATCAGGCGGCGGTCGATCGGCACCCAGGTCAGCGTCGAGAAAGAGAGCTGGTCGCGGTTGTCGCCCTTGGCCTCGGCCTCTTCGGTGAGGATCAGGTTCTCGATCCGGATGCCGAATGCGCCTTCGCGGTAATAGCCCGGTTCGTTCGACAGGATCATTCCGGGTTCGAGCGGCAGGGTCGAGACGCGCGAGATCCGCGCGGGGCCTTCGTGCACGCAAAGCGCAGCGCCGACGCCGTGGCCTGTGCCGTGATCGTAATCCCAGCCCTCGGCCCACAGGGGCGCACGGGCGAGCGCATCGAGATGGGCCCCCGCCACGCTGCGCGGGAAGCGCGTACGCGACAGTGCGATCATGCCCTGCAACACCCGGGTGAAGGGACGTTTGGCGTCTTCCGGTACATCGCCCACGGCGACGGTGCGGGTGATGTCGGTGGTGCCGTCGACATATTGCCCGCCCGAATCCACCAGCAGCAACTCACCCGGTTTCACGGGGCGGTTGGTGTCCTCGTTCACGCGGTAATGGACGATCGCGCCATTGCCGCCCGCGCCGCAGATCGTCTCGAAGGAGATGTCGAGCAGCGCATTGGTATCGCGGCGGAAGCCCTCGAGGGCGGTGACCACGTCGATCTCGGTCAGCTGGCCTTTCGGGGCCTCCGCGTCGAGCCAGCTGAGGAATTCGACCATCGCGGTGGCGTCGCGCAGATGGGCGGCTTCCATGCCCGCGATTTCGGCTGCGTTCTTGCGCGCTTTCGGCAGAATGCAGGGATCGCGCGCCTCAACGATCTTGGTGTCGTGATCGGCCAGCAGCAGAGAGACAGCGAGCGGCGCGCTGTCGGGGTCGACCAGCACCGGGCCTTCGATCGCTTCCAGCGCGGCGGTCAGGCTGTCGGGCGGCAGGATCGAGACCCCGTCGCCCAGATGGGCGCGCAGATCGGCGTCGAATTTCGCGTCATCGGCGAAGAGCTTCACCGTGCCGTCGTCGAAGAGTACCGCGAAGGACTGAACCACCGGGTTGCGGGGGATATCCGCGCCGCGAATGTTCAGCAGCCAGCAGATCGAATCCGGCAGGGTGAGCACGGCGGCCGCGATATCCTCTTCGCGCAGGTCTTCGGCCAGACGCGTGCGTTTCTCCGCCGCAGTCTCGCCTGCGAATTCCGCCGGATGGATGCGGGCGGGCTCGGCGGGCGGGGCAGGGCGGTCGTCCCAGACGCGGTCCACGAGGTTCTCGCTCTCGATCAGCGCGATGCCGGTGCCTTCAAGCCCCTCGCGGATCTTCGCGATCTCGGATTTGGTGTGCAGCCACGGGTCGAAGCCGATCTTGGCGCCTGCATGGGCGTTTTCCGTCAACCAGTCGGCTGGTTTCACCTCGGGCCAGCTCACCGGCGTGAAGTGGTCGAGCGAGACCTCGGCGCGTACCTGCACCCGGTAGCGGCCATCGACGAAGACGCCTGCGATCTCGGGCAGCGCGATGCAGAAGCCCGCCGAGCCGGTGAAGCCGGTCAGCCAAGCCAGACGCGCATCGCAAGGCGCGACGTATTCGCCCTGATGTGCGTCGGCCCGAGGAATGATGAAGCCGTCGAGCCCGGCGGCTGACATGGCTTCGCGCAGCGCCGCCAGCCGGGGCGGGCCCAGTTCGGGGCGCGATTGCACCGAGAAATCCTGAAACATCAGATAGCCTTCTTGATCCCGAGGAAGCGGGCGCGGGCCCGCGGATCGCTGTCGAAGAGGGAGGCGAGCTGTTCGGTCATGGCGCCCGCCAGTTGCTCCACATCGGTGATCGTCACCGCGTGCTGGTAATAGCGCGTCACGTCATGGCCGATGCCGATGGCGATCAGCTCCACCGCGCGGCGGCGCTCCACCATGGCGATCACGTCGCGCAGGTGTTTCTCCAGATAGATCGCGGGGTTCACCGACAGCGTCGAGTCGTCCACCGGTGCACCGTCCGAGATCACCATCAGGATCTTGCGCTGCTCGGTCCGGGCGAGCATCCGGCGATGCGCCCATTCCAGCGCCTCGCCGTCGATGTTCTCCTTCAGCAGACCTTCCTTCATCATCAGGCCCAGATTGGCCCGCGTCCGGCGCATCGGCGCATCGGCCCGCTTGTAGATGATGTGGCGCAGGTCGTTGAGGCGTCCGGGGCTTTGCGGGCGGCCATCTGCAAGCCATTTCTCGCGCGATTGCCCGCCTTTCCAGGCGCGGGTGGTGAAGCCGAGGATCTCGACCTTCACGTCGCAGCGCTCCAGCGTGCGGGCGAGCACGTCGGCGCAGATCGCCGCGATCGAGATCGGGCGACCGCGCATCGAGCCGGAATTATCCAGCAGTAGCGTCACCACGGTGTCGCGGAACTCGGTGTCCTTCTCGACCTTGAAGCTGAGCGGCGTGGTCGGGTTCGCGACGACACGGGCCAGGCGGCCCGCATCGAGCATACCTTCCTCGCGGTCGAATTCCCACGCACGGTTCTGCTGCGCCTGCAGGCGGCGCTGCAGCTTGTTGGCGAGCCGCGAGACAGCCCCTTTCAGCGGGTCCAGCTGCTGATCGAGATAGAGGCGCAGACGCTCCAGCTCGGCCGGTTCGGCCAAGTCCTCGGCGGCGATCTCCTCGTCGAATTCGGTCGTGTAGACCACGTAATTCGGGTCGGCCTGCGAATGCGGCGGGGGCGGCGGCGGTTCCAGCGGCGCATCGGCCTGCGGCATATCCATCTCGTCGCTCATTTCCTGATCGGCGAGATCGTCGGAGCTGACGGAGGTCTGGGTCTGGTCGTCCTGCGCTTCCTGGCTGGATTCGGGCGAGGCCTCGGCGTCGTCGTCTTCCTGCTCGTCGCGGGCCTGCTCTTCGCCCTGTTCCTCGTCGGCGTTCTCTTCCTGCTCGTCCTCGGCGTCGTCGCCCATCTCCTCGTCGGGATCGTCGCCCAACTGATCGGCATAACCGAGATCGGCGATCACCTTGCGGGTGAGGCGCGCAAAGGCGGCCTGATCGGCAAGGACGTGTTTGACGTTTTCCAGATCGTCGCCCGCCGATTGCTCGATGAAGGGGCGCCACAGATCGAGCACGTTATCCGCGCCGGGCGGCAATTTCCGGCCGGTTGCCAGTTCGCGCACGAAATACCCCGCGGCGACCGAGAGCGGCGCTTCCTCGGGAGCGCGAATCTGGGCGTAGCCCTTGCGCTCTGCCTCATGGGCGATCTTGGCGTCGATATTCGACAGGGTGCCCGGCATGTCGCGCGCGCCCAGCGCCTCACAGCGCGCGGTCTCCATTGCCTCGTAGATCGCGCTCGCCAACTCGCCCGACGGGGCGTAACGGCTGTCGATCTTGGCGTCGTGGTGACGGCGGCGCATCGCCATCGCATCGGCCGTGCCGCGCGCCAGCAGAACCTCGTCGCGGCTCATCCGGCGCGAAACCTGCGGCAGGCGTATCGTATCGGCGGTCATTCCCGAAGGATCGACCGTGTAGCTCACCGTCATGTCGGGCGCGTCGGCCATCGTCTTGGTGGCTTCGGCCAGCGCCTTTTTGAAGGGATCCGCGGGGTTGTCGGAAGGCTTGCTCATGGCCTCAGATAAAGCACCGCGCGCGCCGACCCGCAAGAGCCGATCGCGTAAGCGGGCGATGCGGCGCAGACGGGCAGCGCCGCCGGCGCGGTTCCCGCATTTGACGCGCGACACTCGTTCGCATCCGCACATAACTCCCGGTTGGAAGCGGGCGATTACGTCTTAGGTTAACTCGCAACACGGACAGCACGTCTCCCCCCCGTGGCCCTTCCTCACCCGAGGGCCTTCCCGTGCGACATACCGGAAAGGAGTTCGACATGAGCGAGACCCTGAATATCGGCCTTATCGTCGGCACGACCCGCGAAGG
Source organism: Thioclava sp. JM3 (assembly GCF_002213185.1). Taxonomy (NCBI): domain Bacteria; kingdom Pseudomonadati; phylum Pseudomonadota; class Alphaproteobacteria; order Rhodobacterales; family Paracoccaceae; genus Thioclava; species Thioclava sp. JM3. The sequence continues at coordinate 288,379 of NZ_NBOB01000003.1, forward strand.
TCGCTTCGCCGACCGCGCGCTCGAATGGTTCGAGACCAAGATCGCTGCGCGCGACGACATGCGCTACGAGGTTCTGGATCTGCGCGAAGCCGCGCTGCCCTTCTTCGACGAGGCAGGCCCGCCCGCCGCGAAACCCGTGACCAGCGAGAACGCGCGCGCTTGGGGCGAAAAGCTCAAGGAATTCGACGGGTTCATCGTGGTGACGGCGGAGTATAACCACTCAATTCCCGCGACGATCAAGAACGCTTTCGACTACGCGTTCGAGGGCTGGCGCCGCAAGCCGCTGGGCACCGCCGGCTATGGCGGCGTGGGCGCGGCCCGCGCGGTCGAGCATCTGCGCCTCGTCGCGATCAATTTCGGCATGGTCCCCGTCGCGGGTGCGGTCAGCATTGGCGGTGCTGATTTCGTGAAGGCCTCGCAGGGCACGCCGATCGCGGAACTGGGCGACCATCTCGACGGTCCGGCGAAAACGCTGCTCGACGACATGGCCTTCTGGGGTCAGGCGGCGAAACTTGCCAAGAGCGAAGCAGAAAACCGTCAGGCCGCGTGATCCGACCCCGCCTGTTTTTCGTAGTTAGTTGAGTAACGAGTACCAGCCCGGCCTTTGTGCCGGGCTTTTTTGCGCTGCTCCTCGCGAAGAGGTCGCAGCGCGAGCGGTTACTGGAAAAGCCCCGAGCAGATCATCGGCATCCAGTCCGCGCGCAGCGTACTCAGCGGGAAGGCGCGACGATCCTGCGAGCCTTTCGCCTCCTGCCCGCGCCGTGTCATGACGTAATCCCCATTGAGCAGGTTGACGTCGCAGGTGCCGGTATTCTCGTTATCGATCCGGTCGTAGAAGCTGTAGCTGTAGCCCGAGACGACAAAACCACCATTGCGCCACGCGATGGAATAGGTGCTCTCCCACGGGTTGCGCCCGATGCCGATCTGCTCGGAATGCAGCCTGAACGCGCCGTTGGGAAGCGGCTCGAGAGATGGCGTCTGGCCGCCTGCCTGACCGGAGAAGACAACCCGCTCGACCGTCATCTCGCGCTTCAGTCCGAAGGTCGGATCGCCGAGATAGACCACCAGATCGGCTGCATCCGCACCGTTCTGCACCAGCATCGCCGCATCCTGCGTGCCGTCGCCGTTCCAATCGCCGGTGAGCGCCGCGAAAATCTCGCCATCCTTGGGCGCCTCCTGGGCTGCCGCCGCGAAGGGCAGCAGCGCCGCGAGAAGCACGCCCCGGATCGCGAGGCGCGGCATCACGAGGCGATGGCCGCCGCCGATTCCGGCAGCTCCTCGTCGAAGAGGCGCTGGTAGAACTCGGCCACGGTCTGACGCTCCAGCTCGTCGCACTTGTTGAGGAAGCTCAGGCGGAACGCGTAGCCGATATTGTCGAAGATGCGCGCGTTCTGGGCCCAGGCGATCACCGTGCGCGGCGACATCACCGTCGAGAGATCGCCATTCATGAAGGCGGTCCGCGTCAGGTCTGCCACGGTCACCATCTGGCTGATCACCTTGCGGCCCTCGGCCGTGTTGTATTGCGGGTTCTTCGACAGAACGATAGCGACTTCGGCGTCGTGGCTGAGATAGTTCAGCGTCGAGACCAGCGACCAGCGGTCCATCTGGCCCTGGTTGATCTGCTGGGTGCCGTGGTAGAGGCCCGTCGTGTCGCCCAGACCCACCGTGTTCGAGGTCGCGAACAAACGGAAATAGGGGTTCGGCGTGATCACTTCGTTCTGGTCGAGCAGCGTCAGCTTGCCGTCGGCTTCCAGCACCCGCTGGATCACGAACATCACGTCGGCGCGGCCCGCATCATATTCGTCGAAGACGATCGCGGTCGGGTTGCGCAGCGCCCAGGGCAGGATTCCCTCGTGGAACACCGTCACCTGCTTGCCATCGACCAGCTTGATCGCATCCTTGCCGATCAGGTCGATCCGGCTGACGTGGCTGTCGAGGTTGACGCGCACACAGGGCCAGTTCAGGCGGGCGGCGACCTGTTCGATATGGGTCGATTTCCCGGTGCCGTGATAACCCTGGATCATCACGCGGCGATTATAGGCAAAGCCTGCGAGGATCGCCATCGTGGTGTCGGGGTCGAATTTGTAGGTGGAGTCGATCTCCGGCACGCGGTCGGTGCGCTCTGCAAACCCTTTGACCTTCATGTCGGAATCGAGGCCGAACACCTCGCGCAGGTCGATTTCTTCGGTGGGCTTGGCGGTCTGGTCGAGCATCGCGGACGTCCTTTCGTGGTTGGGTCGATTTGTGAACCATCGCGCGCAGGCGTGCAAGGGGGCGATCGTGCGCGATGCGCGGGGCTTTTATCGGCCCGTTCCCGCCAGTGTGGCTTGGAGTGAGTTGACCCGGACCCGGCATCCGCTAGAAAGACGCGAAAGCTTGAGGTGCATCATGCAGCATTACGAATACAAGGTCATCCCGGCGCCCGCGCGCGGCGACAAGGAGCGCGGCTTGAAATCCGGCGCCGACCGTTTCGCCCATGCGCTTTCCGGCGTGATGAACGAGATGGCGGCGCGCGGCTGGGAATACCTGCGCGCAGAGACCCTGCCTGCGGAAGAGCGCACCGGCCTGACGGGTAAGTCCACGGTCTATCACAACCTGCTGGTCTTCCGCCGCCCGACCAGCGCCGATCCGACGCAGGCGATCGGTGCACATCCCGACCCCGAGGCTGCGGCGAATGACGAGGACGCGCCCGAGGCCAAGCGCCGCGCGCTTCTCGCCGATGCGCCCGAGGGCCGTGCGCCGAAACTGCGCGCCAGCCGCGACGGGTCGTCAGGCGACGGGGACTGACCGTTACGGACAGGGCGAAGGTAGGGCGGCTTGGAACCGGACCAATCCACCCGAAACGTGCCGCGCGCCCGCACCGGCGCGCCAGTCGCGTTGCCGTCGCGACGCTCCTTGCTCGCCCTTGATCCGCGCAATTAGCGGCCCCATTTCCGCCCGACCCCCTTTCAACATCCGTCATTTCCAGTAGACTGCGTGACCCGACTCGGAGGCAGGCCCAAATGCCGCCCCGAAGTGGCATTCGGGCAGCAGGCAAGAGGCAAGCATGAGCAACAGCGATCCTTTCGGCTTCAACATTTCGGCCGCGGCGGACAAGAAGCGCCGCTCGCGTGGCAGACGCGGCATGTCGGGGGCTTTCGAGACCTCGACCCGGATCTGCGACAAGGAAGGCTGCAACGAGCCGGGCAAGTACCGTGCGCCGAAAAGCCCGAAAATCCTCGACGACTACTACTGGTTCTGCAAGGACCACGTCCGCGAGTACAATCTGAACTGGAATTATTTCCAGGGTCAGTCCGAGGAGGAATTCCAGGCTTTCCTGGACAATGCGACCGTCTGGGAGCGGCCCACGAAGCCCTTCAGCAAGGCCAAGGAAGAGGCGGGCTGGGCGCGTCACGGCATCTCGGACCCGCATGAGATCCTCGGCGACAACGCCACGAAGAACCCGGGCCGGACGATGGGGCGCAAGCTGCCGCCGACCGAACGCCGCGCGCTCGACATTCTCGAGGCGAAGGACTCGATGTCCAAGGCCGAGATCCGCAAGTGCTACAAGGCGCTGATCAAGGTGCTGCACCCGGATATGAACGGTGGCGACCGCTCGCAGGAAGAGATGCTTCAGGAAGTCGTCTGGGCCTGGGACCAGCTGAAGGACAGTCGCAACTTCAAGTGACGGCAGGGGGGCTCTGCCCCCTCGCGCTGCGCGCGTCCCCCGGTATATTTTCGCAAACCCGAGGCAAAGAGGCGCGCTCAAATCCTCGGGCTTGCCGAAATATCCCGGGGTGAATGCCGCAGGCAGAGGGGCTGCGCCCCTCGCACCCGTTGCCATCGCGCGCCCTTCCCATTCCGTGCCCCCGCCCCATCTCTAGGGGAGGAGGTGCTTCATGAACCCGTTTCCGAGTATGCCCGCCGCTCTGGCGCTCGCCCTGACGATCCCCGTCCTCTCGAGCCTCGGCCTTGCGCCCCTCGCCACGCCTGCCGCCGCGCAGAACGTGGGCGAGAAGCCGATAAGCCGCGATCTTCCTTTCGTCCTCAAGCCGGTGGCGCTGCTGGAAAACCCATGGGCGATCGCGCCCTTGCCCGACGGATCGGTGCTGGTGACCGGCAAGGCGGGCAAGATGTGGCATGTCACGGGCGGCGGGGCGCAGGCGGTGGCCGGCATGCCGGAGGTGCAATATAGCGGCCAGAACGGGCTGCTCGATGTTGCGGTGCCGCCCGATTTCGCTGAGACGCGCGAGGTCTATATCACCTATGTCGCGCCGGATAACGCGCTGCATCTGGCGCGTGGGGTGCTGGATGGCACCCAGCTCACGCAGCTGAAGACGATCTGGCAGCAGACGCCGGGCGGGCGTGGCCAGCCGGGCGGGATCGTCGCCTTCGGGCCCGACGGAATGGTTTATCTCACGGTCGGCGACCGGATGCAGCCCGACACCGCGCAGGACCCGGGCAACCCGCGCGGCAAAATCCTGCGCCTGACCCGCGAAGGTCAGCCCGCGCCCGGCAATCCCGATGAAGGGGCGGGCGGTGTGCGCGCCGAGACGTGGACTGAAGGGCACCGCAACCAATACGGCCTCGCTTTCACGCCGGACGGCAAGCTCTGGGAGCACGAGATGGGCCCGCGTGGCGGCGACGAGCTGAACCTGATCGAGAAGGGCAGGAATTACGGTTGGAACGCGGTCTCGAACGGCCGACACTATTCCGGCCAGCCGATCCCGGATCACGACACCCGGCCCGAATTCGCTGCGCCGAAGCTCTGGTGGACGCCGGTGATAGCGCCGGCAGGGCTTGCGGTCTATCAGGGTCGCGACTTTCCCGACTGGCAAGGCGATATGCTGATCGGCGGGCTCGCCGGGCAGGGGCTGGCACTGGTGGCGGGCGACGGCTCGGACCAGATCGCGCGCTGGAACCTGCAGATGCGCGTGCGCGACGTGGCCGTGGGGCCCAATGGCGAGGTCTGGATCATCGAGGACGCGGGCGAGGGCGCTGTCTACCGGCTGATGCCGAAATGAGCTTGCCCGGCGCTTGACCGAAAACGGCGGTACGCGCATCCGAGCGCGGTGCGGCCGGAATTGGCGAAGGTCGGGCAGGGGTGCCCGGCCTTTCCGTTTGCGGGCTTATATTCGGCCCAGCCGAGGCGCGATCTTATTCTCGCCCCGGCGCATCGCCAGATCGAAGCACCAGACGATGCCGCCGCACAGGGAGATACCCACGAGCACGCGTTCCGATTGGCTTGCCTCGGACTATTCGCGGTGGATCTGGAACGGCGCCCAGCTCTGGCTCACCGGCATGATCTCGATCGAGTTGATGTTCACATGCGCGGGCAGGGTGGCGACCCAGTAGATGCTCTCGGCGATATCCTCGGGCTGCAGCGGATTGGCCCCGGCATAGAGCTTGTCATAGGCTGCCTTGTCGCCGCCGGTGCGCACGAGGGTGAATTCGCTCTCCGACAGGCCCGGCTCGATCGAGGTCACGCGCACGCCAGTGCCCGACAGGTCCGAGCGCAGCCCAAGCGAGAACTGCTGCACGAAGGCTTTCGTGCCGCCATAGACATTGCCGCCCGGATAGGGCCAGTTCGCCGCGATCGAGGCGAGGTTCACGATCAGCCCGCGGCGCGCGATCAGCCGATCCAGCGTGAGCCGCGTCATCACCGCGAGCCCGGTGATATTGGTGTCGATCATCGCGCGCCAGTCATCCAGATCGCAGTCCTGCGCAGGCGCGGTGCCGCGCGCGAGGCCCGCATTGTTGATCAGCGCGTCGATCTGCGCGAAACCTTCGGGCAGGCTTTCGAGCGCTGCACGCGTCGCCGCCTCGTCGCGAATGTCGAAGCACATAGGGTGCGCCACCTCCGGTCCGCCGAGGGCCTCGACCAGCGCGTCGAGCCGTTCCTGACGGCGCCCGGTCACGATGACCTTCCAGCCCTCATGGGCGAAACGGCGGGCGATTGCGTCGCCGAACCCTGCGGTGGCTCCGGTGATGAGGGCGGTCTTGGTCATGAAGGGGCCTTCCTGTCTTGCTGCCTGTCGGGCCACGCGTCTCGGCGCGGCGGTCGCGGCCCGCTTGTGTTCGTGGTCTGCCGGTGCGACAGGGCCAGTCGGGAATTTCCCATGGGGCCAGTCCTGCGCGCCTGCTCGGCGGTTGCCGCGGCACGATAGGGGCAGGGGGCCGGAACTGCAATTTCACGGGCGCGTGACCGCATCCCTGTCGCCCGCGTCCCGGCAATCAGCTCTCGGGTTGAAGCACCTTCGCAAAACCGGTGCGCACGACCTCGCGGATCACGTCGGCGAAGACCGGCGGAATGCGCGCGCTGCGCCGGGTCACCAGCCCGATCGAGCGCATCACCCGCCCGCGCCGGAACGGCACGAGGGCGATATCCCGTCCGGCCTGCTCGACCTCCGAATGGGCATAGAGCGCGGGCAGGAGCGTGATGCCCATATTCATCGCCACCATCTGGCGCAGCGCATCGAGACTGCTGCCCTCGTAATCCTGCCGCAGGGTGGTTTTCATCTCGCGCGCCAGCTCGACAAGCTGGGCATGCAGCGAAAATCCGTTCGACAGAACGAGCAGCGTTTCGCCCGCGAGATCGGCATCCTCGACGTTTGTCTTCTCCGCGAGGCGATGATCCCTGGCGACGGCAAGCTGGAGGGGTTCGCGGAACAGGCGGGTGACGGTGAAATCCGACGAGAGCACCGGCAGTTGCGTCAGGACCAGATCGAGGCGGCCCGCGCGCAGATCGTCGAGCAGGGCGCTCGGCTGCCCGTCGCGGATGAACAGGCGCAGCTCGGGGTGCTCGGCGTGGAGCCGTCGCACCACGCTCGGCAGCAGATAGGGCCCGAATGTCGCCGATGCCCCGAGCCGATAGGTCCCGGCAAGGCCCGCGCGTGTATGTTCGGCAAGGCCCGCAAGGGCTGCGACCTCGTCGAGAATGGCGTCGATCCGCGCGCGCACCTCGCGCCCGGCAGCCGTCAGCACCGCGCCGCTGCGTCCGCGTTCGACGAGGGCCGCACCGAGCGTGTCCTCGAGATTGACGATCTGCTGGCTCAGCGAGGGCTGACTCACGCCGACACGCTCGGCCGCTTTGCGGAAGTTCCCGGCATCCGCGAGGGCGCGGAAATATTCGAGTTGGCGCAGGGTCGGCAGGCGCGGCTTATCCATAGGAATTTCCGATCATAACTTCAGGATACTTAGGATTGAGCTTACCAGCCCGCAACCCCAACTCTGATCTGTCGAGGGGGCCTTGAGGGAGCGCGAATGACGGAGGCGGCGGATAGTGTCCCCCCGCAGTCTCCCCGCGAGGATCTCCCCTCGGCACGAGTGAATCCAAATCTTTACAGGAGTTTAGAGATGAGCCTTTCGGATCGGACCCATGCCGCCATCGCGGCCCGTATCGCAGCCCTGCGGGCGCGGCATCGCGACCTCGATGCGCGTGTGGAGCAGGAGCAGAAACGGGCCTGGCGCGACATGAGTGTTCTGCAACGGCTCAAGCGGCGTCGCCTGCGTCTGAAGGACGAGCTGGGCCGCTACGAGGAGCTGCTGCGTACGCTCGCGCGTCGGCGTCTGCCCGGCTGATATCGTTTTTCTCCAGTCCCGGCGCGCGCGTGACGGGGCCCTTTTCGCGAAAGGAATTCACATGGCATCCCGAACCGACCCGTTCCTCCCCTACCGTTTTCTCAAGAGCGCGGAGATTTCCGAGCTGGAAGAGGCGCTGTGTCACAGGCATATCAGGCGCGCCCCGGTCGCGCGCGCAACATGTTCCGAGGCGTGGTTCGATCTCTTCGATGACCCGTGCGAACGGGACGCAGAGGTCAGAGGGCGTGCCCTGCGCTGATCGCTTCATGCTATCATCCGGCTCGGGATGCGGCGGTTGCCGCGTGGTCGCTTGAGCGTGGAAAGGTAGGGAAGCTGCATGGCTCTTTGGATATTCGCCATCCTCGCCATCGGGCTTTTCGGCCTTTTCGCGAGGCGGCGTCTCGATCGGCGCGCCGACCGCGCAGAGATGGCGCGACTGAGCGCATCGCAGCCTGTCGATCCGCCGCGCTTCTCTGCCGATATGGTCGCCGGTCTTCCAGAGCCCGCGCGGCGATTTTTCACCTTCGCCATCGCGGAGGGGACGCCGCTTTACACCGTCGCACGGCTGGAGATGCACGGACAGTTCGGCATGGGTGACAAATCCGCGCCGGGCTACATGCCGATGCGCGCCACGCAGGTGCTCGCCGCGCCGCACGGCTTTGTCTGGACAATGTCGGGCGGCTCCGGTGGAATGCGCCTCAGCGGCTCCGACAGCGACAAATGGACCCGGTTCTGGGTCGCCGGGTTCGCCCCCGTGGCCCGGTTCGGCGGCAACCCGGATCACAAACGCTCCGCCTTCGGTCGCTACGTGGCCGAGGCAGTGTTCTGGACGCCCGCGGCAGTGCTGCCGGGCCCGAATGTGACCTGGGAGCCGGTCTCGAGGAACATCGCCCGGATGACGATGCGGCATGACGGGTTGGAGCAGGCGGTCGACCTCACCGTCGCCGAGAGTGGCCGGCCGGAGCAGGTCTGCTTCCAGCGCTGGAGCAATGCGAACCCGCAAAAGCGTTACCGCCTTCAGCCCTTCGGCGGCTATCTCTCGGAGTTCCGTAATGTCGACGGGTTCCGATTGCCGACCCATGTGGAAGCGGGGAACAACTTCGAAACCGAGGACTATTTCCCCTTCTTCCTCGTCGATGTGACCGAAATCCGCTTTCCCAAGTGATTGTGTCTGCCTGTGCCACATCGCCTCATGGCCGTGCCTCACCGGGGACCACTTCAGTCACGGCGCCCGCGCGCGTGAACATCTTCTCGCGCTTCCACCAGACGACCAACGCGGCGACGCCCACCAGCATCCACGTGTCCCAAGGCTGCGCATCCGGCCAGAACGGATTGATGAGTTGCCAGTGAAACAGCATCGGCAGCAGCAGGCTGCCACGCGCCGCGTTGAAAATCGGCGTGACCAGAACCGCGAGGGTGATATTGCCGATGAAGAAGGGCAGGTAGCTCCACTGCGCGAAGACCACGCCGGCGAGGTAGAAGGCGGGCAGGTGCCAGATGCCCCAGATCGCGCCGATCAGCACGCCGGCCCAGAACGGGGCGACATGGCGCTGCAAGAGCGGTTGTGCGACGCCGCGCCAGCCGAACTCCTCGATAGGTCCGAGAAGCAGCATCATGAACATCACGCTGACCGTCGCGCCCACGCCCTCGGGCGGCATCGGCGCAAGCAGGGGCCCGCCCTTGATCAGTGAGCCCGCCATGAAGACGAGCGGGATCACGAGCAGGATGAAGCCCCAACACGAGACCGGGCAGTGCCAGATCAGAAGGCGCGACAGGAACCGGCGCAAGCCGCCAAGCCCGGCAGAGAACAAGACCACCGTGAACCCTGCGATTGCCGGAGCCCAGGTTGCGAGGAAGAAAAGTGGGTGGGAGCCGCTGATCTGGCCGAACCGCGCGGTCATTTCCGCGGACAAGAAGATGTAGCTGCCGATCACGCCCCAGGTGATCGCGAAGGTCAGCGCGAGAAAGGCGAGCAAGGCGCGCGCGGTGGCGTGCAGGGGCAGGTCTTCGGGTGCGACTGGCATTTGGCTGACCATGGATGTGTGTTCAGGGGCCGCCCGACCATCGTCATTTTCCGCGCCGAAATCCTTGTTCTGGGTCAAGCGCATCGCGCCAACGATGACCCGGCGCGTCCTACGGCGCCATGAACCGCCGCCGCGCCTCGACCGCGATGTTGTAGCGCTGTTCCAGATCGGCGATCAGCGCCATAGCGACGCGTTTGGCCTCGTCTCCCTCCGCCTCCCGGTAGCTTTGCTTGGCCGCCTCCAGCAGCTTCTTGAGTTTGAACTCCTCGGGCAGCGCGCCGGCTTCGGCCATGATCCGGGCGGCCACGGCGGTCGCCATGTCGGTAAATGCCTCGCCCGAGCGATCCGGGAGCGGCTTGCCCTCGCCGGAAAGCCCGCTCAACTGGCCCTCCGCAAGGGCCTTCTGGATTTGCCGCTCGACGAGGCGGTTCAGGGATTGGCTCATGCCGCGTTCCTACCGTTTCCGAGCACCGCGGGAGGCGCGGTACCCTCGCGAGCATAGCCCACTTCTGGCGATGCCAACACTCAGACTTCCGTGCGAAACCTGTGACAGGGCGGCGCGCGGGCTCAGGCTAGTCGCGCGAATTGCGGCAGTTCCCAAAGCCCGTCCGCGACCGCCGCGCCGACCTGCAACTCGCACGCATAGCTGCGACTAAGGGTCGGCGTTCATCGAGGGGTCACGCAACAGCGGAGTGCCCCCGCGAGACATGTAGATAGGAAACCTCAAGCGCCGAAGCCCGGAATGAAGTGCTCTTTCGAATTCATCGCCCGCGGTTAGCCCGCGACTGCGGGGCGCGCCGAAGGTGCACTGCCGTCTTCGACGCCAGACGGTCACGAATTCATCCGGCAAAACAGAACCTTGCGAGGCGTTCCTGCCGGCGCTTGAATTCCGTGTCGCGCGGCCGCATGCTCGATCGCGAGGGATGGAGAACCATGTCGGAGACACTGGCGGCACTTGGCGGAGTCGGGCTGTTCCTGCTCGGCATGAAGATAATGACCGAGGCGCTGCGCGAAGCCGCCGGGTCCAATCTGCGCCGCCTGCTGGCGCGGTTCACTACCACGCCGCTGAAGGGCGTCGCGAGCGGTCTGGTGACGACGGCGGTGATCCAGTCGTCTTCGGCGACGACGGTGATGACGGTCGGCTTCGTCGGCGCGGGACTGCTTAGTTTCCCGCAAGCGCTCGGCGTGATCTACGGCGCCAATATCGGCACGACGGTCACCGGCTGGATCGTGTCGCTGGTGGGCTTCAAGCTGAAACTGGGCGCGGTGGCGATGGGGCTTTTGTTCTTCGCGAGCCTGACGCTGTTTCTCTCGCATGGCCGGGCGGCGCGCATCGGGCGCGTCCTCGCCGGGTTCTGCCTGCTCTTCATTGGGCTCGACATGATGCAGCAGGGAATGTCCGGGGCGGAGGCCTGGATCACGGTGGAGCGCACGCCCGGAACCGGGGTGGGCGGCTTGCTCGCGATGGCGGCGCTGGGGCTCGCGGTCACGGTGGTGATGCAATCCTCCTCGGCGGCGATCGCGGTTGTGCTGGTTCTGGTCAGCAACGGTGCGCTGCCGCTGATCCAGGCGGCTGCGGCGGTGATCGGGATGAACCTCGGCACCACCTTCACCGCGCTGATCGCGGCCCTCGGGGGATCGCGCGCGATGCAGCAGACCGCGATCGCGAACCTGCTGTTCAATTGCGGAACGATGGTGATCGCCTTTCCCCTCCTGCAACTGGTCGCGGCTCCTTTGGAGGGGCTGGCGGCGCGAACCGGGGTCGATACGGCGCTCGTGCTGTTTCACACCGGGTTCAACCTGCTGGGAACGCTGGTCTTTCTTCCCGTTACTCGCCAATTCGCCACGCTCGTCGCGAAATTGCGGCCCGATCTCGGCGGGCGGGCGCCCCCGGAACTGGACCGGCGCCTGTTGAGCGACGAAGGGGCCGCGATGCAAGCGGCGCATTCCATGGTGATCTGGGCCGCGCAAGAGATTTTCGCAGCCTATTCGCTGGCGATCGGCCGCGCGCGCGATCTGCGGCGGATGTCGACGCTGGGGCCACGGATCGCGATCGCTCTGGATGACCTGAAGGATTACATGGCGCAGATTTCGGTCCCGCGAGACCGGCCCGCCGAAGCCGCCGCCTTCGCCGCGCTGATGCATCAGGCCGACCATCTCATGCGTCTGGTGGAGCAGGCCGAGCACCGCGGCTACATCCCGATCCTGTTGCGCGGCAAGATCACGCCCAGACCCGCGCAATGGTTCGCCGCCTGCCTGTCACCCGAACGTCCGCTCGATCTGCCGCAGATCGGGGAGCGCATGGCGCGGATGGCCGACCCGGTCGCCCATCGCCTCGCGCGGCACCGGCGCGGCCTGTTGCTGGGCGAGCATGTTGGGCTCTACACGATGCAGGAGACGTTTCAGGCGACTGATGCGATGCGGTGGTTTGCGCGGATCATGCACAATGTCCAGCGCGTCGGCGAATACGAGCGCGAGGTGCAGGCGAAGCTGGGGCATGTGGCGGTCGCCTCTCCCGAGGCGGACTCGCCGCTTAGCGCCGGTTCCTGATCCTGAGGCGTATTGCCATGGCGGCGTGGGCCCTCCGGCGACGGCTTGATCTACGCACCAAGCGCGTCTTCGACCCCCGACCGTCACACGGCGATGGAGGCGACCGAGCCGCCGTCCACGCGGTAATTGGCACCGACAACGAAACTGGCTTGCTCGGAACACAGGAAGGCGATGGTCGCGGCCACTTCCTCGGGTCTGCCGCGCCGCTCCAGCGCCAGCCACGGGCGATCCGATTTCAAGAAGCTCCGGACAGCCTCGTCATGGCTGATGCCTTCCGCATCCGCCTTCTGGGCCATCATCCCATCGGTCATGGGTGTCTCGATAAAGGCGGGCGAGACGCAATTGACCAGCACGCCCCGGCGCGCGGCCACCCCGCTCAGCCCCTTGGCGAAATTCAGAAGCGCCGCCTTGGCCACATTATAGACCGCCTCGTTCTCGTAGGGCTGCGCCGCATTCTCGGAACAGAGGATGACGACGCGACCCCAGCCGCGGTTTTCCATCGTCGGCTCGAAGGCGCGCACGGTGCGGACGACCGACATGAAATCGCTCTCCCACGCGTCGTGCCAGTCGCTGTCCGTCATCTCGAGCGGGTGCCCCTTGGCGCCGGTGACACCGGCCGCGCAGACGAGGATGTCCGGCATGGTGAAGCGCTCTTGCGTGGTGGCGGCGAGACCCTTGATCTGGTTCGGATCGCGCAGGTCGGCCTGAAGCGCGCAGGTGCCGTGGGCGAGCTCCTTGGCGGCGCGGGACACCTCGTCACCCTTGAGGTCCACGAGGATAACCTGCGCGCCCTCGGCCAGCAGCGTTCTGGCGGCGGCTTTGCCGATGCCCGAGGCGCCGCCCGTGATCAGGGCCGTTTTGCCTTGAAGTCCATAATCCATCGTCGTGCTCCTTTCGCGTGTTCAGTTGAGCCGAAGCCCGAGATCGTTCAGCACCCGGTTGACGCGCGCCGCCTCGGCGGCCGAGACCAGCCCCGGTGCGGCACGGCCTTCGAGCGCGCTCAGGAAAGGCAGGATTCCGGTGCCCGCGTCGAGCGGATCGAGCCCCATGCGCTCGGTCGGGCTCTCGGCCCCGCGCGGGGTCAGCGTCATCTCGCCTTCCTTGAGTGAAATCGCACCAGCATCGCCCACGAGGTCCAGTTCGAGCCGCATCCGGGTGTCGGTCCAGCCCGCTTCGACAACGCCGGTGGCGCCGCTCGCAAAGCGCAGGATTGCGGCGCCGTGATCGTTCAAGGGCCACCCCAGCGCGTTGCCGGTGCCCGCATGTCCCTCGCGGATCGGCCCGAGTATCCACTGCAAGGCGTCGATCGCGTGCACCGCCTCGTCGACGAACCCGTCGTAGCAGGCAAGCTCCGGGTCGGTCATCCAACTGTCGAGATTCAGCCAGTCCGCGTAGCCGCCGTCGTGATTGAAAAGCATTCTCGCCGATCGTACCTCGCCCAGCCGTCCCTCGGAGACCCAACCCTTCGCCTTGCGCAGGGCGGGCACGGTTCGGAAGAAATACGCAGTGTGCAGTATCGCTTCGGCCTTCGCGGAGTGCTGCGCCACGGCCTCAGCGTCGCGGGCGCTACCGGCGAGCGGCTTCTCCGAAAAGACCGGCAGCCCCGCAGACAGCGCCGCTCCGATATCGATGGCATGGTGGGCTGTCTCGCTGCAGACGACTGCGCCCGCCGTTTGCAGCCCCTGAAGGGCGTCGAGCGTTGCGAGGGGCTTGGCGTCAAGCTCGGCGCAAAGCCGGTCGCGGCGGTCCGGATCGCGATCATGCACGTAGCCGACACGAAAGCCGCGCGCCTTCATCTGCTGCAGGTGGTCCGGCAGATGAACATGCGCGCCGCCAAGCAGCGCAAGGGTCGAAATGTTCATGTCGTTATCCATGGCAGCTCTCCTGTGGTCGGTCGCGGATCAGGCCGGCGACGCGCCGGTGTCAGCGGGGGAAGAAAGGAGTTCCGCGCGCATCCTCGGGAGCGCCTCGGGGTAGGCTTCCTGCAGCCACGCGATCAGCTTCTCGCGCACTTCGCAGCGCAGGTCCCAAGCCTGCGGCGAGGTGCGTGCGCTCATCAAACCGCGCAGCGCAATCGTGTCCTTGTCGGCATCGGTGACCTGAAGGTTGATCACCTGGCCGTCCCAATGCGGCGACTCGCGGACGATCTCTTCGAGCTTTTCGCGCACTTCGGTCACGGGCACGGTGTAGTCGAGATACCAGTGCACGGCGCCGATGATCGACGCGCTTTCGCGGGTCCAGTTCTGGAACGGTTGTTCGATGAAATAGCTCAGCGGCACCACCATGCGTCTCCAGTCCCAGATCCGCACGATAACGTAAGTGGCAAAGATCTCTTCGATCCAGCCCCATTCGCCGTCGACGATCACCACGTCCTCCAGCCGGATCGGCTGAGTGATCGCGATCTGGATGCCCGCGATCAGGTTGGCCAGAACCGGGCGCGCCGCGAGCCCGAGGATCAGGCCCGCCGCGCCCGCCGAGGCGAACAGGCTGACGCCGTATTTCTGTACGGTTTCGAAGGTCAGCAGCACGCCCATGACGGTAAAGATGGTCAGCAGGATCGTCGCGGTGCGCCGCAGGACACGAAACTGCGTCACCAGTTTGCGCGCGGCAAGGTTGTCATCGAGGTCCATCCGCTGGCGACGGATAACCCGGTCGCTCAGGTTTCGGGTCAGCAGGATCGAGGTCCAGCCGATCAGCACGATCAGGAGGATCAGGAATATGTGCCCCAATACGTCCTGCAACCGCCACGGCAGGTCGGTGCGCGGCACCGCGATCGCCAATGCCGCGAGCAGAAATGCCAGCCGCATCGGTCTCTTTGCCTGTCGCAGCGCCGAGCCCGCCATGCCGCTGCCCGCGTCCACCCAGCGCCTAAGGGCGCGGAAAAGCAGCCAATGCAGCAGCAAGGACAGCAGGAGCGCGCCCAGAAGCACGACTGCGGGCCCGAGCCAGTCTGGCCCTCCGGCCATCGTCCGCCGGATGAAGTCGGAAATGCGACCTGCAAGCACCATGGCGTCACCCGCCTCCGCTCACAGAGCGGAGCGCATCGGCCTCGCTTTTGCGCTCACGAGGGACGGGGAGCCCGAGCGTAAACCCGGCCGCGCGGGAAACGTGGCCGATCAGGCCCGGGTCGAACGTCGCATGTTCCACGCGTGTGCCTCCTGACTCATGGGGATCGATCGGAGCGTGTCCTTGCGTGCCGCGTTACGTCAGGGGATCTTCGAAATCCCCTGCCTATGCAGAGCCAACCCGCGTTCGCCGCTTCGGTTTCCCAAAAAGGTTCAATAGAGCTGAGGGCGCTTGTCGCAGCCGCATTTTCCCCGGCGGGAAATGGGGGCCTTCTTCGGTGAGCGATTGTCAGGGATACAATTTTACGCGTTGCCTAAAATTGCGGCAGGCGGCTTGCTGGGGCTTTGATGATGGAAGGCTTTGCAGATGGAGACTCATTTGGAGGGGGAGCAGGCCGACCCGGCCGTGTCCCATAGAATGGTCGAGATGGCCCTGACGGGCTTGGACATGAACCGGGCCGAGGATGTGAAAATCGCAGTTGAGCGCGTGAAGGGGTTTCCGCTCGCAGATCTCTACCTCAGTTCGTCGCTCGGCGCGGAAGCACATCCCCACGAAGTCTGGATCGCGCGCATGGAAATTCATCGACAGGCAGATGAACGCCGCCGCGCGCATGAGAGGCGCCTCACTTTCGTTGCCGGGATATCGGCCGTGGTCGGTGGCGCAATCGGTAGCGCGCTGCATTTTCTCTGGTCTTGAGGGCCCGGGCCCTCGGCCGCGCCGACGGACTGCGCGGGATCCGCGCGGATCGGGCGAGTCAGCCGATCCACATCCACGTCACCACGAGGACGACAAGGACCGCGACGGCGATCGCGACGGCGGTCCACTTGCTGATCCCGCTGTTGCGTTCGGCCGGGGTCTGCTTTTCGACCTCCGCCTCCGACCGGCGGCCCTCCAGACGCTGTGCCATACGTACCTGATCGGGGCTCGGAGGTGTGCCGGCCGCCTCGTCATCGGTGCCGAGAGGCGCGGCGGCGGGGTCGCTGAACCCCACCTTGTCACCCGCGCCGCCTTTGTCGATGGTCTCGCGTAGCTGGCTGGCTTCCGCCGACCCTGAACGTGCCTTGCCGTCCACGTATTCGATATCTTCCTTGTTCGTCATCGAACGCCTTCCTTGGTCCTCGGGTGGGCGACGGGCCTGTCGCGTGGAGAGACTGGATTTGCCTTGCGTAAAAGCCGAAACCGGCGAACGCGCCAACGCCATCCGGCAGGGGCGCGAAGCCGGTTCAGGTGATGCCGCTGCGCGAGGGCGACCGGTTCCAGTCCGGGTCCTCCCGTCTGACCTTGAACGTGTTCCAAAGGCCCGCCGGAACGCCCGCCAGCAGACCGATCAGGGCTGCCACGACGAAGGCCTGCCAGTTCATCCAGTCGAATGCGAGAAAGGCGGTCACAACGGCTCCGGCAATGCAGAGCACCCAGAGCGGAATGAAAAGAAGTCTCCATCCGTATTTCATGGCGTGTCTCCTGTCTGGTTCGGGAAATCAACAAACGGCTGACCTGTTCGGTTCCTGCTTGCGCGGCCCTTGGGGTGTGACAGCAAGCCGCGAAGCTGACCTTTCTGCAACCGCGTCACCGCACAGCGCTCGATTGCCGGTCGGACCGGACAACCGCTGTCCCCGACGTTCGCGCGGGACTTATTCTGGCTTTCTGTCGGAACTTCCTGCGTTTTCGCCGCTTAGGCCCGAGCACATTTTGAACCAGACTTTTCCAGCTAGAGGGAGCCGCATTGCCGCCAACGTCTCAGCGGGTCGCTGCTCACACTTCGCTCGGCAGGAACTTCGCCCCCTCGCGTTTCATTGAGTCCTCAACGAGAAGGACAGGTTGGCGTGAGCAAGGAACGCGACATTATCGAACTCATACCGGCGCTGCGCTCTTATGCTTGGGCGCTGACCAAGCGGCACGAGGACGTGGACGACCTGGTTCAGGACACGTTGGTCAAGGCGATCGACAAGGTCGACAGCTTTCAATCCGGGACCAACCTGCGCGCGTGGCTGATGACGATCATGCGCAATACCTTCCTCAACAACATCGCGAAATCGAAACGCTCGACGACAGGCAAGAAGGATTGCGTCTCGACCACCTTGTCGACGCCGGCCACGCAGGATTGGTCGGTCCGGGGCGGCGAGCTGATGCGTGCCGTCGAACGCCTGCCGCGTCATTACCGCGAGGTTCTGATCGTCGTCGTGATGCTGGGGGAAAGTTACCAGGACGCGGCAAATCTATTCGGTATCGAGATGGGAACGGTGAAGAGCCGCGCCAACCGCGCACGCGCGATGGTGGTCGAAGACCTCGAAGCCCGCGCGCCGAACGATCCCCTCGAAGATTAGAGATGAACCCTAGGTTGCCGCGGATCGCGCCGATTACTCGGGCTTGTCGCGTTCATCGAGGCGTTTGCCCAGGCGTCGTGCCAGCGACACGAGGCGTTCGGGAACGTCCTTGTTCCAGACCTCGCCTGCCTGCTGCCGGAGCGCTTCATCCAAATCCTCGCCTGGAGGCTTTTTGTCGTGCTCTTTTTCCATGCCTTGCCTCCTTATGCCTTTTACGGCGGTCGAGGCAAACCGGTTTATATTTGGCGGATGCCTCCGTCGGATAAGCGCAATCCATGGCGAGGCTTCACACCGATGGCGCACCCGGCCATTCCGGGGCGTGGCGCAGCGGTGCCCGACGGCGCCGCCGCGCTTTGCGTTTCGTTGCTGCGACAGCGTCACTCCGCCGTCCGGACACGCAGATTGTTCTGCACATGGGTGACGCCGGAGACGCTGTCGGCGCAATCTTCGGCCCGGCGTTTGGCGCGGCGGGAGTCCACGTAGCCGTCCAGCGTGATCTCCTGATCCGCGACGCTGACGGTTATCTCGCGCGCGTCCACCAGCCGATCGTCGGTGAGCCGGTCGTGAACATCTTCCTCGATCCGGGCATCCGAGCGCCGGTAACCCTTCGGGCCGCGCCCGCGATGATCCTCTTCCCGACGCGCTTCGGCGTCTTCGTCCCCCAGCCATGAAGCGACCTCGTCGCCGGCCCGGTCCATGAAGCTCCGTCCGCCGTGCGCTTCACGTCCTGCGCCGCGCCGCCGCGCTGGTCGCGCCCGCCAATAGGGGTCCGGATCGTAAGGTGCTCCGCCGTAGACGGGCGGGAGGAATGGCCAAGCATAGCCTCCAGCCATCGGCGCCGCTGGATAGCCGTACTGTTCGAGCCGAGATCTGCGGTCTTCCGGGTCGCCTTCGTCTGGGTGGTGCCGCCGCGACAGGGCACGGCGGGCCTCTTCTTCGGTCATATCGTCATAGTGCCGTGACATGAGCTTCTCCTCTCGTGTTTGGCAACCGCGCAAAGCAGCGCGGTCTGAGCCGGGAACAGGAGCTGGCGCGATATGTTCCTGCCTGCTGCGGAATGCAGCGCGCCGCGATTACGCGGGGCAGGGGTGGCAGCGCGCCTTCCCTCTCAGGTCGCCACCATCCTCGCGGGCCGTTCCACAACGAACCTCGTGCGCAACGACAAGGCGGCGAGGAGCGGGATCGCCGCCGTTCCGCAGAACATCGCGGCGGGCCCGAAGCTCCCGGCGACCATGCCTGCGATCGCCGGGCCGATCACGCTGCCCGCAGCGGTCGCCAGAAGCGTCGCCGTAAAGCCGAGCGCGGGGAAGGACGGGAATAGACGTTCGGACCAGAAGGCGAGCACCGCGCTCGTCATCATCACGTTGATCCCCTGCAGGGCGGCGGAAGCGACGAGCGCGACCCAATTTCCGGGCTCGAGCGCTGCGAAAACAAGCGATACAGCTGCGACCACAAGAAGGATACGCACCAGCAGGCTCAGACCGACCGCATCCCGCGCCCGCTTCGTGAACAGACCGCTCAGCCCGAAGAAGCCGAAAAAGAGGAAGAGGACGGACGGCGTCGCGTCTTCGGGAAGCCCGGGATACTCCGCCTGCGCGAAGCGGTCTGCCGCGAAGGAGACGTAGACGGCGGAGGTGATGCCGAACACGAAGGCGATGGAGAAAAGGGGCAGCGCGCACCGATTGAGAAGGTCGCCCCAACTCCGATCGGGGGCCTCCTCGGGGGCCTTGTCCACCTGGCGCAGAGCTGCCCAGTTGCCAATAAGTGCCAGAGCGCTCGCCCCGGCGAAGACCGACCAGCAGATCCGCCAGTCGAACTCCATCACGACCATTGCCAGGGCCAAAGCGCCTGCGCCCATGATCCCCACGCTGGTGCCCGTGCTGACCTGCGACAGCGCGGTCGGGCGGTCCAAGTCGCTGACCTTGCGGTGCACCGCGTCGTTGAAGGGGGTCCAGGCAAAGCCGGCGCTCGAAGTCGCGAGGAAGATGCCGAGCGCCAGAACGCCGACAGTCGGAGCAAGTGCGACAATCGCCATCCCGGCGGTCGCCGCGCTCAATCCGGTCAGGACTGGGAATTCCGGTCCCCGGCGGTTCAGGAAAAACTGGGCGACGAGCAGGCCGAGGAAGAACCCCACGAAGCCGATGCTGGACACCGTGCCCACCGCGGAGGGTGACATCGAGAATGTGGACGAGAATTGGGGCACGAAGAGGCCGAACCCCATGCGGCCGGGGCCGTAGCTGATTGCGGTCGCCGCGAAACCGGCGGCTGAAAGACTCCGAAAGAAAGTGATTGCTAAACCCTCCGTCCGGGCCGAATGCGGCCCGCGTCATGCGTTGCTGTTGCGCGTCGTCAGGGGGTCGATCCCGGCGAACGGCCGTTGGAACAAAGTGGGCAGCAACTTGTTCCTGGAGCCTTCGGATTGAGCGCAACCCGCCGCGTTGCCCCATTCGCGTCGGCAAGCCTCCGCCCGCCCACAAAGGCGTGAGCGTGTAATGGGCTTAACCCAACAATTGTTCGAGACAGCCGCGCCCCATGAATTCAGCGTCGATGCATCAGGAAATGGCTCGGAAAGGCATTGACGTGAAACAGAAATCCCACGAGAGCGTCGAGGCCGATCGCGTCGCGGAAATCCGGCACCGGATGGCCAATAGCTTCCAGCTTCTGTCGGCACACACCCGCCGCCAACTCAGAGAGGCCGAGACCCCCGAAGCGCGCTCGCGCCTCGCGCTTGTCCTCGACCAGATATTGACGGTCTCGCAGCTTCAGACCGGTCTCTCGATCGCCGAAGACGGGGGGCTGCATCGATATCTGGACGGGGTCGAGCAGCTTTGGCGGCAGATCGCATTGCCGCACAGCATCGAAATCTCGGTGCGGCGGGACGATCTCTCCGGACTGTCGCGCCAATGCACCGGGGCGATCGCGCTCATTCTGCAGGAAGCCGTCACCAACTGCATCCAGCATGCGTATCCGGCGGCGATGAACGTCAACGGCCATATCGACATCGAGGTGACCCTGTCGTCTGCGGGCACTGGGCGGCTGTGTGTCTCCGATGACGGCGATGGTATGCCCGACGATGCGAATTTGACGAAAAGCCAGGGGTGCGAACTCATTCGAGACCTTGCTTCGGAGATCGGCGGGAGCGCCCGCTGGACCGCAGGCGACAATGGCGGAACGGTGCTCACGGTCGAATTTCCCGCGGGTCCGCGAGATAGGACAAGGAGCCATGATGGTGGAGATCCTCACTAGGAAACTGAAGCACGGAGGCTTTTTGGCCGAAGACGATTGCGACCGGCTGACGACCGTGACCAAGGAGGCCTACGACCTCGGGCCCAGAACGGATGTGATCCGGCAGGGCGAGAGTCCCGATGCCGTGCGCCTCGTGATCGAGGGTATCGCGTGTCGCTACAAGCTGATGCCGGACGGGCGCAGGGCGATCGTCGCGCTGCTTTTGCCCGGCGATTTCTGCGATCTTCATATCTCGATGCTGAAGCGGATGGATCACAGCATCGGCACACTCACCCAATGCAAAATCGTCGACATTCCCCGTAGCACGGTCGACGATCTCTTGGAGAATTACCCGAGAATCCAGCGCTCGCTCTGGTGGGCGACGCTCGTCGACGAGGCGATTCTGCGCGAATGGCTCGTGAACATGGGCAAACGAAGATCGGATCGGCAGATGGCGCATTTGCTGTGCGAGATGCATTTCCGACTGAAGGCGGTCGGCCTCTCGCTCGGAAGCATGTTGCCGCTGACGCAGGAAGAACTGGCCGACATTCTCGGCATCTCTCACGTGCACGCCCAACGGGTCATGGCGAGCCTTCGGGACGCGGGGCTGGTGTCGCTCCAGGGGCGAAGGATCGTGGTTACAGACTTCGAGAGGATGATCGAATTTTCCGAGTTCGATCCCGATTACCTTCATCTTGACGAGGGTTCGACGTCATAAGCGCATGAGTGAAGGAATTGTTTGATGGCATTGTTCTTTTTCGACACTGACGACGGACGGATGAGTGTCCGCGATAGCACCGGGCTGGAATTGGAGGACCGGGAGGCCGCACGGCGAGAGGCCATCGCCGCACTCACCCTTATTGCCAAGGACGTCCTCCCCAATGACGACCCGCATGCGATCTCGGTCACCGTCCGAGACGACCAAAGGCAAGCGATCTTCCATGCCAGCCTGACGCTCGTCGCCGAATGGCTCGATGAGGGAAAGACACCGGCAGCGGCCCTGACCTTCTGGCGAGATTATCGTCGGAATTCGGAATTCTACAGGTCAGGGAAGCTTGGAGCGGGTAGCGCGCTGCACTTTCGGCAATCGAACTCCGGAAGGGCGCGGTATTCTCCAACGTTCTCAATTGCCTCCACGGCTATCCGCACGCAGGAAGGCTTCGCCTATCTTGCCGTTGTCATCGATCTCTTCTCGCGTCGTGTCGTTGGATGGGCGATGCAAAGCCGCCAGACGACCGAAGTTGTCCTGCAAGCGCTGCTCACGGCGACATGGCGGAGAAAGCCCAGGGAAAAGGTTCTGATCCATTCGGACCAGGGCAGCCAATTCACCAGCATGGACAGGGCAGCGTTCCTTCGGGCCCACAATCTGGAGCACTCGATGAGCCGCCGCGGAAACTGCCATGACAACGCGGTCGCTGAGAGCTTCTTTAACCTGCTGAAGCGTGAGCGGATCAGACGACGGACCTACCGATCCCGCGAAGAAGCCAGGCAGGATGTGTTCGACTACATCGAGATGTTCTACAATCCAAAGCGCAAGCACGCCCGGAACGGAATGCTGTCGCCCGTCGACTTTGAACGGCAGCAGAAACTGAGACACGAAGGCGTCTAAAAAACGCGGGGCTATTCAGTGTTTTGGGGGCTACGGGAGATCTTTAATCGCTGAAAAAAAGAAGTAGTTACGCCCGCTCAAGGCGCTTTTCGCCCCCACGACCAATTCTTCAGTCGATCGATGGACCGGGCTTTGCTGCATCAGGCGCTTGCGCGAGGGACAAGTGTGCCCTTGAACGCGCGGTCGAAGTCGCGATCTTCACTGCTTTCGAGCACTTCGACGAGATATTCGGCCATCTCCGTCAATGGCTGACGATAGGTCGTTAGCGCGTAATTCGGGCTCTGGCATTGGGGCACGTCATCGAAGCCCGTCACCGCGATATCCTCGGGGATGCGCAGTCCGAGTTTGTGGCGGATTACGTCGATCGCTCCGATCGCGAGCGCGTCGTTTTCACAGACGAGAATATCGGGCATCTCGTCGCGTGGGCGATCCGTGAGCATTCGGGTTACGACTTGCTCGGCGAGTATCGGATCATAGGCGGGCACTTCGGCGAATTCAGGAATTGTTCCGAAACGCCGCTCCCAGCAGCCCAAAAAGGTTTCTTTGCGCAGCAAATGCGCGGAGTAGGTGCGCGGACCTGCAAGGAACAAGGGGCGGCGATAGCCACGTTCGGCGACATAGGCGGTGATCTCCTGCATCGCCAAGGCATCGTCGACCGCGATCGAGATCGTGTCCGGGTGGCGAGAGGTGCGCGCGAAAATGATCAGCTTGTGGAAGCGCCGGGCATGCAGCGCGGTCTCGAGCACGTCGTCATCGAACTGGATCCCGATCAGGATCGCGGCATCGACGCGGCGTTGGCTGGCATTCAGGATCGCATGTCCCGCATCGTCGCGATCGAGCGTGTTCACGAGAAGCGTATCCCAGCCATGCTTGCGCAGGATGCGCGTCAGGCGCTCCATCATTACCAACTTGTGGGGGTTGGCGAAGTCATCGACCAGAAGCGCAACGAGATTAGAACGGTCCGAGGCCAGAGCGGCGGCGCGCAGATCGGGCACGTAACCGAGTTTGTTCGCGGCCTCCATTACCTTGGTGCGCGTTTTAGGCGAGATCGAAGCGTCCTTCTTGAAGGCGCGATTCACCGTCCAGCGCGACACGCCGGCGGCTTCCGCGACATCATCGGCGGTGATGTTGTTTTCGAAATTTGGTCTTCGGACTTCGGTCATCGGGCTCTCCTCCCAAACTGACCTATCAGCTTTCACGCAAGCATACACACAGAAATGAGCGCCAACGGAGTCGGTTTTGCACGCGCGTGCAAAAAATTCTTGCACGCGCGTGCAAAAAGTCTGATGTTAACGCCAATCGTCGGTCGAATCGGACCGGTTCTGGGAGGAATGGATGCTGAAAATCGGATTGCTCGGCGCCGGCCGTATCGGTCAGGTGCATGCGGTCAATATTGCCGGACATGCGGGCAGCGCGCTCGTTGCGGTCTCGGACGTGAACGCGGAGGCTGCGCGGGCACTTGCTGCGAAATTCGGGGCCAATGTGGCGAGTTCGGAGGAGATCATCGCCGACCCGGAGATCGACGCGGTTCTCGTCGCGACCTCGACCGATACGCATTCGGATCTGATCGAAAAGGCGACTGCGGCGGGCAAGGCGGTGCTGTGCGAAAAACCCGTCGATCTGTCGTTGGAGCGGGCGAAGGCCTGCCTGGAAGTCGTGTCGAAAACCGGCCAGCCGGTGATGATCGGGTTCAACCGTCGCTTCGACCCGAACTTTGGTGCGTTGCGCGCAGCCCTGCAGGCCGGTGAGATCGGCAAGCCCGAGCTTCTCTCGGTCACGTCCTTCGACCCGGCGCCGCCGCCAGTTTCCTACATCAAGGTCTCGGGCGGTCTGTTCCGCGACATGATGATCCATGATTTCGACATGACGAATTTCATCATGGACAGTGCGCCGGTCAGCGTTCGCGCCGTCGGTTCGTCCATCGTCGATCCGGCGATCGGAAGGGCGGGCGACGTGGATACCGCCGTGGTCACGCTAACCTACGCAGACGGACGCATTGCAGTCATCAAGAACTCGCGCCGGGCCGTCTACGGCTACGATCAGCGGGTCGAGATTCTGGGTTCGGAAGGGCTGCTGAGCGCGGCGAACATGCTGGAGAACACCGTCTCGAAGTCGACCGTGGCCGGGGTCTCCTCGGCGAAGCCCACCTATTTCTTCCTCGAACGTTACATGCCCGCCTATGCCGCGGAATGGGACGTGTTCGTCACTGCTCTGGCTGAAGGCCGCCCGATGCCGGTGACGCTCGAGGACGGCGTGGCCGCGCTCGCGATGGCCGAGGCCGCAACCAAATCCGCCAAGACGGGGAAAGCCGTCGATCTGGCGACGCTTTGAGGCTCGGCCTCGGAGTGGACGGAGATCGCAGGCGCGAGGAGGTGCCTGTGGTTCAAAGGCCGAAGGGATCGGTCAGGCCGCATCGGAAGCGACATGGAGGGTCGTGGTGCGGTGACAAACAGAAAGAGTCTGGGAGGAATAAATGAAACAGTTTCTGCGTGCTGCAGTCGCGGCCACTACGGTTGCCTTCGCTGCACCGGCTTTCGCGACGGATATCGTCGTGGTCTCGCACGGGCAGGCCAATGACCCGTTCTGGTCCGTTGTGAAGAACGGCGTCGAACAGGCGGCGAAGGATACCGGCGTGAATGTCGAATACCGCTCGCCCGAAACCTTCGACATGGTCGCGATGAGCCAGCTGATCGACGCCGCCGTGAACCAGGAGCCGGACGGGCTCGTCGTCTCGATTCCTGATGCGGACGCTCTCGGGCCGTCTATTAAACGCGCGGTCGAAGCGGGTATTCCGGTGATCTCGATGAACTCGGGCTCGGACGTGTCGAAATCGCTCGGCGCCCTGCTGCATGTGGGGCAGGACGAGGAAGACGCGGGTAAGCGTGCGGGTGAGAAGCTCAAGGAAATGGGCGGCACCAAAGCGATCTGCGTCAACCAGGAGGTCGGTAACGTCTCGCTCGACCTGCGTTGTAAGGGCTTTGCGGAAGGCTTCGGTGACTCGACCGTTCTGCCGACTACCAATGACCCGACCGATATCGAAGCCAAGGTGCGCGCAGCGCTCGATTCCGATCCTTCTATCGACACGGTGATGGCACTCGGCGCGGCGACCGCAGGCGAGCCCTCGGTGGCGGCTGTGAAGGCGCTCGGCAAGGGCGGCGGCCAGATCAAGGTGGCGAGCTTCGACATGTCGCCCGGCTTCCTGAAGGCGGTTGAAGATGGCGACGCGGCTTTCGCGATCGACCAGCAGCAATACCTCCAGGGCTACCTACCGGTTTCGTTCCTCGCGCTCTATGCGAAATACGGCCTGATCCCGGCCTCGGACGTCGCCTCGGGTCCGAACCTTATCACCAAGGACAAGGCCGCCCAGGTGGTTGACCTGTCAGCCAAGGGCATCCGCTGATCCGCATCGGATGACAGACAAGGGGATGCGCGCTCCAAGAATACGTGCGCATCCCACCGGCGCCGTCGCGAGCTATCGCGGGACAACAGCGCCACGGAGCAGCATTTTCAGGGAGGGCAAAATGCCAGCCGACACTACGGTCACCGACGAGCGCGTTCGCGAGGAGTCACTGCTCGCGCGCTTGATGAAGCGGCCTGAGCTGGGCGCGATCGCCGGGCTCGTTCTCGTAACGATCTTCTTTCTCTTCACCGCCAACGGTTCGATGTTCACCCTCTCCGGGATCATGAACTTCCTGACGCCCGCCGCACAACTCGGCATTCTCGCCATCGGCGCGTCGCTTTTGATGATCGGAGGCGAGTTCGACCTCTCAATCGGTTCGATGGTCGCGTTCGCGGGAATGATTTTCGGCGCGTTGGTGGTCAATCTCGGTCTGCCGCTCATCGTCGCTATTCCCGGAACTCTGATCTTCGCGGGGCTGATGGGCGTGGTGAACGGTCAGTTGGTGATCCGCACCGGCTTGCCGTCCTTCATCGTGACGCTGGCATTCCTCTTCATCCTGCGGGGCCTGTCGCTCGTCGGTCTGAAGTATCTCACCGGCGGATCGACCCAGCTGCGCGGCGTGCGCGAAGCGGTGGGCGACGACTGGTTGGCGCCGTTCTTCTCGGGCGACGCGTTTACGGGTCTCTTCGCGAAGCTCGCCGAATGGGGCTGGATCGACCGGTTCAAATCCGGCGCGCCCAAAGTGCCGGGCATCCCGGTCGAGATCCTTTGGTTCATCGCGATCGCACTTTTCGCGACCTGGATCCTGCTTCGAACCCCTGCGGGCAACTGGATTTTCGCCGCAGGCGGCGACAAGACCGCCGCCTCCAATTCGGGCGTGCCGGTCAACCGGGTGAAGACGACGCTCTTCGTCGTGACCGCCTGCTGCGCCGCCCTGGTCGCTATCATGACGGTGATCGACGCAGGCTCCACCGATGCACGGCGCGGCTTCCAGAAGGAATTCGAGGCAATCATCGCCGCGGTCATCGGGGGCTCGCTGCTGACCGGGGGCTACGGGTCGGCGATCGGCGCCTTCTTCGGTGCGATCATCTTCGGCATGGTTGTGATCGGTCTGACCTACACCTCTATCGATCAGGACTGGTTCCAGGTCTTCTTGGGGGGGATGCTGCTGCTAGCCGTGATCTTCAACAACGTGATCCGCAAGCGCGTGACGGGGGAACGCTGATATGGAACTCGAAACCGCATTCCATCACGGCGCCGTCTCCGCCGACACGAAACCGATCCTCGAGATGCGCGGCATTAAGAAGCATTTCGGCAACGTGATCGCGCTGGCGGGCGTCAGCTTCGACATCCGCCCCGGCGAGTGTCACTGTCTTCTGGGCGATAACGGCGCGGGCAAATCGACCTTCATCAAAACGATGTCCGGCGTGCATAAGCCGACAGAAGGCGAAATACTCTTCGAAGACAAGCCGATGAACTTCTCGAGCCCGCGCGACGCGATGGAAGCCGGGATCGCCACGGTCTTCCAGGACCTTGCGATGATCCCGCTGATGAGCGTGACGCGCAACTTCTTCATGGGCCGCGAACCCACGAAAGGCTCGGGTCCGTTCAAGCGCTTCGATGTGAAGCACGCCAATGAAGTCTGCGTCGAAGAGATGCGCAACATGGGCATCAACCTGCGTGGTCCCGATCAGGCGGTGGGCACGCTCTCGGGCGGCGAGCGCCAGACGGTGGCCATCGCCCGCGCGGTCTATTTCGGGGCGAAGGTGTTGATCCTCGACGAGCCGACCTCGGCGCTCGGCGTGCGCCAGACCTCGAACGTGCTCGCCACGATCGACAAGGTGCGCAAGCAGGGTGTGGGCGTCGTCTTCATCAGTCACAACGTGCGTCACGCGATGGCGGTGGGCGACCGCTTCACCGTGCTCAATCGCGGCCAGACGCTGGGCACCGCGAACCGCGGTGAGATCACACCCAACGAGTTGCAGGACATGATGGCGGGCGGTCAGGAGATGGCGCAGCTCGAAGGTTCGCTCGGCGGCACAATCTGACAGGCGGGCAGGGGCGCGGCATGCCCCTGCCACGAGTGACAATGACTTCAGAAACCGAGGGTGACATGGCGCTTCAGATGCCCGAAACTCCGCTTGGCGTGGCCCTGATCGGGACCGGCTTCATGGGGAAATGTCACGCAATGGCGTGGCGCAACCTCGCGACCGTGTTCGGCGGTGCGCATCCCCGGTTGGAGGTCCTCTGCGACACGCCCTCCGACAAAGCCCGGGCGTTCTCCGAGCAGTTCGGCTTCGCACGCGGAAGCGACGATTGGCAGGCGAGCTGCACCGACCCGGCGGTCGACGTGGTCTCGATCACCGCGCCCAACGGTCTGCACCGCCCGATGGCGGAAGCCGCGCTGCGTGCAGGCAAGCATGTCTGGCTCGAAAAGCCGATGGCGCTGACGTTGGAGGATGCGCGGGCGATGGCGGCGCTTGCTACTGAGCATCCCGGACAGGTCACGATCCTCGGTTACAACTACCTGCGTTCGCCCGCCTTCCAGATGGCGCGCAAGCTGATCGCCGAAGGCGCGATCGGCACGCCGCGCGCCTTCCGCGGAGTTTACGACGAAGACTATTCCGCCGACCCGCGCCTCCCGTGGTCATGGCGGATGACGCGCGAGGCTGGTGGTCTGGGCGCCCTGGGCGATCTGGGCTGCCACCTCGTGTCGCAAATGGTCGCGCTTATGGGCCCGGTTGAGGAACTGACCGCGATGACGCAGATCGCTATCCCAGAGCGCGGCTCCCCCGATGGGCCGAAACCGGTCGAGAACGAGGACAGCGCGATGGCGCTGATCCGGTTTGCCAGCGGCGCGCAGGGCTCCTTCGCCACGTCGCGGGTCGCGCGGGGCCGCAAATGTCGCCTGCAATGGGAGATTCATGGCTCGGACGGCACGTTGGTCTTCGATCAGGAGAATATGAACGAACTGTGGCTGCACCGCGCTGGAGAGGCGGGCTTCACACGTCACCTCACCGGTCCCGAGCAGCCCGACTTCGCCGCCTTCTGCCCCGCGCCGGGGCACAATTTTGGCTTCAACGAACAGAAAGTGATCGAGGCGCGTGACCTGTGCGCGGCCATCGCGAGTGGCTCGAATGCCGGTCCCGATTTCGCCGCCGGTCTGGAGATCGAGACGGTGATCCACGCAATGGCGCGCTCCAACGGTGCCCCGATCCGGATCGGAGATATGGCATGAAAAACCTCGACGTGATCACGATTGGCCGGGCCGGCGTGGATTTGTATGGCGCGCAGATTGGCGGGCGTCTGGAGGATATGGGCTCGTTCGAGAAGTATATCGGCGGGTCTCCGACGAACATCGCCTGCGGGACGGCGCGGCTGGGGCTGAAGTCCGGGCTGATCACTCGCGTCGGCGACGAGCATATGGGCCGCTTCATCCGCGAGCAGTTGCTGCGCGAAGGGGTGGATGTGACCGGCGTGAAGACGGACCCGGAGCGGCTGACTGCGCTGGTGATCCTCGGCATCCGTGATGAAGAGCAGTTCCCGCTGATCTTCTACCGCGAGAACTGCGCGGATATGGCGCTGAGCGAGGAGGACATCGACGAGGCGCTGATCGCGCGGACGCGGAGCGTGCTGGCGACCGGCACGCACCTGTCGCATCCGCGCACGCGGGCGGCGGTGCTCAAGGCGCTGGAACTGGCCCGCAAGCATGGGGCCAAGACCGCGCTCGACATCGACTACCGCCCGAACCTCTGGGGCGTGGCGGGCCATGGCGAGGGCGAGAGCCGTTTTGTGGAAAGCGCCGAGGTCACGGCCAAGCTGCAGGACGTGCTGCATCATTTCGACCTGATCGTGGGCACCGAAGAGGAGTTCCACATCGCGGGCGGCTCGACGGACACGATCGAAGCGCTGCGTGCGGTGCGCAAAGTCTGCGATGCCACGCTGGTCTGCAAACGCGGAGCCGCCGGCGCGGTGGCTTTCGAGGGCGAGATTCCCGACAGCCTCGATGACGGCCAGACCGGTCCGGGCTTCCCGATCGAAGTGTTCAACGTGCTGGGCGCAGGCGACGGGTTCTTCTCGGGTCTGATGAAGGGCTGGCTCGACGGCGAGAGCTGGCCGAAGGCACTGGAATACGCCAATGCCTGCGGGGCGTTTGCGGTCTCGCGCCATGGCTGCACGCCCGCTTATCCCTCGCTGACCGAACTGGAATTCTTCCTCAAGCGCGGCGTGAAGCAGCCCGATCTGCGCAACGATGCGGAGCTGGAGCAGATCCACTGGTCGACCAACCGCCACACGCGCTCTCTGCCCGATTGGTCGGATTACCGGGTCTTCGCCTTCGATCACCGGATGCAGCTCGAAGAGATGCCGGGTTACACGCTCGAGAAGGGTGGGGCGTTCAAGGAGCTGTGCCTGTCGGCGGCAACCCAAGTGCAGGACGGCCGCCCGGGCTATGGTATTCTCTGCGACGATCGGATCGGGCGCGCGGCGTTGCATGCGGCCTCCGGGTCCGGCCTCTGGATCGGGAGGCCTGCGGAATGGCCCGGGAGCCGCCCGCTGGAGCTGGAACCGCAGCTTGGCCCCGATTGCGGCGGGCTGACCCAATGGGCGCGCGAGGAGGTGGTGAAGGTCCTGTGCTTCTGCCACCCCGACGACGATGCCGAGACGCGCGTCAATCAAGAGGCTACCGTCAAGCGCCTCTTTACCGCGGCGCGCAGGAACGTGCTGGAATTCCTGCTCGAGGTCATTCCGTCCAAGGTGGGGGCGGTCGATGCCGACACCACCGCGACCCTGATCCGGCAATTCTACGAGATCGGCGTCTACCCGGATTGGTGGAAGCTGGAACCGATGGCGGACGCGGCCGGATGGGCCAAGGCCGTGGCCGCCATCGAGGAATACGACAAGCACACCCGCGGAATCGTGGTGCTGGGCTTGGATGCGCCCGAGGCCGAGCTGGCCGCCAGCTTCGAGGTCGCGGCGAGTTTCGATCTGGTCAAGGGCTTCGCCGTCGGCCGGACGATCTTCGGTGACGTGGCGCGGGCCTGGATGCAGGGTGAGCTGACTGATGCCGAGGCCGTGGCCGAGATGGCGCGCCGCTACACGCGGCTCTGCGGGATCTGGGACGGAGCACGTGCGAAGGCGGCCAAGGCTGCTTGAGGTGTGATCGGGGAGGGGGCTCTGCCCCCGCT
Organism: Thioclava sp. JM3; assembly: GCF_002213185.1. NCBI lineage: Bacteria > Pseudomonadati > Pseudomonadota > Alphaproteobacteria > Rhodobacterales > Paracoccaceae > Thioclava > Thioclava sp. JM3. The sequence continues at coordinate 319,323 of NZ_NBOB01000003.1, forward strand.
CCCTTCGGGAGCCCCCCGGGATATTTGGGCCAAGAGGAAGTGGCCCCAGAGAGGAAGAGAGAGATGGGTGAGACGATCCGGCTGACCGCCGCGCAGGCGATGGTGAAGTGGCTCTCGGTGCAGATGACCGAGGATGGCGAGCGGTTCATCGAAGGGATGTGGGCGATCTTCGGGCATGGCAACGTGGCCGGGATCGGTGAGGCGTTGCATGCCTACAAGGAGGTCTTCCCGACCTGGCGCGGGCAGAACGAGCAGACGATGGGTCATGCAGCGATCGCCTATGCCAAGGGCAAGAAGCGGATGCGCGCGATGGCGGTGACCAGTTCGATCGGGCCGGGATCGACGAACCTCGTGACGGCGGCCGCGCTGGCGCATGTGAACCGGCTGCCGGTGCTGATCGTGGCGGGCGACGTGTTTGCCACGCGCCGTCCCGATCCGGTGCTGCAGCAGGTCGAGGATTTCGACGATGGCACCGTCAGCGCCAATGACTGCTTCCGGCCCGTGAGCCGCTATTACGACCGGATCTCGCGCCCCGAACATATCCTGAGCGCGCTGCCCCGCGCGCTGCGGGTGATGACCGATCCGGCCAATTGCGGTCCCGCCGTGCTGGCCTTCTGTCAGGACACGCAGGCCGAGGCCTATGATTACCCGGTCGAGTTCTTCGAGCCGCGCGTCTGGCGTATTCGCCGTCCCGCTCCCGATGCGGGGGAATTGGCGCGTGTGGCTGAGATGGTGACGAAGGCCAAGAACCCGGTGATCATCGCCGGTGGCGGTGTGGTCTATTCGCAGGCCGAAGACACGCTGGCCGAGTTCGCGTCGAAGCACCGGATCCCGGTAGCCGAAACGCAGGCGGGCAAGTCGAGCCTCGCGCAGAGCCATCCGATGAGTTTCGGAGCCTCCGGCGTGGACGGTTCGGCGGCGGCCAATGCCGCCTTGCAAAACGCCGATCTGGTGATCGGGGTCGGCACGCGGTTCCAAGACTTCACCACCGGCTCGCGAACGCTGTTCGGGGAAGGGGCGAAGCTCGTCTCGATCAATATCCACGGCTATGACGCGGCCAAGCACGGGGCGGAGAGCCTCGTGGCCGATGCCAAGATCGCGTTGGAGATGCTGAGCGCCGCGCTTAGCGACTATCAGGCCGCGGCGCCCGATGCGGAGGCCCGCGAGGACTGGCTGCGCGCGGTCGACGCCTATTGCGCGCGTCCCGAGGATCAGGCGGCACTGCCCACCGACGGTCAGGTGATCGGCGCGGTGCAACGCGCGACGGGTGACGACGCGGTCGCGATGTGTGCGGCGGGCACGATGCCCGGCGCGCTGAAGCTGCTGTGGAAGCCCTCTCAGGGCGGCTATCACATGGAATACGGCTATTCCTGCATGGGCTACGAGGTGGCGGGCGCGATGGGGCTCAAGCTCGCGCGGCCCGAACGCGAGGTGCTCTGCTTCGTGGGCGATGGTAGCTACATGATGGCGAATTCGGAGCTCGCGACGGCGGTGATGCGGCGGGTGCCCTTTACGGTGATCCTGACCGACAACCGCGGCTATGGTTGCATCAACCGGCTGCAGACGATGGGCTGCGGCGGTGAGCCTTTCAACAACATGTATGTCGATTGCAACGTCGAGGTGCAGCCCGAGATCGACTACGTCGCACACGCGGCGTCGATGGGCGCGCATGCGGTGAAGGCGGCCAATACCGACCAACTGGAGGCGGAAGTGAAAGCCGCGCGCACGCGCGACATTCCGACGGTCATCGTGATCGACACGGTGGCCAAGGACTTCCCCGGCACCGGGCTCGAAACCAGCGCAGGCAAGCACGGCGCATTCTGGGACGTGGCGGTGCCCGAGGTCTCGGACCGCCAGAAGCAGCGCGATCGCTTCGAAGAATACCTGACCCAGATCGCAAACGCGCGGCTGGTGAATTGAGAATACGACCTGAGACCGGGGGCTCTGCCCCCGCTCGCGGACGCGAGCCCCCGGGATATTTGAACCAAGAGGAAGGGGTATCCCCCTTCGAGGAGTTGAACCATGATCCGTTTCGGCACGAACCCGATCGCCTGGGCCAATGACGACGACCCGTCGCTGGGCGCGCATATCCCGACCGAACAGATCCTGCGCGAAGCCGCTGAGATCGGTTTCGAGGGGATCGAGAATGGCCATCGCTGGCCGCAGGACGACGCGGAAGCGCTCAAGCAATTGTTGGGTGGCTATGGGCTGGATTTCGTTTCGGGCTGGTATTCGCTCAACCTTCTGACGCAATCAGTGGAAGCTGAGAAGGCGGCGATCCAGCCGCATCTCGACAAGCTCAAGCATAATGGCTGCAAGGTCTGTATTGCCTGCGAGACGTCGAATTCGGTGCAGGGGCAGGACGTGCCGCTGAGCGAGAAGGCGGTTCTGAGCGCCGCCGAAATGGCCGAATTTGGTGCCAAGGTCGAGGAACTGGCGGCGTTCACCGCAGGGCAGGGCATTGATCTGGTCTATCACCACCACATGGGCACCGTCGTCGAGACGCCTGCCGAGATCGACGCGTTCATGGCGGCGACCGGCCCTGCGACGAAGCTGCTGTTCGATGCGGGGCATTGCTATTTCGGCGGCGACGGGATCGATCCGGCTCCGATCCTGCGCAAATACGTCGACCGCGTGCGCCATTTCCACGCCAAGAATGTTCGCCCCGAAGTTATGCGCAAAGTGCGCGAGGAAGGCATGTCCTTCATGGACGGGGTGCGCGGCGGCGTCTTCACCGTCCCCGGCGATAGCGAAGGAGGGATAGATTTCGCGCCGCTGCTCTCGATCCTCAACGAGGCTGGCTATGACGGATGGATCGTGATCGAGGCCGAGCAGGATCCCGATCAGCGCAACCCGTTCGAGTATCAATCTCTGGGGCTCAAAACCCTCAAGTCAGCCGCCGTCAAGGCGGGGCTGATCGCCACCGAACAGGCCTGAGCGCATGGCCCGTGATCGCTTCCTCGATTTCGACACGCCTTGGTTCCGCCCGCTTTGGAAGCGGCTGCTGGTGGTGGGGGTGGCCCTTGGCTGGGGGCTGTTCGAACTCGTCGCTGGAGATCCGGGTTTCGCGATCCTGTTCCTCGCGATGGGCGGGTATGCCGCCTATCGTCTTTTCGTGACCTTCAAGCCGAGAGAAGACAAATGACCGATCTGCTGCGCAAACCCTTTGGCACTCATGGTAAAGTCCACGAGATCACCCCGCAATCGGCGGGCTGGCGCTATGTCGGCTTCTCGCTCTATCGGCTGCGGGCGGGCGAGCGTGCGGCGGAGGCGACCGGTTCTAACGAGGCGATCCTCGTGATGGTTGAGGGCAAGGCCGCGATTAACGCCGCCGGGCGGGATTGGGGGGTATTGGGCGAGCGGATGGATGTGTTCGAGAAGACGCCGCCGCATTGCCTTTATGTCCCGAACGATCAGCATTGGGGGGCCGTGGCAGAGACGGATTGCACGATCGCGGTCTGCCTCGCGCCGGGCAAAGGCGGGCATGAGGCGCGCCGCATCGGCCCCGACGGGATCAGCCTGACCGAGCGCGGAAAGGGCACCAATACGCGCTACATCAACAATATCGCGATGGAGGGAGAGGATTACTGCGACAGCCTTCTGGTGACTGAGGTGTTCACGCCAGCGGGCCACTGGTCGTCCTATCCAAGTCACCGCCATGACGAGGATGACTTCCCGCGCATCACCTATCTCGAAGAGACCTACTACCACCGCCTGAACCCGGCGCAGGGCTTCGGCATCCAGCGCGTCTATACCGAGGATGGCACGCTCGACGAGACGATGGCGCTCTCGGATGGCGACGTTGTGCTGGTCCCGCGCGGGCATCACCCCTGCGGCGCGCCTTACGGGTTCGAGATGTATTACCTCAACGTCATGGCCGGGCCGCGCCGCAACTGGCGTTTCCAGGCTGATCCTGCTGTGCAGTGGATCATGGAGCGGGATGCCTGAGCGGCATCCGTTGGGAGAAGAACCATGGGACAACCATTTCAACTGGCCGCCTGCGCAGAAATGCTCTGGAGTGACCGCCCGATCGAATGGCGCGCGGCGCGCCTCACCGAGATGGGCTTCGGCGTAGGGCTGTGGAACGGGCCCGACCACGATCTCGACAAGCTCGAGGCGGTGGGAGCGAATTACACGATCATGAACGGCTATCTGCAGGGGCGGCTGAGTGACCCCGAAGGTGCCGAGATGCTGTTACGCTCGGCCCGTGAGATTGCGCAGATCGGCAAGCGCCTTGGCGTGGACCGGCTCAACCTGCATGGCACGGGTCTTGGGGACGGCGGTCTCCCGATCCCGCACTCTGGGAGCTTCGCTCCGGGCATGTTCCAGCGTGCTTGCGATACGCTGAACAGGATTTGCGATCTGGCCGAGGAGGAGGGGGTGGTCTTCACCCTCGAGAACCTCAACCCGATCGACCATCCGGGATGCCCGTTCGGCGCGACAGCGGATGTTCTGGCGCTGGTCTCGACCGTCAATCGACCACAGCTGCGGATCAATCTCGACCTCTATCACACGCAGATTGGCGAAGGCGATGTGATCCGCTGGTGTGAGGCCTGTTTGCCTTGGATCGGTGAGGTTCAGGTGGCGGACAATCCGGGTCGCTGTGAGCCGGGCACTGGCGAGATCAACTACGCCGGTGTGGCGAGGGCGTTGCAGAAAATGGGGTATCAGGGCCCTGTGGGCATGGAGGCCTTCGCGCAAGGCGATGATGAGGTCGCACTTGAGGCTTTCCGCAGAGCCTTCACGGTCTGAGAGCATTTACCACTGGAAAGGAGTGTGCCGGTCATTTTTCCGACCAGCACACTATTGTGCGCTCGATCCTTTTACAGTCTCAAGGAACCAGCATGTCATGTGAACGGAAATGCTGGTTTTCGCGGCTTTGAATTTGAACTGACAGCTCTCGCGTCTACGGATCGAGACTTCACGATGCGTGCCGACCCAGGCCCGTTCTCAGCCTTGATCACCTGCTCGTCGCGCTACGCCGTTAGCGGACTTTCGCACCAAATGCAGCGAATGACTGTTTTTCCGCCCATTCCTGCATCACTTCGTTAACGGCCCAAAGCTGACCCTCAGCCTTTGTCAGACCGCTGCGCTGCAGCTTCATGAGACCGGCCATTCCTCCATCGTATGCAGAGCGGACGGAGCAGCACCGCGCACAAGGAGTTCGCCGCCGACCACCACACCTGCAAGGCCAATTGTCGCCAAAATAACGGAGTTCATTCTCTTGGGTCCTGTTGCGCCAATTCCATGGGGAGGGGAGCGTCTTCGGGCTGGTCCGCATCCAGTTCGGCCTGATCAGCACCGAGGGCGACCGTTTCAGGTGTCGAAGCGCGGGCCATCGGTTTGGATTGGAACGCCACCTTGTTTTCACTCGAGACGGCAGGAGCATTTCTTAGCCTGTAGGCCGCGAAAGCAAACAAAAGGATGTGTGCAGCGCCGGTGACAGCGAACAGGCTGAGAGCCCCGAATGCCGTCATCGACATACCGGCAACCGTAGGGCCGATGATCGACCCGATCCCGAACACAAGCAACAGACCACCGCTCACCTGAATATATGTTCCGGGCTCGGCATGGTCGTTTGCATGGGCCACGATCACCGGATACATCGCAAAAACCGTCGCTCCAAACAGAGCGGAAAGGCTAAGCACAGCGGCTGGAGTGGTCGCGCCCGAGACCAGAAAGAGCGCATCAGAAACAAGGGCAAAGCCGGCGATGGCGATCAGCACTTTTCTTCTGTCAAGACGGTCCGAGGCGATCCCGACGGGGATTTGCATCGCGGCGCCTGCCAGAATCGGAATGCTGGCGAACAACGCAATATGGCCCAGCGTCAGGCCGATCCGGGCCGCGTAAACGGCGGCCAAAGTTCCGAAAGAAGCATTTGAGACACCGACCATCAACACCGCAAAGACTGCGATGGGTGAATTTTTCCAAAGTCCCCGCAGATTGAGCGAGACCTTTGTAAGCGGCCGCGGGGTCGTTGTCGCGCTTATGGCTGTCGGCAGAAGCGCCAGACAGTAAACCATCGCGGCCAGAACGAAGAAGAAAAACCCGCTGGCATCCCCGAGTGTCAGCACCATCTGGCCAGCCGTCGTCGCAGCAAGATTTACCATCGTATAGATGCCGAAGACCCGACCGCGCGAGGATGCCTCGGTCCGCTCGTTGAGCCAACTTTCGACGATCATTGCCGCTCCTGCAAAACAGAAACCGGACAGCGCCCGCACAGGGATCCAGACCCATGGTGTGATAAGGATGAGAGAAGTAAGAATGGCAATGGCAGCAATCGCGCACATGGCCCCAAATGCCCTGATGTGGCCGACACGTGCCACGAGGGCAGGCGTGCGCAAGCACCCCGCGATATAGCCGATTGCCCACCCTGTCCCGAGCAGGCCGAGCGACGCTGCCGTGAAGCCTTCGGCCTCGCCGCGGACAGGCAGGATCAAGGCATTGACGCCACCCGCGAACAGCAAAAACGCTGAACCCAGAAACAGGGCACCGAGAGAGAACAAGCTCTTCACCATGCGACCGAACTGCTCCTTCTTGGTTCTTCATTGAAAATCTGGACTCGGAGGGACCAACGTCAAGAAATTCAGTGCTTTCCGGAGAAGAATATCTCCAAAACTGAGAACTGCGCCAGTGCAGGCATGACAGACAGTCTGCCGGTGGCCACGTCGACCTGTCGGCACGGCATCCTCGGTCATCTCGGGGTCAAACCAGATCGTCAGCGAGCCCCGCGACCATCGCGACCGCTGTTAGGCTCAACCCAGCGACGCTGCCGCCGGCTTACTGTAGGCTGGCCAGCTCTTGGTTTTGTAGGTCGGGCGCATGGGGTCCATCCGCTTCGGGAGTTTCTTCGGGACTCTTCGGGAATTTCCGTCGAATTATGTCCTGAATTGGCTTCTCAGTCAGCAAAACAGCCGAAAGCTCTTCTCCGCCGTAGTGCGGGGATGGCGCATTCAAAACAGCAGCTTATCGTCTCGGGAGGGTGGAGCGGGTAGCGGGAATCGAACCCGCGCGTTCAGCTTGGGAAGCTGACAGGCTACCATTACATCATACCCGCATGGTGCGAACGCAGAGGTATTCCAGCCGAAAGCCACGGTCAAGAGGGATCGCGCGTGGCCCCGCGCCCTCCCATGAAAAAGCGCCCGGCGAGGATCAGCTCACCGGGCGCCAGGCGCCGCGCGAAAAAAGGGAGACGAGGCGCGCGGGGGGTAGTTACATCTTCGGCTGAAGCACCGTGTCGATCACGTGGACCATACCGTTCTTCTGTTTCACATCGGCGGTCTGAACCGTCGCGACATCGCCTTTCGGGTCCTTAAGCATCACCATGCCGTCCTTGACCATCGCGGTCAGATCACAGCCGCCGAGCGTCTTGATCGTGGCCATGCCGTTACCCTTCTGAACGGTCGCGATGATATTCTCGGCGGTGATCACGCCCTTGGCGACGTGGCAGGTCAGGATATGCGTCAGCATCTCCTTGTTCTCCGGCTTCACCAGCGTGTCGACGGTGCCCGCGGGCAGCTTGTCGAAGGCCGCGTTGGTCGGCGCGAAGACGGTGAACGGGCCGGGACCCGCCAGCGTGTCGACGAGGCCCGCAGCTTTCACGGCTGCGACGAGCGTCGTGAGGTTCGGAGCGGCCGAAGCGTTCGCCGCGATCGGCTTGCTCTCATACATTTTCGCGCCACCGACCATCGGGTTCGCCAGCGCGGGCAGGGCGAGGCCCAAGGTTGCGGCTGCGGTGAGCGACGCGGCGAATGCGCGGAATTTCATGGACATAGGTTTTCCTTCCCTGTTGAGCGACGGTTGTCCCCGCCAAAGCAAGAGGGTTACGGCGCGCCGGGGGCGAGCCGATCACTTACGTCTCATCACGAAATCGTGTGCAGGCTGATCCGGCCCGAAATCGGGCCGCTCGCAGCGCTCTGAATCGAGGCCTGCAGGCACGCCTCAGCCGCGCCTGCGCCGTCTGCGCCCGCCATCCTCGCCGGAGCCGCCGGTGTTGAAGCTGACCTCCGGAAGCGGCGCAATCTTGCGCAGCTCGGGGAAGGGGGCGGTGGCGTGCGGTAGCGCGTTCGCGGCCACGAAATGCTCCTGGAAGCGCGGCTCGATCGCGGTCTCGACCTTGGTGATCTGATGCACCTGCGCCTCGATCTCGCGCCGCGCCTTCACCGAGCACAGCGCCATATGCGCGCCGGTGCCCGCTGCGTTGCCCGCCGAGGTGACACGATCGAGCGGCGCATCCGGGATCATCCCCAGCACCATCGCGTGTTTCGGAGAGATATGCGCGCCGAACGCACCCGCGAGCACCACGCGGTCGACCGTGTCCACGCCCATCTCGTCCATCAGCAGACGCGCGCCCGCGTAGAGCGCGGATTTCGCCAGCTGGATCGCACGGATGTCGCCTTGGGTGACGGTGATGCGCGGGCCTTCCTCACCACCGTCGTAGATCACGTATTCATGGGTGCGCCCGTTTGGCTCGCAGCGCGGGGTACCGACCTGCTCGGCCGAACCGATCAGCCCTGATGTGTCCACGATCCCGGCCATCCGCATCTCGGCCACGGCCTCGATGATGCCCGAGCCGCAGATGCCGGTGATGCGGGGCGTGCCGAATTCGGGATCGGTCGACCAGTGCTCGTTGCCGATGATCTTGAAGCGCGGCTCCTTGGTCTCCGGGTCGATCTCGATGCGCTCGATCGCGCCGGGTGCGGCGCGCTGGCCGCTGGAAATCTGCGCGCCCTCGAAGGCCGGGCCGGTGGGTGAAGAACAGGCCAGAACCCGTTGTTTGTTCCCGAGAATGATCTCGGCATTGGTGCCGACATCGACGATCAGCGACAGGTCGTCGCGCTTCTGCGGAGCCTCGGACAGCGCCACCGCCGCCGCATCCGCGCCGACATGGCCCGCGATCAGCGGCAGGATATAGGCGCGCGCGCCGGGGCTGGCCTCGATGCCGATCTCGCGCGCGGCGAATTCAAGGCTCTCCGAGGTCGCCAGCGCAAAGGGCGCCTGACCCAACTCCACCGGATCGATGCCCAGCAACAGGTGGTGCATCACCGGGTTGCAGACGACGACCGCCTCGACGATCTCGCCCGTCTCGACCTTCGCCTCTTCCGCCAGTTGCCGCGCTAGATCGCCCATCGCATCGCGCACGGCGTTGGTCATTTCCTGATCGCCGCCGGGGTTCATCATCACGTAGGAGACCCGGCTCATCAGGTCTTCTCCGAAGCGGATCTGCGGGTTCATCACGCCCGCGCTCGCCAGCACCCGCCCGTCATCGAGCGCGACCAGATGCCCCGCAATCGTGGTCGAGCCGAGGTCGATCGCCAGCCCATACAGCGGCACCTCGCGCACGCCGGGGAAGATGCCCGTCACGCGCGGCCCGTCGCCCGCATCGTGGATCGCGACCGTGACCTTCCAATCGGCCTTGCGAAGCGCGGGCTGCAGGATTCGCAGAACATCAAGATCGGCGCGCACGCCTTTGATCTGCCACTGCTTTTCGAGGGCCTGCGAGAGCCGCTGCAGGTCGCCCTCGGGGCGGTGCATATCCGGTTCCGCGACTTCGACATAGACCGGGCGCGTCGCCGGATCCATCTCCATCACGCGTTCGGAAGCCGCCTTGCGCACGACCTGTTTGTGCACCTGACTTTCGGGCGGCACGTCGATCACCACGTCGTCGAGGATTTCGGTCTGGCAGCCCAGCCGCCGCCCCGGTTTCAACCCGCGAATCCGGTCATAGCGTTCCTCGACCGCGTTGATCGGGCTGACCGCGCCGGGCTCCACATGCAGGCCGAGTTTGGGGAAATCGCCGAAGGACGGCGTGCACTGGCATTTCGAGCACACGCCGCGCCCGCCGCAGACGGAATCGAGATCGACACCCAGCTTGCGCGCCGCCGCGAGCACTCTTGTGCCACGCGCCACGCGCCCCCGCTTGCCAGAGGGGGTGAAGATTACCTGCACGTCTTCGGTCATATCGCGCTCCCGTTTTCCTTGCCCCTCGTTCTAGGGCCCATGCGGGGCAGAGCAAAGCCCGCAACCGACGCGCCTGCATGAGAAATCGTCATCATCATCATGCAGCCGATGCGCGCCGCCCATTGCTCTCGCTGGCGCCGCGCTCTATCTAATCGGGCCATGAAGATACTCTTTCTAGGCGATGTGATGGGCCGCGCGGGCCGCGCCGCGATCACCGAAACCCTGCCGAAACTTCGCGAGGAGTGGCGCCTCGATTTCGTCGTGGTCAATGGCGAGAACGCCTCGGGCGGCATGGGGCTGACCGGCGATCACGCGAAGCTTCTGCTGGATGCGGGCGCGGACGTGGTGACGCTGGGCGATCACGCCTTCGATCAGAAGGACATGCTGCGCTTCATCGAGAGCGAGCCGCGCATCATCCGCCCCGTGAACTACGCCAAGGAAGCGCCGGGCAAGGGCGCGCGGGTGTTCCAGGACCGGCGCGGGCGCAAGGTGCTGGTGGCGCAGGTGCTGGGCAACGTGTTCATGAAACGCGCCTTCGACGATCCCTTCTCGGCCATCGAGGCGGAACTGAAACGCTACCCGCTGGGCGGGGCGGTGCAGGCCGCGCTGGTGGATGTGCATTGCGAGGCGACCTCGGAGAAGATGGCGATGGGCCATTGGTGCGACGGGCGTGCGAGCGTCGTCGTGGGCACCCATACCCATGTCCCCACAGGCGATGCGCAGATCCTAGAGAAGGGCACGGCTTATCTCAGCGATGCGGGAATGTGCGGCGATTACGACTCCGTCATCGGCATGGCCAAGGCCGAACCGATGCGGCGCTTCGTGACCGGCATGTCGAAGGAACGCTTCTCGCCGGCGCGCGGTCCGGTGACGCTCTGCGGCTTCTATGTCGAGACCGACGACAAGACCGGCCGCGCCACCCGCTGCGAAGCGGTGCGCACCGGCGGCAGGCTCGCGCAATCGGTGCCGCTCTGAGCGCCGTTCGCGTCCCGATTTGCCCGAACCTCATGCCGTTGCGTGCAAATTTCCTTTGCTGTGGGCAGAGCGCGCTTGCTCGTGCATCGCGTGTCGATAGTATCGGCCCGATGCGCCTTCGCGAGAGCCTGACATGATCCAACTGCCCTTCACCGGCACCGAGACGGCAGTCGCGGCCCTTCTCGTCGTGGGCTGGATGTTCGCGATGTTCGTCCGCGAGACTTGGCCGCCAGAGGTCACCGCGATCGCGGGCGCGGCGCTGATGCTGATCTTCGGCTTCGTCCCCTACGAGAACGCGGCCGCCATCCTGTCGAACCCGGCGCCCTGGACCATCGCCTTCATGTTCCTGATCGTGGGGGCCTTGGTGCGCACCGGCGCGCTCGACGCGATGACGCGCTATGCGGAATCGCGGATCGACCAGAACCCGAAGCTCACCGTGCTTCTGATGTTCGCGATCACCATGTTCGCCAGCGCGGTGATGAACAACACGCCGGTCGTTGCGGTGATGATCCCGGTCTTCATTCAGGTCGCGCGCAAGCTGAACCTCTCGCCGTCGCGCCTGCTGATGCCACTGAGCTACGTCACGGTGATGGGGGGCATGATCACCCTGATCGGTACCTCGACCAACATCCTCGTCGACGGCGTCGTGCGCGGCCGCGGCATGGAGCCCTTCACCATCTTCGAGATCGCGCCGTTGGGCTTCGCGATCTGCCTCGTCGGCGGGGCGTTCCTGATGATCTTCGCGCCGAAACTGATCCCCGAGCGGCAATCGCTGTCCTTCATGCTCGGCGATCGGCCGAAGATGAAATATTTCACCGAGGTCGCGATCCCGGAGGAGAGCGGCTTGATCGGCGAGAAAGTGCAGGAGGCCGACACTTTCAAGCGCGAGGGCGTACGGGTGATCGACGTGCTGCGCGGCGATGCCTCGCTGCGCCGAGATCTGGCCTCGGTCGAACTGATGGCGGGCGACCGCGTCGTGCTGCGCTCCGAGATGGAAGAACTGCTCGGGATGCAGAAGAACCGCGACCTTCGCATGGTCGACAAGCTGTCCTCTGTGCAGACCGAGACGGTGGAAGTGCTGATCTCGCCCGGCTGCCGGATGATCGGGCAGCGTCTGGGCGACATGCGCCTGCGCCGCCGCTATGGCGTCTACACGCTGGCCGCGCACCGCCGGAACCAGAATATCGGTCGCCAGCTCGACGATCTGATCGTGGTGGTGGGCGATACGCTGCTGCTTGAAGGCGCGCCCGAGGATATCGCGCGTCTGGCCTCTGATATGGACCTTGTGGACGTGTCGAAACCGCAGGCGCGCGCCTATCGCCGCTCGCATCTGCCGCTCGCGATGGGTGCTTTGAGTGCGGTGGTAATCTTCGCGGCGCTTGGCGTGGCCCCAATCCTCGCGCTCGCGATGGTGGCGGTGGCGGGCATCCTCGTCAGCCGCTGCATCGATACCGACGAGGCCTTCACCTTCATCGAGGGCCGCCTGCTCGCACTGATCTTCGCGATGCTCGTGGTCGGCGCGGGGCTCGAGCATTCCGGCGCAGTCGAACTGATCGTCTCGGGCGTGGCGCCCTTGCTGAAGATGCTGCCGCCGCAGCTTGCGCTTTTCGTGGTCTATTTCCTCGGCCTGTTCATGACAGAGCTGCTGTCGAACAACGCCGTGGCGGTGATCTACACCCCGATCGCGATCTCGCTGGCCGCCGCTCTCGGGCTCGATCCGCGGCCCTTCGCCGTGGCTGTGATGTTCTCCGCCTCGGTGGCTTTCGCGACCCCGATAGGATATCAGACCCATATGATGATCTATGGCCCAGGTGGCTATAAGTTCACCGATTTCCTGCGCGTCGGCATCCCGATGGATATCGTGACCGGGGTGACCGCCTGCCTGCTGATCCCGCTGATCTGGCCCTTCTGAGGAGGTTCCCCCATGCGCTTTGCCGCTCGTCTCGCCGCCCTGTCGCTTCTCGCGCCGCTCGCGCTCGCCGCATGCGTGCCGGGGCCGGGGACCCGCGCACCGTCCTGGCCGGACAAGATCAGCTTCCGGGGCACGGTGATGCAGGTGTCGTTCAATGACGGAACCAACTGCCACGCCAATATCTCGGGCCAGTATACCGGCGACCTTGTGGATTGCCCCTATCCGATGCGCTACCAAGTGACCCGCTTCGAGCCGAGCTATCTCGCGGGCAGTGGGGTGGGGGACCTTTTCCAGCCCTATGCCGAGGTGACGCTGAAAGACGCGGCCGGTCGGCGCTGGCACTTCAAGACGCCTCGTGACGTGCCGCCGCATGCCCGCGGCGAGGGCCAGATCCAGCTGCCGCAGTAACCTCGCGCCGGCGGGCACGGAGCCGGCCCGCATCCATCGATCTTGAATCATCCCCCCGTTGCGCACTATACGGGGTCGATTTCGCGACTATTCCGAACGGAGATACCCATGGCAGGCCACTCAAAATGGGCCAACATCCAGCACCGCAAGGGCAAGCAGGATGCGGCGCGCTCGAAGATGTTTTCCAAGCTCTCGAAAGAGATCACGGTTGCCGCGAAGATGGGCGACCCCGATCCCGAGAAGAACCCGCGCCTGCGCCTCGCCGTGAAAGCGGCCAAATCCCAGTCGATGCCGAAAGACGTGATCGACCGCGCGATCAAGAAATCGCAGGCGGGCGACGGCGATGACTATACCGAAATCCGCTACGAGGGCTACGGCCCCGAGGGCATCGCGGTGATCGTCGAGGCGATGACCGACAACCTCAACCGCACCGCGTCGAACGTGCGCTCCACCTTCACCAAGAACGGCGGCAATCTGGGCACCACCGGTTCGGTGTCCTTCATGTTCGACCGTATGGGCGAGATCATCTATCCCGCGTCCGTGGGCGATGCCGAGACCGTGCTGATGGCCGCGATCGAGGCGGGCGCCGAAGACGTCGAGAGCGACGAGGAAGGCCACTGGATCTACTGCGCGATGGAAGACCTCTCGGATGTCTCCGACGCGCTGGAGAAGGAACTGGGCGAGGCCGAGGAGGCCAAGTTGATCTGGAAGCCCCAGAACCGCACCGAGGTCGATCTGGAGACCGCCCAGAAGCTGATGAAGCTGATCGACACGCTCGAAGACGATGACGACGTGCAATCCGTCACCGCCAATTTCGACGTGCCCGAAGATGTTGCAGCGCAGCTGTAACGCGTTTCGCCGGAAAAATAGGAAAAAGCGCCCTCCGGGGCGCTTTTTGCATGAAAAACGCGTGAAATTGCGCCTTTTCCCGTGCCCCGGTTTACATTCCGGGCCATAACCCCCACGTTGTCGCGTGACGCTCCGAGCACCCGCGAACCCCCGCGGCCTCGGCAAATTCATCTGCCCGCGAAAGGATATCACCATGACCCAGGCAAAGGCTGGCGACACCCTGCATCTGCATTACACCGGCAAGCTCGATGACGGCTCCGTCTTCGACAGCTCGCAAGGCCGCGAGCCGCTCTCCTTCACGCTCGGCTCGGGGCAGATCATTCCCGGCCTCGACAAGGGCGTGACCGGCATGGAAGAGGGCGAAAAGCGCACCGTGCGTGTCGAGCCCGAAGAAGCCTATGGCGAGCACCACCCCGAGCGCATGCAGGCCGTCGACCGCGCGAACATTCCCGACGACATCCCGACCGAGCCGGGCACTCAGCTTCAGGTTCAGACCCAGGACGGCCAGACCGTGAACGTGACCGTCGCCGAGGCGAACGAGAAGGAACTCGTCCTCGACGCGAACCACCCGCTCGCCGGCAAGGCGCTGACCTTCGACGTGGAACTCGTCAAGATCGACGCGTAAGTCGGCACGCACCTGGCGTGACTTCAACGGCGGCTGTGCCTTCCCGGCGCGGCCGCCGTTAATTTTATCCGGAGCAGGGCGGACGGTCGCTCCGGCCACGATATGTCCCTTGCGACAGGCAATTCGCTGCGGGCGCATCCTGCGCCGGAACCAAACACTCTCCGCCCCCCTTTTCCCATCGACGTGTCTCTGTTACGCGGCGCGCTCCATCCCAGTGACACCACCTGAAACCCGAGAGAAGGAGCCGCCATGCGCATTTCCGTCGACGTGCAGATGCAATACCAGTTCCCGCAGCCCAATACGGTCGCGCTGGTGCTCGAAGCGGCGCATGCTCCGGGGCAGGAGATCGTCAGCGCGTCGATGAATCTCGGCGATGCGACCGTCGACCGGATCGCGGGCGATTGCGGCGTGGGCGAGCGGATCTGGGCCCGGGTCGGCACACAGATGACGCTGCATTATCAGGCGCTGATCGACATCACGCGCCCGGCGATCGACCTCAGCCAGATGCGAGCCGCGCAGCTGCACGAACTGCCCGCCGAGGCCGCCCCCTATATCCGCCCCTCGCGCTACGTGCAGTCCGACAAGTTCGTCTCCTTCGTGGGCAAGCGCTTCGGCGATCTGCAGGGCGGCGCGAAAGTGGCCGCGATCCGCGACTGGATCGAGAAGAACCTCTCCTACGTGCCCGGCGCGTCGGACAGCGACACCAATGTGCTCGAGACTTTCGCGGGCCGGGCAGGGGTTTGCCGCGACTACGCGCATCTGTTCTGCGCGATGGTGCGTGCGGCGCAGATCCCGGCGCGGATGGCTTCGTCCTACGGGCCGGACGTGAGGCCGCAGGATTTCCACGCCGTGGCCGAGGTCTGGCTCGATGGCGCGTGGCATATGGTCGATGCGACCGGCATGTGCGGGGCCGAGAACATGGCGCTGGTCGCGGTGGGGCGCGACGCCTATGACGTGGCTTTCATGGAATCGCAGGCGCCCGCCACGCTGATCAACCAGAGCGTCTCCGTAATCCGGGTCTGAGCGCGTTCCTTCAGCGCTTCAACGGATAGCGATCGGCCTCTTCGAAGACGTCGATCACTTTCGTTCCGGCCTTGAGCCGCGCGGAATGTTCCGCGCCCGAAGGGATGCTGTAGGTCTCGCCGGGGCGATAGACCCGGGTCTCGCCTGCGATGGTCAGCTCCGCCTCGCCTTCGATCACGGTGCCCCACTGGCCCTTGTGGGAATGGGCCGGAAGGTCGAAATCGGTGAGGAAGTGCAGAAACACCACCAGCCCCGCCTCCGAGCGGACCGCGTGGCTGCGCACCTGATCTTCGGGAAACGGCAGATCGAGGGCGGGGAAGGCCTGAATGAAATCGGGTAGCTCCATGGGTGTCTCTCCTCCTGACGGGCCTGCGGGACATGCGTCACTATGCGCGCCGCGCAGCCTGCGGGCAATGCGCGCTCAGCCCGGGGAGCCGCTCAGACCGGAACAAGCCGTGCGCGACGCCCTGTTCCCGACCTCTTACAACAACACCACCTTCGCCGCCTTCCGCAACGCTTTGGTCAGCGGCGCGAGCGGGGCTTTCAGCCGCCTCGCGCTTTGCCAGTAGAGCGGCACGTCGATCGGCGCCGGGCCCAGCCGTTCCAGCGCGCCGCTTTCCAGATGCGCCTGCACCAGCGCCTCGGGGTTCAGCCCCCAGCCCATGCCGCGCAGACAGGCCTCTACGAAGCCTTCGGTCGAGCCGATACGATGCGCCCGCAACCCCATCGGCATGCCCGCGATCATCGAGGCCCAGCGATCCTGCAAGCGATCCTTCGCGTTGAACTGCAGGGCGGGGGCCGCGCGCAAGCTGTGCCGGTCGATCCGGTTCGGAAAATACCGCGCGACGAAGTCCGGACTCGCCGTCGCGATATAGCGCAGCCGCCCGAGGCTCACGCTGTCGCAGCCCGCGATCGGCCCCGCGTCGGCGGTGATCGCCCCCACGACCTCGCCCCGGCGCAACAGTCCCGCCGAATGGTCCTGATCGTCGATCACCAGATCGAAACGCACGCCCTCCACCTCGGCCAGCGCGGGCAGCACCCATGTCGCGAGACTGTCGGCATTGACGGCGATACGCAGAACCGGCGGGGTCCCGGAGGGCGCCAGCTCGGTTTCGAGAAGCGCCACCTCGCGCAGATGGGCGATCAGCCGCGCCCCATCCTCGGTCGCGCGGCAGGGCGTGGCGCGGATCACCAGAACGGCGCCCATGCGTTCCTCCAACTGGCGGACGCGTTGCGAGACGGCCGATTGCGACACCCCGAGCCGTGCGCTCGCGGCCTCGAAGCTTCCGGTCTCGATCACGGTGGCGAGCGCATCCAGCGCGGCATAGTCGAACATAAGTTTTACTTATACAGAGTTAGTTTAATTAAGTTGAACTTATACGCGCGCCCCGGCACTGAGAAGCGTCTCCGAGCAGACTGGGGGTGAGGCGGATGGAATTGGCGGCATTCTGGGCAGGGCTGAAACTGGGGCTCGGGCTGATCGTGGCGATCGGCGCGCAGAACGCGTTCGTGCTGCGTCAGGGGCTGCGGCGCGAGCATGTCTTCGCGGTGGCGCTGTTCTGCGCGCTTTCCGATGCGGTGCTGATCGCCATTGGCGTGTCGGGCTTCGCCGCCGCGTCCACCGCACTGCCATGGCTGGCCGAGGCGCTGCGCTGGGGCGGTGTCGCCTTTCTTAGCTGGTATGCGATCCGTTCCGCTTTGGCGGCGATCCGGGGCGGCGAGCATCTCGACCCGAGCGCGGGCAGCGCGCCGTCCTTGCGCGCAGTCCTCGTGACGGTGGCCGCTTTCACATGGGCGAACCCCCATGTCTGGCTCGATACGGTGGTGCTTCTGGGCGCGGTCTCGGCGCAGTTCGCAGGCGCGCGGATCGGCTTCGCCACCGGCGCGATCGTGGCCTCCTTCGTGTTCTTCTTCGCGCTGGCCTATGGCGCGCGGCTGCTGGCGCCGCTTTTCGCCAAGGAGAGCGCCTGGCGCGTGCTTGATGCGCTGATCGCGGTGCTGATGGGGTCGATCGCCTGGAAGCTCGCCGCGGGCGGATTATAACCGACACAAAACCGCCCCTTGCGCGCGGTGCCGATCCAGCGTCCAAGAGAGCCATGACCGCGCAAGACAAACCTAACAAACCGCTGATCGGCATCCTGTGGATGCTCGCCACCACCGCCTGTTTCGTCATGGTGAATATCATCGTCCACTGGCTGGGCGATCAGGTGCCCGCCGCGCAATCGGCCTTCGTGCGCTTCACCTGGGGGCTGATCTTCTTCGCCCCCGCACTGGCCCGCATCCTGCGCCAGAACTTCCCGCCGCAGGTCTGGGCGCTGTTCGGTGTGCGCGGGGCGTTGCATGCGGTGGCGGTGGGGCTGTGGTTCTTCGCGATGAGCAATATCCCGATCGCCGATGTCACCGCGATCAACTACCTCAACCCGATCGTGGTGACGGTGGGCGGTGCGCTCCTGTTGGGCGAGGGGCTGGCGTGGCGGCGCGTGACGGCAGTGATCGTTGCGCTGATCGGGGCGCTGATCATCCTGCGCCCGGGGATGCGCGCGATCGAGCCCGGCCATATCGCCCAGCTTGGCGCGGCGCTGTTCTTTGGCGGCGCCTATCTCGCGGCGAAGCGGCTGACCGATTACGTGCCCGCGGGCACGGTGGTGGCGATGATGACGCTGGTAGTGACCGTCGCGCTCGCTCCGGTGGCGATCTGGAAATGGGAGCCGATCACGCTGTCCGAGACGCTCTGGCTGGGCGCGGTGGCGGTGTTCGCCACCGGCGGGCATTACTGCATGACGCGGGCTTTCGCCGCGGCGCCCGTGACGGTGACGCAGCCGGTGATCTTCCTGCAACTGGTCTGGGCGGCGATTGCGGGCTGGACGATTTTCGGCGAGCGTCCGGACCCTTACGTGATCCTGGGCGGTGCGATCATCATCGGCGCGGTGAGCTACATGACCATCCGCGAGGCGCAGCTCAAACGCCGGGTGACGCCGCCTCCGCCGGCCACCAAGATCTGACAGCGCCGCACTTTTCTGCAAATGTCGGATGCCTCCGGCGGGGATATTTGAGCCAAGCCGAAGGGGCGCGCGCGCCTTGGTTTCGGCTTGGTCAAAATATCCTCCGCGAAGCGTCCCTCAGCTCGCCTCGGCGCTGCGCTGGGGGTCGATGAGCCGCGTGATGACGCCTTCGCGGGTCACGACGCGGCCATCGGTGAGCGGGACGGCGGGCTCGTGGCGCAGCCGCTCCATCACGTCGCGCACGGGGGCGTCGGCGGGCATCGGTTCACCCGTGGCATCGCCGGTCGGCGTGCCGACGGGATCGGCGATATCCTCGGCGGTCAGCACGCCGAGCGGGTTCATATGGGCCACGAAATCGGCCACATAGCCGTTCGCCGGTTTGGCGATGATGTCGCGTGCCGTGCCGCATTGCACGATCCGCCCGCCTTCCATCAGCGCGATCCGGTTGCCGATCTTGAACGCCTCGTCGAGGTCGTGGCTGACGAAGATGATCGTGCGCTTGAGCTTGGTCTGCAGCTCGAGCAACTCGTCCTGCAGCTTGGTGCGGATCAGCGGGTCGAGCGCCGAGAAGGGCTCGTCCATCAGCAGGATCGGCGCGTCGGTGGCGAACGCCCGGGCGAGGCCCACGCGCTGCTGCATGCCGCCCGAAAGCTCTGCCACCTGACGGTCGGCCCAGTCCGACAGACCCACCAGTTCCAACTGGGTGTCGACCTTCTTGCGGCGTTCCGCCTTGCTCATGCCGGCGAGTTCGAGGCCGAGGCCTACATTCTCGCGCACGGTCCGCCAGGGCAGCAGGCCGAATTGCTGGAAGACCATCGCGATCTTGTTGAGGCGCATTTTGCGTAAAGTCGCGGGATCGGCGTGGGTGACATCGACGAGACGCTCGCCGTCATGCACCTCGACCTGACCGCGCACGACGGGGTTGAGACCGTTCACCGCGCGCAACAGCGTCGATTTGCCGGAGCCCGAGAGGCCCATCAGCACGAGAATCTCGCCCTCGGGCACCTCGACCGAGCAGTCATGCACGCCAAGCACCTGATCGGTGCGCTCCTGGATCTCGGGGCGCGAGAGCCCTTCGTCCATCAGGGGCAGGGCTTCTTGCGGGCGGTCGCCGAAGACGATGGAGACATTGTCGAATTTGACGGCGGTTTTGGCTTTGGTCTGGGTCATTTCGAACCTCCGCGGCGCAGCATGCGGTCAAGGATGATGGCGACGACGACGATCACGAAGCCGGATTCGAAGCCGAGTGCCGTGTTCACGGTGTTCAGTGCGCGCACGACCGGCACGCCAAGCCCGTCAGCGCCGACGAGCGCGGCCACCACGACCATCGAGAGCGAGAGCATGATCGTCTGGTTCAGACCGGCCATGATCTGCGGCGTGGCGTAGGGCAGTTCGACCTTCCACAGAAGCTGGCTCTTGGTTGCGCCGAAGGATTGGGCGGCCTCGGTCAGCGTGTCCGGCGTTGAGGAAACGCCCAGATGGGTCAGGCGGATCGGGGCGGGCAGCACGAAGATCACGGTCGCGATCAGGCCGGGCACCATGCCGATGCCGAAAAAGACGATGGCCGGGATCAGGTAGACGAAGGCCGGCAGCGTCTGCATCAGGTCCAAGACCGGTTGCAGCACTGAATACAGCCGTGGGCGATGGGCGGCGGCGATGCCGATCGGCACCCCGATCCCCATGCAGACCACGCAGGCGGCGATCACGAGGGTGAGGCTCTCGGTCGTCTCTTCCCAGTAGTCCTGATTGAGGATGAACAGGAAGCCCACGATCACCAGCAGGGAAATCTTCCAGCTGCGCTGGAGCAGGTAGGCGATCACCGCGAAGGCGAGGATCACGAGAAGGGGCGGGGGGCCTTGCAGCACCCAGAGCGTTGCGTCGATCAGCGCTTTCAGCGCGACGGAGAGGGCGTCGAAGAGCGGCGCTGCATGGTCCTGCAGCCAGTCGATCACGATCTTGGCCGTCTTGCCCACGGGGATTTTGGTTTCGGTCAACCAGTTCATAACTGTCCTTGCGAGTTGTTATTTCTGGCGCGTTTCGATGCGGTCGAAGGCGACTTGCGATTGCGCCTTGCCGGTTTCGGGGTCGAGCTTGGTCACGCGCAGGACCAGCCCGGCCTTGGGGGAAAATTCCTTGAGGAAGGCGGTGCGCAGCTTGCCCATCGCGATCCGTTCGACGACCTGCCAGACATCGTAGCGGCACGCGCCGATCAGCACCGAGCCAGGGCCGCGATAGGCGTAGGAGATGGTGCCGCGATCCTTGGTCTCGCCGTCGACTTTCAGCGTCACCGGAGTGCGCCAGTTGCCGAGTTGCGGCAGTTGGTCGAGCCGCGCGGGGTCCTCGTCGTAGATGAGCGCGAAACTGCGCCCGTCCATTTCCTGCATGCTCACCGCCAGCGGATGGTCGTAGCGCTCGCGCTTGGGCGGGCGGCCGAGCTCGGGATCGTCGACCCGGTAGGAGGTCAGCCTGCCGTTTTCGTAGCGATAGGCCTGCGCCATTTTCGGGGCGTTGCGGGTGAGCGTGACGCCCGCCGCGTGCAGGGCCTCGGCCTCCGGGCAATCGGCGGCGCGCGCCGGGGTCACGGGCGCGGCTATCATCCCCGCGAAGAGAAGGGCCGCGCCGGTGAGGGCGCGGACCGAGGGGAAGCGGGGGCGGAGGGCCATGCCCTGCCGCCCGCGCGAATATTGCGCCCGAAGGCTCACGAGTTCAGCGCTTTCTCGACCGCTGCCTGCGCGTCGCCGCCGTCCTTCGTGGTCACACCGTCGAGCCAGGGCTTCCAGCTGTCCGGGTTGGCCTTGAGCCATTCCTTCGCGGCCGCCTTGGGATCCTCGCCATCGTCGAGGATCTTGCCCATGATCTCGTTTTCCATCGCGAGGGTGAACTTGAGGTTGGAGACGAACTTGCCCGGGTTCGGGCACTCGTCGACATAGCCCGCGCGGACGTTGGTCATGACCGTCGCACCGCCGTAATCGGGGCCGAAGAAGTCATCGCCGCCCGACAGGTAGGTGATGTCGAAGTTGGAGTTCATCGGGTGGGGTTCCCACGCGAGGAAGATGATCGGTTTGTCGGCTTTGTCGGCACGCGCGACCTGCGCGAGCATGCCCTGCTCGGAGCTTTCCTTCAGGTCGAAGTTCTTCAGGCCGAACGCGTCCTTGTCGATCATGTCGAGGATCAGCGCGTTGCCGTCATTGCCCGGCTCGATGCCGTAGATCTGGTTGTCCAGCTCGTCGGCGTGCTTGGCGATGTCGGAGAAGTCCTTAATGCCGAGCTTGGCGCCAGCGGGGTTGGTCGCCAGCGTGTATTTCGCGCCGGTCAGGTTGGTGCCGAGCGTCTCGACGGTGCCGTCCTTGGTGTAGGGATCGACGTTGGCGGCCATCGAGGGCATCCAGTTGCCCAGGAACACGTCGACGTCGCCTTTCGACAGCGCCTCGTAGGTCACCGGAACCGAGAGAACCTTGGTGTCGGTCTCGTAGCCGAGCGCTTCGAGGATGGTGGTCGCGACCGCGGTGGTCGAGGTGATGTCGGTCCAGCCAACATCGGAGAAGGTCACTTTCGAGCAATCGGCGGCCTGAGCGGGCGCGGTGCCTGCCAGTCCGAACGAGAGCGCGGCCCCCAGTGCGAGGAGCGTGGAACGAAGTTTCATGCTTTTTCTCCCTGTGCAGCGTTAAGAAAAACCGCGGGATGCGGTTGTTGATTGACGAGTCAATAAACATGTTCTAGCTCGACATGCAAGCAAGCCACCCGGAAGGAGGCCGATCACATGCCGAAGCTTGGAGCAGAGCCTATACGGCGCGCAGCCTTGGTCAAAGCGACTATTGAGACAGTGGGCGAGGCGGGGTCGCTCGACGTGACGGTCGCGCAGATCGCCCGGCGCGCGGGCATGTCCTCGGCGCTGGCGCACCATTATTTCGGGTCGAAAGACCGGATTTTCCTCGCCGCGATGCGCTCGATCCTTTCGATTTACGGGGCCGAAGTGCGCGGTGCGATGGCGATGGCGCATTCCCCGCACGAGCGTGTTCGCGCAGTTGTGATGGGCTCTTTCGCGGCGGGCTCGTTCCGTCACGAGGCGATCGCCGCGTGGCTGAACTTCTACGTTCTCGCGCAGTCGAGCGCCGAAGCGCGGCGCCTGCTGCATATCTATCAGCGCCGTCTGCGCTCCAACCTCATGCACGGGCTGCGGCCGCTGGTCGGCGACCGCGCGGGCTCCGTGGCCGAGGGTTTGGGCGCGATGATCGACGGCGTCTACATCCGCGCGGCGCTTGTCGCGGGCGAGCCCGACCGCGAGGCCGCCTGCGAACTGGTGCTGGCGCATCTGGAAAAGGAATTGGAGGTCCACCAATGAGGGCACAGCCGAAAGCAAGCCATTTCGTCAATGGCGACTGGATGGAAGATACGGACGGCGACGAGCTGATCGTCACCTATCCCGGCACCGGCGAGGTGATCGCCAAGCTGCATGCGGCGACCCCTGCGGTGATCGACGCCGCGATTTCGGGGGCGGTTGAGGCGCAGAAGGACTGGGCCGCGCTGCGCCCGGTCGAGCGGGGCCGTATCCTGACCCGTGCCGTCGCGATCATCCGCGAGCGCGGTGAGGAACTGGCGCTGCTGGAAACGCTCGACACCGGCAAGCCCATTCAGGAAACCCGCGAGGCCGACTGGCCCTCGGGCGCCGAGGCGCTGGAGTATTTCGCGGGTCTCGCGCCCACGCTGACCGGAGAGACGATGCCGCTGGGCGGCGATTTCGCCTATACGATCCGCGAGCCGCTGGGCGTCTGCGCAGGGATCGGCGCGTGGAACTATCCCAGCCAGATCGCCTGCTGGAAATCCGCGCCTGCGCTGTCGACCGGCAACGCGATGGTGTTCAAACCCTCCGAGATGACGCCGCTGGGCGCGCTGAAGCTCGCCGAGATCTTCATCGAAGCCGGGATGCCCGCGGGTATCTTCAACGTGGTGCAGGGCTTCGGCCCGGTAGGGGCGGCGCTCTCGACCGATCCGCGTATCGCGAAAGTCTCGCTGACCGGGTCGGTCCCGACGGGTCAGAAGGTCTATCAGGCGGCATCGGCGGGCATGAAGCACGTCACGATGGAGCTTGGCGGCAAATCCCCGATGATCGTTTTTGATGATGCCGATATCGAAAGCGCAATCGGCGCGGCGATGCTGGGGAATTTCTATTCCTCGGGTCAGATCTGCTCGAACGGGACGCGAGTCTTCGTGCAGAAGGGCGTCAAGGAGAAATTCCTCGCCCGTCTGAAAGAGCGCGCGGAAACCATTGTCGCGGGCGATCCGCTGGACGAGGCGACGCAATTCGGTCCGCTGATCTCGAAGGCGCAGTTCGACAAGGTCATGTCCTATGTCGAGAGCGCGAAATCCGAAGGCGCGCGACTGGTCTGCGGCGGCTCGGCAGGCAATGAGGGGCCGCTTTTCGTGCAGCCCACCGTTTTCGCCGATGTCACCGACGATATGACCATCGCGCGGGAAGAAATCTTCGGCCCGGTCATGTCCGTGCTGGATTTCGAGACCGAGGAAGAGGCGATCGCGCGGGCCAATGACACGCAGTTCGGCCTCGCCGCGGGTGTGTTCACCGGCGATCTGGCGCGCGGCCACCGTGTCGTGAGCCAGCTGCAGGCGGGTACGACCTGGATCAACGCCTACAACCTGACGCCGGTGGAAATGCCCTTCGGCGCGGTGAAGCAATCGGGCTTCGGGCGCGAGAATTCGCGCGCGGCGGTGGAGCACTATACGCAGCTCAAATCCGTCTATGTCGGCATGGGGCCGGTCGAGAGCCCGTACTGAATTTGAATTTGGGGAGGTTGGGGGCGCTGCCCGTCGCCGGTTGGTCCTCGGACCGATGGCGCACCAACCGGCGCCCCCCGGGATTTTCCGCCAAGGGGAAGATATGAGTGTTTCGGCAGAATATGTGATCGTAGGCGCAGGCTCGGGTGGCTCGGCGCTGGCTTACCGGCTCGTGGAAGCGGGACGCGACGTGGTCGTGATCGAGCACGGCGGGTCGGATGCCGGGCCGTTCATCCAGATGCCCGGCGCGTTGAGCTATCCGATGAATATGGGGATCTACGACTGGGGCTTTCAGTCGGAACCCGAAGAGCATCTGGGCGGACGCCGTCTGGCGACCCCGCGCGGCAAGGTGCTGGGCGGCTCGTCGAGCATTAACGGCATGGTCTATGTCCGGGGCCACGCGCGCGATTTCGACCATTGGGAAGAAAGCGGCGCGCGCGGCTGGGGCTACGCCGATGTGCTGCCCTATTACAAGCGGATGGAGCATTGGCACGGCGGCGAAGAGACCGAATGGCGTGGCCGCTCGGGGCCGCTGCATGTGACCCGCGGGCCGCGCTCCAACCCCCTGTTCGACGCCTTCGTCGCTGCGGGCGCGGCGGCGGGCTATCCGGTGACCGAGGATTACAACGGCCGGCAGCAGGAAGGCTTCGGGCCGATGGAGGCCACGATCTACAAAGGGCGTCGCTGGTCGGCGGCCAATGCCTATCTGCGCCCCGCGCTCAAGACCGGCAAGTTGCGGATCGTCCGTGGTCTGGCGCGGCGCGTCGTCTTCGAAGGCAAGAAGGCCGTCGGCGTCGAGATCAAGCGCAAGGGGCAGATCGAGGTGGTCCGCGCGACGTCCGAGGTCGTGCTGGCGGCAAGTTCGATCAATACGCCGAAGCTTCTGATGCTCTCGGGTGTCGGCCCGGCAGAGCATCTGCGCGAGCATGGCATCGAGGTGCTGGCGGATCGTCCCGGGGTGGGCGGCAACCTGCAGGATCACCTTGAGATCTATATGCAATTCGCCGCGAAACAGCCGGTCACGCTGTTCAAGTACTGGAACCTCTACGGCAAGGCCCGTGTGGGCGCGCAATGGCTTTTCACCAAAAGCGGGCTCGGCGCGTCGAACCAGTTCGAAAGCTGCGCCTTCATCCGGTCGGAGGCCGGGATCGACTACCCGGACATCCAGTATCACTTCCTGCCGATCGCGGTGCGCTATGACGGCAAGGCCGCCGCCGAGGGGCATGGCTTCCAGGCGCATGTCGGCCCGATGCGTTCGAAGTCGCGTGGCCATATCCGGCTGCGCTCGGGCGATCCCGAGGCCAAGCCCGAGATCAAGTTCAATTACATGAGCCATCCCGACGACTGGGCCGAATTCCGCAAATGCGTGCGGCTGACCCGGGAAATTTTTGCGCAAGCGCCGATGGCCGCCCATGTGAAGCACGAGATCCAGCCGGGGGCCGACGTGGAGACGGATGAGCAGATCGACGCCTTCATCCGCGAACATGCCGAGAGCGCCTATCATCCCTGTGGCACTGCGAAGATGGGGGCGGCGGACGATCCTAGCGCCGTCGTCGATCCGGAAGGCCGCGTGATCGGGGTCGAGGGGCTGCGGGTCGCCGACAGCTCTGTCTTCCCGCGCATTACCAACGGCAACCTGAACGCGCCCTCGATCATGGTGGGCGAGAAGATGGCCGATCACCTGCTGGGCCGGGCACCGCTCGCACGCGAGAACCTCGAGCCGTGGGTGGCGCCGAACTGGCAGGTGGCGCAGCGCTGAGTTAGCGGCCTTCGCGGCGCGGGAGGCTGAGGGCATAGCGCCCCGGCCCCTGCGCCGCGAGGATCAAGAGGCCGCCGGCGATCGCCCAGTTCTTCACGAAGATCGTCACCTGCCACGGGTCGGCGCGCAGCTGCCAGTGAAACCAGCTGGTGAAGATGCAATAGGCGGCGAGGATGAGTGCCCAGGCCCGCACCTTCGGGCCGAAGATCAGGCCAAGCGCCGCGATCAGGTTGAACAGCGCCGCGGGCCAGACCAGCCAGCCGGGCAGGCCAAGCCAGCCGATCATTTCCTGCACCATCCGCGGGTCGCTGACTTTCTGCGCCGCGCCGCCGAGGAACAGCAGCGCGATCAGGATGCGGCCGATCAGGTTGAGCGCGTCGGACATGCGGGGCTCCCAAGTTTCGCGTTTACCTTTCAGCTACGAAATCTGTTGCGTGCGAGATCAGTCCCACCGATATCTAGGGAATGTTAAGGCTTTGTTCACTTCTGGTTCTCATCGCCTCGCCCGTTTTCGCGGCGACGGTCACGGGCATTCCACGCGTCGTCGATGGCGATACGCTGGTGGTTGCGAATACGCGGGTGCGGCTGTTCGGCATCGACGCGCCGGAGGCGAAGCAAAGCTGCAAGACGACGCAAGGCGTGCGCTGGGCTTGTGGACAGGCCGCGACGGCGGAACTGCAGCGGCTCGCGGGGCGGGGAGTGCGGTGCTCGGGTCACGAGCAGGATCGCTACGGGCGGCTGATCGCTATTTGCCGCGCCGGCGGGCGCGATCTCAACGCCGAGATGGTGGCCCGCGGCGCAGCCTTCGCTTACCGAAGATACGCGCTCGATTATGTCGGGCAGGAGGAGCGCGCGCGCCGCGCGGGTCTCGGCATCTGGCAGGGCGAAGCAAGGCGCCCAGCAGCGGTCCGCGCCGCGACCAAGGTACAAACCCCGCCGGGTAATTGCGCGATCAAGGGCAATATTTCCAAGCGCGGGCGGCTCTATCATCTGCCGGGCACGGGCTCTTATGCCGCGACGCGGATCAATACCGCCAAGGGCGAGCGATGGTTTTGCACCGAGGCCGCGGCAAAAGCGGCCGGATGGCGTCGCGCAGGCGGCTGACTTGATGCGCATCAAGGTGGCGCGAGTCGCGGTGGCCTAATGTCGGTCCGACAGCAAGGAAAGGGAGCGACATGGCCAATACGCCGCACACGCTGCAAGACGAATTCCCGACGAAACTCGATCGGATCCACGAGTTGAAAATCTCCAACGCGCATTTTGCAAAGCTGTTGGACGATTACGACACGCTGAACGATCGCGTGCACCGGGCCGAGACGAATGTGGAGCCGATGGACAGCCTCGCCGAGACCGACCTGCGCAAGCAACGCGCCGCGGTGAAGGATGAGATCGCGCGGATGCTGGGTACCGCCAACGCCTGAGTTGTATGGTAACGAGTGATTTTGGTGGGACGCCTCGGGGCTTCGGCCCCGGGGCGTTTTTCTATGCGATGTCGTAGGGCAGAAGGCCGCGATGGTCGGGATCGACATGCAGGCGGCGTTCCAGCGGCGGAACCGAGCGCTGGTGGCAATCCTTACGCTCGCAGATTCGGCAGGAGATCCCGATCGGCTGGTAGGCCTTGGGATTGCCAAGCTCCATATCGTCGGCATAGACGAGCCCCTTCGCGTGGCTCACCTCGCAGCCCAGACAGATCGCGTAGCGGCGGACTGGCGCGGTAAAGCTGCCGCCCGATTTCGAGACGTCGCGCGCGAGGCAGAGATAGCGAACGCCATCGGGGGTCTCTGCGAGTTGTCGCAGGAACTTAGTCGGAGTTTCAAAGGCTTGGTGGACGTTCCAGAGCGGGCAGGCGCCACCGAATCGGGCGAATTGTAGTCGCGTGGCAGAGTGGCGCTTGGTGATGGTGCCGGCTTGATCGACGCGGACGAAGAAGAAGGGAATACCCTTCGCGCCGGGGCGCTGCAGGGTCGATAGACGGTGGGCGACCTGCTCGATCGAGGCGGTGAAGATGTCGCAGAGTCGCTCCAGATCGTGGCGGGTGTCCTGCGCCGCTTCGAGGAAGGGGCGGTAGGGCAGCAGCGCCGCGCCCGCGAAGTAGTTGGCGAGCCCGATCTTGGCGATCGCCCGGGCCGTGTCGGATTGGAAGCGCGCGAGGTCGAGCGTCGCATCCAGCAAGTCGTTCTGGGTCAGCAACGCCACTTGGTGCAGCAATTGGAAGGCCTGCGTCGGCCGGCCCGCATGGGCGTTGATCAGAAGCCGGTTGCCGTCGCGCTCGCGCAGTTGCGAAATGTCGGAGAACTGCACGTCGAGACCGCGTTTCGCGAGGGTATCGATCGCATGAGGAATGGGCTCCAACCGCTTGCCATCACGACAGGAAAATCGTTCGGCGGCACGATCGACGGCGTCGATGTAATTGTCGCAATAGTGAAAGAAGTCGCGGACCTCTTCCCAGGGGGAGACCACCGTCTGTGCGCCCTCGCGGCCCAGGGCTTCGTCGAGCGAGGCGAGGCGTTCATGGGTCTGGCGGTAGGCGCGGTGCAGTTCGAGGAAGGACCGGGCGAGTGCAGGGGCGTTGGAGGCCGCGAGCCGTAGATCGGCCAAGGGCGGTGCGCCGTCGGAGAAGATCGGGTCGGCCAGTGCCTCACGCATGTCCGAGACCAGCCGCTCCGCATCGCCCGCCGAGAGCTCGGTCACGTCGAGGCCGAATTCGCTCGCCAGCGCCAGCACGACCTGCGCCGAGACCGGGCGGTGGTTGTTCTCCATCTGGTTGAGATAGGGCAGCGACACGCCGAGCCGCTCGGCGAAGGCTTTCTGGGTCAGGCCGAGCCGCGTGCGGGTTTCGCGCAGTTTCACGCCGGCATAGAGTTTCTGAGTCGCCATCTGCCCCTCCTTTTTGCAAAGAAATTTTTAGCTTTGCAAAAACCCTGCGTCAAATTTTGCCGGTTCTGAGCCGGCGTCATTGGATCAATCGTGGATGGTCTGCGATCGGTAGCGGGCTTCGCAGTTATGCAATTCGCTATCGCATGCTTGCCAATAATTTGCAAATTTTCTCGAATCCCCTTTGTAAGATTGTTGCCTTCGGAATAGGGTGCCGAGAAATTATGCGGAGGACCCTCATGAGAGACATCCTGAAGGAGCTGGAGCATCGGCGCGACGAAGCCCGCCTTGGTGGCGGCGAGAAACGCATCGAGGCGCAGCACAAGAAGGGCAAGCTGACCGCGCGCGAGCGGATCGAATTGCTGCTCGACGAGGGCTCTTTCGAAGAGTTCGACATGTTCAAGACCCATCGCTGCACCGATTTCGGGATGGAAGAGAGCAAGCCCTATGGCGACGGCGTCGTCACCGGCTGGGGTACCGTGAACGGGCGCATGGTCTATGTGTTCAGCCAGGATTTCACCGTCTTCGGTGGCTCGCTGTCGGAAACTCACGCCGAGAAGATCTGCAAGATCATGGATATGGCGGTCCAGAACGGCGCGCCGGTGATCGGCATCAACGATTCGGGCGGGGCGCGGATTCAGGAAGGCGTGGCGTCGCTTGCAGGCTATGCGGACGTGTTCCAGCGCAACATCATGGCCTCGGGCGTCGTGCCGCAGATCAGCCTCATCATGGGGCCCTGCGCCGGCGGTGCGGTCTATTCGCCCGCGATGACGGACTTCATCTTCATGGTGAAGGATACGTCTTACATGTTCGTCACCGGCCCCGACGTGGTGAAGACGGTTACGAACGAGCAGGTGACGGCCGAGGAGCTTGGCGGGGCCGCGACCCACACCAAGAAAAGCTCGGTCGCCGATGGCGCCTACGAGAACGACGTCGAGGCGCTGTTCGAGACCCGACGCCTGATCGACTTCCTGCCGCTCTCGAACCGCGAGAAGGCGCCCGTGCGGCCCTTCTTCGACGAGGTGGACCGGATCGAGGCGTCGCTCGACACGCTGGTGCCCTCGAACGCGAACACCCCCTACGATATGAAGGAATTGATCCTGAAGATCGCCGACGAGGGCGATTTCTTCGAGATCCAAAAGGACTTCGCGGGCAACATCATCACCGGCTTCATCCGTCTGGAAGGTCAGACGGTCGGCGTTGTCGCGAACCAGCCGATGGTGCTGGCGGGCTGTCTGGATATCGATTCCAGCCGCAAGGCCGCGCGCTTCGTGCGCTTCTGCGACGCATTCGAGATCCCGATCCTGACGCTTGTCGACGTGCCGGGCTTCCTGCCGGGCACCAGCCAGGAATATAACGGCGTCATCAAGCACGGTGCGAAGCTGCTGTTCGCCTATGGCGAGGCGACCGTGCCGAAGGTCACCGTCATTACCCGCAAAGCCTATGGTGGCGCCTATGACGTCATGTCCTCCAAGCACCTGCGCGGCGATTTCAACTACGCCTGGCCGACTGCGGAAATCGCGGTGATGGGCGCGAAGGGTGCGGTCGAAATCCTCTATCGCTCGGAACTGGGTGACCAGGAGAAGATCGCCAAGCGCACCGCCGATTACGAGGACCGTTTCGCGAACCCGTTCGTGGCGGCCGAGAAGGGTTTCATCGACGAGGTGATCCAGCCGCGTTCGACGCGTCGCCGGGTGGCCCGCGCCTTCGCGGCGCTGCGCTCGAAGAAGCTGTCCAACCCGTGGAAGAAGCACGATAACATCCCGCTCTGAGGAGGCGCATGACGGGCAGGTCGAGGATCGCGACGCTCTTGCCCGGCGCTCTCGCCGGGCTGGCGCTGGCGTCTTCGGCGCCCGCCCAGGAGCTGCGGGAGGTGACGCCAGTGCCCGATTACGGTGCGGTCATGCATCCGGGCAACCTGGGGGAGGATCTGGGGCCCGGCGACGGGCCGGAGGGGACGAAGGGCGATGCGATCCCGGTACCGTCTGGGCAGAAGGTCTGGTGGGTCGACGTGATCCACAACGAGGCCGGACCGGACGGGCTGACCTATCGTTTCCGCTTCCTCGCGCCGCAGATCGGAGGGCCGAGCCCGATCTCCTCCGATATCGCGCTGAAGGATATCGAGGCGCTGTGCAACGGGTGGGTGGTGCCGCGCCTGCCGCAGCCCGGTCCGGAGCCCGCACAGGTGATGGTGAGCCTGTCGGACCAGATCGTGCCGTTCGGCGAAGCCGCCCCAGAGGTGGTGCAATATTTCGACAGCTTTTCCGTCGAGGATGGAAAATGCGTTTGGGAGTTTTTCTGATGGCCGTGGCCAGACCCGCAGATCACAGCTTGGAAGGCAGGATGCCGGAGCGCGCGTTTGTGCAGACGCTCACGGCAAGATCGCGCTTTCGTGAGCGGGATTTGCGGGCTAACCTGCCCTTGGGGAAAGCGATTTCGGTCCCCGCGTTGAAACGGGTCGTGCCGAACCTCGCCCAGATCGGGGCGCGCGCCCCCCTGGACAGGAGAACGACATGTCGAAAGCTCTCATCGCATTTGGCCTCGTGGCCTTCGTCGCAGCCTGCGCGCCCAAGCCCGAGCCGATGCCGGTGGCCGTCACCACCGAGCCGACCTATACCGGCAAGTACAAGTGATCTGCGTGCGGGGCAGGGCGGCAGCCACCGCCTTGCCCCCACGATCCCTGCCGAGAGGGCGGCGTTTTGCAATACGCCATACGGTTACCTAGCGGAAATTTCCCTTCGGGAGTACGCTCTTAGCCATTCGATAACAGAATGGGGGAGAGTGAAATGGTCCGAATTTCTCTGGGCGCCGTCGCCTGTGCGGCTCTGCTTGTGGGCTGTGCGCCCAAGCCGGAGCCTGCGCCTGTCACCGTGGAACCGGTCTATACCGGCAAATATGGCGGTCCCGTCGCAAGCGGCAGCAGTTGCCGACCGACCGGACGGCTCGTCGACTCGCAATACCCGGCTTCCGTGCCCGACTGTCCGCTGCAATGCGGACCGTTCGAGACGGCGGTGGCAGCGACAACGCAGCGACCGGCGCAATGCGTCCCCGAGCAGCGCGGTGGCTCGAGCGAGCGCCAGCCGACGACGCCTGGCACGCCACCTTCTTCGACCGACCCAACCGGCGGGAACCAGACCCGAACGGGTCAATAATGAAGGCGTAACGCAGAAACTCAGCGCGCGCCGTCCCAGCAACTTCAAAGCGGAGGGCGCGTCATGCTGAAGCATCGCGGTTTCCCGTCGCGGCTACCCTCGACGGATTATCAATTCACCATTCGCCGCGCCAACAAGAAGGGCGCGACGAAGATCATTCGGCGTGAACGCTACGCCGATCGCGGTCATGCCGATCGCAAGGCTGATGCGGGCTTCATGGCCGCGCTCTGGGCGCATTTCGGCGAAGAGCCGTTCGAGCGCGGCAATCTCGATGCGGGCCGGTTGAGCTGGCTCTTCGGGCGCGAAGTCGTGCCTGCCGAGGACCCGTTCGACCCCGAAAGCTACGAGGCGCTTCTCAAGATCGACGTGAAACGCGCGGAAGCCTCCTTCCCGGAGGTCTTCGCCGATCCCGACGCCTTCACCTTCGACGATGACGAGGATGAGGATTGGGCATGATTTCGCTGATGTCCTGCGCGAAATGGCGGCATGCCGCCGAATCTCGGAATTGCAGGGATTTCGCCTTTGCAATCCGCGATATGCGCAGTCACATTGAGGAGGCAAGCCGTACTGTCCCCAACACCCGCGGCTTGTGTAATATCCCTACCCCTTCCCTATTCCTGCGGCCTGATCTTATGGTCGGGCCGCAGTTTTTTCCTTCGGAAGGTCAAGGGGCTGCCTGCAGAGATGTGAAGGGCAGTGGCGATAGCTCGCCGATGGGGTCGGACCTCGCGTTTTCGCCGTTGGCTTTTCACGGGGCCGCGATAAACTCGCGTCCAATCATAACCGCTATTGGAGGCAGTTTCCCATGCGCAAAACCCCGATCCTTCTTCTCCTTGCCGGTCTCGCCCTCGCAGGCTGCATGCAAACCGACGGTCAGCGCGCCCTCGCCGGTGCGGCCGGCGGCGCGATCATCGCGGACGCGACCGACAACAACGCGCTCACCGGTGCGGCTCTCGGCGCGCTCGCGGGCACCTATTGCGACGACGCCGGCGTCTGCCAGCGCTCCTACTAAGCACATCCGCGCGGCTCTGACCGCGCCCGATCGCTATCCGACCGCCATCGGGGCTGCTCGCCCCGGTGGCGGTTTTTCTTTTGTCTCACATCATGAACACGACACGCGGGGCGGGGGGATGCCCCTCCCGCACCGGAAGGGAAGGGCCTGACATGTTCAAGAAAATCCTGATCGCCAACCGTGGCGAGATCGCCTGCCGCGTCATCAAGTCGGCGCAGAAGATGGGGATCAAGACGGTCGCCGTCTATTCCGATGCCGATGCGCAGGCGCTGCATGTCCAGATGGCCGACGAGGCGGTGCATATCGGTCCGCCGCCCGCGAACCAATCCTATATCGTGATCGACAAGATCATGGATGCGATCCGCCAGACCGGCGCCGAAGCGGTTCACCCGGGCTACGGCTTCCTGTCGGAGAACAAGAAATTCGCCGAGGCGCTGGAAAAAGAGGGCGTCGCCTTCATCGGCCCGCCCTCGGGCGCGATCGAGGCGATGGGCGACAAGATCACCTCGAAGAAGCTCGCGAAAGAGGCCGGCGTGTCGACCGTGCCCGGTTACATGGGGCTGATCGCGGATGCCGATGAAGCGGTGAAGATCTCCGACGAGATCGGCTACCCGGTGATGATCAAGGCCTCCGCTGGCGGCGGCGGTAAAGGCATGCGCATCGCGTGGAACGCCGAAGAAGCCCGCGAGGGCTTCCAGTCGTCGAAGAACGAGGCCGCGAACAGCTTCGGCGACGATCGCATCTTCATCGAGAAATTCGTTACCCAGCCGCGCCACATCGAGATTCAGGTGCTCGCCGACAAGCACGGCAACTGCGTTTATCTGAACGAGCGTGAATGCTCGATCCAGCGCCGCAACCAGAAAGTCATCGAAGAGGCGCCGTCGCCTTTTCTCGACCCCGAGACCCGCAAGGCGATGGGCGAGCAGGCCGTCGCCCTGTCGAAAGCGGTGGATTACTGCAGCGCGGGCACGGTGGAATTCATCGTCGATGGCGAGAAGAACTTCTACTTCCTCGAGATGAACACCCGTCTTCAGGTGGAACACCCGGTCACCGAACTGATCACCGGCATCGACCTCGTCGAGCAGATGATCCGCG
Source organism: Thioclava sp. JM3 (assembly GCF_002213185.1). Taxonomy (NCBI): domain Bacteria; kingdom Pseudomonadati; phylum Pseudomonadota; class Alphaproteobacteria; order Rhodobacterales; family Paracoccaceae; genus Thioclava; species Thioclava sp. JM3. Next base: position 353,759 of record NZ_NBOB01000003.1, read on the forward strand.
TGGCCGACGGTGAGAAGCTTCCGATGAAGCAGGAAGATATCGGCATCAACGGCTGGGCGATCGAGAGCCGCCTCTATGCCGAAGATCCTTACCGCAACTTCCTGCCCTCGATCGGGCGTCTGACCCGCTACCGTCCGCCGGTGGAAGGCAAGACCGCGTCGGGCGGCATCGTGCGCAACGATACCGGCGTCTTCGAAGGCGGCGAGATTTCGATGTTCTACGACCCGATGATTGCCAAGCTCTGCACCTGGGGCGAGACCCGCGACGCGGCCATCGAAGAGATGCGCCTCGCGCTCGACAAGTTCGAGGTGGAAGGCATCGGTCACAACCTGCCGTTCTGCGCCGCGGTGATGGATCACGAGCGCTTCACCTCCGGCAACATCACCACCGCCTTCATCGAAGAGGAATATCCCGAGGGGTTCGCGGGCGTCACGCTCGACGAGGGGATGCTGCGCAAGGTCGCGGCGGCCACGGCGGCGATGGAGCGCGTGGCCGAGATTCGGCGCACGAAGATCTCCGGCACGCTCGGAAATCACGAGCGCAAGGTCGGCGTGGATTGGGCGGTCTCGCTGCAGGATGAGGATTTCAAGCTGAAGGTGAATGCGGATCGCAACGGCTCCACCATCGTCTTCGAGGATGGCGAAGAGATGCGCGTCGAGAGCGACTGGACCCCGGGCGACCCGCTGGCCGAACTGACCGTGAACGGTGCGCCGCTGGTCCTCAAGGTCGGCAAGATCCCGATGGGCTTCCGCATCCGGGTGCGTGGCGCCGATCTGAAGGTCCATGTCCGCACGCCGCGCCAGTTCGAGCTTGCGCAGCTGATGCCGGTGAAACTGCCGCCGGATACGTCGAAATTCCTGCTCTGCCCGATGCCGGGTCTCGTCGTGAAGATCTCGGTCGAGGAGGGCGCGGAAGTGCAGGAGGGTCAGCCGCTGGCCACTGTCGAGGCGATGAAGATGGAGAACATTCTGCGCGCCGAGAAGAAGGGCATCGTGAAGAAGATCAACGCCGAGGCGGGCGCGAGCCTTGCCGTCGACGACATCATCATGGAGTTCGAATAAGTGACGCCCGCGCCGTGGCATAGGGAGGCCGGGCGACCGGCTCACCCCGCCACGGCGGGGCACGATCTATTGGCGCGCGGTGGTGTGCGGGGATGTGGTCAGAAACCGCGCTCTTCGCGGATCTCGTCGCGCCGGATCGGCATCTTGTCGATCGAGCGGATGATCTCGCGCGCATCCCACGGGGCGGGCTTGCGCAGGTTCACCGTGCCGTCCTTCGCGATGATGACGAGGGAGAACCCGCGCGGGCGCAGCTTGCGCCGCACGTCGCTCGCCGGATCGGGCGTGGTGTCGGTGATGACGACGACGTCGCGTTGGGCCAGTTCCGACCAATGCTCTTCGAGGTACCGGATCTGTTCCTTGAAGGCCGGGTCGAGGGGGCTGTCGGCGAAGACCACGATGGGCCGCTTCTGCCAGACGAGTGCATCCAGATCCGCGTCCGCCCCATCGACCGGCGCGAAGGGGGGCGTGACCTCGGGCTCTGCCACGGCAAGATTGACGGTGCTGTCCTGGGCTGCGACCGCGAAGGGCGTCAGCGCAAGAAATGCAGCGAGTCCAAGGGATAATAGACGGGTCATGGGCTCCTCTCTCGTTCCAGATATATGCGCGGCGGACCTCTCGCACCATGGCGCGCGCTACGAATTTTCGCGAAATGCGGCCTTTAAGCGCGCCGCTAGGAACAGCGGTGCAGACTGGCGCCGGGGGGCGGGGCGTGCGGCGAGGTGCCGCTTGGGCCTGCTGTCGTGGGAAGCGGATATGCGAAACGCCGACGCACCGGAGGCGGGCGAGGCGCGCCGGATGCCTTTCGATAGGGTGCCGTGCGCGGATGGACACCCGCGATCTGGGACATATGACCGGGCTGCGCCACGCGCCGCCGGGACTGAATTTCGTGGAAATGACGGCCGAAGATGCGGGGAAGACACCCGCCGCGGCGACAGTGGAAGAAGGATTTGGCCATGACGGACAAGAAAGAGGACTGGCGCAAGCTCGCCGAGAAGGAACTGCGTGGCAGGCCGTTCGAGGACCTGACCTGGAACACGCTCGAAGGGATCGCGGTCAAGCCGCTTTACACCGAAGAGGACGTGGAGGGGCTCGACCATCTAGGCACCATGCCGGGCCTGTCGCCCTTCACGCGCGGGCCTCGTGCGACGATGTATGCGGGCCGTCCGTGGACGATCCGGCAATATGCGGGCTTCTCGACCGCCGAGGAGTCGAACGCCTTCTATCGCAAGGCGCTCGCTGCCGGGCAGCAGGGCGTGTCGGTGGCCTTCGACCTGGCGACCCACCGCGGCTATGACAGCGATCACCCGCGCGTCGAGGGCGATGTCGGCAAGGCGGGTGTCGCGATCGACAGCGTCGAGGACATGAAGATCCTGTTCGACGGCATCCCGCTCGATCAGATTTCGGTCTCGATGACGATGAACGGCGCGGTGATCCCGATCCTCGCCAACTTCATCGTCACCGGCGAAGAGCAGGGCCATGACCGCAGCGTTCTGTCGGGCACGATCCAGAACGACATCCTCAAGGAGTTCATGGTCCGCAACACCTACATCTATCCGCCCGAGCCCTCGATGCGGATCATCGCGGATATCATCGAATACACCTCGAACGAGATGCCGCGGTTCAACTCGATCTCGATCTCGGGCTACCACATGCAGGAGGCCGGCGCGAACCTCGTGCAGGAGCTGGCCTACACGCTGGCCGACGGGCGCGAATATGTTCGCACGGCGATCAAGGCGGGGATGGATGTCGACAAGTTCGCAGGCCGTCTGAGCTTCTTCTTCGCGATCGGGATGAACTTCTTCATGGAGGCCGCCAAGCTGCGCGCAGCACGCCTGCTGTGGAGCCGGATCATGGAAGAGTTCGAGCCGAAGAAGCCGCAAAGCTCGATGCTGCGTACGCACTGCCAGACTTCGGGCGTCTCGCTGGCCGAGCAGGATCCCTATAACAACGTGATCCGCACGGCGTACGAGGCGATGTCGGCAGCGCTGGGCGGCACGCAGTCGCTGCACACCAATGCGCTCGACGAGGCAATTGCGCTGCCTACCGAGTTCTCGGCCCGGATCGCGCGCAACACGCAGCTGATCCTGCAGGAAGAAACGGGGATCACCAATGTGGTCGATCCGCTGGCGGGCTCCTACTACGTCGAGAGCCTCACGGCGGAACTGGCCGAGAAGGCCTGGGAGCTGATCGAGGAAGTCGAGGAGATGGGCGGCATGACGAAGGCCGTGGCCTCGGGCATGCCCAAGCTGCGCATCGAGGAAACGGCCGCCCGGCGTCAGGCGCTGATCGACCGGGGCGAGGATGTCGTGGTCGGTGTGAACAAGTATCGCCGCGAGACCGAGGATGAGCTGGATATCCTCGACATCGACAACGCGAAAGTGCGCGACAACCAGATCGCGCGGCTCGAGAAGATGCGCGCAAGCCGCGACGAGGCAGCCTGCGAGGCGGCGCTGGCCGAGCTGACGCGCCGCGCCTCTGAAGGTGGCAACCTGCTCGAAGCGGCGGTGGAAGCTGCCCGCGCCCGGGCCTCTGTGGGAGAGATTTCAATGGCGATGGAAAAGGTGTTCGGACGTCACCGCGCCGAGGTGAAGACGCTCGCAGGTGTCTATGGCGCGGCCTATGACGGCGACGAGGGTTTCGCACAGATCCAGAAGGACGTTGAGGCCTTCGCCGAGGAAGAGGGCCGCCGCCCGCGGATGCTGGTAGTGAAGATGGGTCAGGACGGCCACGACCGCGGCGCCAAGGTGATCGCGACGGCCTTTGCCGATATCGGCTTCGACGTCGATGTGGGCCCACTGTTCCAGACGCCGGAAGAAGCCGCGCAGGATGCGATCGACAACGATGTCCACGTGGTCGGGATTTCGTCGCAGGCGGCGGGTCACAAGACCCTCGCGCCGAAGCTGATCGCGGCGCTGAAAGAGAAGGGCGCCGAGGATATCATCGTGATCTGCGGCGGCGTGATCCCGCAGCAGGATTACGACTTTCTCAAGAAGGCGGGCGTGAAGGCGATCTTCGGGCCGGGCACCAATATCCCGTTGGCCGCGCGCGAAATTCTCGACATCGTGCGGCAGGCGCGGGCCTGAGGGCGAGGGGGCTCTGCCCCCGCGCTGACGCGCCCCCCGGGATATTTGGTCAAGCCCGAACTTCGACCTTGATCGGTCTTAAGTGGCGCGCGGGGGAACTCTGCGCGCCGCCGTTCATTCAAAATATTACAACGATTTAATCACAGGCCGGATTTGCGCGGGTGCATTTCCGCCGCAGCGCGGCTAAACTTGAACCATGGACAGGCCCATTTCTCTCTGGTCGCGCATCGCGCAAGCACTCTCCGCTCTCGGGCGGGGCGAGGCGTTGTCGACCGTTTTCGACAATCTGCGCCAGCCGCCGGAGCGTTCTGTCGCCTTCACCATCGCGGTGATCGCACTCGGTGCGAAGATGGCAAAGGCGGATGGGCAGGTGACGCGCGACGAGGTCGCGGCGTTCCGGCGCATCTTCCAGATCCCGCCGGAAGAGGAAGCAAATGCCGCGCGCGTCTTCAACATGGCGCGCACCGATGTGGCGGGCTTCGACGCCTATGCCCGCAAGATCGCCAACATGTTTGGTCCCGGCGCGGACGTTCTGAAAGACGTGCTCGAAGGGCTGTTCTTCATCGCGCTGGCCGATGGCGATTACCACGAGGGCGAGGATGCCTTCCTGCTGGAAGTCGCGCGGATCTTCGGGCTGGAGGAATGCTGTTTCCGTGCGATGCGCTCCGCCTTCGTGGAGGATGCCGATCCCGATCCGTGGTCGGTGCTCGAGGTCGAACCGGGCACGCCGCTTCCCGAAGTGCGCAAGGTCTGGCGCAACAAGGTGCGCGAGGCCCATCCCGACCGGGCGATTGCGCGCGGCCTGCCGGAAGAGGCGGTGCAGCTGTCGCAGGCGCGGGTGATCGCGCTCAACAAGGCCTGGGAGGAAATCCGCGCCAGCCATGCGGACGCCTGATGCGGATCGCCACTTGGAATATCGAGTGGTTCAACAGTCTTTTCGACCGTAACGGGGCGCTACTCGACGATGATCAGTGGTCGGCGCGCTACAATGTGACGCGCAGCCAGCAGACCGGGGCGATCGCGATAGTGATGAGCGCGCTGGAGGCCGATGTGCTTCTGGTGGTCGAGGCGCCCGACGACAACCACCGCCACAAGACGGTCGATATGCTCGAAGCCTTTGCGGAGCGCTTCGGGCTGCGTCAGCGGCGCGCGCTTCTTGGCTTTTCCAACGACACGCAGCAGGAACTGGCGTTGCTCTACGACCCCGATGTCGTGACGGCGCGGCATGATCCGCAAAGCTCGGAGGCGTGGCCGCGTTTCGACGGCAGTCTCCGGATCGACCTCGATATCGATGCGCGGATGGATACGGTCACCTTTTCCAAGCCGCCCCTGGAAGTCGTTCTGGGGACGCGGTCCGGGGAGGTGATGCGGATGATCGGCGTGCATGTGAAGTCGAAAGCTCCGCATGGCGCGACGAGCCTGGAGACAGCGACCCGCATGGCGATCGAGAACCGGCGCAAGCAGCTGGCACAGTCGATCTGGATCCGGGGCCGCGTGGAGGAGCATCTGGCGGCGGGCCACAGCCTGATCGTGCTCGGCGATTTCAACGACGGTCCGGGGCTCGACGAGTACGAGAAGCTGTTCGGGCGCTCGGGCGTCGAGATCGTCGCGGGCGAGGGTGGGCCCGACGCGGTGCGCCTCCGCGACCCGCATGCGCGGCTGTCGAAAGCCCATCATACGGCCGCCGCGCCCAGTTCCGCGCGGTTCTATCTCGTGGATCAGAAGCAGTATTTCTCGGCCATGCTGGATTACGTGATGCTCTCACCCGATCTGGCGGCGCGGACGACGGCGTGGAGAATCTGGCACCCGTTCGACGATCCGCATATCTACCGCGTGCCCGAGCTGCGCGAGGCGCTGTTGCAGGCCTCCGATCATTTTCCCGTCTCGGTCGATATCGACTGAGCGAGGGGCGTGATTTTCGTCCCGCTTCCGCGTAGGATCGGAGCCATGAAACAGCCGCTCGTCATCGCTCTCTCGTTCGCCCTTCTGGCCACGCCCGTCTCCGCGCAGGATGAGGGGGGCGACGCTGGCGGCGATGTCGATCGCGGATTCTCCTTGTTGCAGGAAGGGGCGCAGACGCTGTTTCGCGGGCTGATGGGAGAGATGAAGCCGCAGCTCGACGAGATGCAGAAAGGATTGGGGGAGGCCGCGGCCCAGTTGGGGCCGAAGCTGCGCCAGTTCCTCGCGCTGGTCGACGATATGGCGAATTACGGCGCGCCCGAGCGCCTGCCCAATGGCGATATCATCATGCGGCGCGACCCGGATGCGCCGCCGCCGCCGCCCCTGATGACCGAGCCGCCGGAGGATGCGCCGCAAAGAGACGACCCGAAGCAAGGCGGGCCGATTGAAATCCCGGAGGGCGGGATCGAGCTCTAATCCGTGATAATCGGATCGGCCTTCAGCGCGCCCGCGAGCGAGCGGAAGCGCGACTCGGCGACCTCGCCCATCAGCGCCTTGCCGCGCTTGGTCAGCTTCAGCTCCAAAACGCCCTTCTTGGCGGAATATTTCAACTCGCCCGCATCGGCGGGGCTGTGGGTCGCGAACATCGCGCCGAAGCGCATCGCCTTGCCCAGAACTTCCGCCTCCTGGATCTGCTCTTCGGTCAGCAGCGGCAGGAACGGCTCCAGCCGCGAGCCGTTGCGCGAGTTCTTGTAGCGGTGCAGGAGCGCCACGCCGAGCCAGATCCGCTCGGGGTGGGACATGGCTGAATAGTTCGCTCGGGTGACGTTCTCGAAACAGGCCTCGGCGCGGTAATCGGGATGGGTGCGCCACGTCGTGTCATGCAGCAGGCAGGCCGCGCGCACGAGGCGGAATTTCTCTGGCGGGAGCGGCCCGAAGATCGGCTCGATGAAGGCGTGGAGCTTCTTGCCGAAGCCGGGCATCCGGCTCATCACGCGCTCGGTATGGCGCGCGGCCTCCACCAGCGGATCGCGGCGGCGCAGGCGTTCGGGCATCTGCTCGTAAAGCAGCCCTTCGCGGATCCCGTAGGCGGAGACGTCGATCTCCTTGGGCTGGAAGGTCGCGATCAACTCGCGCAGCACCTGGCTCGCGAGCGGGACCAGCTCCATCCGCGCGGCGGAGGTGCCGGTATTGGCGCGCAGCTTCTCGAGGTCGGACTTGCCGATCCAGTCGATCGTCTCGCCCAGCTCGTCGGGCTTCATCCGGTATTCGTGCATCACCAGCAGCGGATAGTCGCGCCGTTCCATGTCGAGACGCGCGATGGCGCGCCACGAGCCGCCGACGAGGTAGATGCGTTCATGCTCGGTCCCGACCTTCTCGGCCAACTCCTGCATCGTCGCCTGAATATGCGCGGTGATGGCCTTCTTGCCGCCCGCGATCTGCTGCAGGCGGAAGGGGCCGAGCTGCGAGGTGGCACGGCGCCAGACCTTGCCGCCGCGAATCTCGGCCAATTCCATCGAGTTGCCACCGATATCGCAGACGAGGCCTTCGGCCTCGGGCCAGCCAAGTAGCACCCCTTGCGCGGAAAGGCGCGCCTCTTCGAGCCCGTCGACGATATGGACCTTGAGGCCGGTCTCTTTCTCGATCTTGCGGTGAAACTCGGGGCCGTCCTCGGCGTCGCGCATTGCGGCGGTCGCGACGCAGGTGAGCGGGCCGATCTCCATCCCTTCGGCGAGCGCGGCAAAGCGTTTGAGCGCGATCAGGCCGCGCTCGCGCCCCTCGGGGTTCAGCTGGCCAGTCTCTGCGAGACCTTGACCGAGACCCGCCATGACCTTCTCATTGAAGAAATAGGCCGGGCTGCGCGCCGCGCCGTCGAACACCACCATCCGGATCGAGTTCGAGCCGATATCGACGACGCCGACGCGCGAGAGCGCGCGCACGGACGGATCGTCGAAGAGAGGTTGGCCGAACGGGTCCCAATCGTCGCTGTCATCGAGTGCCGGCGCCGCTTTGTCTTTGCTCATGTGCCCGTCCGTTCGAGTCGTTCGACCCCAAAGCTAGGGCTAGTCGAAGCTATGGGCAAGTTCGGGAACATCGCTTGCCCCAGCGGAACCGCGACCCGAGAGCGAGGGGTATTCCATGAAGAACCGGTGGCAGGAGAACAGGTCCTCGCGGTCGTCGGGCAGGTGGCGGATGAACTTGCCGTCGGGCTGCAAAATCCAGCTTTGCGCCTCGTCGGCCATGTTCGCCGCCATGATCTGGCTGACGATCTGCGCCTTCACCGTGGGGTTCTTGGCCTCGACCAGCGTCTCCACCCGGCGGTTGAGGTTGCGCCCCATCCAGTCGGCGGAGGAGAAGAACACGCGCGCGTCGTTCGACGGCAGGGCATGGCCATTACCGAAGCACACGATGCGCGAGTGTTCGAGGAACCGCCCGACGATGGATTTCACGCGGATATTCTCGGACAGGCCCTTGATGCCGGGGCGGATGCCGCAGATGCCGCGGATCACGAGCGAGATTTTCACCCCCGCCTGCGAGGCCTTGTAGAGCGCGTCGATCACGTCGGATTCGATCAGCGAATTCATCTTCGCCCAGATCGCGGCGGGTTTTCCCGCCTTGGCGTGTTCGATCTCGCGGTCGATCAACTGCAGCAGGCGCGGCTTCAGCGTGATAGGCGAGATCGCGATGTTTTCGAGACCCTCGGGCTGCACATAGCCCGAGAGGTAGTTGAAGACCTTGGTCGCATCGCGCCCGAGCGCGGCATCGCAGGTAAAGAAGCTCAGATCGGTGTAAATCTTCGCCGTGATCGGGTGGTAGTTGCCGGTGCCGTAATGCGTATAGGTCACGAGATGGTCGCCCTCGCGGCGCACGACGGTCGAGATCTTGGCGTGGGTCTTGTAGTTGATGAACCCGTAGACGACATGGGCGCCTGCGCGCTCCAGCCGCCGCGACTGGCGGATATTGGCGGCCTCGTCGAACCGGGCCTTCAACTCCACGAGCGCGGTCACGGATTTGCCATTCTCCGCCGCCTCGCAGAGCGACGACACGACGGGGCTGTCTTTCGACGTCCGATAGAGCGTCTGCTTGATCGCCAGCACGTTCGGGTCGTTCGCCGCCTGATCGATGAAGCGCACCACCAGATCGAAGGTCTCGTAGGGATGGTGCAGAAGGATATCCTTCTGCTTGATCGCGGCGAACATGTCGCCTTCGTGGTCCTGCACGCGTTCGGGCACGCGCGGCATGAAGGGCGGCCAGAGCAGATCGGGGCGCTCGCCGAGGATCAGTTCCTTCACATCGGCGATGCCCACGAGGCCCTTTTCCTCGACCACCTCTTCGGGATCGACATGCAACTCGCGCATTACCAGCGCCTGCAGGTCTTCCGGCGCGCCCGGCGAGACCGACATGCGGATGACCTGACCGCGGCGGCGGCGCTTCAGCGCGGTCTCGAACTCGCGCACGAGGTCTTCGGCCTCGTCCTCGACTTCCAGATCGCTGTCGCGCAGCACCCGGAACGAGCACGAGCCCACATCCTTGTAGCCCGGGAAGAGCGAGCTCAGATGCAGCATCAGAAGCTGCTCGAGCGGCAGGAACCGCGCCTCGCCCGGCAGGCGCACGAAGCGGTCGATCTGGGCCGGGATCGGCAGCAGCGCCTGCAACCGGCGCTGGTCGCTTTCGCGCTCCAGTTCCAGCGCGAGGCAGAAGCCGGTATTCGGGATGAAGGGGAAAGGGTGGGCCGGGTCGATCGCCAGCGGCGAGAGCACCGGGAAGACGTTGTTGAGGAAGTGATCCGACAGGAAGTCGAGATCGCGCTTGGTCAGACGCGAGCGGGTGACGACATGGATGCCCTCGTGATCCATCTCGCGCTTGAGCGCTGACCACGTCGCCTGCTGCGTGTCCATCAACCGCCGCGCGTTGGCGTTGATCTTCTCCAACTGCTCGGCGGGGGTGAGCCCGTCATCGGAGGGGTTCACGTTGCTCTCGCGCACAAGCTCCATCAGGCCCGCGACGCGCACGGTGTAGAATTCGTCGAGGTTGGTGGCCGAGATCGACAGGAAACGCACGCGCTCCAGCAGCGGCACGCGCGGGTTGCGCGCCTCTTCCAGAACCCGCCAGTTGAACGCCAGCCAGCTCAGTTCCCGGTTGAAGAAACGACCGGGGCCGCTGATCTCCGCCTCGGGCAGCGTGATCGGCGTGGGGAAGGGGGTCTTGAGGAAATCTGCTTGGGTCATGGCGCGCTTATCGTTGGATTTTGTAATGGCTCCATGACAGTTTGCGCGGCTCAATCGAGACTGTCCAGAACCTCGGCGGCTAGTCTTTGCGTGATCGCGCGGCGCTGTGCGAGTGCCTGCCGATCGAGCGCCGCGACCAGTTTGCGCGCGGTCGCGAGAGAGCGGTCCATCCGCGTCACCAGCCAGCCGATCAGGTTCGGCGGCACGGTCAGTTGCCGGTCGGAGAACAGCTTCACCAGAACGGCCGCCAGCAGCGCGTCATCGGGCGGCGTGATGCGCACCGTCGCCGTCGCTTCCATCCGGCTGATCAGGTCGGGCAGGCTCAATCCCCAGTCGCGGGGCGGTGTGCGCGCGGTCAGAAGAAGCCGCCCGCCTTCGGCCTGCATCAGGTTGTGCAGGTGAAAGAGCGCGCGTTGCCCCGCCTCGTCGGCGCCGAGCGTTTCGGCCCGCTCGATCACGGCGGCGCCCTTGGCGACCAGCGCGGGGGCCATATCTTCGGTGAGATTGCGGGCGGGCAGAATCTCCGCGCCTTGTTCGTCGGCCCAGATCGTCGCGAGATGCGTCTTGCCCGCGCCCTCCGGCCCGATCAGGATCATCCGGCCCAGCGGCCATGCTTCGGGCGCGTCGAGGGTCGTCACCGCCAGCGCATTGGCTGGGGAGATGAAGAAGTCTTCACGCCCCTGCGCGGAACGCAGGTGAAGCGGGAAGGTCAACTGCTCGGCCATTCTCAGTTCTCGTGTTCGGTCGTCTCGGTCGCGCCCGTCACTTCCCCGGTCTCCTCGTTGATCAGGGAGATCGGCGGATGGGCTGTTGGCTCGCGCTCCGTTTGCCCTCGGTAAAGCGCCCCTTGCAGATATTGGTCGATGAAGAAGCGCGCAACCACTCCGATCACCGCAGCGACGGGAACGGCGACCAACATGCCCACAAAACCGAACAAAGTGCCGAAAGCGGACAGCGCGAAGATCAGCCAGAGCGGATGCAGCCCGACCGAATCGCCCACGAGTTTGGGAGTGACGAAATTGCCTTCGAGAAACTGGCCGAGCACGAAGATGCCCGCCACGATGCCGATATTGAACCACTCGCCCCAGAACTGGAACAGCGCGAGGCCGATGGCGAGCGTTCCGCCGATGATCGCGCCGATATAGGGGATGAAGGTCAGCGCGCCGGCGACCGATCCCACCAGCAGCCCGAAATCGAGCCCCGCCGCCATCAGCGCGATCGCGTAGAAACCGCCGAGCACGAGGCAGACCGTGACCTGGCCGCGCACGAAGCCCGAAAGCACCCGGTCGATGTCGCGCGCGATGGTGCGGATCGTCTGGACGTGATCGCGCGGCAGCCAGCCATCGATCTTGGCCACCATCCGGTCCCAGTCGAGCAGCATGTAGAAGGCCACGACCGGCACCACGACGATGAAGACGACGACGTTGACCAGCGTCATCGCCGAACTCAGCAGAGTCGCCGCCAGCTCGCCGCCCCGCGCCTTGATTGCGCTGCCGAGGCTGTTGAGCGTGTCGTTCACGACCGAGTTCTGCAGGAGGTTGGGGAACCGCTCGTTCAGGAAGGCCTGCAACGACGACAGAAGATCGGGCGCCAGCGCAACCAGCTGCGCCAGCTGACGCGCCAGCATCGGCACCACGGCCAGTGCAAGGATCACGAAGATCAGCACCGTCACCAGCCCGATGATCGCGGTGGAGGCCGCGCGGCTCAGGCCAAGCTTCTCCAGCCGGTCGGCCAGCGGGTCGAGGAAATAAGCGATCGCGCCGCCCATGATGAACGGCAGGATGACATTTCCCAGCCACCACAGCGACAGGACCAGCACCAAGGCGGCGACGGACCAATAGGTGACTTGCTGGCGGGCAGGCAGGGCCATGCGTGGTCCTTCTCGGCGGTGCGTTCGTTCTAACGTGGCGAAATGCGGTGGGAAATCAAGGCTAGGATCGCGTCTTGAAAGACTTTCAACGGAAGCCTTCAGCGGCGAGCGCGTGAGGCGGGGCGCGGTGTCGATCCGCAGTGGCGGCGTGTTCGGGGCTTCGGGGAAAGGTTCTGCGCAGTCCGGGGCGGGCGGTCCCGCGCCGAGAATTGACGTGAGGGATGGCATTCTGCTTCGGGAGAAGACTTTTGAGCGCCCGGAAAGCGCGTTAGGCTCGCCATACTTCAGAGGTTGAAATATTTTGAAGGCATCGATGCACTGCCATTACAAAGACATTCTTTCTCGTATCGCCACGCCACCCGATTGGTTCGACGAAAATGCTGTGCCGCGTTGGGGGCGGTTCTTGCCGTTTTCGGTGGCGAATTTCTATGCAAAGGAGACGGCCTTGGCCGAGATCCGGTGCCAAGCTTGCCAGCGGATATTTCAGGTGGCCTTCTCTGAACTAAACATGCAACCGCCTCGGCTAAAAAAGGAACTGGGGGAAGAGCATGCGCGACTTGCCGAGGTCATTGAGGCGAAACTCCTGCATTACGGAGACCCACCCAATATAGACTGTTGCAGTTCCGGGCCGACAATGAATTCTGTGCCGCTGAGGGTGCTCGAATACTGGCATCGCCCGTCGACCCCTTACCATCTGCCGCGCGAGCAGTTCTCCCGCCATCAAGCAAACACTCTAGAGACGAAGGGTTGGGTACGGGATCCGCGCTACGAAGTCGCCCTGCGCGGTTAGTCATCTTGCCCAACGCCCCCGTTTCCTCTAGGCCAAACGCAACGTCTGACACCAACCCTCGAAGGACCGCTCATGCGCCTGTCCCGCTATTTTCTTCCCGTTCTCAAGGAAACCCCCGCCGAGGCGCAGATCGCCTCGCATCGGCTGATGCTGCGTGCGGGTATGATCAAGCAGCAGCAGGCCGGGATCTATTCCTGGCTGCCGATGGGCTTCAAGGTGCTGCGCCGGATCGAGCAGATCGTGCACGAAGAGCAGGCGCGCGCCGGCCACCTCGCAATCCAGATGCCGACGCTGCAATCGGCCGATCTGTGGCGCGAGTCGGGCCGTTATGACGGCTATGGCGAAGAGATGCTGCGGATCACCGACCGGCAGGGCCGCGATATGCTTTACTCGCCCACGGCCGAGGAGATGGTGACCGACATCTTCCGCGCCCATGTCTCTAGCTACAAGCAGCTGCCGCTGACGCTCTATCAGATCCAGTGGAAATTCCGTGACGAGATCCGCCCGCGCTTCGGCGTGATGCGCGGCCGCGAATTCCTGATGAAGGACGGCTACAACTTCGATCTGTCGAAGGAAGACGCGCTGCACGCCTATAACCGCCACCTCGTCAGCTACCTGCGCACCTATGAGCGCATGGGCCTGCAGGCGATCCCGATGCGCGCCGATAGCGGCCCGATCGGCGGCGATTACACCCATGAATTCCTCGTGCTGGCCGAAACGGGCGAGTCGGAGGTGTTCTACGACAGCGAGATCACCGATCTGACCTTCGGCGACCGCGAAATCGATTATGACGACGTGGCGCAGTGCCAGGGCGTGCTGGAGGAATTCACCTCACGCTATGCCCGCACCGACGAGACCCATGACGAGGCGGTCTTCAACGAGGTCCCCGAAGAGCGTCGCCGCGTCGCGCGCGGGATCGAGGTCGGCCAGATCTTCTATTTCGGCACGCAATATTCCGAGGCATTGGGTGCAACCGTTCAGACCCCGGATGGCGCGAAGGTGCCGGTCCATATGGGCTCGCACGGGATCGGCGTGAGCCGTCTCGTCGGCGCGCTGATCGAGGCGAACCACGACGACAAGGGCATCATCTGGCCCGAGGGCGTGACGCCGTTCCATGTTGGCATCGTCAACCTCAAGCAGGGCGATGTCAGCTGCGACAGCGCCTGCGAGGCGCTCTACCGCGCGTTCCTCGACCACGGGCTCGACCCGCTCTATGACGACCGCGAAGAGCGCGCGGGCGCGAAATTCGCCACCATGGACCTGATCGGCCTGCCGTGGCGCATAACCGTCGGTCCGCGCGGGATCGCGGCCAACAAGGTTGAACTGACCTGCCGCCGCACCGGCGAGAGCGAGGAGATGCCGGCTGAAGAGGCGGTCGAGAAGATCGTGGGCATCTATGAAGGGCTTTGATCTGATCCTTGCCGCCAGCGCGGTCGCGGCGGGCTTGCTCGCCGGGCCCGCTCTGGCCGAAGGCACGGGCCAGGGCGCCGGCCAAGGTCTCGTGCCGTGGTCGAGCGATGCGCTCGGTATTTCGGCCAGGGTGCCGAAGGGCTGGACGTCGGACGAGATGCCGGGCGGCGGCATCCTGTTCTCCGCGCCCGATATCGACCCGCACAAGACCGCCCATGTCGCGCTGCGTGCCCATGCCGATGCGGGCGCGAACCTTACGGCCGCGCATGAACAACTCCTGCACACGATCCTGCTCGATGGCGATACGGTGCTGTCGGACGAGATGGCCGAAGACGGGTTTGCGATCCGCTCCAAGGACGTGTTCGGCAAGGTGACGCTGCGCAAGACGCAGCGGCTCGAGTGCGCGGGCGAGGCGGTGCTTGCCTCGGTGCAGACCGATTACCCCGCCGATCTGGCCGAGGCGATGGCACCGCTTCTGGCGGATGTGCCCGGCACGCTGGGCTGCAAATAGGGGGCTCTGCCCCCGCCCGTTCCGGGCGCCCCCGGGATATTTCGACCAAGCCGAAGAGGCGCGCTCTCGCCGCTATGACCGGGCGCAGGCTTGACCTTTCGACCCCGCCGCGCCAGCTTGCGCCGAATTTTCGTGGATGGAGCCGATGGCCGCACGCACTGCCCCGTTTTCCCGTTTCGAGTTCATGATCGCATGGCGCTACCTGCGCGCGCGCCGCGCCGAAGGTGGCGTCTCGGTCATGACATGGATTTCCCTGATCGGCATCGCGCTTGGCGTGGCCGCCCTGATCGCGACCTTGGCCGTGCGCGCGGGCTTTCGCGCCGAGTTCGTCTCGACCATCGTCGGTTCGAATCCGCAGATCACCGTCTATTCCGCACCGATGGAAGTGGCGGAGGGCTCGGGCGTCTATTCCAAGCTGATCCGCGACTATGCCGAGCGCACCGATCGGATCAAGGCGATCCCGGGCGTGGTGAGCGCCGCGCCGGCGGTGCGTGGTCAGGCGATGGTCAGCTTCGGCGATCGTTCCAACGTGGCGGATGTCTACGGTCTGGCGCTTTCGGATCTGAAGAACATCCCCAATATCGCGCATTCCGAAGATGCGCAGGGCGATATCGACAATTACGGTGAAGGCATCGCGATCGGCATCGGCATGGCGCGCGATCTGGGCGTGACGGTGGGCGACACGGTCAAGGTGATTTCGCCCAATGGGGCGAAGACTCCGTCGGGCACAAGCCCGCGCGTGAACGCCTACAAGGTCTCCTATGTTTTCTCGGCCGGGCGTTACGACATCGACCAGACGCGGCTTTATATGCCCTTCAAGGAGGCGCAGAGCTTCTTCAACCGCGAGGGCGGGGTCGATGAGATCGACGTGGACGTGGCCGATCCCGAGCGCATCGCCGAATGGGAGCCCGCGATCATGGATGCGAGCGGCAAGGGCACGCTTTTGTGGACATGGAAGGACGCATCGTCGAGCTTCCTGCGCGCGCTGACGGTCGAAGACAACGTAATGTTCATCATCCTCTCGATCCTCGTGCTGATCGCGTCGATGAACATCACATCGGGACTGATCATGTTGGTGAAGAACAAGGGTCGCGACATCGGCATCCTGCGCACGATGGGGCTTAGCGAGGGTTCGATCCTGCGGGTCTTCTTCCTTTGCGGCGCGTTCACCGGGGTGATCGGGACGCTCGCGGGGCTGGCGATCGGGGTGCTGTTCTCGGTGAATATCGACCACGTCATGGGCTTCGTAAACTGGCTCAATGGCGGCGATGCATGGGATCCGTCGATCCGCGGCATCTACCATCTGCCCGCGAAATTGCAGCCCTGGGACGTGACCAAGGCGGTGACGCTGTCGCTGGCGCTGAGCTTCATCGTGACCATCTTCCCGGCGCGCCGTGCCGCGCGCATGAACCCGGTGGAGGCGCTGCGCTATGAATGACGTGCTGATCTGCGAACAGTTGGAAAAGTGCTACAACCGGGGCAAGCCGAACGAGATCACGGTGCTCAAAGGTCTGGATCTAACCATTCCGAAAGGGCAGGTCGTGGCGCTGGTCGCGCCTTCGGGGGCGGGCAAGTCGACGCTTCTGCATATCGCGGGGCTGCTGGACACGCCCGATTGCGGTCGGGTGGTGATCGATGGCGAGGATCTGACCGGCGCGCGCGACGGCAAACGCACGGCGGCGCGGCGCGAGAAGCTGGGCTTCGTCTACCAGTTTCACCACCTGCTTCCGGAGTTCTCGGCGGTGGAGAATATCGTGCTGCCGCAGCTGGCCAATGGCGTCAGCCGCAAGGCCGCGGAAGAGCGGGCGAAGGACCTCTTGAGCCGCGTCGGTATGGCGGGCCGGATGGATCACCGCCCCTCGGCGCTATCGGGTGGCGAGCAGCAACGTGTGGCGTTCTGCAGGGCGCTCGCGAACGGGCCGAGCCTGTTGCTGGCCGACGAGCCTACCGGCAACCTCGACCCGACCACCTCGGACACGGTGTTCGACGTGCTGATGGGGCTGGTGCGCGAGACGGGCCTGTCGGCGCTGATCGCGACGCATAACATGGAGCTCGCCGCCAAGATGGACCGCGTGTTGCACCTGGAGAACGGCGCGCTGGAGGAGGGGATATGATCGTTTATGGGATTTCGACCTGCGACACAGTGCGCAAGGCGCGCAAGGCCTTGGAAGCGGCCGGGCGCGACGTGGAGTTCCGCGATGTGCGGGCAGAGCCTTTGACGGCGGCTGAGGTCGCAGAATTCGAAAGCGCGTTCGGCGACAAGATCGTCAACCGTGCATCGACGACGTGGCGCAATCTGCCCGAGAGTGAGCGCGAAAAGCCTGTCGCCGTTCTGCTGGGCGAACATCCCGCGCTGATGAAGCGCCCGGTGATCCGCGAGGGCGACAAGCTGACGCTGGGCTGGGCGAAGGGCACGCAGGTCGAATGGCTCTGACTGCGCCCTTGCGCACTTAACGTTGACAAAAGAAAAACGGCGCGCATCCCGTGATGCGCGCCGTTCCAAATCCTTGCCGTCCGATCGCCTGATCAGAGCAGGACCAGATCCGATGCCGAGGAGCGGCCGTCGCGACCCGACTGCAGCTCATATTGGATCTTCTGATTGTCATCGAGCCCCTTGAGACCCGCACGTTCGACAGCAGAGATGTGCACGAACACGTCCTTGCCGCCTTCGTCAGGCGCGATGAAGCCATAACCCTTGGTGGAATTGAACCATTTCACGGTGCCAGTGGCCATTACCGTCTTCTCCTTCGTAGTCTCCCGGCGCGATATTGCGTCCGGGCCGTGCAGCCAGTCTCTTTCGGGTCTTCCGGCTGCCTTTTTCAGAAGCGAGGCGGTAGGAAAGTCTGTAACACACGCGTATTCAAGTCTCTCCGAGAATTGCGAAAATGCAATGACATTCCATGAGGGGCGTAAGCCCCTCACAGGTCTGTGAAAATTAGAGATAGGCCGTTGAATTGGCGATTATTCGCGCAAATCGGGCGGCGTCGATTCGGTGATCAGCTGTGCCACGATCTCGTCGATCGCCACCGTGGAGGTGCGGGTATCGCCGAGCTTGCGGACCGAAACCGTGCGCTCCTCGACCTCTTTCATCCCGATCGCGAAGATATAGGGAACCTTGCCGAGCGAGTGCTCGCGGACCTTGTAGTTGATCTTCTCGTTGCGGGTGTCGGCCTCGGCGCGGATACCGGCGGCGCGCAGCTTCGAGGTCACTTCCAGCACGTAATCGTCGGCGTCGGATACGATCGACGCGACGACCACCTGACGCGGCGCGAGCCAGAGCGGCATCTTGCCGGCGAAGTTCTCGATCAGCATGCCGATGAAACGCTCGAACGAGCCCAGCACCGCGCGGTGCAGCATCACGGGACGGTGGCGCTCGCCATCCGAGCCCACGAATTCCGCATCCAGCCGCTCGGGCAGGTTGGTGTCGACCTGCAGCGTGCCGCATTGCCAGTCGCGCCCGATCGCGTCGGTCAGCACGAATTCCAGTTTCGGACCGTAGAACGCGCCTTCGCCTTCGAAGATCTCGTAGTCGTAACCGGCGGCCTCACAGGCGTTGCCGAGCGCGGCTTCGGTGTAATCCCAGCTCTCATCGCTGCCGATGCGCTTCTCGGGGCGCGTCGACAGCTTGATGCGCCAGTCGGTGAAGCCGAGATCGTCGTAGATCCCCGAGAGGAACTTGATGAATTTCTCGGTTTCCGCCTCGATCTGATCTTCGGTGCAGAAAATATGTGCGTCATCCTGCGTGAAACCGCGCACGCGCATGATGCCGTGCAGCGCGCCGGACGGTTCGTAGCGCGCGCAGGAGCCGAATTCGGCCATGCGCAGCGGCAGGTCGCGATAGGATTTGACGCCCTGATTGAAAATCTGGACGTGGCACGGGCAGTTCATCGGCTTGAGCGCGTTGACCGTCTTTTCGCGTGCATGATCCTCGTCGACTTCGACGATGAACATGTTCTCCTGATAATTCTCCCAGTGGCCCGAGGCTTCCCAGAGCCTGCGGTTCACCACCTGCGGCGTGTTCACCTCGACATAGCCGTCATCGCGCTGCTTGCGGCGCATATAGTCCTGCAGCGCGGTGTAGATCGTCCAGCCGTTCGGGTGCCAGAAGATCTGGCCCGGTGCCTCTTCCTGCATGTGGAACAGGTCCATCTCGCGGCCGAGCTTGCGGTGGTCGCGCTTGGCGGCCTCCTCCATCATCGTGACCCAGGCGTTTAGGTCCTTCTTGGTCTTGAAGGCCACGCCGTAGATGCGCTGCAGCATCGGGCGGCTCGAGTCACCCAGCCAATAGGCGCCGGCCACATGGGTCAGCTTGAACGCATCCGCCGGGACCTGACCCGTATGCTGCAGGTGCGGACCACGGCAGAGATCCTGCCAGTTGCCGTGCCAATACATCCGGATGTCCTCGCCTTGCGGAATCCGGTTGATCAGTTCGACCTTGTAGGGCTCGTTCGTCGCCAGATAATGGTCGATCGCGTGTTTGCGGCTCCAGACCTCGGTCTTGATGGCGTCGCGCGCGTTGATGATCTCGCGCATCTTCTTTTCGATCGCGCCGAGGTCTTCGGGCGTGAAGGGCTCTTCGCGGTCGAAATCGTAGAACCAGCCATTGTCGCGGACCGGGCCGATCGTGACCTTCACACCGGGATAGAGCTCCTGCACGGCGCGGGCCATGATATGGGCGAGGTCGTGGCGGATCAGCTCCAGCGCGGGGCCGTCATCCTGCATCGTGTTGATGGCGATCTGCGCGTCTTCCTGGATCGGCCATTGCAGATCCCAATGCGCGCCATTGACCTGTGCGGAGATCGCTTTCTTCGCCAGCGAAGGTGCGATGGAGGCGGCCACTTCGGCCGGCGTCACGCCTGCGTCGTAGTCGCGCGAATTGCCATCGGGAAAGGTGAGGGAGATCTGGGACATGTCGTCCACCTCGTCGGTTTGGCGCCCACGGAACGCCCGGTTGCGGGATATATGGTTCCAGAGCCTTTTGCGCGGGCAGGGCGCGGCTGTCAATGGGGAGGGGGTGGGGGAGACGTCGCAGGGGGGCTGACCCCGCCCTGCGAGCCCCGGGGATATTGCAACCAAGGCGAGGACCAGAGGCGGCTGCCCCTTCGTGTTGGCGAAAATATCCCGGGGGTGAGGCGCGACGCGCCGAGGGGGCAGCGCCCCCTTGCGCCGGATAGGAAAAAGGCGCCTCTCGGGCGCCTCTCCTTACATCTTGTTGAGCTTGCTCTGCAGATCGGCGAGCTGTTTCTTGATCGCGTCCAGCTCGCCGCGATCGTCGCCATCGTCCGGCGCGGGGCCGGACGAGCCGGCGGTTCCCCAGCCCGCCATCATGTTCTGCAAGAAGGCCTGTTGCTGCGCCTGCAGCGCCTCGAAACCCGGCATCGAGCTCATCGGATTCGGCATCTTGTTCATGTTCTCGAGCATCTGCGAGTGCCCCTCGCGCAGCATCTCGAAAGACGCGGCGAGGAATTGCGGCACCACCGATTGCGCGGCGCCGGTATAGGAGCGCACCAGATCGGTCAGAACATCGACGGGCAGAACGTTCTCGCCGCGGCTCTCGTGCTCGGCCACGATCTGCAGCAGATATTGCCGTGTCAGGTCGTCGCCCGATTTCAGATCGACGATCTGCACCTCGCGCCCCTCGCGGATGAATTTCGCGATGTCTTCGAGCGTCACGTAATCGCTGGTCTCGGTATTATAGAGACGGCGGCTGGCGTAACGCTTGATCAGCAAGGGCTTTTCGTCTGCGGCCATGTGATGCGATCCTCCCCGGATTATGCGTGTGCAGCGATTGTGAGACGCCGCGCTGCCAAAATCAATAAAAGAAAAAGGGCGCGCCGCGAAGGCGCGCCCGAGATACGCAGGGCCGGCTGGGAGGAGGAGGCCGGTGCCCGCGTTGAGGTCTTATTTCGCAGCCGTTGCGGCTTTCTTCGACGCAGCGGTCATGTCGGCGGTCGCCTTCTTGACGGTGGCGGACGCTTCTTCCGACATGTCCTTGCCAGCGGCCATCATCAGCTCGACGGTGTCCATCTGAACCTTTTTCGCGATTTCAGCGAAGGCAGCCATGTTCTCGGCAGCCATCTCGGCGGAAGCCGACGCGAAGTCGCTCATCGCCTTGGCGTAATCGGCGGGCTCTTCCTTGGTCTTGGTCAGGTCGCCCATCTTGTCGAGGGTGCCCTTGGTCCATTTGGTCGAGATTTCGGTCGACTTGCCGGCAGCTTCAAGCGCCACTTTCGACATCTTCTCGCCGAGGGCAGCTTGCGATTTGAACGCATCCTGGAATTTCGAGGTGTCGACGGGGAAGGACGCCATCATGTCCTGCATGATCTTGGTGTAGTCTTGGGTCTTGGCCATGTGAGTGCTCCGTTGGGTTGGGGCCCGTGGTCTGGAACGTTGGCGGGGCCCTTTGGGTTACGCAACGTATATACATGCTGCGGCGCAGCATTTCAAGAGAAGAATTGCTGCGCCGCAGAAAATTCACAACCCAAGCGGGAAGGTTATATCTTTACCATCTCTTTGACGTAAGTGCCGGGCGCGTCTGCCAAAATCGGGTGATCGGCATCGCCGGGCTGGCGTGCGGGCACCATCGCACCGGATTTCTTGGCCAGCCATTCGCCCCAGCGCGGCCACCAGCTTCCCTCGTGAAACTCGGCTTGCGCTTTCCACTCGTTGGGATTCGCGACCGGCGCCTCGGAGGTGTAGTGGCCGTATTTCTTCTTGCTGGGCGGATTGACGATTCCGGCGATGTGGCCCGATTGCGACAGGATGAAGCTCTTGTCCTTCGAACCCATCTTCGCGACCCCGTTGAACGAGGCGACCCAGGGCGCGATATGATCGGTCTCGCAGGCGATCGCCATCAACGGCACATTGACGTCGGAGACCTTGACCGTCTCGCCCAGCACCTCGAAGCCTTCGCGCGCGAAGCGGTCCTTCTGGCAAAGGCCGCGTAGATATTCGACCGCCATCTTGCCCGGCAGGTTCGTCGAGTCGCCGTTCCAGAACAGCAGATCGAAAGCGGGCGGGGATTCCCCCATCATGTAGCTGCGGATCGCAGGCCGATAGATCAGGTCGTTCGAGCGCAGGTAGGAGAAGGTGCGCGACATGAAATAGCTGTCGAGCACGCCGTCGGCCTTGCACTGCCGCTCGATCCCGTCGACGAAATCGTCCTGCAGGAAGACCGCGAACTCGCCCTGATCCGAGAAATCGGTGAGCGTGGTGAAGAAGGTGGCCGAGTTGATCGACTTGTCCTTGCGCTTGTTCAGCAGGCCCAGCGTCAGCGACAGCGTGGTACCCGCGATGCAATAGCCGACCGCGTTGACTTTCTTCTCGCCGGTGATCTTCTTCACCTCGTCGATCGCGGTGAGGTAGCCCTCCTGCACGTAGTCGTCCATGCCGACATCTGCATAGCTCTTGTCGGGGTTCTTCCAGCTGACCACGAAGAGGGTGAAGCCCTGATCGACGATCCAGCGGATCAGCGAGTTCTGCGGCTTCAGGTCCATGATGTAGAAGCGGTTGATCCAGGGCGGGAAGATCAGAAGCGGCGTCTTGTGTACCTTCTCGGTGGTCGGCGTATACTGGATCAGCTCGAACAGACGGTTGCGGTAGATCACCGAACCCTCGGCGGTGCCGATATTCTCGCCCACGGTGAAGGCGTCCTTGTCGGCCAGCGTCACGAGCAGGTCGCCGCGGTTCGCCTCGATGTCGCGCACGAGGTTCTCGAGCCCTTTCACGAGGCTCTCGCCCTCGGTCTCGATCGCCTTTTCCAGCGCATCAGGGTTGGTCGCGAGGAAGTTGGTCGGCGCCATCAGGTCGATGATCTGGCGCGAGAAATACTGGAGCCGCTGACGGTCCACCGGATCCAGGTCTTCGAGCTTGTCGACCGTCTCGCGCACGCCCTGCGCCGCGATCTGATATTGCTGTTTGATATAGTTGAAATAGGGATGGCTATCCCAGAGCGGGTTGGCAAAACGCGGGTCGGAAGGACCCGTGTCCTCGGGTGGGCGGAACGCGCCCTTGGCGAGCGCCTCCTGCGCTTCGAGGTAATGCTTCATCGCCTGACCCCAGTAATTCACCTGGGCTTCGAGGATCTTTGACGGTTTCTCCAGCCATTCGTTCATCATGGCCGCGGAGGAGGAGAAATAGAGATCGGCGCCGGGGCCTTCGAGGGCGGGATTCACGGGGCGCTTCTGAGCGATCGCATCGACCATCCGCTCTGTCAGTTCCTCGATGCGGGCGAGGTTCTCCTGCATCTTCTGCGATGCAGCAATTTTGTCCGTCTCCTCGGTTGTCATGAACGATAATCCTCCCTATCCTCTGAACCAGCATAATATCGCCGCAGTCTTGGGGTAAAGCGGCGTTTCCGTTGCCGAGTGTGCGCGTGGCCGGCCCCGAGGAGTTGCATATGAAAACGATCATGTCCTACGACCTGATGGAAACCTTCAGGAACACGAACGAGTGGATGGGCGCCTCGGCGCGCGCCATGGCGTCCTACCCGGTCTGGGGCCTCGCCCCGCATCCGATGTTCAAGATCATGTCGGCTTGGGGCCGGGTGACGGAACGCTCTTTCGCGCGGATGGTGATCAAGCCCGATTGGGGCATCCATTCGATCGCCGCCGAGGACGGGCGCGATCACCTCGTCGAGGTCGAAACGGTGCTCAACAAGCCCTTCGGCAGCCTCGTGCATTTCAACGTCCACGGCCGCGAGCCGATGGAGCGGCGCATCCTTCTGGTGGCGCCGATGTCGGGCCATTACGCGACGCTGCTGCGCTCCACCGTGGCCTCGCTGCTGCCCGACGCCGATGTCTGGGTGACCGATTGGCATAATGCGCGCGATATCCCCGTCTCCGAAGGCAAGTTCGATATCGAGGACTATACACTCTACCTTGTCGATTTCATGAAAGAGATGGGTCCTGATACCAACGTGATCGCGGTGTGTCAGCCGGCGCCGCTCGCGCTGGCCGCGACCGCCTATCTCGCCGCCGAGGATCCGGCCGCGCAGCCGCGCACGCTGACCCTGATCGGCGGGCCGATCGATCCCGACGCCGCCGCCACCGAAGTGACCGATTTCGGCCGTCGCGTCACGATGGGCCAGCTCGAGCAGATGGTGATTCAGCGCGTGGGCTTCAAATACAAGGGCGCGGGGCGCCTGGTCTATCCGGGCCTGATGCAGCTCGCCTCCTTCATCTCGATGAACATGGACAAGCACGCGCAGGCCTTCCAGGACAAGATCTGGAAAGAGGCCTCTGGCGAAGGATCGGAGCACGACAAGCATTACCGCTTCTACGACGAATACCTCGCCGTGATGGACATGACTGCCGAGTTCTACCTCTCGACGGTCGAGCGTATCTTCAAGGGCCTCGAGATCGCCAAGAACCGCTTCGAGGTCGGCGGCAAGATGGTCGATATCTCGAAGATCACCAAAGTCGCGGTGAAGACCGTTGAGGGTGAGAAGGACGACATCTCTGCCCCCGGCCAATGCGTCGCCGCGCTCGGCCTTTGCTCCGGCGTGCCGGATTCGATGAAGCAACAGCACCTCGAGCCAGGCGCAGGCCATTACGGCATCTTCGCAGGCTCGCATTGGCGCAACAACATCCGCCCGCTCGTGCTCGATTTCATCGACGAGAACGCCGACAACCCGGCGCCCGGGAAGGGGAAGCCCGCGACGGTCACCCCGATCCGGAAAAAGAAGGTGAAGACGGCCGAGGCGGGGTGATCTCGCTCCATGCGAGAGTTTTGGAAAAGCGCTGCTTCGGCAGCGCTTTTTTATTCGCGGTATCGCCATCGTTTTGGCTGGTTTCGGCGCATGATCGGAAAATCACTTTGATATTTCGAGACCGAAATTATGGACGCATTGTTTTTCCCTGTTGTGCTTCTCCTCCTCCTCTTAGTCGCGATCGTAAAATCCCCACGCTTCAAGGGGTTCATCGGAGAGGTTTACGTGAGCAAAGGGCTCGAGAAGCTCGCTGAAGAAGGGGGCATGCATCTCTTCGATGATGTGACCCTGCCCGTGAAGGACGGGACAACACAAATCGATCATGTCCTCATATCGCGGAGCGGCGTGTTCGTTATTGAGACCAAGAACATGAGCGGGTGGATATTCGGTGCGGAGAGGCAATCCCATTGGACGCAGGTTCTTTATAAGAAAAAGACCAAGTTTCAGAATCCGCTGCGGCAAAACTACAAGCACATCAAAGCGATTGAAGACTGTCTTGGTGTAGACGGCAGCAAGGTTCACGGGGTTATCGTCTTCGTTGGTGGAGCGGTTCCGAAAACTGAGTTTCCTCCCAGCGTTCACTGGCGACGGAACTCGATGCTTAACTTTCTGAAGTCTCCCCGCCAAGTAGTACTCACGGAGAGTGAGGTTGAGGCGCTTTGTCAGGCGCTGGAAGGCCGACGGTTCGAGCGGGGTTTGCGGACCACGCAGCAGCACATCAAGAACGTCAGAGCGGCTCGAATTGTATCGCAGGCTTCGACGGATGGGTGCCCGCGATGCGGATCCGCGATGGTCGAGCGCCGTAGCAAGAAGACCGGTGACGTGTTTCTTGGCTGCACGAATTTCCCGAAATGCCGTGGGACCCGGAAAGTCGAAACGCCGAAGGTCGTTGCGTTTTCACGCTAACAATAACGGCGCCTCCAGCCAGTCGCGCAGGTTCTGGGTGATCTTCTCGGGTTGTTCCAGCGGGCTCAGGTGGCCCGCGCCGAGGATCAGGCGGAACTCGGCGTGCGGCATCAGCTCGGCGAGGAATTCGTGCCGGCGGGGCGGGCAGATCTTGTCGTATTCGCCGCACATCAGCAGCGCGCGGGTTTTCGTGGCGCGCAGCGTGCGTTGCAGGTCGGGGCGGCGCATCAGGGCGCGGGACTGCGCCTCGAACGTGTTGGCGCCCAAGCCTGCCGCCATCTCCAGCAGCATCGCCTGAATTTCAGCGCGGCCAGGATCGGGGGCGAGGCTGTCGGCGGGGATTTCTTCCAGCATCATCTCGTCGAGCCGCCCGGTGAGCGCCTTCACGATCCGGGTTTCGCGCGCGGCGGCGATCTGCGGCATCTCGGGCAGGGGGGAGACGTCGAGTAATGCGACCTGGGTCACCCGGTCGGGCGCGCGGCGCAGGATCTCGATCGCGACGACCGCGCCCAGCCAATGCCCGACCAGCGCGAATTGCGGCGGCGCCTCGTCCAAAACCGCCTGTGCCATCTCCTCGATCGTCGTGCCGCGCAGCCGCGCCACCATCACCGAACGCTCGGAAGACAGCTCTTGCAGCGGGTGCCAGAACAGCCGCGCGTCGCACATGAAACCGGGAAGAAAGACCAGCGGGTCGCTTGGCATCGCTCGAAACCTCAATCGCGGCGCGTTTTCGCGCTTCTCGCGTCGAGTGTGCCGCAAGGGCTGAGGTCAAGCAAATCGAAATGCCGCAAGCAGCGGATCACAGCCGGGCCAGCACCTCCGCCAGCGCGGTCTCGATCAGCGCGAGGCAATCGGGGTCCGAGAAGCGGTGATCGGCGCCTTTGACCAGGGTCAGGCGCATGTCCGCGCCCTCGGCATGCTCCAGCAGCCGGATCGCGGTCTCGGTGCTCACGGCCTCGTCGGCGGTGCCTTGCAGGAAGCGCGTGGGGAAGGGCAGCGCCAGCGGGCTGCGCAGCACCAATCGCTCGCGACCCTCGTTGATGAGGCGGCGGGTGATGACATAGGGCTCGCCGTAATCCGACGGGACCGCGATGGAGCCTTCGCTTTCCAGCTTGTGCCGGGTTTCCTTGTCGAAGCTCGCCCAATAGCCGTCTTCGGTGAAATCGGGGGCCGCGGCGATGGTAACGAGGCCCGCGACTTTCTCGGGGTGTTCGCGCGACATCAGGAGCGAGATCCAGCCGCCCATCGAGGAGCCCACGAGGATCTGCGGGCCTTCGGTCTTGGCCATGATCACGTCGCGCGCATCCTCAAACCAGTCGCCGATCGCGCCGTCCTCGAATGCGCCGTCCGAGACGCCGTGGCCGGAATAGTCGAAGCGCAGGAAGGCGCGGCCCTCGCGCTTTGCCCAGTCTTCCAGCGCCAGCGCCTTCGTGCCTTCCATGTCGGATTTGAACCCGCCGAGGAACACCACGCCCGGCCCTTTGCCCTGCGTCAGGTTATAGGCGATGCGGCGGCCTTCTTGGGTCTCGAGATACTCGGTCATCTGCGGTTCCTGCGATCTGTTCGCGCCCAGCCTATAGGGCGGCGCGGATGGCCTCAACCTGTCCGCTTGCGCTCAGTGTGCGGGTTTTTCCTTGCCGGTCACGGCGCGGTAGATCGGCTGGATGATCCGGGTGACGACCGGGATCAGGACCAGCCCGTAGATCAGTCCGAAGACACCGTCGAAGAACGCGGTGACCACCCAGCTGACGACGCCTTCCGCCGTGCCTGCCGCATGGGCGGCGGCTTCGGCCTGATGGTGAATCCAGTCGTAAGGCGCGTGCCAGCCAAGCTCTGCCAGACCGTGCAGCACGATATTGCCGCCGACCCAGATCATCGCGGCGGTGCCGACGATCATCAGCAACTGCATCAATCTGGGCATCACATGCACGATGCCGCGCCCGAACGAACGCGTCGGCCCGAGCTTGCCGTTCTCGGCCAGCCATAGCCCCGCGTCGTCGGCTTTCACGATCAATGCGACGGAGCCATAGACCACCACCGTCACGCCGATCCCGATGATGGCGAGCGCGATAGCCTCCATCCAGATCGGCTGGCCCGAGGGCAGGGCGGCGAGGCCGATGGTCATGATCTCGGCGGAGAGGATGAAATCGGTCTTCACCGCGGATTTGACGCGCTTTTCCTCGAGATGGTCGGCGGTCTCCGCCGCGACATGGCCCTCGGCATCGGGCTCATGCGGTTTGAACAGGTGATAGACCTTCTCCGCGCCTTCGAAACACAGGTACGACCCGCCGAGCATCAGCAAGGGCGTGATCAGCCACGGCGCGAAGGCAGAGAGCAGCAGTGCCGCAGGCAGCAGGAATATCAGCTTGTTCTTGATCGAGCCGAGCGCGATTTTCCCCACGATCGGCAATTCGCGGGCGGGCTTGAAGCCGTGGACATATTTCGGGGTCACCGCCGCATCGTCGATCAGCGCGCCAGCCGCCTTGGAGCCCGCCTTGGCCGCCTGACCTGCCGCATCGTCGATCGAGGTCGCCGCCACCTTGGCGATCCCCGCCACGTCATCGAGAAGCGCCAGCAAGCCACTCATCGCAAACCCTTTCCTCTTCACGCCCACGTGAGCCTAGGGCGCGTCTCCTCAAGCCACAAGCGCGAAGACTTGTTCCCGAATTCTTTCCGGGCGGGCATGAAAAAGGCGCCCGAAGGCGCCTTGATCGCACTATTTCGCTTGGCTTAAAGACCCAGCTTCTGCGCCACGATCTGGTTCACCGCCTTCGGGTTGGCCTTGCCGCCCGAAGCCTTGATCACCTGACCGACGAACCAGCCCGCCAGCTTCGGGTTGGCCTTCGCCTTCTCGACCTGCTCAGGGTTCGCGGCGATCACTTCATCCACGGCGGCCTCGATGGCGCCGGTATCGGTGACCTGGATCATGCCGCGCTCTTCCACGATCTTCTCGGGGTCGCCGCCTTCGGTGTAGACGATCTCGAAGAGGTCCTTCGCGATCTTGCCCGAAATCTTGTCGGACTTGATCAGCCGGATGATCGCGCCAAGCTGCGCGGCATCGACCGGGCTCGAGGTGATGTCGTGGTCTTCCTTCTTCAGGCGACCGAACAGCTCGTTGATGACCCAGTTCGCGGCAAGCTTGCCGTCACCGGCCTCGGCCACCACGGCCTCGAAGTAATCCGCGTTCTCGACCTCTGCGGTCAGCACCGAGGCATCGTATTCCGACAGTCCCAGCTCCTTGACGAAACGCGCTTTCTTCGCGTCCGGCAGTTCGGGCATCGAAGCGCCGATATCGTCGACCCAGGCCTGCTCGATTTCCAGCGGCAGCAGGTCGGGGCAGGGGAAGTAGCGGTAATCATGCGCTTCTTCCTTCGACCGCATCGAGCGCGTCTCGCCCTTGTCGGGATCGTAAAGGCGGGTTTCCTGCACCACTTCGCCGCCGTCTTCGACGATGGCGATCTGGCGACGGGCCTCGTATTCGATGGCCTGCTGAATGAAGCGCATCGAGTTCATGTTCTTGATCTCGCAGCGCGTGCCGAGATGGCTGAAATCCTGCGTTTCCTGATATTTCTCGTAAGCGCCCGGCTTGCAGATCGAGACGTTGACGTCGGCGCGCAGGTTGCCGTTCTGCATGTTGCCGTCGCAGGTGCCCAAGTAGCGCAGGATCTGACGCAGCTTGCCGACATAGGCCGCAGCCTCTTCCGGGCCGCGGATGTCGGGGCGCGAGACGATCTCCATCAGCGCGACGCCGGTACGGTTGAGGTCCACGAAGGACATATGCGGGTCCATGTCGTGGATCGACTTGCCCGCATCCTGCTCGAGGTGGATACGCTCGATCCGGACCTTGCGCGCGACGCCCGGACCCATATCGACGATGATTTCGCCCTCGCCCACGATGGGGTGGTAGAGCTGCGAAATCTGGTAGCCCTGCGGCAGGTCCGGGTAGAAATAGTTCTTCCGGTCGAAGGCCGAGCGCAGGTTGATATCTGCCTTGAGGCCGAGGCCCGTGCGCACCGCCTGCGCCACGCAGAACTCGTTGATCACCGGCAGCATGCCGGGCATCGCCGCATCGACGAAGGCCACGTTAGAGTTCGGCTCTGCGCCGAACTTGGTCGAGGCGCCCGAGAACAGCTTGGCTTTCGAGGCCACCTGCGCGTGGACTTCAAGCCCGATAACCAGCTCCCAATCCGATTTGGCACCGGCAATGACCTTGGGTTCGGGGGCTTGGAATTCGAGATGGTCGAGCATGTCCACATCCTGTCAGTAAAGGCTTGGGCAAGCTTCTAGGACAGGGCAGGGGCGGGGGCAAGAGGGCGACCGCCCCGCAGCGGACGTCAGACCAGCGGCACCCCGTAGGATTCGAAAATCGCGCTGAGCCGGTCGAGCGGCGGCGTCGCCTCGCGCGGCAGGTAGGCGCGACGCCCGTCGCGCAGCGTGACCATGCATTCGTCGCCCGCAAGCTTGCGCCGCCGCAGCCGCGCCGAGTCGATCTGTGCGAGGGGGAACGTGCCCAATTGCCGCCCGTTGCGGTAGACTTCCATTCGCGCAGGCGTGATCCGCAGCAGCCCCGAGCGGTTGCGCATCAGCTTGTACAAAGTGAGGGCGAGATAGATCCACGCGGCGACATGAATCCATGTCGTTGCGGTCAGTTTCATTGCGCCGTAGAGCAGCGCCATTCCGAAGGCGAGCGCAAGATACCCTCCCGCCCGGCGGGCCTGGTGTCGGTATTCAAATTCATTGTCGTCCATGGTCGAGCCTGTCCGCGAAACTGCCCAACGCCCGCAAGTCGCGAGCGTCCGCCTTTCGTAGCGCGAGAACCCGGCACGGATGGGCCGAGAATGCGGCCAATCCGTGGTCTTCCGGGATCGCGCGCAGGCGCCGCGCGGAAATCAGCCCAGTAGACGCTGCGTCATCTCGGACAGGTCGCGGCTGAGGCCCGGCTGGGCGGCGATCCGTTCCAACTCGCTGCGCATCTTCTCGCGCCGGCCTTCGTCATAGCGCGTCCATGTCTCGAAGGCGGTGGACATGCGGGCGGCGACCTGCGGGTTGACCGGATCGAGCTTGAGCAGCCAATCGGCATAGAAGCGATAGCTCGCCCCGTCCGCGCGGTGGAAGCCCGCGTGATTGCCCGACAGCCCCGCCATCAGCGCCCGGAAGCGGTTCGGCGTCTTCCATGTGAAGAGCGGATCGCCGGTCAGCGCCTCGGCGCGCTCCAGCGCCATCTCTGGCGGGCAATTGGCCAGCTGGACGAGGAACCACTTGTCCATCACCAGCCGGTCGCCCTGCCAGCGGTCGCGGAATTCGGCCATGGCGCTCGCATCCTGTCCGGTCTGCACCAGTGCCGCGAGCGCGCCGAAGCTTTCGGTCATGTTCTCGGCCGAGGCGAACAGGGCACCCGCGCGGGCTCCGCCGTCGATGCGGTTCAAAAGCCGCAGAACGGCAAGGCGCAGCGCCCGCGGGCCAGCCTGCTCCGGGTCGGAGCTGTAGGGCGCCGTCGCTTCGGTTTTGGTGAAAATCTCGGCCAGAAGCGTCTTATGCGCAGTCGCAAGATCGCGGGCGAGCGCTTCGCGCGCCTCATGGATCGCCGCAGGATCGGGCGTCTCGCCCTGATCGTAGAGCGCCTGCGCGATGCTGTCCTCGGAGGGCAGGTTCAGACACAGCGCGCGGAAGGCCGGATCGGCGGATTCGTCGCGCAACAGCGCACCCATCGCATCGGAGAAGGACCGGTCACCCTCTTGTCCCAGAACGCGCCCGATCAGCATCTTCTGGGCCAGCGCACGCCCCGCTTCCCATCGGTTGAACGGGTCGCGGTCATGGGTCAGCAGGAAGGCAAGCTCGGACGTGTCGGCGTCGCGCTCCAGCCGCACGGGGGCGGAGAAATCGCGCAGGATCGAGGGCACCGGGCGCGTCGCGAGCCCGTCGAAGGTGAAGCTCTGCCTCGCCTCTGTCATCTCAAGAACGGTGGATGGCACGACCTCGTCGCCATTCTCGTTGAGCAGCCCGACTTCGATCGGGATGTGGCGCAACGGCTTTTCTTTCTGACCGGGCGTGGGGCGCGTTTCCTGTTCGAATTCAAGCGTGTATACGCCGTCCTTGAAGCTGTCGCGCACCCGTAGCGTCGGCGTGCCCG
Organism: Thioclava sp. JM3; assembly: GCF_002213185.1. Classification (NCBI taxonomy): domain Bacteria; kingdom Pseudomonadati; phylum Pseudomonadota; class Alphaproteobacteria; order Rhodobacterales; family Paracoccaceae; genus Thioclava; species Thioclava sp. JM3. Next base: position 385,357 of record NZ_NBOB01000003.1, read on the forward strand.
CATCGGTATACCAGCGCTTGAACTGGCTCAGATCGCGGCCCGAGCTGTCCTCGAACACCTTCAGCCAGTCCTCGATCGTGCAGGCCTGCCCGTCATGGCGCTCGAAATAGAGGTCGAGCGCGGCGCGATAGCCGTCGGGCCCCAGCAGGCGGTGCAGCATGCCCACGATCTCGGCGCCTTTCTCGTAGACGGTCGCGGTGTAGAAGTTGTTGATCTCGCGGTAATGATCGGGGCGCGGCGGGTGCGACAGCGGACCGCGATCCTCGCGGAACTGCCGCCCGCGCAGCGCCAGAACGTCGTCGATCCGCTTCGTCGCGTGTCCGCGCATGTCGCCGGTGAACTGCTGGTCGCGATAGACCGTCAGCCCCTCTTTCAGGCACAGCTGGAACCAGTCGCGGCAGGTGATGCGGTTGCCGGTCCAGTTGTGGAAATATTCGTGCGCGATGATGCCCTCGATACGCTCGTAATCGGCATCGGTCGCGGTCTCGGGCGAGGCGAGAACCCATTTGGAGTTGAAAATGTTCAACCCCTTGTTCTCCATCGCGCCCATATTGAAGTCGTCGACGGCGACGATGTTGAAGATGTCCAGGTCGTATTCGCGGCCGTAAACCTCTTCGTCCCAGCGCATCGACCGATGCAGCGCCTGCAGCGCGAAGTCGCAACGGTCTTCGTCGCCCGGACGGACCCAGATATTCGTGGCGACCTCTCGGCCCGACATCGTGGTGAATGTGCCCGAATGCGCGCGAAGGTCACCCGCGACCAGTGCGAAGAGATAGGCGGGCTTGGGCCACGGATCGACCCATTCGGCATAGCCGTCGCGGTTCGCGACCAGATCGCCATTCGACAACAGAACCGGCTGATCGCCGGTAATCGTGACGTGGAAGCGCGCCATAACGTCGGGGCGGTCCGGATAGAAGGTAATCTTGCGGAATCCCTCGGCCTCGCATTGTGTGCAATACATGCCGTTCGACATGTAAAGCCCCTCCAGCGCGGTGTTTTTCGACGGTGCGATCCGCGTCACGGTCTCCAGCGTGAAGTCTCGTGCCGGCAGAATATCCGCCGGGAGCGTAAGGCCGGTCTTGCTGAGTTGGTATTCGCCGGAGGCCAGCTCGCGCCCGTCCAGCGCAATCGAGACAAGCTCCAGCTCCTCCCCATCGAGATGCAGCGCCGCCACCGCTTCCCGCGGAGAGAAGGCTAGGCGCGCGCGTACTTCTGTCGCGTCCGGATCGAGCGTGAAATCGAGCCCCACGCTCTCGAGCGTGAAAGGATACGGGCGGTAGTCGATCAGGCGCTTGGGAAGGGCTTGGGTAGCCGTCGTGTCGGCGGGCATTCTTGCGATATTCCTCGTTATTCTCGGCTTGTGTGACGTGGAGCGTTTCGGCGCGAAGGCAAGCGCGCCTTCTGGGTATCGCCTCCTGTTTCGGGCGGGCGCGATCCGGTTTCGCCTCAGTCACGCAGTTCAGTGCCAAGAGTATCCGTCCCGCGCGCCGTTTTCAAAGCGGTTTCGCCGGCAGGGCCGGGCGGTTCGCTGCCGACGGGCTGAACCCGAACCGGGACGACCGCGTTACCCGAAGTGAAGGGGGCCGGATCGATGCGCTCTGCGCCACGGCCCCGACAGGACACTATCGAAGATGGAAGGAGCAATCCGATGTCCGCACCGAATACGAATACAAATGGCGAGAAGAAGAGGCATGCCCCCGCCCTGATCGGCATGGCCATGGTCGTGATACTGGGCGTGGCGGTGATCCTCGTATGGATCGCGATGGCCGCAAATTCCCCGCAACCGACCGGGGCGGGTGCAGACCAGACAGAGGCGCCCGCCGCGACGCAGAACGCCCCGAAAACCGAAGGCGTCGTGCGCTCGGAGCCGCCATCGGCGCCGCTTGACGGGCTTGGCACCTCGACCACCCAGGCGCCCGCGACGACCGGGGTCGGCGAAGGCGGGGTCAATGGTGAGGCAACGCCGGGCGATACGATACAGCAGTAACTCCGGGGCGACGACTGTCGCGCCACAAAAGTGATATCAGCGCCGATGCCTCGGCGGGCGGGGTTCGAAAAGCCCCGCCTGCCGAGGCATGCGCGGTTCTCCTGACCGCTTTTCCGGCTTCGCGCCTTCCCGCGTGCTTTCCGTAATCCGCTGGACATTCGCGCCCAGCGGTTTCATCTAATACGCGTCTGAGAAAACGGGAGGCATCATGGCACAGCGGGTCGCGCGAAACGAACTGCAGGTGGCGGTCGAACTGGCCGCTTTCATCGAGGATCAAGCTTTGCCAGGGACCGGCGTCGCGCCGGAGCGCTTCTGGGAAGGGCTCTCGGAACTGTTGCATACGCTGGGGCCGAAGAACCGTGCGCTGCTCGAGACGCGCGAGTCGATCCAGTCCAAGCTCGACGATTGGCATTCGCATCGCCGCGCCGAAGGCTTTGATTTCGAAGACTATAAATCCTTCCTGCGCGAGATCGGTTATCTCCTGCCCGAAGGCGACGATTTCAAGATCGAGACCCCCGAGACCGATCCCGAATTCGCCACCGTCTGCGGTCCGCAGCTCGTCGTTCCGATCACCAATGCCCGCTACGCACTCAACGCCGCGAACGCCCGCTGGGGCAGCCTCTATGATGCGCTTTACGGCACCGATGCGCTTGGCGATCTGCCGCAGGGCAAGGGCTACGATCCCAAGCGCGGCGCCCGCGTGATCGAGCGTGCCAAGGCGTTTCTCGACGAAGCCGTGCCGCTTGCGGGCGGAAGCTGGACCGACGTGACCGCGCTGCGCGTGGAGAACGGCGTGTTCTTCGTGGAGAACGCGGTGGGCGAGACGGGGCTGGCCGATCCGGCGCAGTTCCTCGGGTTCAACATCTCCGACGAGGGCGCGCTGTCCGAAGTTCTTTTGGAAAACAACGGGCTGCATCTCGTGATCGAGATCGACCCGACCACCGAAGTCGGTCAGGCCGATCCTGCCGATATCGCCGATGTCATCCTGGAGGCCGCGGTCAGCACGATCATGGATTGCGAGGACTCGGTGGCTTGTGTCGATGCCGAGGACAAGGTTCTCGCCTATGGCAACTGGCTGGGCCTGATGAAGGGCGATCTGCGCGAGAACGTCGTGAAGAACGGCGAGAAGACCGTGCGGCGGCTCGAGGGCGATTACCAGTTCACCGGCGGCGGTGGCGAGGTGATCACGTTGAAGGGCCGCTCGCTGATGCTGGTGCGCAATGTCGGCCACCTGATGACCACCCCCGCGATTCTGACCCGCGACGGCGAAGAAGCCTATGAGGGGCTGATGGATGCGATGGTCACCACGCTCTGCGCGATGCATGACCTCAAGAAGACCGAAGGGCCGCGCAACTCTGTCACGGGCTCGGTCTATGTGGTGAAGCCGAAGATGCACGGCCCCGAAGAGGTCGCCTTCGCGACCGAGATTTTCGACAAGGTCGAAGAGGTTCTGGGCCTGCCGCGCTACACGGTGAAGCTTGGCATCATGGACGAGGAGCGCCGTACCTCGGTCAACCTCAAGGAATGCATCCGCGCCGCGAAGAACCGTGTGGCCTTCATCAATACCGGTTTCCTCGACCGCACCGGCGACGAGATCCACACCTCGATGCAGGCCGGTCCGATGCTGAGCAAGGGCGAGATGAAGTCTCAGCCCTGGATCGAAGCCTACGAGGATCGCAACGTCGATATCGGTCTGGCCTGCGGGCTCGCCGGCAAGGCGCAGATCGGCAAGGGCATGTGGGCGATGCCCGACAAGATGGCCGATATGCTCGAGGCCAAGGTGAACCATCCGCTCGCGGGCGCGAACTGCGCCTGGGTGCCGTCGCCGACGGCGGCCACGCTGCACGCCACCCATTACCACAAGATCGACGTGAAGCGCCGCCAGCAGGAAATCGCCGCGATGAACCGTCCGGCGCGGCTCGACGATTTGCTGACGATCCCGCTCGCGCGTGGGAAGAACTACTCGGAGGAGGAAATCCGCACCGAGATCGAGAACAACGCGCAAGGCATCCTCGGCTATGTCGTGCGCTGGGTCGATCAGGGGGTGGGCTGCTCCAAGGTGCCCGACATCCATGACGTCGGCCTGATGGAAGACCGTGCGACCTGCCGGATTTCCAGCCAGGCGATCGCGAACTGGCTCGAGCATGGGCTGGTGAGCGAAGGCCAGGTGATGGAGGCGCTGCGCAAGATGGCCAAGGTCGTCGACCGTCAGAACGAGGGCGATCCCAACTACCGCCCCATGGCGCCCGGCTATGACGGCTTCGCGTTCCAGGCAGCGTGCGACCTGTGCTTCCTCGGCACGGTCCAACCCTCGGGATATACGGAACCGGTGCTGCATCAGCGCCGCCTGCAAGAGAAGGAGGAACGCGCATGATCACGCTCGAACAGGCGCAGAAGATGATCGAGACCGCGCTGGCGCAAGGCGCGGAAGACGGGCTGAAACCGCTCTCGGCGATCGTGCTGGATGCGGGCGGCCACCCGCTGGCCTTCGCGCGCGCCGATGGCGCGGCGCCGGGCCGCTTCGATATTGCGCAAGCCAAGGCTTACGGCGCGGTGATGCTGGGGATGGGCGGCAAGGCGCAGATGGCGCGGGCCGAGGCGCAGGCCTATTTCATGGCCGCGGTGAACGGCATCTATGACGGCAAGACCTGCCCGGTGCCCGGCGGCGTTCTGATCCGCGACGAGAGCGGCGCGGTGATCGGTGCGATGGGCGTCACCGGCGATACCTCGGACAATGACGCCAAGGTGGCCGTGGCCGGGATCGAAGCCGCGGGCTTCACCGCCGAGGACTGATCACCCTGCCAAGGTTTGATTTCGGGCGGTCCGGCAGGCGATGCCGGGCCGCCCGCGCCGTCTCTGCCCTCGCTCGGGCCATTGACGCGACCTGCGCGCTCTGGCAGGGGAGAGCGCAAATAAGGACAATGAGAATGCACCTGTTTTCCGACATCCGCGCCGCGGTAATTGCGGCACTCGATCAGATGGTTTCCGAAGGCGCGCTGCCCGAGGGGCTGGACTACGCAAACGTCGCGGTGGAGCCGCCGCGCGATCCGCTGCATGGCGACATGGCGACCAACGCCGCGATGGTGCTGGCCAAGCCCGCCAAGTCGAAACCGCGTGACATCGCCGAGGCGCTGGCGTCCAAGCTGGCCGCAGATGACCGGATCGTCAGCGCCGATGTCGCCGGTCCCGGTTTTATCAACCTGCGCCTCGATCCGAAGGTCTGGGCTGATGTGACCCACGCCGTTCTGAAAGAGGGCGCGGATTACGGGCGCTCCGATCTGGGCCGCGGCGTGAAGGTGAACGTGGAATATGTCTCCGCGAACCCGACCGGCCCGATGCATGTCGGCCATACCCGCGGCGCCGTCTTCGGCGATGCGCTGGCAAGCCTGCTGGATTTCGCGGGCTATGACGTCACGCGGGAATATTACATCAACGATGGCGGCGCGCAGGTCGATGTGCTCGCCCGCTCCGCCTATGAGCGCTATCGCGAAGCCTGTGGCCTCGAGCCGGAAATTCGCGAGGGGCTCTATCCCGGCGATTACCTGATCCCGGTCGGTGAGGCGATCAAGGCCAAGTATGGCGAGAGCCTGCTCGACAAACCCGAGGAAGACTGGCTCGAAGATATCCGCGAATTCGCGACCGAGCAGATGATGGAGATGATCCGCGAGGACCTCGCCTGTCTCGGCGTGAAAATGGATGTCTTCTCCTCCGAGAAATCGCTCTACGGCACCGGCCAGATCGAGGCGGCGCTGAAGCGGCTCGAGGATCTGGGCCTGATCTACGAGGGTGTGCTCGACCCGCCGAAGGGCAAACTGCCCGAGGATTGGGAGGAGCGCGAGCAGACCCTGTTCCGCTCGACCGAATATGGCGATGACGTAGACCGCCCGGTGAAGAAGTCGGACGGCTCGTGGACCTATTTCGCCCCCGATATCGCCTATCACTGGACCAAGATCGCTCGTGGCTACGATCTGCTGATCGACGTCTTCGGTGCCGACCATGGCGGCTATGTGAAGCGGATGAAGGCAGCCGTGGCTGCGCTGTCGGATCGCAAGGTGACGCTTGATATCAAGCTGATCCAGCTGGTGAAGCTGTTCAAGAACGGCGAGCCCTTCAAGATGTCGAAGCGCGCGGGCACTTTCGTGACGCTGCGCGACGTGGTGGAGCAGGCGGGCGCGGATGTGACCCGCTTCCACATGCTCACCCGCAAGAACGACGCGCCGCTGGATTTCGACTTCGACAAGGTGCTCGAGCAGTCCAAGGACAACCCGGTCTTCTACGTGCAATATGCCCATGCCCGGGTCTGCTCGGTGCTGCGCAAGGCGGCGGAAGCGGGCTGGGACATGTCCGATGCGCGTCTCGCCGAGGTCGATCTGTCCGGCGAGTGGCATCCGTCCGAGCTGGAACTGGTCAAGAAGATCGCCGAATGGCCGCGTCTTCTGGAGATCGCGGCGCGCGCGAACGAGCCGCACCGGGTGGCTTTCTACCTCTACGATCTCGCCTCGGATCTGCACAGCCTGTGGAACCGTGGCAATGACGAGCCGTCCCTGCGCTTCCTGCAGGAGGGCGACGAGGCCGCATCGGCGGCGAAAATCGCCCTCGCACGAGCCTGTGCCGTTGTCATTTCCGCCGGTCTTGGTATTCTTGGCGTGACCCCGGCTGAAGAGATGCGCTGAACGCACGCCGCCGGGAACAGGCAAATTCCGGGTCAACCGGGCAAGGCCGGGCAACCGGCGGCGAGGCGACGAGCATGACGACCTACGACTACCGCGAGAGTGGGGGTTACGGGCATGAACACCCGCAGCCCCATTACGCGCATCCCGAAGATCCCGTTCCAGAGCGTGCGCCGCGTGTCGTGTCGCGCTGGGTCAACGTGGCCGGGGCACTGACTTCGGTCGCGATGATCGCGGGTCTGGTGGTCTGGGGGTACAAGCTGGCGATGCGCGATCTGAACGGCGTACCGGTGATCCGCGCGATGGACGGGCCCGCCCGGATCGCGCCCGAAGACCCGGGCGGAGAGCTTGCGCGCCATACCGGTCTGGCTGTCAACGACGTGGCCGGCACGGGGCAGGCGGCACCTGCACCTGAGAAAGTGACTCTCGCGCCGAGCCCGGAAGGGTTCACCGACGAAGATAAGCCGATGGGCGAGCTGGCGGCGGAAACGCAGGTGGCGAGCGATGCGTCTAGCGCGGGTGACGGATCCAACCCAGCTTCCAACCCTGCCGTGGAGGCGGCGATTGCGGCGCTCGAGCCTGCCGCGCTCAATGCCGATCCGTCGCAGGTGAAGGATGCGCCCGACATTCCCGTCGAGCCTGCATTGATGAGCCCGGCCATGCCCGAGACGCGCCCCGATGCGGTCGCGCAGGACGCAGCCCCCGAGAGCGACGCAGTCAGCGGTGTGATTCCGGCCTCAGTGCCGGGCGTCTCGCGCTCGCCGCGCCCGCAGTCCAAACCGATGCGCGATCAGCTGCTGGCGGCGGCGCTGGAGCAGGCGGTGACGAAGCAGATGTCGGCCGGGCAAGCGGAGGCTGGCGTCGTCGATCTCGACCCGTCCGAACTGTCGGCGGGCACGCGCCTCGTGCAGGTCGGCGCCTTCGATACGGCAGCGGCGGCGAAGGGCGAATGGGACCGGATCGCCAAGCGCTTCGACGCGCTGATGACCGACAAGAAGCGCGTGATCCAGAAGGCGAGCTCCGGCGGGCGCGATTTCTATCGCCTCCGCGTCGCGGGCTTCGACGACGTGACCGAAGCGCGCCAGTTCTGCGCGGCCCTCGTGGCCGAGCGGCAGAACTGCATCCCGACGCAGGCACGCTGATGGGCGTCGCGGCGATCTTCGGCTGCGAAGGGACCGAGCTCTCCGCGCGCGAGCGGGATTTCTTCCGCGAGGCCGATCCGTGGGGCTTCATCCTGTTCTCGCGCAATATCGATACGCCCGAGCAGGTCACGCGTCTGACCGACGCTCTGCGCGGGGCGGTGGGGCGCGATGCGCCGGTTCTGATCGATCAGGAAGGCGGGCGGGTGCAGCGGCTGCGCGGGCCCCAGTGGCGCGAATGGCTGCCGCCGCTGGAGCAGGCGAAGCAGGCAGGGGCGCAGGCACCGCGCTCCTTCTGGCTGCGCTCGCGGATCATGGGCGAGGAGCTGCGCGCGGTCGGCATCGACGTGAACTGCGCGCCCACCTGCGATATCGCGGGGCTTCTGACCCATCCCTTCCTGCAAAACCGTTGTCTGGGCAAGGATGCGGCGACGGTGATCGCCAATGCCCGCGCCACGGCCGAGGGGCTGCTGGCGGGCGGCGTGCTCCCGGTGATCAAGCATATTCCGGGCCACGGTCGGGCGATTTCGGACAGCCACAAGGATTTGCCGGTGGTCGAGGCCTCGAAGGCCGATCTGATCGCGACTGATTTCGCGCCGTTCAAGGCGCTTTCCGATCTGCCACTGGGCATGACGGCGCATATCCGCTTCACCGCGCTCGACGCGGCTCCCGCGACGCAGAGCGCGAAGATCATCAAGATGATCCGTGAGGAGATCGGCTTCGGCGGGCTCCTGATGAGCGACGATATCGGGATGGAGGCGCTGGCGGGCGGCTTCGGGACGCGCACGGCTGCCGCGCTGGCGGCGGGCTGCGATCTGGTGCTCCATTGCAAGGGCGACATGCCCGCGATGGAAGAGGTGGCGATGGCCGCCCCGGCGATGAGCGAGGCCGCACAGGCCCGCGCCGAGGCCGCGCTGGACCGGCGCTTGCCGCCCGAGACAGTTGACATGGCCGCGCTCGATGCCGAACTTGAGGCACTCTTGAGCGGCGGCATGGATGAGTGACACCGAAAATCTGTTCGACTCGCAAACGGTCGCGGATCGGCTTCAGGCCGAGGCGCTGATCGTCGATGTCGACGGGTTCGAAGGCCCGCTCGACCTGCTGCTGACGCTCTCGCGCAGCCAGAAAGTCGATCTGCGCAAGATCTCCGTGCTGCAACTGGCAGAGCAATATCTGGCCTTCGTCGAACGCGCCAAGGCGCTGCGCATCGAGCTGGCCGCCGATTACCTCGTGATGGCGGCCTGGCTCGCCTTCCTGAAATCGCGGCTTCTGCTGCCGCCTGACCCCGAGGCCGAAGGCCCCTCGGCGGAGGATCTGGCCGAGCACCTCGCCTTCCAGCTGGAACGCCTGCAGGCGATGCGCGAGGCGGCGGCGCAGCTGATGGCGCGCGACCGGCTGGGGCGCGACACCTTCGCGCGCGGCATTTCGGAAGAGGTCGAGCGCGTCCGCAAGGTCACCTATTCGGCCTCGCTGATGGACCTGATGCAGGCCTATGCGCGCATCCGCACGCGCGATGAATTCCGCCCCTATGCGTTCGATCGGACTAATGTCTTCACGATGGAGGAGGCGCTGGACCGGATGCGCAGTCTGATCGGTTTCGCCGGTGGCTGGTCGGAGCTGACCACCTTCCTGCCCGACGGGTGGACCGCCGACCCCAAACGCCGACGCTCGGCCACCGCCGCGACTTTCGCGGCCTCGCTGGAGATGGCCAAGCAAGGCCAGATCGAGCTGCGCCAGAGCGATACGTTCCAACCCATTTCGATCCGGAAGAAGACATGAACGACGAGCCGGAACAGACCGAAGAAAAAGAAGAAACCCTCTTTGCCGCGCCGCCCATTGCCGAGCAGGAGCGGATGGTCGAAGCGATCCTCTTCGCCTCTGCCGAACCCGTCCGCATCCGCGAGATGGAAGAACGGATGCCGCATGGTTGCGACCCCGCCGAGGCGCTGGTGCACCTGCGCAAGCGCTACGAGGGGCGCGGCGTGCGGGTGGTGAAGGTCGGCGACGCCTGGGCGGTGCGCACCGCGCCCGATCTCGCCTTCCTGATGCAGAAAGAGACGGTTGAGGAGCGCAAGCTTTCCCGCGCCGCGGTCGAGACGCTGGCGATCATCGCCTATCACCAGCCGGTCACCCGCGCCGAGATCGAGGAGATCCGCGGCGTCGCCGTTTCGCGCGGCACGATCGACCAGTTGCTGGAAATGGAATGGATCCGCTTCGGTCGGCGCCGCATGACGCCGGGCCGCCCCGTCACCTTCGTCGTGACGCAGGAATTCCTCGACCAGTTCAGCCTCGAGAGCGCCCGCGACCTGCCGGGTCTCAAGGAGCTGCGCGCCGCAGGCCTGCTGGACTCGCGCCCCCTTCCGGGTGCAGGCTCGGACGACGACGAGGAGGGCGAGGAGGACGAGGTCCAGACCGGCCAGTCCGAATTGTTCGAGGATTGACAGGGGGATATCCGATGAACTTCAACCAGATCATCAACATGGTCATCCGGATGTTCCTGCGCCGGGGGATCAACTGGGGGATCAACAAGGGCATCGGCATGGCTTCGAAGCGCGGCGGCAAGGGCAAGAGCGCGAGCCCGATGACGGCGCAGGAGCGCAAGCAGGCCCAAACCGCACGCGAGGCGGTCAAACGCGCGCGCAAAGCGGCGCGGATCACGCGGCGCATGTGATCTCATGGAAAAGGGCGCCGCCGGATCAACCCGCGACGCCCTTCTTCGTGCTTTCCCCTATTCACGCCTTAGCCGGGCACCGGCGCATCCTTGTGGATCAGCCCGGCCCCGCGCAGGTCCTGCCAGAACTCCGCCGGGATTGGCATGTTCATCGCCGCCGCGTCGTCGATCGCCTCGTCGGGACGTCCAAGCCCCACCACCACCGTCTGCACCACATCCGGCGCTTTCGCGAATTGCAACGCGGCCGCGAGCAGATTCACCCCATGATCGAAGGCCACCTCTCTCAGGCGATCGCGCTTCTCCATCCGCTCTTTCGCGATGACACTGTTCTTGTCGCCATAATGGTAACGGTGCAGCCCCGCGAGGAAGCCCGCATTCAGCGCCGAGCCGATGACGAAGCTGTTGCCGTGCTTGCGCGCCGCCGGGAAGACCGTCTCGACCGCGTGGTCATGCTCTACCAGCGAATACTGGCTCGCCATCAGGTGCAGATCCGGATCGCTGTCTTCCATCGATTTCAGGATCGGCTCGGGTCGGTTCACGCCCATGCCCCATGCCTTGATGACCCCTTGGTCACGCAGCTCGCTCAGCGTCGCGAAACAGCCCTCGACCGCCTCGGGCCACAGCTCCAGCCAGTCCTTCGGCAGCGCGCCGTTATCGGGCGAGAGGTCGTGCACGAAGACCACATCGAGACTGTCGAGCCCGGTGCGCTGCAACGTGTCCTCGATCGAGCGGAGCGTGCCCTCGCGGCTGTAGTCGTAGACCTCGATATTGGGCGAGGGGGAGTAGGGCATGAGCTGCTGATTGCGATGCTCGGGCCCCGCTTTCAGGAGCCGCCCGACTTTCGAGCTGAGCACGAAGCTTTCGCGCGGCTTGTGATGCAGGAACTGCCCGTAGCGGCGTTCGGCCAAGCCGACGCCGTAATGCGGCGCCACGTCGAAATAGCGGATGCCCGCTTCCCACGCGGCCTCGAGCGTGTCCGCCGCCTGCCGGTCTGTCGTGACGCGGAACTCGTTGCCAAGCGCAACGCCCCCCATGCCGATCGGGTGCGGGAGTTCGTATCTGTCGGTCATGGGGTCTCCTTTCTGGTGAGCAGGTGGGGCAACGTGAGCGGGGTGATCGGGTTCCGGGGCGCTAGCGCCCCTGCCGCCGCGCCATGAAAGCCAGTCGCTCGAACAGGTGTACGTCCTGCTCGTTCTTCAGAAGCGCCCCGTGCAGCTTCGGCAGCAGGCTCGCGCCTTCGCGTTTGAGGTCTTCGGGGTTCAGGTCCTCGGCGAGCAGAAGTTTCAGCCAGTCGAGCACCTCGGAGGTCGAGGGCTTCTTCTTCAGGCCCGGTGTTTCGCGGATCTCGTAGAACTGGCTCAGCGCCTCGGTCAGCAGCCGGTCCTTGATGTCGGGGAAATGGACGGCGACGATTTCGCGCATGACCGCGGGTTCCGGGAACCGGATGTAGTGGAAGAAGCAGCGGCGCAGGAAGGCGTCGGGCAGTTCCTTCTCGTTGTTCGAGGTGATGATGACGACGGGGCGGTGCTTCGCGCGGATCGTCTCGCCGGTTTCGTAGACGTGGAACTCCATTTTATCGAGTTCCTGCAGCAGGTCGTTCGGGAACTCGATATCGGCCTTGTCGACCTCGTCGATCAGTAGCACGACCTTCCGGTCCGCCTCGAAGGCCTGCCAGAGCTTGCCCTTGCGGATGTAGTTCTTAACGTCGTTGACGCGTTCGTCGCCCAGCTGGCTGTCGCGCAGCCGGCTCACCGCGTCGTATTCGTAAAGGCCCTGCTGCGCCTTGGTGGTGGATTTGATGTTCCACTCGACCATCTCCATCCCGAGGCTCTGTGCCACCTGCCGCGCGAGTTCCGTCTTGCCGGTGCCCGGCTCGCCCTTCACCAGAAGGGGGCGCTCCAGCGCCACTGCGGCATTGACCGCGACGGTGAGATCGGGCGGGGCGACATAGCTGTCGGTCGATTGGAATTGCACGGGGGATACGCTCCGGTTTCGAGATCGCTACGCAATGATCTTGCGCAAATCGTTTGCAACCTATCTGCGCCAAAATGCTGCCGCAACCCAGGCGTAAGAATTGATGAGGAAACGCGCAGTGATGGTGAATGCGGACGTGACAACCCTGTGTTCTTGGGGTATTGGAGCGCCCGAGGAGAGTTGGCCGATGGCGAATGACGATCATGGTGGCGCCCCCGGCCCGGAAGAGAGGGCAGGTATGAGAGCAGAAGTTTTCCTTCCGGATGATTATCGTCCGGCCGAGAATGAACCCTTCATGAATGACCGGCAGCTGGAATATTTCCGCAGAAAGCTTCTGGCGTGGAAGGCCGAACTTCTCGAACAATCCGCTGAAACGCTGGAAGGTCTCGCGGAATCGGCGCGCAACGTGCCCGATATTGCCGACCGCGCCTCCGAGGAAACCGATCGTGCGCTGGAACTGCGCACCCGCGACCGTCAGCGCAAGTTGGTCAGCAAGATCGACTCGGCGCTGCGCCGTATCGAGAATGGCGAATACGGTTATTGCGAAAAGACCGGGGAGCCGATCTCGCTCAAGCGTCTCGATGCGCGTCCGATCGCGACGATGACGCTGGAAGCGCAGGAGAAGCACGAGCGCCGCGAGCGGGTGCATCGCGACGATTGATCCCACGCGCGGATTGCGCGTGTCGGAGAACGAAACGCGCGTTGCCTTCGGGCGGGAAGGCGCGCAAAACATTTCGACACCGGCACCGCCAAGGTGCCGGTGTTCGCTTTTCAAGGAGGTCCCATGCTGATCGGGCGCAAGGTTACGGTTCTGGGTGCGGGGATCGCGGGGCTGACAGTGGCGCGGGCCTTGGCGATGCGCGGCGCGGATGTCGAGGTGCTCGAACAGGCCGAGGCGATCCGCGAGGTCGGCGCCGGGCTGCAGGTTTCGCCCAACGGGGCGGCTGTGCTGCGCGCGCTGGGGCTGGGCGAGGCGCTGGAGACGGCGGGGCCGCGCGCCGAGGCGGTGCGGCTCGTCGATGGCGAGACCGGGAGCCAGGTGGCCAAGCTCGACATGGCGCGGTTGCGGCCCGATGCCGATTACCATTTCGTTCACCGCGCCCGGCTGATCGAACTGCTGGCCGAAGGCGCGCGTGAGGCCGGTGTGAAGATCCGTCTTCTGCAACAGATCGAGCGGGTGGACCTGTCGGGGCCGCATCCGGTCTTGCACACCAAGCAGGGTGCACAGATCGAAACCGATCTGCTGATCGGCGCGGACGGGCTGAATTCCAAGGCGCGCGAGGCGCTCAACGGGCGGGTGGCGCCCTTCTTCACCCATCAGGTGGCGTGGCGCGCGCTGGTGCCGTGCGACGATGCCGAGCCGAAGATCGCGCAGGTCTTCATGGGCGCAGGCAAGCACCTTGTGAGCTATCCGCTGGGCCGGGGGCTGCGCAATATCGTGGCGGTCGAGGAGCGGCATCGCTGGGTCGAGGAGAGCTGGGCGCTCGAGGATGATCCGATCAATCTGCGCACCGCCTTCGAGGATTTCTGCCCGACCGTGCGCGGCTGGCTCGATCAGGCCGAGAAAGTTAACCTATGGGGCCTGTTCCGTCACCCTGTGGCCGAGCGCTGGTTCGCGCCCGGTATCGCGATTCTGGGCGACGCCGCGCATCCCACTCTGCCTTTCCTTGCGCAGGGTGCGGTGATGGCGATGGAGGATGCCTGGGTTCTGGCCGAGGCGCTTGCCAATCACGAGACCGACGAGGTGGCTTTCGCGGCCTATCAGAATGCGCGCTGGGATCGCTGCGACCGGATCGTGGCCGCGGCGAACAAGAACGCGCGGAATTATCACCTGTCAGGAGCTCCGCGCACCTTGGGTCATCTCGCTTTGCGCGCCGCCTCCCGGTTCACTCCGGAGCGGCTGGTCGGTCGTTTCGACTGGATTTATGGCCACGACGTGACGCAGCAGGCCGGGTAGGGCGGTGGTGCCTGTCTGAGGGCGCGGGGCGACCAGCCCCGGGCCGCGCCCGACCCTCAGTCGACACAGAGACGCTGCCCCGGCCCTTCGCTTGCGCTTCGGGCGTTCGCCGGGCGTCCTTCCACTGGAAGGCCGCTTTTCCCGGCTCACCCCATCCGGAAATGCTTGGCGAGCTTCAGGCCCTGACCCTGGTAGTTCGAGGCGATGTCCTTGCCGTAAAGCTGGCGCGGCTCCTCGGCCATGCGCTCATAGACGAGACGGCCCACGACTTGCCCGTGCTCGAGCGCGAAGGGGGCCTCGTGGCAGCGCACCTCCAGCACCCCGCGCGACCCGGTGCCGCCCGCAGCCCCATGCCCGAAGCCGGGATCGAAGAAGCCCGCGTAATGGACGCGGAACTCGCCGACCATCGCCAGATAGGGCGCCATTTCGGCGGCGTGGTCGGGCGGGATCGTCACCGCCTCGCGGCTGACGAGGATGTAGAACGCGCCGGGGTCGAGGATGATGCGGCCATCGGAGGCGCGCACCTCTTCCCAGAAGTCGCGGGCCGGGTAATGGCCGATCTTGTCGATGTCGATCACCCCGGTGTGGGGCTTGGCGCGGTAGCCCACCAGATCGCCCTCAGAGGGCTTCAGATCGACCGAGAAGCCCAGACCCTCGTCGATCACGGCGGGGCCATCCACGAGCGGCTCCTGCTGGTGCAGGATCTTCAACTCGGCATCGCTGAGCACCGCCTGACCTGCACGGAATCGGATCTGGTTGAGGCGCATGCCGGGCCGTACCAGAACCGAGAAGCTGCGCGGGCAGATCTCGGCATAAAGCGGGCCGCTATAGCCTTGGGGGATTCGGTCGAACTCGGTGCCGTCATCGGTGATTAGCCGCGTCAGCAGATCGAGCCGTCCGGTGGAGCTTTTGGCATTGGCGACCGCTGTGACGCCCTCAGGCAGCGCGAGGCTCTCCATCAGCGGCACGAGATAGACGCAGCCCTTTTCCAGCACCACGCCGTCATCGGTCAGCGCCATGCGGTGCATCTCGAAGTCATGCAGGCGATGCGAGACCTTCTGGCCTTTGCCCGCAAGGAACGAGGCGCGCAGCCGGTAGGCCACGGTGCCAAGCCGCAGGTCGAGGCTCGCAGGTTGGATCTGTTCGGGGATGATGGCCGGATCCGCAGCGATCTCTCCGCGCGTGATCATCTCTTGCAGCATCGTGTCGGGCAGCACGCCGATGGTCATCCGATCCCTCCTCCGGATACACGAACGCCCACCCCGATGAAGAGGTGGGCGTTTGTCGAATTGGTCGGGCTGGCGAGATTCGAACTCACGACCTTCCGTCCCCCAGACGGACGCGCTAACCAGGCTGCGCCACAGCCCGACGAGGGGGATATAGTGCGAACCGGGCGGCGGGTGCAAGCAGTTAGTGAGAGAAATTTCACGCCAATTCGTCCGGGGTTGCGATCACTCATTCCGCGCGCGTGGAGCCATGCTGCGCGAGCCTCAGCTGAAGGGCCTGCGCACGCAGACGCAACATGCGCAGATCGCCTCGATCGGCAGGGCTGAGCCGCGCCGGATCGAGGGTGCGCAGCCCGTGCAACAGCTTGGCCAGATCGGCCCGCGGGGCGCTTTTCGCGGCGCGGTCCTGCCCCCCGCGATCGATCGTCATCGCCACGACAGGAGCCAACGGTTCCGGCTCGGGTTCGACATCGAGCGCCATCGGGGCCTCTGCGTCATCCTCCGACTCGTCCAGTTCGGGAGATTCGCGGGAAGCGGTTTCCGACTCGTCGAAGAACGAGGGCTGCGAGGCGCCGGGGAAGGGGGTGACTGAGCCACTCTCACGGGCCTCGATCGGGGCCTCCACGGAGGCGTTCAGGTCGAGCAGTTCCTCGGGACGCTCGGGCAGCGCTTCGCTTGGCGCGCGGTTCTCGGTGGCGTCTTCAGCCGCCGCCTGCACGACGTCCTCGTGGGCCGCCGCCTCTCGCGGGGCGTCCTCCTGCGGAGAAGCGTCTGTCGCGGCCGCGTCGACCGTCTCGGGCGCAGGTTCCTGCGGCGCGGGTTCTTGCGTCTGGGTGTCCTCTTCAGGCGCCGGGCTGGGCTGGGGCGCGGAAACGGGGGCGATTGACTCCGGAGTGCTCTGCGTGGCCTCACCGGTCTCGCGCTCATCCTCGAGGCTGACTTCCGCCCGCGCGGCCACCTCGCGGATACCTTCCTCGCGCAGCAATTTCTGCACGCCGCGGATGGTCATACCCTCGTCATGCAGCAGACGCTTGATGCCGCCCAGAAGTGCGACGTCAGCGGGCCGGTAATACCGCCGCCCGCCCGCGCGCTTCACCGGCTTCACTTGGGTGAACTTGCTCTCCCAGAACCGCAGAACATGGGTCGGCGTGTCGAGAAGGTCTGAAACCTCAGAGATCGTCCGAAACGCGTCGGCGGATTTACCCATCGGTAGGACCTGTCACTTGTTGTCGGGTTACTTCGAATTGCCCGCCGCCACGCGGTCCTTCATCAGATGCGAGGGACGGAAGGACAGCACGCGACGCGGCGAGATCGGAACCTCTTCGCCGGTCTTGGGATTGCGGCCCATGCGCTTGGCTTTCTCGCGCACCGAGAAGGTACCGAAAGAGCTTATCTTGACCGTTTCTCCCTCCACGAGGGCGTCGGACATATGCTGCAGCACGCTTTCGACGAGCTGCGCCGATTCATTGCGCGACAATCCAACCTCGCGGAACACCGCTTCGCTGAGATCCATGCGCGTCAGGGTCTTCGACATCCTATCCCCCCGGATAAAGAATTTCGCTAACAGTGACCGACCGTAATTCCCGAGTCAATATCAAGCACTTGGCGGACGGGCTTGATGCGCGGGCTCACGCGCGTTTGCGCGGGCGACGCTTAAAACGAATGCAGAGAGGCCGCGCTTACCAGCGCAGAACCACCGAGCCCCATGCCAGACCGCCGCCGATCGCCTCGGTGACCAGAACCTGGCCTTCCTTGATCTGGCCGCGTTGCTTGCCGACCGAGAGGGCCAGCGGGATCGAGGCCGCGGAGGTGTTGCCGTGGTCCTGAACCGTGACGATCACGCGGTCCATCGGCAGCTGCATCCGCTCGGCCGTGGCTGCGATGATGCGCAGGTTCGCCTGATGCGGCACGATCCAGTCGACGTTCTCGCCGGTGAGCCCGGCCTTATCGAGGGCTTTGTGCGCAGTCTCGGCGAGCTTGGTGACCGCATGTTTGAAGACCGCGTTGCCCTGCATGCGCAGATGGCCCGCCGTGCCGGTGGTCGACACCCCGCCGTCGACATAGAGCAGGTCCTTGTAGCGCCCATCGGAATGCAGGTCCGACGACAGGATTCCGCGATCGGTCGACGTGCCCGTGCCCTCGGCGGCTTCGAGGATCAGCGCGCCCGCGCCATCCCCGAACAGCACGCAGGTGCCCCGGTCGGTCCAGTCCATGATCCGCGAGAAGGTCTCGGCGCCGATTACCAGCACGCGCTCGGCCTGACCCGAGAGGATCAGCCCATTCGCATTGGTCAGCGCGAAGATGAAGCCTGCGCAGACCGCCTGCACGTCATAGGCAAAGCCCGTGGTCGAGCCCAGCCCCGCCTGAACCATCGTGGCGACGGAAGGGAAAGTGCTGTCGGGCGTCGAGGTCGCGACGACGATCGCGTCGATCTGGTCGACGCTCATATTCGCGTCTTCAAGCGCGGCTTTCGCGGCCTTGATCGCGAGATCCGAAGTGTATTCCCCCTCGGCGGCGATGTGGCGGCGTTCGATCCCGGTGCGGCCGCGAATCCATTCATCCGTGGTATCGAGCGTTTTCTCGAACTCGGCGTTCTCGACAACGCGCTCGGGCAGGTAATGGCCCACGCCGCGCACCACGGATCTGATCGTCATTGGCTGCTCTCGCTTTTCTCGGCGGCAGATGGCGCGCCGGATTTGGCCTCATCCTGCCCCGAGGGAAGGGCAGTGGCAACCCGTGCGGCAAGCTTCGCGCCGAAGCCCGAGCGTGCCAGTCGGGCGGCCAGTTCGATCGCGGCGGCGAAGCTGGTGGCATCCGCCGAGCCGTGCGATTTCACGACCGTGCCGTTGAGGCCGAGGAAGACGCCGCCATTGGCGCGGCGCGGATCGGTCTTGTGCCGCAGGCGCTTGAGCGCGCCCATCGCCAGGAGTGCGCCCAGCTTCGACATGACGGAAGAGGTCAGCGCCTCGCGCAGCAGTTCGGCCACGAATTTTGCCGTGCCCTCGCCGGTTTTCAGCGCGACATTGCCGGTGAAGCCGTCGGTCACGATGACGTCAGCACGGGCGCCGGCAAGCTCGTTGCCCTCGACGAAACCCGCGAAGTCGAACTGCCCCGCCTCTTGGGCGTTGCTGATCAGCTCATGGGCTTCTCGCAGCTCGGGGCGGCCCTTGTGCTCTTCGGTGCCGATATTCAACAGACCTACGCGCGGACGCTCCAGCCCCAGCGCGTTGCGCGCATAGGACGTGCCCATCAGGGCGTAGGTCAGCAGATCCTCCGCATCGGCTTTCACGTCGGCGCCCATATCGAGCATGACATTCCAGCCAGCAGGCCCACGCGACGGCCAGAAGGAGGCGATGGCCGGACGGTTCACGCCCGGCACCTTGCGCAGCCGCATCATCGAGATCAGCATCAGCGCCCCGGTATTCCCGCAGGAGACCGCGACATCGGCCTCCTTGTCGCGCACCGATTCGATGGCCGACCACATGGAGGTATCCTGCCCGCTGCGCAGAACCTGCGCGGGCTTATCCTCCATCGTGACGGTCCGTTCGGCGTGGCGCAGGTCGATGCATTCGCCAAGATCATGCTTGGCGATCAGCGGTTCGAGCTGCGCGCGCGGGCCGTGAATGATGAAATGCAGATCGGGTTGGGCGTGGTGCGCCTTCGCGACACCGGCGATCGTGGCCTCGGGGCCAAGATCGCCGCCCATAGCGTCGATGGACAGAACGACAGCGCCGGCATTCGCCGGCGCTTTGCCCTTCTGGGCGGCCTGCATCTCTGCGGCCTTCATCTGCGATCCCGTCTGCGGCTGGTCTTGCGAGTCTTGCATGACGTGCGGCGCGGGTCGACGGGCTTACGCCGCGTCGTCGTCCAAGTCGACCTCTTCGGTCAGAGCGACGACCTCACGGTCGGCGTAGTGACCGCAGGACGGGCAGACGTGGTGCGGGCGCTTGAGTTCGCCGCAGCTGGGGCATTCCGCCGGGTTTGCAGCGGTAAGCGAGTCGTGGGCGCGGCGCATGTTACGGCGCGAACGCGTGACTTTATTCTGAGGGACAGCCATGTCTCAACCTCGGGGTTTCGGGGGCCAGTAGCCCGTGTTTGCGGCGTTACAGCCCTGATTTTCCTTGTGGTTTCGTCACTTGGCCGAAAGCGTCTCTCGGGGTGCGAAGCCAAACGTCGAATGAGGCCGGGAACATACTCGGATTCTTTTTCCGTGCAAGCCTTTTTTCCGGCCTTTTTTCAAGCGGTTTCGGGCGGTGCGAAACCGCGTCTTCCACTAGGCGTCGCCCTTACCGCTTTCGCCCTTGGCAAGCAAGTCGCGCAGATTGGCAAAAGGCTTCATCTGCTCGTCGCTGAGCGGCTCCGCGCCGGGCTCGGTAACCTGCGCGCCTTCCAGCTCCGCGCCTTCCGCGCGCGGATAGAGCGGCAGGGCCAGCTCCATCGCCTCGAGCGCGACGACGCCGAGATTCACCGTCGCGGGCAGCGGTTCGGCGGTGTCATCCTCGGGCATCTCGACTTCTTCGGAGGTCGGCATCTCCATATCGGCGAGATAACGCCGCACCACTTCTTCGCGGATATCGGTCGTGACCGGGGCGAGGGTGATCACACAATCCTGAACCACGCGGGCCTCGAGGGTCGCGCGCAGCTCCCAGTCCGAGCGGCCCTTCGGCGCGAGCTCGCCTTTAAGCCGCAGCGCCTCGACGCCGCGAATATCCGCCCAGTCAGCAATCGCTTGCAGCCGCTCTCCCTTGGCCTCGATGTCGAAGCGCGTCGGCTTTCGGCTGGGCAGATCGGCCAGCCGCATCGGCTCGCTCCAGATCGTTTCGGGGGCGGCGGGCAGGTCGGGATCGACGGGGGTCTGTGTCATGTCCGGCTCCTTGTATTGGGTCGCGCGGTGCTGTCTGGCGACCCTTTGCATGCGCCCGAGTGCCCTGTCGGCGCGCTCTAGCGCTTGAGGGCGGCGCAGTCATGATGTAAGCGTCACTAAAAGCCCGAAGTGTCAGAGGCAATAGGGGGTTGCAGGTGGGGATCGGTTCAATGATGCGCAAGGCCATGCTGTTAATCGCGTTCGGCGTGGTGCTTATCGCGGGGGCCTGTTCTCCGATCTACCGCAACCACGGGTATGTGCCGATTGACGAAGACCTCGCCCAGATCGAGGTCGGCAAGAGCACACGCGACGATGTCGCTGCCGCGATCGGGCGGCCGAGCTCCACCGGGCTGCTGGAAGGCTCGGGCTGGTATTACGTCGGTTCGCGCTGGAAAACCGTGACCTGGCACGCTCCGCAGGAAATCAGCCGCGAAGTCGTCGCCGTGTCCTTCAATGACAATGGCGTCGTCTCGAATGTCGAACGCTTCGGCCTCGAGAAGGGTCAGGTCGTGACGCTGTCGCGCCGCGTGACCGAGAGCAAGGTCAAGGGCATCGGCTTCTTGCGTCAGCTGATGGGTTCGATCGGTCGCGTCAATGCGGGTCAGGTTCTCGGAAATAACTGATCGCAGCAGGGCGGCCCGAGGCGGGTGCCGTCATGATCTGCGAGGTCGCATGTCCCTGAGTTTCGCAAAAGGCACCTATCAGGTCCGCGAGGCGGAGACCCCTGCGGATCGAGAGGCCGCGCTTGCACTGCGCGCGGCGGCCTTCCGGAGTGGCGCCTCGGATGCCGATCGCTTCGACCCGCTTTGCCGCCACATCCTGATTTGCGACGATCACGGCCCCGCCGCCGCCGCGCGGCTTTTGCTGCTGGAGGGCGGGGCGGCGCTGCCTGAGGGCTATTGCGCGCAGTTCTACGATCTCGCGCCGCTCGCCGCATGGTCCGGGCCGATTCTCGAACTGGGACGGTTCTGCACGCGTCCGGGCCTTCGCGATCCCGATGTGCTGCGTCTGGGCTGGGCTGCGATTACACGGATTGCCGAAGAGACCGGGGCAGAGCTTCTGATTGGCTGCTCTTCCTTCACGGGAAGCGACTGGCGGACGCATCGCTCAGGGCTCGCGCATCTCGCGGCTCGTGCGCTTGGCCCAGAGGCGTTGCGTCCGCGCCCCAAAGCGTCCGTGCGTGTGGATTACCCTGCTGCCCTGGCGGGGGAGGTTGGTAACGTCAGTGCCTTGCCGCCGCTGCTGCGATCCTATCTCGGGATGGGCGGATGGGTATCGGATCACGCCGTGATCGATCGCGACCTCGACACCTGTCACGTCTTCACCGCACTGGAGATCGCCGCGATCCCCGAGGCGCGGCAGCGCAGCTTGCGGGCGCTGGCCGGGTAACACGGACGTTTCGGAGGGCTGAGAAGGCAGGAGCCTCCGGCGGGGATATTTGTCCCAAGGGGAAGAAGACGCCTGCGCTCATAGGGGCGGCGTCGCGCATGGCCCATTGACCTTTCGCTAAGGCCCGCTTAGCTCGCGAGCATGGCACGCGCACCGCTTTTACAGCTTTCCGACATTTCGCTCACCTTCGGCGGCAATCCCGTTTTCGAAGGGCTCTCGCTCACCGTCCAGCAAGGCGACCGCGTCGCATTGGTGGGCCGCAACGGCTCGGGCAAATCCACCCTGATGAAGGTGATGGCGGGGCTGGTCGAGCCGGATTCGGGGACGCGGGTCGTGCCGCCGGGCATCTCGGTGGGTTACATGGAGCAGGAGCCGGATCTCTCGGGCTTCGCGACCTTGGGCGATTTCGCCGCCTCCGAGCTGGATCCGGCCGAGGCTTATCGCGTCGAGATGGTCGCCGAAGGGCTGAAGTTCGAACCCGAGACTCCGGTGGAGACCGCCTCGGGTGGCGAGCGGCGGCGGGCGGCGCTGGCGAAGCTTCTGGCCGAGGGGCCGGAGCTGATGCTGCTCGACGAGCCGACGAACCATCTCGATATCGAGGCGATCGCCTGGCTGGAAAACCAGCTGAAGGAGACCCGCAAGGCGTTCGTGCTGATCTCGCACGACCGCGCTTTCTTGCGCGCGCTGACGCGGGCCACGCTCTGGATCGACCGGGGCGAGGTGCGACGCAACGAGCAGGGTTTCGAGACGTTCGAGGATTGGCGCGAGAAAGCCTGGGCCGAGGAAGACGAGGCCCGCCACAAGCTCAATCGCAAGATCAAGGCCGAGGCGCGTTGGGCGGTCGAAGGTATTTCGGCGCGGCGCAAGCGTAATCAGGGCCGGGTGCGTGCGTTGCAGGCGCTGCGCGCCGAGCGCGCCAGCCAGATCAAGCGGCAGGGCGTCGCGGCGATGGAACTCGACTCGGGCCAGCAATCGGGCAAGCGGGTGATCGAGGCCACGGGCCTGTCCAAACGTTTCGGCGACAAGCAGATCGTGAAGGATTTCGATCTGCGCGTGCTGCGCGGGGATCGCGTGGCCTTCGTCGGCCCCAATGGCGTCGGCAAGACGACGCTTCTGAAGATGCTGACCGGCGAGGTCGAGCCCGATGAGGGCGCGGTCAAGCTGGGCACTAATCTCGAGATCGCCGTCTTCGATCAGGCGCGCGCAACGCTCAATCCCGAGCAGACTCTGTGGGACGGGCTGGTGAACGACCCGGACATGGCGGTGAAGGGGCGCTCCGATCAGGTGATGGTGCGCGGCACCCCGAAACATGTCGTGGGCTATCTGAAGGACTTCCTCTTCGACGAGCAACAGGCGCGCGGCCCGATCCGGGCGCTCTCGGGTGGCGAACGCGCTCGGCTTCTGCTGGCGCGGATCATGGCGAAACCGTCGAACCTGTTGATTCTCGACGAACCGACCAACGATCTCGACGTGGAAACGCTCGACTTGCTGCAGGATTTGCTGGGCGAATATGACGGCACGGTGCTGCTGGTCAGCCACGACCGCGATTTCATCGACCGAGTCGCCAGCACGACCATCGCGATGGAAGGCGACGGCCGCGCCACCGTCTATGCGGGCGGCTGGTCGGATTATCAGGCGCAGAAGGCCGAGGCCGCGCCCGAGGCCAAGCCTGCGCCGAAGAAGGACGCACCCAAAGCCGAGTCGAAACCCGCGGCAGCCCAGAAAGCTGCGCCGAAGAAAACCGGTCTCAGCTTTACCGAGAAACACCGGTTGGAAGAGCTGCCCGGCGTGATCGAGAAGCTCGAACATGAGATCTCCAAGATCAACGAGTTACTCGCCGATCCCGATCTCTTTACCCGCGAGCCGGTGAAATTCGCGAAGGCCACCGAGATGCTGAGCGACCGCCAGACCGCGCTCGACGCGGCCGAGGTCGAATGGCTCGAACTCGAAGAGAAGGCGCAAGAGGCCTGACCTTGGCGCTCGCCGTGAAGTCGGATGCCTCCGGCGGAGATATTTGATCCAAGCCAAAGGGGAGGGCATTCTCTTTCGGATTGGTGAAAATATCCCGGGGGCTGGCGGAGCCAGCGGGGCAGAGCCCCTCTGACGGGGCGATCAGGAGGGGCGTATGATCAAGCGAACCGGGGCCAAGGGCGCGGGGCCGCTCAGCGGGCTGCGCATTGTCGAGATTTCCGGGTTGGGGCCGACGCCGTTCGCGGCAATGTGTCTGGCCGATTTCGGGGCCGAGGTGATCCGCATCGCGCGGCCCGGCTCGGGCGGGGCGAAGAATCACGTTCTGGGGCTGGAGGTCGATGTGCTCGATCGGGGCCGCGACGTGGTGGAGGTGGATCTGAAATCCGACGCCGGGCGTGAGGCGGTGCGCACGCTGATCGCTTGCGCCGATGGGGTGATCGAAGGCATGCGCCCGGGCGTGATGGAGCGGCTGGGGCTGGGGCCGGACGATTTCCCCGATCATCCGGCGTTGGTCTATGGCCGGATGACCGGCTGGGGGCAGGAGGGGCCGCTCTCGCAGACCGCCGGGCATGACATCAATTACCTGTCTCTGACCGGCGCACTGCATGCGATGGGCGGAGAGGCGCCCGCGATCCCGCTCAACCTTCTGGGCGATTTCGGCGGCGGCGGAATTTATCTGGCCTTCGGGATGCTGGCGGCACTGTGGCGCGCACGGGAGACCGGGCAGGGTCAGGTCGTCGATTGTGCGATCACTGACGGGGTGGCACATCTGATGGCGATGATCACCGGGATGGCCGGGCAGGGGGCGTGGACGGATCGGCGGCAGGCGAATCTGCTCGACGGGGCAGCGCCGTTCTACACGGTCTATGAATGTGCCTGCGGCGGCCATATGGCGGTCGGCGCGCTCGAGCCGCAATTCTACACGGTGCTGATCGCGGGGCTGGGATTCGCGCCCGAGGCCTTGCCTGCGCGCGAGGCCCGTGCGAATTGGCCGGCCTTGCGGGATGCCTTCGCGGACCGTTTCGCGACTCGCAGCCGCGATGACTGGGCGGAGGTCTTCGCAGGCAGCGATGCCTGCGCAACGCCGGTGCTGTCGATCGCCGAGGCCATTGCGCATCCGCAGAACGCCGAACGCGGCGCCTATGTCGATCTCGACGGCCTTGCCCAGCCAGCCCCCGCGCCGCGGCTCTCGGCCACGCCGGGGCAGGCATGCGCGCAGGGACGGCGGATCTCCGCGGCCGAGGCGCTCGCCCGCTGGAGCGATTGCGTATAAAACCTCGATTTTCCTTGACAGACGGGGGCTGATCCCCGATATCGGCCCGACCCGGCGGAGAGTCCTCTTTCCGCCGGGCCTCGTTTTTGCAACTTCGCTCCCGTGAGGAGCGCGCAGTCCGACGGCGGGCCAACAGGTCCAACGAACTCCGATGAGGGGCCACAGGGCGCGGATGAAGAAAAGGAAAGACCCATGTTTGCGGTCCTCAAGACCGGCGGCAAGCAATACAAGGTTCAGGCGGGCGATCTGCTCCGCGTGGAACTGCTCGCAGCCGAAGCTGGCGACAAAGTCCAGTTCAACGAGATTCTGATGGTCGGCGGCGACAAGCCCCAGTTCGGCACCCCCTTCGTCGAAGGTGCGGCCGTGCAGGCGGAAGTCATCGACAACATCAAGGCCGACAAGGTCATCACCTACCACAAGCGTCGTCGTAAGCACTCGTCGCAGCGTACCCGTGGTCACCGTCAGCAGCTGACCCTGCTGCGCGTCACCGACGTCCTCGCCACCGGCGGCGACAAGTCGGGCGTGAAGGAAGCCGTGGGCACCGCGATCGCGCGTCGTGCAGCGCATGGTGGCAAAGGCGAAGCCGCTCCGGCCAAGCCCGCCAAGGCCGCTGCTGCTCCGAAAGCCGCGCCGAAGGCTGACGCCGCCGTCGCGGAAGCGGACGATCTGAAGGTCATCACCGGTCTCGGCCCGGCGGCCGAGAAGAAGCTGAACGAAGCTGGTATCACCACCTACGCCCAGCTCGCTTCGGTCGATCCCGAAACCTTTGAAGCTACCAAGGTCAAGCCCGACTGGGTCGAGCAGGCCAAAGAGCTCGCGAAATAAGGAGAGACACCCATGGCACACAAGAAAGCAGGCGGTTCATCCCGTAACGGCCGCGACTCTGCGGGTCGTCGTCTTGGCGTGAAACTGTTCGGCGGTCAGGCAGCGATCCCGGGCAACATCATCGTGCGTCAGCGCGGCACCAAGTGGTGGCCGGGTGAGGGCGTCGGCCTCGGCAAGGATCACACCATCTTTGCAACGGCTGAAGGCCGCGTCACCTTCCATAAAGGCCTCAAGGGCCGCACCTTCGTATCGGTCCTCCCGGCTGCGGAGGCCGCCGAGTAACCCGACCGACGAAAGTGTCACAAAATCGGGGGATCGGCTGAAAGGCCGGTCCCCTTTCTCGTTGCAGTGCGGCGCAAAGGTGTTTGCATTTGCAGCGAGGAAATTTACCGGGTCAGGGGATGTATCGTCATCTTGCTGTCCTATTTATTTACTAGGACCATGCGGCAGGAGGAGCCGCCGGTTCGTCCGCGTTTCGAGGAGGAGCGCCCATGTACCAGGAGACGATTTCCACCCAACCCGTGATCGAAACGGAGCGTTTCGTGCTGCGCCCGCTGCGCCGTTCGGATGCCGGTCTGATCGAGATGTATTCCGGCGACAAACGCGTCGCCGAAGGCACCCGTGCGATCCCGCATCCGCTACCGCCCGGCACAGCCGAGAATTTCATCACGCGCGCACAGGCCGACGACCGCGTCGAAGACGTCTGGGCGATCGATGGATCGCGCCATGGCATGGGCGAACTTCTGGGTGTCGTCTCGCTGACACGTCTCGACGACGATCAGTCCGAGATCGGCTATTGGGTGGGCCCGGGCTTCTGGAATACGGGTCTCGCCTCCGAGGCGGTCGCCGCCATCATCGAGGCCAATCCCCACAAATCCCGCACCCTCTTCGCCGAGGTCTTTCAGGACAATCCGGGCTCGGCCCGTGTCCTGACCAATAGCGGTTTCGAATATCTGGGCGATGCGGAAAGCTGGTCGCTCGCGCGCGGGCGCCACGTTCCGACCTGGACCTATCTGCGCAAGATGTAAGCGCGCGGCCCGAGCCGCGGACGGGAGGGCGCAGCCCTCCCGGACCCTCGCGGGATATTTGGATCAGGAAGAAGAGGCAGCCGGGACAAATTCCGCCTTCCTCGACCTATTCACCGTAATCTCTATGGAAATAACTCAGGTGTGTGCGGGGCGGCGCCCCACGCGGCGCTTGATCCTGCGCGCGCAGGCGTCTATTGCGGCGCCTTGATGAAAGGGGCCAAGCCATGAAATTTCTCGATCTCGCCAAGGTCTATATCCGCTCCGGCGGCGGCGGCGCGGGCTGCGTCTCGTTCCGGCGCGAGAAATATATCGAATTCGGCGGCCCCGATGGCGGCGACGGCGGCAAGGGCGGCTCGGTCTGGATCGAGGCGGTCGAAGGGCTCAACACGCTCATCGATTTCCGCTACCAGCAGCATTTCTTCGCCAAATCCGGCCAGCACGGCATGGGCAGCCAATGCACGGGCAAGGATGGCGACGACGTCGTGCTGAAAGTGCCGGTCGGCACCGAGATTCTCGACGAGGATCAGGAGACACTGATCGCCGACATGACCGAGGTGGGGCAGCGCGTGCTGCTCGCCAAGGGCGGCAATGGCGGCTGGGGCAACCTGCATTTCAAATCCTCCACCAACCGCGCGCCGCAACGGGCGAATCCCGGTCAGGAAGGCGTCGAGCGCACGATCTGGCTGCGCCTCAAGCTGATCGCGGATGCGGGCCTTCTGGGCCTGCCCAATGCGGGCAAGTCGACCTTCCTGGCTGCGACCTCGAACGCGCGTCCCAAGATTGCGGATTATCCGTTCACGACGCTGGTTCCGAATCTCGGCGTCGTCGGCATCGACGGGCGCGAATTCGTCGTGGCCGACATTCCGGGGCTGATCGAGGGCGCCTCTGAAGGGCGGGGTCTGGGCGATCAGTTCCTGGGCCATGTCGAGCGCTGCTCGGTGCTGCTGCATCTGGTGGATGGCACGGCGGAGGACCCGGTCGAGGATTGGCGCACGATCATCGGCGAGTTGGAGGCCTATTCGGAAATCCTCGCGCAGAAGCCACGCGTCACCGTACTCAACAAGATCGACGCGATTGACGAAGAGACGTTGGCTGAGCGTAAGGCGGAGCTGGAAGAGGCGTCGGGTGGGCCTGTCATGCTGATGTCGGGCGTGTCGAAAAAAGGCGTGCCGGATGTGCTGCGCGCGCTCTGGGCGGAAATCGCCAAGGACAAGCCTAAGCCGGAGGATGAGGGCGGAGCATGGCATCCGTGAGCGCGCCCGCTCTGGCGCAGGCGAAGCGCCTGGTGATCAAGATCGGATCGGCGCTTCTCGTCGATCAGGGCGGCTTGCGCGCGGATTGGCTGCGCTCGCTGGCTGCGGACGTGGCGGCTTTGCGCGCACGCGGCACCGGCGTCGTGATCGTGTCCTCCGGGTCCATCGCCTTGGGGCGGCGGGTGCTCGGTCTTGCGGGCGGTACGCTGCCGCTGGAGCAGAGCCAGGCCGCGGCGGCGGTGGGACAGATCCGCCTCGCGCGGGCCTATGAGGAAGTTCTGGGCCCGCATGACGTCAGCACCGCGCAGGTCCTGGTCACGCTGGAAGATACCGCGGATCGGCGACGCTATCTCAATTCGCGTGCCACGCTGGAGACGCTGCTGGGCCTCGGCGTCGTGCCCATCGTGAACGAAAACGACACGGTCGCGACCGACGAGATTCGTTTCGGCGACAATGACCGGCTGGCTGCCCAGATCGCAGTGACGATCGGGGCGGATCAGTTGCTGCTGCTGTCCGATGTCGACGGGCTCTATACGGCGAATCCGAAGACCGACCCGAGCGCCGAGCATCTGCCGGTAATCGAACACATCACCCCCGAGATCGAGGCGATGGCGGGCGATCCCGTGTCTGGCCTCTCGAAGGGCGGAATGAAAACGAAGCTGCTGGCGGCGAAAGTGGCGGTGGCGGGCGGCTGTGCGATGGCGATCGCGGAAGGCTTTGCCGATCACCCGGTCGGCGCACTGGAGCAAGGCGGGCGCTGCAGCTGGTTCCTCCCCGAGGGCGACCCGCAGGCCGCGCGCAAACGCTGGATCGCGGCGATGAAGCCGCGTGGCGAGCTGTTCGTCGACGAGGGCGCGGCGAACGCGCTGCGCTCGGGCAAGTCGCTGCTGCCGGCGGGCGTCACCAAGATCGTCGGCCGTTTCGGGCGCGGCGATCCCGTTACCATCGCGGGGCCGGACCGCGCTGTTCTCGGCAAGGGACTCGTGCGCTATACCGGCGACGAGGCGCGGCTGATCGCGGGGCACCGCTCGGGCGAGATCGAGGAGATCCTGGGCTATCCCGGCCGCGCGGCGCTGATCCATCGCGACGATATGGTGGTTGGCTGAGCCCGGTTACTCCGCCCAGTCCGGCTTGCGCTTCTCGATGAAGGCCTGCACGCCTTCCTCGGTGTCGCGCCAGAGCATATTCTCGACCATCACCGCCGCAGTGTGATCATAGGCTTTCGCGAGGTCCATGTTGGCCTGTTCGTAGAAGGCGCGCTTGCCGATCTTCACCGCGGCGCCGAGCTTGCCCGCGATCGTCTGTGCCAGCTTTTCGGTCTCGGCGCCGAGTTCGTCATGCGGCGCGACGCGATTCACCAGCCCGACCTCACGGGCGCGGGTGGCATCGATGAACTCGCCCGTGGTCAGCATCTCGAAGGCGACCTTGCGCGGCACGTTGCGCGACAGTGCCACCATCGGGGTCGAGCAGAACAGACCGATATTCACCCCGTTCACCCCGAAGCGCGTGCCCTCGGCGGCGACCGCCAGATCGCAGGAGGCGACGAGCTGACACCCGGCGGCCGTGGCGATGCCATGCGCCTCGGCGATCACCGGCTGCGGCAGGGCCGGGATCATCTGCATCATCTCGGCGCAGCGGAAGAAAAGATCGGCGAAATAGGCGCGGCCCTTGTCCTCGGCCTCGCGCCCGCGCTGCATTTCCTTGAGGTCATGGCCCGCGCAGAACGCCTTGCCCGCGCCGCGCAGCACGACGACCTTGATGCTCGTATCCTCGGTCAGCTCCGAAAACCGGGCCTTGAGCGCCGCGAGCATCGCATCCGACAGCGCGTTCAGGCTGCCGGGGCTGTTCATCGTCAGATGCGCCACCGCGCCTTTATCCTCGCGGATCACCAGATCTGTCATTGAAACTCCTCCTCTTTGTCGAAACTCTAGGGGCGAGAGAGGGACAAGGGAAGGGGAGGGCGCATGGCGCTGGTAATGGATCGCGACGAACTCGCGGAATTTCTCGACGAGGCGTTTCCGCAGGTGAAAGGCGACTTCGCGATCGACGCGCTCGACGAGGACGAGTTGGTGGTGCGGCTGAAAGTGGAAGAGCGTCATTTACGACCCGGCGGCACTGTCTCGGGGCCGAATATGTTCGCGTTGGCCGATGTCGGGATCTACATCGCAATCCTCGCCCGGATCGGGCGCGTGGCCTTGGCGGTGACCACCAATGCGAGCATGGATTTCATGCGCAAGCCAGCGGCCGGAGCCGACCTGATCGCGAAGATCCGGGTGCTGAAACTGGGCCGCGTCCTCGCCGTTGGGGATGCGCTGATCTACTCCGAGGGCGACGACCGGCCTGTCGCGCGTGCGAGCATGACCTATTCGATCCCGCCGAGGGCGATGGGGTAGGGCGGGGCTCTCGATGCGCCTTCGGCTTGGGCCAAATATCCCGGGGGAGGCGCGGATGCGCCGGGGGCAGAGCCCCCTCCGGGTCGGAAAACCGCACGCAGTGATGGGGTATTTTGATACCTAATTTTTATCGCATTGTTTTCGCTGATAAAATTAAGAAGCGCGCCACTTGAAAACGCTTCCGGAATCGCGCAAAAGCCCGCATCAGAATTCGAAATACCCCACAAGGGCAGATCACAGATGAAAACCTATACCGCAAAACCCGCGGAGATCGAGAAGAAATGGGTCATCATCGACGCTGAAGGCGTCGTGCTGGGCCGTCTCGCTTCGATCGTCGCAATGCGTCTGCGTGGCAAGCACAAGGCCACCTTCACGCCGCACATGGACATGGGCGACAACGTCATCGTCATCAACGCCGACAAGGTGCAGATGACCGGCAAGAAGCGTGACGACAAGACCTACTTCTGGCACACCAATCACCCCGGCGGGATCAAGTCGCGCACCGCGCGCCAGATCCTCGAGGGCGCGCATCCCGAGCGCGTGGTCATCAAGGCGGTCGAGCGCATGATCTCGCGCAACCGTCTGGGTCGTGCGCAAATGGCGAACCTGCGTGTCTACGCCGGTGCCGAGCATCCGCACGAAGCGCAACAGCCTGAAGTTCTCGACGTCAAGTCGATGAACAAGAAGAACACCCGGAGCTGATCATGGCCGACGATATCAAGACCCTCGACGATCTGAAATCGGTCGTGACCGGCTCGGACAACGCTGGCGCCACCGAAACCGAAACCTCCACGCCCCGTGAGCCCGTGCGCGACGCGCAAGGCCGCTCCTATGCCACCGGCAAGCGTAAAGACGCGGTCGCCCGCGTCTGGGTCAAGCCGGGCACCGGCAAGATCGAAGTGAACGGCAAGGCGATGGACAAGTACTTCGCGCGTCCCGTGCTTCAGCTGATCGTGAACCAGCCCTTCGGCGTGGCGAACGTGGACGGCCAGTTCGACGTTTACGCGACCGTCGCAGGCGGCGGCCTCTCGGGCCAGGCCGGTGCAGTCAAGCACGGCATCTCGAAAGCGCTGCAGCTCTACGATCCCTCGCTGCGTCCGGCTCTGAAAGCCGCTGGCTTCCTGACCCGCGACTCGCGCGTTGTGGAACGTAAGAAATACGGCCGCGCGAAAGCCCGTCGTAGCTTCCAGTTCTCGAAGCGCTAAACTTCGCGAGATACGATTTGGAAAGCGGCTCCCATACGGGGGCCGCTTTTCGTTTGGGACTTCGCCCCCTGGCCCCCGAATTCCGACCGGTGCAAACGATGAAGGCGCCCCGTTCGGAGCGCCTTCGAGCCTGTCTGCCCTGAGAAAGGCGGGGATTATTCCGCCTCGTTCATCTTTGCGGCGTTGAGCAGGGCGTAATTCTGTGCGCCTACGCGGTCGTAGAGGTCGAGCTGGGTCTCGAGGAAATCGACGTGACCTTCCTCGTCGGCGATCAACTCTTCGAACAGATCCTTCGAGACGTAATCGCGCACGCTTTCGCAATGGTCGCGGGCCTCGCGGTAGAGGGTCAGCGCGTCATGCTCTCCCGCGAGGTCGCATTCGAGCGTCTCGCGCGGGCCCTCGCCGATACGCAGCGGGTCGAGCTTCTGGAGGTTCGGATGGCCTTCGAGGAACAGGATGCGCGCGATCAATTTGTCGGCGTGATGCATCTCTTCTATCGACTCCTCACGCGATTTCTTTGCCATCGCGGCAAGGCCCCAATCTTCCTGCATCCGGAAGTGCAGCCAGTATTGCGAAACGGCCGTCAATTCGCTGCGCAGAGCCGCGTTTAGATATTCGATGACCTTAGCGTCGCCCTTCATGTCGTCTTCCTTCCGTTGGTGCCTGTCTCAGCCCGGTCAGTTCGACCGGCACTTTCAAATTGGTATTCTTGCGCATCGTGGAAAGAAAGAGCGGCATGCATCCGCCGCAATCGGCGCGTTTGCCGAGCGCGTGATAAATCTTGCCCGGCGTGATGATCGTGCTCGGGTCCGATTTTCGCATCCAGTCGATCGCCGCATGGATGTCGCGATCGGTAATGGTTTGGCAATGGCAAATGATCATGGTTGCGCGCCCTGATTCCGGGGGAGGTGGGTATCTGCCCCTATAGGTGAGTAGTTTTGTCAGAAAAGTCAATCCGACGGAAAGAGTCGGATATCGGGTCGCGCGGTGCCATGTCCCGCCCCCGTTTCCATCGCCGTGCAACTGGGGTAAGCACGGGCAAACAGTTCAAGAGGCCCGTATGTCCGTCTCCATGCTCTCCACCTTCGTGAAACCGATGCATCCCGAAGGGCGCAAATTCGTCGCCATCTTCGCGGGGATCGCCTTCATCCTGTTCCTGATCTGGGAGCCGCTCGGCTGGATCGGGGTCGGGCTGACGGTCTGGTGCTATTACTTCTTCCGCGACCCGCCGCGGGTGACGCCTACCCGCGAGGGGTTGATGGTATCGCCCGCCGACGGGATCGTCTCGTTGCTGGAACCGGCGGTGCCTCCGGCGGAGCTGGGGCTCGGCGACAAGCCGATGATGCGGATCTCGGTTTTCATGTCGGTCTTCAATTGCCATGTGAACCGGCTTCCCTGTGCAGGGCGTATCTCGAAGGTCGCCTACCGGCCTGGCAAATTCCTCAACGCTTCGCTCGACAAGGGCAGTTCGGACAATGAGCGCAACGGCCTTGCCGTGACCCTGCCCGATGGCCGCCAATACGGGGTGGTGCAGATCGCAGGGCTCGTCGCGCGCCGCATCATGTGCTGGTCGAAAGAGGGCCAGTCCTTGCTGACCGGCGAGCGCTTCGGTCTGATCCGGTTCGGCTCGCGCCTCGACATCTACCTGCCCGAGGGAGTGAACCCGCTGGTCTGCATCGGCCAGAACATGGTCGCGGGCGAAACCGTGATCGCCGATCTCGAGAGCACGGAACAAGCGCGCTCCGGCGGCATTCGGTAAGAGAGGCTCGGGGAGGGCGCGATGAAAGACCACGAAATCGATCCGCACGAGAAGGACCGGCTGCCCTTTCTGCAGCTGGTACCGAACCTCGTCACGATCGCCGGGATGGGGCTGGGGCTGACCTCGATCCGTTTCGCGATGGATGACCGGTTCGAATCCGCGGTGGTGCTGATCCTGCTCGCGGCGCTGATCGACGGGATGGACGGGTTGCTCGCAAGGCGGCTCAACGCGTCCTCGGATTTCGGGGCAGAGCTCGACAGCCTGTCCGACTTCCTCTGTTTCGGGGTGGCACCCGGGCTTTTGCTGTATCGCTTCGCGCTGGGAGAGACTCATGCGTTCGGCTGGGTCTTCGTGCTGGTCTACACCGGCGCGGCCTGCCTGCGTCTCGCGCGGTTCAACGTGATGCGCGCCGAGCCCGACTCGATGCGCCATTTCACCGGGGTTCCCGCCCCGGCCGGGGCAGGGCTCGCGCTCCTGCCGATGTTCATCAGCTTCGCCGAACTGGGCGACGCGCGCGCGGTGCCGGTGGTCGTGGCCTTCTGGCTGGGCTTCGTCGGTCTGTTGATGATTTCGCGGATCAAGACCTTCTCGCCGAAAGCGATGCGCATTCCGCGTCGCGCCGTCGGTGTTCTCCTGATCGGGACGGTGATCGCGGTCGGCATGGTGTTCACGCGGATCTGGCTGCTGATGGTGATCCTTGCCGCGATCTACGCGGTGATGCTGATCCCGGCGATCTGGAAGGCACGGGGCCGGATCCTGCGCGCGTGACCCCGCAGCTTGATTGAGACGACCGAACGCCGCCCCTCCCCGGGGCGGCGTTTGCGTTTCAGAAGCGCTATTCAGCGGGGACGCGAGGGCAGGGGAGCGATTCATCAGGCAGAGATGCGATTCACCCGGGCGATCGGCGTGAATTCGGGTGATTTACGCGAAACGGAATCGGGTGCCCCAAGGGCAGGCGAAGGCGATTCCACCTGCCTCTCTCGGGGGCCATCCCCTCGACTTCGCTTTTTGCCGGTTTTTTGACCAACAAAATAAGGGTATCGAGAAAAAAGTGACGATCAGATGAAAAAAGCTGTTGCGGATCCCGGCGCCTATGCGTAGAACCCCCCTCACCGAAGCGGAACAAACGGAACGCAACGGGGCGCCGGAAGGGCCAGCGACGCTGACACGGAAGGCAACGAAAACTACTGAGGTTTGAGAGCGGGCTGCGCTTAAGATAAGCGCTTCCGGTTCTTTTTGGCCTCGCGCTCTTTGACATTGATAGATATCTGAAGAGATATGCGGGCGGTTTGGTCGATGATCGATGCGGACCGGAGCATA
>NZ_NBOB01000030.1:0-3689 GCF_002213185.1 Thioclava sp. JM3
AAGAGTTCGCCAAAGGCTGGGCGCTCGATCGCAACTTCGCCCCGCAGATGGACGAGGCCACACGCGAAGCCCGCTACGCCGCGTGGAAAAAGGCGGTCGAGGCCACCATCGCGGCGGCGAGGTCGGTCTGATGGACTTCTCTCTGCGCTTTCCCGGCCGCATCCTCTTCGGGCGCGACGAGCGGCATGCGGGCGCGGAGCTGATCGCGCGCTACGGGGCGCGTGTAGCGCTCGTGCGCGGGCGTTCGGTCGGTTGGGCCGACACGCTGGAAGATACTCTGCGCGAGGCGGGCCGGACGGTCGAGGTGATCGTCAGCCGCGGCGAGCCGAGCTATCCGGATCTATGTGATGCGCTCGGTCGGTTGCGCGAGATGCGCCCCGATTGTGTCGTTGCGGTCGGGGGCGGCGCGGTGCTTGATCTGGGCAAGGCTTTGGCGGCTCTGATCCCCGCTGCGAGCGATCCGATCGTGCATTTTGAATTGGTCGGGGAGGGGCGCCCGCTAAGCGCGCCGCCGCTGCCGTTTGTCGCGATCCCTACTACCGCCGGCACCGGAGCGGAAGCCACCCGCAATGCGGTGATCCAGTTCCCCGAGCACCGCCGCAAGGTCAGCCTGCGCGACGATCGGATGATGGCCTCGCTCGCGATCGTCGATCCGGCGCTGACCGATCGCTGCCCGCGTGCGGTCACGCTGGCCTCGGGGCTGGACGCGCTGACGCAGGTGACCGAGCCTTATCTCTGCAGTCGTGCGAATATTCTGACCGACGCGCTTTGCCGCGATGCGATCCCGCGCGCGATCCATGCGCTGGTCCAGCTGATGGCGCGGGAGAGCACAGATGCACGAGACGACATGGCGCGGGCGAGCCTGTTCGGCGGCGTCGCTCTGGGCAATGCGGGCCTCGGCGCGGTGCATGGTTTTGCTGGCGTGATCGGTGGCCGGAGCGGTGCGGCCCATGGGGCGATCTGCGGACGGCTTCTGCCCGGAGTGCTTCAGGCGAACCGTGCCGCCGTGGCGGGCGATTCCGCGATGGCCGCGCGATTCCACGAGGTGGCGGGCTGGCTGGGCGAGGGGCTGGCGGTTGCGCCGGCTGACGCTTTCACGGCGTTGGAGCGGCAGATCGACGAATGGGGGTTGCCCCGGCTTGGCGCGATGGGTGTCGATCCGGATGAGATCGAGGAGACCGCGCGGCTGTCGCGGTCCAGCTCCTCCATGGCCGCGAATCCCGTGCCGCTGAGCGAAGATGTCCTGAGCGACATTCTGCGCGCCGCATTCTGAGCGGCTTCAGGTGCGAATGACAAATCCCCGTGCGATATGATTACGCACGAACCAGATCATCGCGACACCCGGGATCAGCGAGACAACAGTCATCGCCATCACCAGCCCGATATCCGTTTGAAAGCCGAACAGCGCGCTGATCGCCATGGTGATCGGCTTGCCCGCAGTGACCGTCAGAATGCGCGCGAAGACCACCTCCACCCAAGAGAAGATGAAGCAGAAGAAGACGGTCACGCCGATCCCCGGCGCGATCACCGGGATCAGCTTTCCGACGAAGAAATGGCCGAAGGAATGGCCGTCGAGAAAACAGGTCTCGTCGAATTCGCGCGGCACGGCGGCGATGAAGCTCTCGAGGATCCAGATCGCGATCGGCAGGTTGAACACACAATGCACCAGCGCGATCCCGACCGGGCTGTTCACCAGTCCGACATGGGCGAAGAGAATGAATATCGGCAGCGACAGCACGACGGGCGGCGTCAGGCGAAACGCGATCAGCGCGAAGAGAATGTGGCGATCGCCGGTAAAGCGGAAGCGCGCAATCGCGTAAGCTGCGGGCAGTCCGGCGGCGAGGCAGAGCGCCACGTTGAGCAGAACATAGACAAGCGAGTTCCAGATTGCATCGCGCAGGTCGGGGCGTGCGAAGACGGTGGCATAGTTGATCAGCGTCGCCTGTCCCTCGCGATATCCCTCGCGCGGCAGCGTCAGCGTGAAGCTCAACAGCACCGTTTGGACGAAGGGCAGCAGGATGAAGAGGGCCAGAGCTGCGAAGGCGAGGCCGAGCAGAATTGATGGGCGCATTCGCGTCATCTTCATCGGGTCGCCTCCGGCGAGGTGTCGCGCCCGGCCCGTATGCGGATGAACGCCCATGCGACGCTCAGCACGATCAGGAAATCGAGCATCGCACGCGCGGCGGCACGGCCATAGGTGAAGCTGCGAATGTCCTCTCCCAGTTCGAGCGAGAGGAAAGTCGTCGCACCCTGCGGCCCGCCCGCGTTAATCGTGAAAGCCTCGGTGTAGATCATGAAGCTGTCCACGAAGCGCAGAAGCAGCACGATCGAGAGCGCCCCGGCGATGCGCGGCAATTCGATATGGCGGAATACCGCGAGCCGTGAGGCTCCGTCGATCGCCGCCGCCTGTCGATAGGAGGCCGGGATCGCCGACAGCGACGCATAGGAGAGGATCACGACGAGGCCCAGCCAGTGCCACGTATCCGCCGCGACGATCAGGATCCAGGTATGCAGCGCGGTGAACTTGTAGTCGAAGCCAATACCCGCTGCGGCGATCGCCTTGCCGAGAAGCCCGACCTGGGGATCGATCAGCGTGAGCCACATGCCCGCGATCATGTTCCACGGAACAACGAGGGGCAGGGCGAGCATCATCAACACCGGCACCGCCCAGCGACCGATCCGCAGCATCAAGAGAGCGATCCAGATCCCCAGCGGCACCTGAATCGACAACACGATGGCCGAAAACAATGCGCTTCGCCCGAGGCTCGCCCAAAAGCTCGGATCGCGGATGATCTCGAGATACCATTGCGGCCCGACCCAAAGTGCCGTGTCGAGGGTGAAGATGTCGTGGAAAGAATAGTTGAACACCGCGACCAGAGGCAGGACAGCGACAAACCCCAATATGAGAAGCGCAGGCAACAACAGCAGCCACGCGCGGTTCGAATGCGGCTTGATCATCCCTATGCCCTCCCCGGAAGCAGCGTACTTCGCGCGTTAAGCGAACGGGTTGGTCGTATAAATGTCAAGGATACTAAAGATTTAAGGCGGCGGATGGGGCGACGGTGGCTGCCGTCTTGGCGACGCTTGTGCCGGGGGAGGGGCTTTTGCTGTCGGTGCGACTGAGAAAGGGGCGCGCATGGCCGGCGATCGGCTAGAGCAGATGGCGCGCGTCGCAAACGTGGCGGAAGAGTTCGGTCGCTTCGCTCCGATCTTCGAGCGCGAGCTGTTCGAAATGGAATATTGGCCGCTCGAACAGGCAAAGCTGAAAAATAAAGAAGAAGCGTGAGCACTTCAGCACGCGGCTATAATCGGCAAAGCGGCGAACTGCTCGCCATCGCGCGTTCTCTTTCTGGCTTCGTGAGCGGTTTCGACCGTGCAGCAGATCTTTTCGAGATGAGCGATTGCATCCCGAATGGCATCTGCGAGAGGCGGGGCGACCTCCGGTGAAATCGAGAGCATTCCGTCCTCGCAGCGGTGCACCCATCCCTTCTTCTGCAAGGTCGGAACTTTGCGTCGCGCGGTTTCCCTTTGTCTCCCACGATATTCCGCGTTCGATCGCACGTTGATGGCGTATCGCGATCGCTGGTCATGAGCGTGCGTTGCGAGATGCGATCCTCATGGCTGTCCGATTTCGTTCATTTCGCTGGTGACTCGGTTTGGTTTGCGGGGTGCCCTTGGGGCATGCCTGG
>NZ_NBOB01000031.1:0-3212 GCF_002213185.1 Thioclava sp. JM3
GCCGTCGCTGCCATGGCGATCCGACGATACCCAGCTTCGCCGTGATAGAAGCCGTTACTTAGTCCGACCTCCCCGCACAGGGTGGCAAGGCGCGCCTCGGCTTCCGCAAGGGGCACTCGCGCGTCGAGAGCGTCGCGAAATACTTTGGCCACGGCGACCATGTCTACCGTCTGTGGCATCAACCGCAGATGACTGACCCCGTCGGCCACGAGCCGCGCACTTTCTGGCAGGAGGTCGATATAGCTTTCCGAAAGGGTCTGGATGCCATTCACCCGCAAGATAGGCTTGTCGTCGCGGGTGCGCAGGGGCATTCCATCAAGGTCCGCCTCGCAGATAAACTGGCAGTTGTCCTTGGTCCGGCCGTGGGCGCGAGCGTGGTAGCAGCGCGCCGAGACGGCGAGTGAGGCACGACCGAACACCTGTACCTCGACACCGAGCCCGAGCTTGCGCGCGGCGCCCGCCGCGACGGCGATAGCCGAAGCCGGCATCTCTGACGGAAGGCAGACATGGGTCGCGCCCTGCCTGGCCATCCACGCGATTGTAGCCTCATTATAGGCATTCATGAATGGCCCGATACGATGCGGGCGCATGCCCCGCGCAAAGAGCCCTGCGGCATTGTTGATCTCGATTTCGGGCGTGTCCATCTCGGCGAGATCGCCCGTCGCCTTGCGCTCGCGCTTGAGCATGACCTCCGCCAGCGTGGACAGGATCACCCGTTTGCCCGCCCGCTCCAGCCGATCGATGATGGCGGGCAAGTCGGCCTCGTGGAAGGGCGCGCGCTTGGAGCAAATCACTTCGCCCAGGTAAACTTCATCGACCGCCGCGTCATCAGCAATGCGCGCATAGAAGTCGCGGCGTTTATCTGCAGGCCAGTGATAGGCGATGGGGCCGAGGGTCAGTTTCGTCATATGGTTCACCGCCATTTCTTGGTCTGGAAAGCACCTTGTGTCTGTTTCTGCCCTTCCGTCAGGGCGACAAGATCAGCCATGTTGGCCTCGCGTCCGGCGCGGATGTCGTCCACCGCGGCGCGGAAAGCGCTCACGACCCCCCGCACGTAGCTCTTCGACCTCTGGCGACCCTCGATCTTGAATGCGTGGACACCTGCGTCGATCAACTCGGGCAGCAGGCGCGAGAGGTTCAGGCTCACGGGCTCCTCGAATGCATAGTAGCCTTCAGGCCGATGAGGTGCGGTGTAGCGGCCCTTGCAGATGGTGGGGTAACCCGCTTTTTCATCCGGACCGAAGCGGTCGATGGTGAACCCCGCAAGCCGCGAGGACATGGACCCGTCCGGCTCACGCACGTAATCGACATCCGACGCGGGCGAACAGACCCCGTCCATGTTGGTCGATTGGCCCGTGAGATAATTGGTGAGAGTGCACCGCCCCTCGACCATCAAACCATGATTGCCGAAGATGAAAGTCTCGATTTCGCAGGGGATTTCCTTGCGGATCTGCCGGATCTCCGGGATCGTGAGAATGCGCGGCAGAACCACACGCTTGACGCCGAAATTCTCGCAATAATAGCGGATCGCCTCGGGGCTGGAGGCTGCGGCTTGAACCGACAAATGAAGTCGGATTTCCGGATAGGTGCGCGCGATGTAATCGGCCACACCCATATCCGCGACGATGAAGGCGTCGACGCCAAGCCGGGCGCCGGTTTCGGCGGCCTGCCGCCAGAGATCCACCTTGCCCGCAGGCGGATAGGTGTTGAGCGCCAACAGAACCTTCGTGCCGCGCTCGTGGGCATAGGCCACCGATGCGGCCAATTCGTCAGGCGTGAAGTTCAGCCCGGGAAAATTGCGCGCGTTGGTGGCATCCTGAAAGCCGCAATAGACAGCGTCCGCTCCGGCATCCACGGCGGTTCGCAGAGCTGCAGGTGTCCCTGCAGGGCAGATCAATTCGGCAAGGCTCATTGGTTCTCTCTTGTCTCGATTTCGCCGTGATACGCTCGCCGAAGTCGGGTGAGGACCGCGCGGCCCGGACGGCCGAACATCGCCGCCGTTTCTTCGGCGAGCGAGCCGTCCATGTCGTCGAGCGCATTGCGCAGTCGCACAACCGCCTCTGTATCGCCGCTTACCTCGAGATCGCGCGAGAAGAAGGCCGCGTCGCCGTCATGTTCAGCATCGATCAGTTCCAGCAGCAGCATGAACCGACCGCGGATCGTAGCCTCTGCGTGCTGCAGGC
Source organism: Thioclava sp. JM3 (assembly GCF_002213185.1). NCBI lineage: Bacteria > Pseudomonadati > Pseudomonadota > Alphaproteobacteria > Rhodobacterales > Paracoccaceae > Thioclava > Thioclava sp. JM3. Next base: position 2,184 of record NZ_NBOB01000031.1, read on the forward strand.
CTTCGCGGGGAACCGCCCGAAGGAGAGGTGCCTGCGGGTCGGGTCGCAGATGCAAGGCAAAGGGCAGCTCCTGCGGGTCGATCAGGAAATCGGTGCCCTGATGCGGGCCGAGCCGGGCAAAGAGCGAGGAATGCCGTTCCGCGATCCGGCGGACGATCCGCGTCAGAAATGGCTGCACGACAAGGCAGGAAAGCTGCGCGGCCACACGTTTGCCGGGCCACTGCGACGGGGATGTTTCGTCACTGACACTCACGCGCGGTCCTCGACTTCGAACTCTGCGTCTGGATTGTCGTGCATCGGCGCCCCTCTCAACTCCCCCGCATCTTGCGCGGATTGGAATGAATTGGTATTTTTGATGCGCATATCATCCGCTCAATGCGCGCTTCAAATACCAATTAAGGATTGCGACAATTCGCCTCACTTCCTTCACCGATTATGGCCTGCGCGTTCTGATGCGCATGGCAGGAACCCCCGAACAGCCCTTCACCACGGGCGAGCTGGCTGAAGAGTTCCGGGTCTCCCGCAATCATTTGGCCAAGGTGATTTCGACCCTTGCGGCGAACGGTTGGCTGGAAACGCGACGTGGCGGAGGCGGGGGCGCGATCCTGGCCCGGCCGCCCGAAACTATCAAGCTGGGTGACGTGGTCGCCGCACTCGAAGGCGATCAAGCGATCGTCGAGTGCTTTGCGCCCGAGGGGAACACTTGTCCCCTGCCCCCACAATGCCGGCTCAAGACTCGATTGGCCACTGCCAACGCGGCGTTCATCGCCGACCTCAACCGCACCACTCTGGCCGAATGCATCTACCGCCCTGAAACTGCCTGACCCATCCGACACACGGCCTGTGTCTCAAATGCTTCGGCGTGGCGCATCTGCATCGGGCGCCACACTCTGAGAAGCCGACTTTATCTGTTTATCGGTCTTTGGCGGTGGACGCAGCGAACGACCGCTTCCCGCCGATTCTGTGGAAAAACACCCGTTCGCGATTGCAGAAATTGGAAGCTTTCGTGATGTGCGACTGCCTTTCCTA
>NZ_NBOB01000032.1:0-2901 GCF_002213185.1 Thioclava sp. JM3
GTTTTGGCGCCTGTCATGAAGGCGACGGCGTCCGACATCGAGTGTTGCTTCGGATCGATGACGCAGAGCCGTTTGCCCAGCCGGTGGACGTGGATCCGGTCGGCGACCTCGAAGACATGGGGCATGTTGTGCGAGATCAGGATGATCGGCAGCCCTTTCGCCTTGAGATCGAGGATCAGGTTCAGCACCTGGCGGCTCTCCTTGACGCCGAGCGCCGCGGTGGGCTCATCCATGATGATCACCTTCGAGCCGAAGGCCGCCGCACGCGCGACCGCCACGCCCTGGCGCTGGCCGCCCGAGAGGGTCTCCACCGCCTGATCGATATCCTGAATGGTCATCAGGCCCAGATCGTTCAGCTTCTGGCGGGCGAAGGCGCGCATCGCGGGCTTGTCGAGCATCCGCAGCCATTTGCCCATCGCGCCCGGCTTGCGCAGCTCGCGCCCGACGAACATGTTGTCGACGATCGAGAGCGCGGGCGACAGCGCGAGCGTCTGGTAGACCGTCGCGATCCCGGCATCCTGCGCCTCGAGCGGGCTGCGGAAGCTGATCGGCTTGCCTTCGAGACGGATCTCCCCCTCGTCGGCGGAAACCGCGCCGGAGATCGCCTTGATGAGCGAGGATTTCCCGGCCCCGTTATCCCCGATCACGGCGAGGATTTCGCCCGGATAGAGATCGAAGTCGCATTCGTCGAGGGCGGTGACGCGGCCATAGCGTTTGACCAGACCGCGCGCGGTGAGAATGGGCTCTTGCGTCATGCCGATACCTTTCTGATCCATTGGTCGATGGCGACCGCGATGATGATGAGCCAGCCGATCGCGAAGACCTGCCAGAGCACGTCCACATTCGCGAGCCGCAGACCGGACTGGAACACGCCCACGATCAGCGCGCCGAACAGCGCCCCGAGGATCGAACCGCGCCCGCCAAAGAGCGAGATCCCCCCGATCACCACGGCGGTGATGGAATGCAGGTTCGCCTCGTAGAAGGCCTGCGGCGAGATCGACCCGACCCGGCCGATCGAGGCCCAGGCGGCGATCGCACAGACGAGCCCGGCCATGCCGTAGACCGACAGCAGCGTGCGGTCGGTACGGATGCCCGCAAGCTCCGCCGCTTCCTTGTCGTCACCCACCGCGTAGACGTGGCGGCCCCAGGCGGTCTTGTTCAGCAGATACCAGAGCACCAGGAACACCGCGACCATCAGGATCGAGCCATAGGTCAGCCGGGCATTGCCCACCGCGATCGTGTTGCCGAAGAATTTCAGAAGCGGCGCGAACTTGTCGATATCCTGCGAGCGGATCGACTGCGCGCCCGACAGCCACAGGTTCAGCGCGTAGAAGATCGACCAGGTGCCCAGCGTGGTGATGAAGGGCGGCAGCTTCACCTTGGTCACCAGAAAGCCGTTCATCAGCCCCGCCCCGGTGCCGCCCGCGAAGGAGATCAGCAGCGCCAGCGGTGCCGGCACGCCCATGTAGACAGCGAGGTTGCCCGCCACGACCGACATCAGCACCATGATCGCCGCGACCGACAGGTCGATCCCCGCGGTCAGGATGATCAGCGATTGCGCCGCGGCGAGAATGCCGATGATCGAGACCTGCTGCATGATCAGCGTCAGGTTGAAGGCCGAGAAGAACCTGCCCCCCGCCACAAGGCCGAACACGGCGATGGACAACAGCAGCACGATCACCGGCACCATCGTCGGGTTGCCGTGCAGCCCGTGCTGGATCGTGCCGAGAAGCCCGCGTTTCTTTCCCTTGAAGGCCGCGACGGTCTTGTCGCTCTTATCGAGATCGTGCTCGAAGGACTGGCCGCGAGGCGGAGCGGTCTGGGTCATGTCCGTCATCCTCTTTGTGCAATATGGGGTGAGGGGCCGTGATCCGGCCCGAAGAGGACGGGCCGCCGCGCGGGCGGCCCCTCCGATCTGTCAGGCGGGGATCAGCCCCAGCACTGCTTGAGGCCTTCCTCCGACGAGATCGAGTCGACCCCGTCGACCGGCTGGTCGGTGATCAGCGTCACGCCGGTATTGTAGAAGTCGAGACCTTCGGAGTTCTGCGGCTTGGTGCCGTCCTTGGCGAAAGCCGCGATCGCCTCGATGCCCATCGAGGCCATCTTCAGCGGGAACTGCATCGAGGTCGCGCCGATGATACCTTCCTTGACGTTCTGCACGCCCGGGCAGCCACCATCGATCGAGACGATGATCGCCTGATCCTGCATGCCGACCGATTTCAACGCCTCGTAGGCGCCGGCGGCGGCGGGCTCGTTGATCGTGTAGACCACGTTGATGCCCGGATCCTTCTGCAGAAGGTTCTCCATCGCCGTGCGGCCACCCTCTTCGTTGCCGTTGGTCACGTCATGGCCGACGATGCGCGGATCGTCTTCGTCGCCGATCTTCTTGGGGTCTTTGACGTCGATGCCGAAGCCCTTCATGAAACCCTGATCGCGCAGGTAATCGACCGAGACCTGGCTCGGGTTGAGGTCGAGGAAGGCGATCTTCGCGTCCTTGGCCTTGTCGCCCATCTTCGCATTGGCCCATTGCCCGATCAGCTCGCCCGCCTTGAAGTTGTCGGTGGCGAAGGTCGCATCGGCGGTGTCGGCGGGCTCGAACGGGGTGTCGAGCGCGATCACCAGCGCCCCCGCGTCGCGCGCTTTCGTCACCGCCGGCGCCAGCGCGCGGCTGTCGGACGGCGTGATCAGGATGCCCTTGGCGCCCGCCGCGATGCAGCTCTCGACCGCCGCGACCTGGCTTTCCACGTCGCCGTCGAGCTTGCCCGCATAGGTGTTGAGCTTGATGCCCATCTCCTCGGCTTTCGCCGTCGCACCCTCCTTCATCTTCACGAAGAACGGGTTGGTGTCAGTCTTCGTGATCAGGCAGGCGGTCGTCTCCGCCCAGGCCCCGGTCGCCATCAG
>NZ_NBOB01000033.1:0-2099 GCF_002213185.1 Thioclava sp. JM3
GCGCGAGCCAAGGTGAAAATCCGAGAGGAAGAGGCTGCGGTAGTGGTGCTTGTTGTGATGGCGCGATCGGCTCATGTTGCATCTCGGGTGGATCGGCGGGGAGAGGGGGGGCATGTTAACGGCCTGCGGGCCGATCGAGGCTGCAAGCGATAGAAGGGTCGAATGAGACGGCTTTGCCATGGGTACTCTTCAATGAGCATTGTCAGGGTATGTTCGGCGGAGCGCAAGACCGGCGTATCGGATTGATTTCAAACCGCCAGCTCGCATTGATGCTCGATCCAAATCTGGAAGGCATCGGCTCTGGCGTGGCTGTAGGAACGGGCTGAAAGACGGTGGGTTTGGGACGGAACAGGGTGGCGATTTGATCGTGCGCTGACCGGAAACGTTGCGCATGACCGGGCGACTTGCACGTGCCCATGTTCCTGGAGGCGAATTTTGTTCTTGTGTGGGGCTGTCTCTAACGGGCGCCCGTGACCCGGTTGGCTACCAGACCCGAAGCCCGGACAACAGCACGTTCATCACGCGCTCGGCCCATAGCACCGGCCCGTAAAACGCCGCGACCAGCGCGATGGAAACGATCGACCAAAGCAGAAGATTGTCGAACAGCCTGACCATCGAACCCGACCCGTGCGAACGAAACGCGCGCGAGAAGGGCGCCGCGGGGATTGGTGTATTGACCGCCCGCTGCCGCAGCTGCGTCGCGTAGAACACACCGAAGATCAGCACGGCGGCGACGGCCAGAATGACCCCGGCGATGCCGACCGCGAACAGCGACCAGCGCGCATTGGCATAGAAACTGTCATACCCGCCGCCCGCCGTCATCCCCGACACCCAGGCGCGGCGCGGCACGCCTTGCAGGCCGGCGATCATCATCGCGTTGGAAAAGATCAACATCCCCATGGACCACAGCCCTGTCCCCCAAAGCGCGACCCTGCGCGAAGCCAGCGGCTTGCCGGTCAGGTTGGGCAGCAGCCAGAAGCTGATACCGGAGAAGGTCAGCGCCGAGGCCGAGGCCAGCGTGGCGTGGAAATGGCCCGAACCCATGTCGTGTTGTGGATCACCGCGTTGAACGCCCTGCTGCCGTTCACCAGCCCGCTCGACCCGCGGATGATGAACAGCAACATCGCCAGCAACTGCGCCGCGATGCTCGGATCACCCCAGCAGCCCGCGCCCGCCCAGCATATTCCAACGAGGCCCCGACCGTGAAGGCGGTCAGCAGCGAGGGCAGGATCACCGTGAAGGTCAGAAAGATCACGATGGCGCGCATCACATCAGGGATCCCCGCATCCATCAGTTGGTGACGGGTCCCCACCGGCAGCGAGAACAGCATCAGCAGGATGAAGGACACACGCGCCAGCGGATCCGAAATCAGCACTCCGCCGATCTGACGCGGGATCAGCGCATACCACGAGATATAGGCCGGCATCAGCCAGAAATAGACGATAGGGTGACCGCTCCACCAGAACAGCTTGCGGGTGATCATGGGCGGCATCCCGTCGATCCAGCCCAGAAAGGCGGGAATATGCCAGATCACCACCGCCGCGACCGCGCCGAGCGAGGCCAGGAACCACATGCTCATCGTGACCGCGCTCATCCACGAGACTAGCGGCGTGATCCGGCCCGGAGGGGCCGCGTGCCAGCGCCAACGCATCGCGAGGATCTGATAGCCCACGCCCCAGTTCGCGATGAATATTAGCGCGATCCCGAGACAGAAGGCCCCATCCGCGGGCATCGGCGCGTAGAAGGTGTAAAGCAACGTCGCCTCGTTCGCGGCGATCGCGTCCAGCGTCAGAACCAGCCCCAGCAGCATCACCCCATACGAGAACTAGGAGGCGAAGCCCGAAGGCGTCTCGTCAAGCTCGCGCGCGGTCAGGTAATACATCAGCCCCGACCGGATCGAGGGCTCGCACCGACCGACGCGGAAGAGAGAGAAGCTCATGGGCGGGTTCAAGTCGCCAACGCATGCGCAACGTTTCCTGTCCGCCCATGGCTCTGTTGCACAAATCGGGTGATGGCCGAGGTTCCCCTTTCCCCGGACAGAATTATCCCACGAGTTCCGTGACGGGTATGCCGAGCGCCGTATAGCCGTTGAGCACGGC
>NZ_NBOB01000034.1:0-1935 GCF_002213185.1 Thioclava sp. JM3
ACGAAACGTTCGCGCACCCGTGCCAGATCTCGATCCGGGATACCGGGGCCGTTATCGGTGACGCTCAATGTGATGTGATGGCGGGTCTCATGCACGCCGATCGAGACCCGTGCCGGGGACGGGCTGTAGCGAAGCGCGTTGTCCACGAGGTTCACGAGCGCCTGGAACAGAAGCTCGCGGTCGCCTTCGATCCGGACGTCGTCGGGCAGATCGAGCGCCAGTTCCTGCCCTGCATCCTCCGCGCCAGCGCCGAGCATCTCCGCCACATCCTGACAGAGCTGCGTGAGGTCGATCGAGGCGCGCGTGATCTCGACCATTCCGGCTTGCATCCGGGACAGGCGCAGGATCGCGTCGAAGGTTTCCGAGACCTGATCGAGATCGCTCAGCGCTTTTCCGATTTCGCCGCGCTGCGCCAGCGGCAGCGACGAATCCAGCGCCACCGGCTCCAGCCGCAGCCGCAGTCGGGCGAGCGGCGCGCGCAGGTCATGGGCGACATCGGTCGAGACCTGCCGGATCGACGCGATCCCCGCCTCCAGTTGATCGAGCGCCTGATCCACGCTTTGCGCAAGACGCGCCACGTCGTCATCGCCTTCGTCGCGGATACGTAACCCGTGGCGACCTTCGCCCACCGCGTGCAGGACCTGCTCCATCCGGTCGATGCGCACCTCGTTGCGGCGCGCGATGAAGACCGCGAAGCTGATCGACAGCAGAAGCGCGAGCCCGAGGCCCCAGCCGAAACTGGTGGCGAGGATTTCGCCCTGCTCGCGGAGCCACGCATCGTCGCGCCCCGTCATCAGCCAGCCCGAGGGGAGCCGCATCCCGAAGGTGACATAGCCCTCGGGGACATTCGCGCCGGGCGGATCGAGGAGCGTTACGTCGGGCCCCGGTTCGAGATGGCGCGCCCCTTCGAACTGGTTTGCGACGCGAACATTGCCAAGCGGTTCGGAGCCATCGGCCGGCACGAAGGTCACGATATTCGCGCCGTCGCGACTCGTCGTCATCCGCGCCGAGATCTGCTCGCTCAGGTCCTGCAAGTCGGCGCCGCGGGCCGAGATGGCGAGCGCCTCGGTATCGGCGCGCACCTCGCCTTCGAGGCGGCGGCTCATTTCCTTGGATTGCAGCGTGTAGGAGACCCCACCCGCAACCAGTGCGGCAAAAGCGAAGACCGTCGAGATCGCGATGGCGAAGCGCATCGACCATGTGAACGCGCGCATCACGAGGCCTCGAACACGTAACCGATCCCGTGCAGCGTCGTTAGGTAGGGGGTCGCGAAAGGCTTGTCGATCTTGCCGCGCAGGCGGCTGATATGAGTCTCGACGACGCTGCTTTTCGGGTCGAAATGAATGTCCCAGATCGCCTCCAGCAGGATCGTCTTGGTCTGCACCCGGCCGGGACGTTCCATGAAGTGCTTCAGAAGCATGAATTCCCGCGGCTGCAATTCGATGCACTGGCCTTCGCGCCACGCCTCCCGGGCGAGCAGGTCGAGGCGCAGATCGCCCTGCACCAGTTCGGTCACCTCTGCCTTGAGGGCAGGGCGGCGCGCGATCGTGTCGATCCGCGCGAGCAGTTCGACGAAAGCGAAAGGCTTGACCATGTAGTCATCGGCCCCTGCGCGCAGCCCGGCGACGCGATCTTCGACGCTGCCCATCGCGGTGAGCAGAATCGCGGGCGTGGCGATCTGCGCGGCGCGCAACGCCTTGAGCAGGGCCAGCCCATCGAGCCCCGGCATCATCCGGTCGAAGATGAACAGGTCGTAGCTCTGCGCGGTGGCTTGGGTCAGCGCTTCGCGCCCGTCGCGGAGCAGGTCGACGGCATGACCTTCACCGGTCAGCCCCTTGCGCAGGTAGTCGCCGGTCTCGGCATCGTCTTCGGCAATCAGGATCTTCATCGCACCATCTTTCGATAACGGACCGGCATTGTCACGGTCGGCCCCGC
>NZ_NBOB01000035.1:0-1693 GCF_002213185.1 Thioclava sp. JM3
TTGCGACGCAGCCGTCCGGCTTCGAGCGCCGCCGTCAGAGTGTCGCCGGGGCGCGCGAAATGGTCGATGCCGATAGCAGTGAGGCCAGCCGCGACAAACAGTTCTCCGGCGCGCGTGGCGAGGTGGTAGCGCGCCAGATCGTCCGGCAGCGCGTCTTCGTCGATCAGCTTTTGCCGTTTTGAAACCCAAGGCACATGCGCGTAACCAAAGAGCGCAACGCGGTCCGGCGTAAAGGTGAGAACCTTTTCGATCGTATCTTCGATGCGTGCGAGGCTCTGGTGCGGGAGGCCATAGACCAGATCGGTGTTGAGAGAGGAGATGCCGGCTGCACGCAAGTCTTCGACGCACGCGCGTGTAGTTTCGAACGGTTGCAGGCGACCGATGGCTTTTTGGACTTCGGGATCGAAATCCTGAATGCCGATCGACGCGCGGTTCATGCCTTCGGAGGCGAGAGCTTCGATCTTCGCGCGATCGACCATGGTCGGGTCAATCTCCACCGAGAACTCAAATTCCTGAGCTGGTGGAAACACACGGCGTATCGATTCCGAGAGACGATGTATCAATTCCGGCGGCAGGATGGTAGGCGTTCCGCCACCCCAGTGAAGGCGGCCCATTTTCAGGCCGTTCGGTATGATGGCGCGCACCATTTCGAGCTCTGCCTCGAGCGCCTCGATATAGCTTTCCACCGGGCCAAGGGTTTTCGTGCCTTGTGTGTGACAGGCGCAGAACCAGCATAGCCGCTCGCAAAACGGGATGTGCATGTAGACCGACACAGGCTCGCTCGGGTCCAACCGTTCAAGCGCATGGCGTTGAAAGGACGCGCCTGTGTCGGGCGTAAAGGCCGCCGCAGTCGGGTAGGACGTGTAACGCGGCACGCGCGCATCGAAGAGGCCAAGGGCCCGAAGTGTTTCTGTGTGTTCCATGCCCTCTTATCAGACAGACAGAACCGGGCTTCTTTGCTGTGGCTCAAACTAAATGTGCGACCATGCGGCCGGTGGCCGCACATGTCCCCTCGTTCCACCGTGAAAGTGACAGAAGGGCATCAAGTCATCTTGTGTGTGGCAATTGGCATTTACAATGCGCATTCAAATGGTGCAGGGAGAGATCATGGCGACGAAGGTTGAAGCCAATTGAGTCGTGACGGGCCGAAGGCTCTTGCAAAGGTCTTGCTGAATGACGGATCAAACCCAAACTGCATTGGACGATTTGCCCGGCGATCTTTTGATGTGGGTTCTCATTATCAGCGAATTGCTGGTTTTCGGGGCGGGGCTGATCGTTTTCTTGTCCGTTCGGATCACTGATCCGACGGGCTTTGCCGAGGCGCAGAATGCGCTGGACCGGACTGCCGCTGCGACCAACACGATTATCTTGCTGACGAGCGGCTTTTTCGCCGCCCTGGCGTTGAATCTGAGGCAATCGCGCAAGCGTGGCGGCGCACGCGTTTCTCTTATGTGTGCCGCTTTGCTCGGCGCGGCATTTCTCTGGATCAAGGGCGCCGAATTCGCGTCCAAGGCCGCGCAAGGCATTGTCTGGGACACGCATCCTTTCTTCAATTTCTACTTCCTGCTGACCGGATTTCACGCCGCGCATGTCGCAGCCGGCGTCATCCTGTTGCTGCTGGTGGCGTGGCGCGATCATGTGGGAAATATCGAGGATGCGACCGCGTTCTGGCACATGGTCGATCTGATCTGGG
>NZ_NBOB01000036.1:0-1537 GCF_002213185.1 Thioclava sp. JM3
GTGCAGGCGCGGCAGGCGTATTTGGGGCGAACCGTGACGAGCACGCGCAGCTGGGCGGGCACGATGTCCAGTCGCTCTGTGCGGTCCTCGCCGATCTTGTGCATCTCCCCGCAGCCACAAGGACATCGCAAGCTGTCCGGCTCGATCACGCGCTCGATGCGCGACAGGTCCTTGGGCAGGTGGCCTCGATTGCGCCGGGCTGCACGCCGGGGTCGGCTCTCGGACGGCGCTTGCGTCTCCTAGTTCTCCTCGGCTTCGGCGACCGCAATCTCGAGATCCTCGAAAGCCAGCTGCCGGTCATCTTCGCTAAGCTTCTCGGATCGTTTACTGTGGACTGCCTGGTTGAGTTCGGCGACCAGATGCTCGAGGCGCTTGATGATCTCCTTGAGGCTGACCCTCTCACCTTTGAGCTCCTCATTCTCGCGCAGCGCGAAGCTGTCGCCGCGCTGCACCTCGGGGATTGCGGACAGGTCAATGATCGCGGTGGATGGCATGGCCGGAGGCTACCCCGAAGCCGTTTCGAAGGCCCGCCTTTTCTCGTGCCTGATTCACTCTGCCGCAGCCGGGCGACGGATCTCCAGGACCTTCACTTTGCGCCACTCGAGACCGGCGAACAGGGCCTCGGACTGCGCCCGGTTCAAAGTCATCACGCCGTCCCGAACCGCCGGCCAGGTGAAGGAACTCTCCTCGAGCCGCTTGTAGGCCATCACCAGCCCGGTGCGGTCCCAGAAGAGGATCTTCAGCCTGTCTGAACGCTTCGCCCGGAACAAAAACACGGTGCCAGTGAACGGATCCTCCTTCAGGACCGATGTGACCTGCGCGGCGAGACCGTCGTGGCCTTTCCTGAAGTCGATCGGCTGTGTCGCCACGAGGATACCGACGGTGTGGGACGGCATCATCACGAGGACGCCCCGAGCGCATGGACGATCTCGGCAACCCGCACCGCCGGGGTCTCGGCGGAAAGCGCGACCGTCACTTCACCGAAGACGTGGCGCAGGCTGTCGTCCGACTGCCCCGAGGGCCGCGGCGCCTTCGGGGGCTTCGGCTCGCACAGGATAACCGGCGCGAAGGCAGTCGGCTCATCCGGCATCTCGGCGGCGGGCAGGACCAGCTTGCTCTCTTTGGCCAGGCATCGCCACGCCGACAACTGGTTCGGCTTCATCCCGTAACGCGCCGCCACGGCGTTGGCCGTCGCGCCCGGCTCAAGTGTCTCCGCGACAGCCTGTGCCTTCACCTTCTCCGGCCACCGGCGGTGCCCGCTCTCGAAGATCTCAACTCCCAGCGATCTGAGAAACGCAGTCTGAGCATCCATTGCGAAACGCACTCCCATTTTGAGATGGGTATCACCTCGCAGTCCGCGCCGGCGCGGACAACTTGCCGCTCAGACAACGCTTACGTTTATGCGTTGTCAACCGCACATCGCAGCATGCACCTGCGCGGCGACTTCGTGCAGCTTCTTAGTAAGCGGCGGCTGCATCCCACCTCAGGTTCAGCTTGACGGCTTGAAGTTCCACGGGAGAAGTTCGTCGATGCGGCC
>NZ_NBOB01000037.1:0-1444 GCF_002213185.1 Thioclava sp. JM3
GGGAGTGGGCAAAACCTGGGGGTGTCTGTGTATGCTGGTGGTTCATTGAGAGAGGAACTACTATGGACGTGCGGATTATTGTCGAGACGACTTTCGAAAACGGAACCACAAAGAGGCATCGTCTAGGCCGTCTATCCCGCCCGTATCGACGCACGCAGCCTGAGAGGTTCGGGTTGTTACTCGAAGATGCGAAGACGATCCTGGGGCAATTGCAGAATGCGATCCTTCTCGACCAGATCGAGGAAATTGCCGAAGCCAGCAGGAACTGTCCTGACTGCGAGGAGGTCCGGGCCATACATGATTATCGGTCGCGAGTGCTCGACACGCTCTTCGGCAGGTTCCAGGTCAAGGCGCCGCGCATTCGCCGCTGCGCCTGCAACGCAAAATCCGATGTTGTCTTGGGCGGACCGCTTTCGCCTCTCGCTCACTTTTTTCCGGATCGGTCGACCCCGGAACTGCGGCGCCTTCAGGCCGAACTTGGGGCGCGTCATTCCTTCCGGGAAGCGGCGCGTATCCTGGAAACCTTCCTGCCTTGCGCGAAGCAGGTGAATACATCAGTGCGCAATCGACTGGGCAAAGTCGCCAAGGACATCGCCGCCATCGAGCAGACTGAACCGTTGGGTGCGGCGGCCGTCGAAGATCCACCTGCGTTGACGGTTTTCTTGGATGGCGCGCATATCCGATGCAGGCCGGAATACCAGAAGCGACACCTCGATGTTGTGGTCGGCAAGATCGAGAGCCACGATAGGTGCCGCCGCTTCGGCCTTGTGCAACAGGCGGTGCTGTCCCCTGCTAGCCAGCTTCGCCAGGACTTGAGGGCTCTGGGTTGGGATCACGGAAAAACCGTCACGGTGATATCGGACGGCGAACCCGCCTTGCCAAATCTCGTGCGCGGCGCTGTTGGCGGAAAGGTCCGCCACATCCTTGACTGGTGGCACATTTCGATGCGCATTCAGCATGTCGAGAACGCGGTAAAGGGCCTCCTGCAGATCAGGGGTTTCTCTGGCATTCCAGTGCTGTTCAAACGTCCGGCCGAAACGCTGCGATGGTACCTTTGGCATGGAAAAGTTCTAACGGCCACGACCAGTCTGCAATGGTTGATGGTCGATTGCGCCCGGCTGGTTACAGATGACCGTGTGGCAACTGAAGCCGCTCGGAGAGTGCAAGCTCGTTGCCGAGATCTCTATTCATACCTTGCGAACAACATGGACAACCTGACGAACTACGGCCAGCGACATCGAAGAGGCCTTCCGGTCTCTTCATCCCGGGCAGAGGGCTGCGTGGACGACATCGGGAACACCCGCATGGGCAAGCGCCGCCGAATGAGATGGTCGCCCGATGGAGCCCACCGCGTTGCTGTTGTCCGCGCCGCCGTTCTCGACGGTCGGCTAACCGGCGCGTACCAAAGAGCAGCCGCATAACCCCCAAGTTTTGCCCACTCCCA
>NZ_NBOB01000038.1:0-1436 GCF_002213185.1 Thioclava sp. JM3
GTAGCGGGCTTCGCGTGTGGCCTCGTCCATCTGCGGGGCGAAGTTGCGATCGAGCGCCCAGCCTTTGGCGAACTCTTCCGGCTCGGGGTAGAGACCCGCCCTGTAGCCTGCGAGCCAGGCCGCGCCGAGGGCCGTTGTCTCCAGCACTTCGGGCCGGTCCACTGGTGCACCGAGGATGTCGGACAGGAACTGCATCGCCCAATCCGACGCCGTCATGCCGCCATCGACCCGCAGGGTCGGGCGCGCGTCGTCGGACCAATCCGCCTGCATCGCCTCCAAGAGATCGCGGGTCTGGAAACCCACCGATTCCAGGGCCGCGCGGGCGAACTCTGCCGGGCCGGAGCTGCGGGTCAGGCCGAAGACTGCGCCGCGACAATCGGGGTTCCAGTAAGGCGCGCCGAGGCCGGTGAAGGCGGGCACGATGATCACGTCCTGCTCGGGGTCGGACTGCTCGGCCAGCGCCTGCGTCTGGTCGGCGGCCTCGATGATCTTCAGCCCGTCGCGCAGCCATTGCACCACCGCCCCCGCGACGAAGATCGAGCCTTCGAGCGCATAGGTCACTTTGCCGTCGAGCTGGTAGGCGATGGTGGTCAGCAGCCGGTTCTCCGAGCGCACCATCTGATCGCCGGTATTGAGCAGCGCGAAGCAGCCCGTGCCGTAGGTCGATTTCAGCATCCCCGGCTTGAAGCAGGCCTGCCCAACCGTCGCCGCCTGCTGGTCGCCCGCGACGCCGAGGATCGGGATTTCCGCGCCGAACAGGTCCGCTTGCGTGACACCGAACTCCGCCGCGCAATCCTTCACTTCCGGCAGCATCTCCATCGGCACGCCGAGTTTCTTCGCGATGGTCGTCGACCAGCGCCCTTTCGCGATATCGTAGAGCATCGTGCGCGCGGCATTCGTGGCATCAGTGACATGCGAGGTGCCGCCCGTCAGTTTCCAGATCAGCCAGCTGTCGATGGTCCCGAAGGCGAGCTTGCCCGCCTCGGCCTTCTCCCGCGCGCCGTCGACATTCTCCAGAAGCCAGCGCAGTTTCGTGGCCGAGAAATAGGGATCGACGATCAGCCCGGTGCGCTCGGTCACGGTCTCCTCGAACCCGTCCTCGCGCAGGGTGCGGCAGAATTCGGCGGTGCGGCGGTCCTGCCAGACAATGGCGTTATGGATCGGCTTGCCGCTCTCGCGGTCCCAGACCAGCGTCGTCTCGCGCTGGTTGGTGATGCCGATGCCGGAGATGTCCGCCGCGGTCACCCCGGCCTTCTCGATGGCGCCGCGCACGGTCGTCAGCACGCTCTCCCAGATTTCCTCGGCATCGTGCTCCACCCAGCCCGAACGCGGGAAATGCTGCGTGAATTCCTGCTGCGCGCTCGCCACCGGGCGCAGCGCGCCGTCAAAAACGATCGCCCGCGACGACGTGGTGCCTTGGTCGATTGCCAGAATAT
>NZ_NBOB01000039.1:0-1432 GCF_002213185.1 Thioclava sp. JM3
GGCGCAAAGGCTGCGACCTCGGAGAGAACCATGACCCGGACGGACGTCGCGATCCGCACTTGACGAAGCCGCAATCACACCATGTGTCTTATCGGGAGGCGCTATGTTGGGTGAGGTTCTGGGTGTCGAACGGCGCCGTCGTTGGAGCGACGAGGAGAAGCTCGAGATCTTGCTGGAAGTGGGTGTTGGCGGCGCTTCGGTTACGCAAGTTGCTCAGCGACATGAGCTCACACGCTCGCAAATCTACGGCTGGCGCCGGGACCTGAAGAAGAAGGGCCTTTGGTCGCCGGATCGGGGAGCAGTCTTTCTGCCTCTTGATTTCGGTGCCCAATCCGAACCGGCCCACTCCCCACCCGCTCGCCCGGTTGTTGTCGAGCTGCGTTTGGGGAACGGTCGCTGCCTCCGTTTCGACAGCAGCATGGATGGTGAGGCGCTGACCGGGCTGATCCGCGCGGTGGAAGCGGCATGATCGGCCCAGGCACCGGGGTCCGGGTCTACCTGGCGTGCGGCGCGACCGACATGCGGAAAGGAATTGCCGGGCTCTCAGCCCTGGCCCAGGAAGTGCTGCGCCAGAAACCCACCAGCGGCGCGGTCTTCGCGTTCCGCGGTCGAAAGGGGGATCGGCTGAAGCTGCTCTACTGGGATGGCCAAGGCTTCTGCCTCTATTACAAGGTCCTCGAGCGCGGACGGTTTCCTTGGCCGAACACCAAGGCCGGGGCCGCGCGGCTGACCTCCGCCCAGCTGGCGATGCTCTGGGAAGGGATCGATTGGAGGCGCCCGGACTGGGGCGCACCACCCGCGCGGGTCGGGCAGATTATCCACCTGAATCCACTTGTTTTATTGGCCATTTCGACCTGTGCATGGTATCAGTCGGCATGTCCGATGATGCTCACTTTCTCTCTGATGATCCTGCGGTCCTGAAGGCGATGATCGCCGCACTTCAGGCGGAGAATGCACGCATGTCGGCCACGCTTCAGGCCCACGAGCAGTTGGTTCAGGCTCTGCGCTTGCGGATCGCCAAGCTCCAGAAACAGGCCTTCGGAAAGTCCTCGGAAAAGATTGAGCGTGAGATCGCGCAGCTCGAACTGGCGCTCGAAGACCTGCTGGTCGCAGTTGCCGAGAAGCGTGATGGGTCAGTCGAGGAGGAGGTGCCTGCGGCGATCGATGCCGCTGAGATCAAGCCTCGTCGACGCCCGCGCGTCTCGGACACGACACCTCGCGAACGACGCGAACTCGATCCCGGCTCCTGTTGTCCCGACTGTGGTGGCGACCTTCGCGTGGTGGGTGAGGATGTCAGCGAGTTGCTCGACATGGTCGCGGCGGCTCTGTTGCACAAATCGGGTGATGGCCGAGGCTCCCCTTTCCCCGGACAGAATTATCCCACGAGTTCCGTGACGGGTATGCCGAGCGCCGTATAGCCGTTGAGCACGGC